>NZ_NFIN01000059.1 GCF_002161765.1 Bacteroides sp. An322 | reverse complement strand
TGTTTGGTACCTTTAAAGATATAACATTTTTCCAATTGACCGGCTGATTCTGAATTGTATGTAGCCCTATAACATTATTCTTAAATCAATTCAAAACAGTTTCTAAGAATTGAAAATTAAAAATTAAAAATGAATCAGGATTCGGATCAACGGATTGAACTTCGGTCGGAAAAGGTGCGTCGCATTGTGGGTGCGGTGCCTTCGCGGCTGATTGGGTGGAACATGGCGGTTATTGTTATTATCTTGTTGGCTTTGCTATTGGTGGTTTGCTTCGTGCCTTATCCTTACGGGGATGGGGAAAGCATTATCCGGCATATTGTCAATTAATCCAAGTTCCGCATACGTTGAGCTTGCGGAACTTGGATTATTCCCTCTGTGATACCCTGTGACCTCTGTGGTGAATGGATGGCATACTATGGGCGGCTTTTCAGCTTATCTCTTCCATGATAACCATTTCCGCTCCTCGGAATACGACTTTCAGCAGATGCAGTTGTGTCCCGGCGCAAAGGCGTGTCACCACCTTGTCTTTGCTGTATTTCTCAAGTTGCCCGTCGGCTTCCTTGCTCTTGGCTTCTACTTCTGTATCAGTAGCGGAAGGCTTCACGTATTTCAGTTCCATGATGTAGCTGTGCGTTGTTTCCGGATAGCGTGCCTTGTCGGGAAGCATCAGGAAATCGCTGAATCCGTAGTTCAGTTCTATTTCAGGTTCTACTAAGTAAAGGCTGTTCAGGGCAAGGTACGCCTTGAAGAAGCCCTGCAGGTTGTGTTCGCCCAAGATGCTGTCGCGCACAGAGGAGTTTTCGCGGTAGGCTTCGGCGATGCGGCGGATGAAAGGCTGCCATTCGCCTTCCAGTGCCATGCGCATCATCTCCATTTCCATCGGGATGCTGTCTATCTTGTAGCTGCGGTTATAGTAATCGCGCATGAAACTCCAATATTGTTCTTTCACGCAATTGTTCGGTATAACCATCTTCATCATGCTCCCGTAGCTGCTTCCCATGGTGAGCAACCCGTAATAATAGAGGAGGCTGCGGAAATTGTTGTCGTCTGTCACGTATTCGGCAGGGAATGAAGTCTTCAATGTCATGACTACCGAGCCGGTGGCAGCTATTTCTTCGATGACGCTCATGCGGTTTTCTCGCTGGTTCCCCCTATCAATATCCGCTAACATTTTCAGTTTCTTGTAATCGGTGCGGATGTTCTTGTCCACCATTTCCTTGGGCGGACGGTTGTATAACACTTGATGACGCAGGTAATAATATACCATATCGCAATTGTACAGATGGTCATCGTCCAGGCATTCTTGTGCGAAGCAATAGTTGTTATACCACGGCTTCATCTCCGCCATCATGGCTTCGATGTCGGCATCGGCACGGAGCTTGCCATTATCCTGATAATATCGGAACATGGTGCGCACGTCTGTTTCCGAGAAGCCGAGCATGTGGTTGAACTCCGGCGCTTGCGAGATGTTCCAGTCGATGTTGTATCCGCTGGAAAGATCGTCTAAGGTGACGGGTGATACGCCGATAAGGAATACACGGTTGAACATTGCCTTGAATATCTTGAAATATTCACGGTAGAAACCGCTGGCGTGGGTCAACCGGCGGAACAGTTCCGTGCCTCCGTCACTTAGGATGACATTAGTAAAGTTGTCGTATTCGTCAATGATTAAATAGAGCGGATAGCCTTTCTTGTGGGCGTGCAGGTTGATATAGTTTAACTTAGCGCGTGCGTTGCTTGTCGACTTGACCGCTTGTTCGAACCCTTCATCGTAATATCCGGCATAGATTTCGGCAAAGACATCCAATACTTGCCCGCAATAGGTATTGAAGTTTTGCTCTAAATCCTCTTCGGTGAAGCCTGTTCCTATAATGGAAAAATCAAAATAGATGATTTGAAAGGCATTCTTCAATGGTGTGGGATGTTCTTTTATCCACAGCCCATCGAACAATGTATCGAATCGGTCTGCTTGGGCAATATCGTAATACGCCCGCATCATGCTGACGAATACGCTCTTGCCGAAACGGCGCGGACGGATGAGAAACAAGTAATTGCTCATGTCTTCCAGCGCGGGAAGATACATGGTCTTGTCCACATAATATGAATTCTCGTTCCGTAACTGTTCGAAACTTGCCACCCCGTAAGGGATGCCTTTCACGTTTGCCTTTTCCATTGTTCGTTGATTTAGGAGTTCGTCTTTCGGCAAAGATAACAATTCTGCTGTAAACTCTTAGAAACTGTTTTGAATTGATTCAAGAATAATGTTACAGTCTCCTTAAAATTTGAAATCAGCAGGCCAATTGGAAAAATGTTATATCTTTAAAGGTACCAAACTATAA
>NZ_NFIN01000058.1 GCF_002161765.1 Bacteroides sp. An322 | reverse complement strand
TTGTTAACAACTACACTCAAGTTCTTGCTACCATCAGTTGCTGCAATTACACCTTCGTAAATCGGGCTTAAGATAGTGATAGTAAGAGTAGTCTTCGTATCTGCTTCGTCTGTATATGCCCATTGAGTGTCTGCATAGTAGTTATTTGTAGCATTGATGGTCAATACTTTACCATAACCTACTTCACGGTTAGTATCATCATCCAATACCAAGTCATTAGCAGTAGATTTTTGAGTATTCAGTGAAATCAATGCAGTTTCAACGCCAGTAGCACTTAATGTAGCCAAATCGTTAGAAGTCAATTCACCAAGAGCTTTGTATTCTGTAACAACTGCTTCATCGTCCAACGTTAAGGCAGCACCCTTATCATAAGACTTGAAGAAGTGTTTCATATCAATCTTTCTTGTATTGGTTGCTGTCCAGTTATTATAGTAACCCTTGATAGCTTTATCACTTCCGTTCTGGTAGTTAGTAGAAACAACGAATTGTTCTGCTACCGACGGAGCTGTGAATGTGATAGGCACTACGAAGCTGTTCAATGTATTGCTTGCTGCATCCTTGAATGTAACTTTCAAGTAATATTGTTCGTCAAGTTTCAAATTGTCTGGTAGAGTGTTATCAACCTTCATACGAACATAGTTAGCAGAAGCACCCTTAGCGCCTGTTTGTGCTGCTACATTGTAATCTTCTTTATCTGTGATATCGAAACTTAACTTGCTTATCGAAGCTACTTGATTAGCGGTCGTACATTCTTCATCTGTGAAGATAAAGTAATCAGTATTATCCAAGTTAACATTCTTAATCCAGCTATTCAAATCGTCTGTAGAAGCGAAGCCATCCTTCATAGTCTGCAAGTTAATGTATTGTACATTGTCTTCATCCTTTTCTACAGCTACGTTATGAGTAATCGGCTGGTATTCGGCTGCTGTACTGAATTCGCTGTCCAGATTTACGGTAACAGTTGTCTTGTTAATTGTACCATCGATTTCGGCTGTCCAAACAATGATATCCAAAGTTACATCTGTGATTGTAGCCCAATCCGGATTTTGTCCGATTGTAAATGTATGGTTGTCTTGATCGAAAGTTACGTTGAACTTAGCGTCTTCTGGAGCTACTTCCAAGTAGATGTCATAAACAGCTTTTTCTCTATCACCAAGAACTTGTACAGGTACACCTACTTTTACTTTTTTATCACTTGTAGTCGATAGATAATCTTGAAGACTTGTTGTTGTAAGAACTTTTTCATCGTTTTGTTCAAACACCAATTTATCCAGTGTAGGAGCATTAGTCTCTACAATATTCAAAGCATATTTAGAGCGAATAGCATGAGCAGCATTAATAGCGTATGCGTCATCGTTAGCAATATTCCCCATTGCTTTTTCGAAGTTATCAGCTTCAGTCTTGCTTAGGACTTTATTATCCATTGAAAGGGTATACAAACCATTCCCTAAATTGTTAGATGCGCGTCCTGCAATATCATTTGATTTGATAGGCTCTTCGCCATCTTCTGCTTCTGCTTTCAGAGTTAATTCAGGAGCGTCTTCATTCAATGTATTGGTTAATGTATATGAAAGAACAGTAGCGTCTGCACCTACAGGGTCAATACGTACGTCAATTGTACTTTCAGACAACAGAATTGCGCTTTCGTCTGCAGGAAGAGCTTTGTTACCTTTCCAATCACTTGCTTTGAAATCTGTAACATTTTCTCCATCTGCAAGCATAAAGGATTCTATAGCATAAGCAAAATCATTACTACCTAATACTAAACCTGTACCAACTTCCTCAGCACCAACCGGATTTTTCACTAAGTTTGTAGAAAAATCAATGTTTGTGATAGAAGAAGCAACAGAAGGCAATTTAACAACTTGAGATTCACCATTTGCATTTACGATAGTAAAGGTATAACCTTCAGCTTCACTACCAGATACAGTAATACCTGATACAGGGATTTTGGTGTCGGTATATTCACCGTTTTCACCCAAAACTTCCCAAGTTCCGTTTGCGCCTTTCTTAACCAAACCAGCTTCTACTTCAGCTTCGCTCGGAGTCTTAGTAGTATAATATCCGGTACCTTCACCATTAATGATTACTTCACCGTCTTCACCGATGGTTACAGTTTGAGAAGGCTCTCCACTCTCGGTTTCTATAGTAATCGGAGTAGTAGAACCATCACTGAAAGTAAAGGTAATGACATTTCCATTGCCTGATACAGCGGTAACATATTTACCGTTCTGAACAGCATTCTGCAATTCAGTAACTGCGCTCTTCAGATCAGTAATTTCTGTGCGCAGACCATCAATGTCATCATCATAGTCTTTACAAGAGGTAAAAGTTCCTGCCGAAGCGAACA
>NZ_NFIN01000057.1 GCF_002161765.1 Bacteroides sp. An322 | reverse complement strand
TCTTAGTCTTTAGTTTTTCACCACAGATTACACAGATTAATAAAATTATTTTCTCTGTGTCCGTGGTTTGGTTAATAATAAATTGTTCAAATCTGTGTAATCTGTGGTGCACCTTGTCTTACCCTAAAAAACGTAGACACTTTTAGGGTAAGACATATATATGCATAAACTATACCATACAAGTGCATACATGAAAATAGATAGTTGCGCCGCACCGGTCAGGCGTTTTTGAATTTTCACCTCCGCCGATAACCTTATCCTCTTTATATTTGCTCTAATAAATTGATTATCAAATATTTTAACAAGCAAGATTGACCGTATTCTGCAAATAAACAATCATGCACAAAACGAAGTAAACCTACCCACCCCTTTGTCATCCTGTGGTGAGATAGTGTTGATTTGTACAGCTTATGTGGCAGGGCCTTTCCGAAGCGAACGGAGCACGGGAATGGCTACAGGCAGGGCAAAAAGGAACGAACAAAAGTCGGCTGCTGCCTGGCTCATCTCTACGCCTTGCAGACCTAAGAAGTAAGGAAGCAGAAGTATGGCAGGGATAAAGAACAATCCTTGGCGTGCGGAGGCGAGCAATACGGCACGGACGGGCTTGCGGATGGTCTGCAAAAGCATGTTGCAAAGAATGACCCACGTACCGAGAGGCAGAGTAAGGAGTTGCCAGCGCAGGGCTTGTGCGCCGATGGCTATCACTTCGGCATCGTCTTCACGGAACCACGATACGATTTCGGGCGCATAGATGTAGCCTATGATGGAACACAGGGTGAGGAAGACAACACCCACCTTGACGCAAAACCAGAATCCTTCGCGTACACGGGAATAAATGCCTGCCCCATAATTATATCCGCATACAGGTTGGAATCCCTGCCCGAACCCAATGAGAAAGGAATTGATAAACATGCAAATACGGCCTACAATAGACATGCCCGCAATAGCTGCATCGCCGTATCGCCCAGCTGCTACATTAAGCAAAATGGCTGCAAGGCTTGCTAGTCCTTGGCGGCAAAGTGAAGGGCTCCCACCATAAATAATTTCACGGAAATAAGCAAAGCGAGGAGTAAAGTTACGCAAGCGGATACGGATATTTTCTCCACGGCTGTCCATATAAAGCAGGATGAAAAAACTGCACACTTGCCCGCAAAGCGTTGCCCAAGCAGCTCCGGCGATGCCCATGTTGAATACAAAAATCAATAAAGGAGCCAATCCGATATTGAGCACCGTGCCGGCGGTGATGCCTACCATTGCATAAAGGGCATTCCCTTGAAAACGCATTTGGTTATTCAAAACCAGCGAAGATGCCATAAAAGGCGCTCCTAAGAGAATGATTCCTAAGTAAGTTTCGGTATAAGGAAGGATAGTGGGCGTTGAGCCTAGGCCGATGCAGATAGGCGTAAGATATATCAATCCGAATGCCGTAATGAGGCATCCGGCGATGAAAGCACTAAAGAAGCCGGTTGCAGCCATTTTTTCGGCACTTTGATAATCTCGTGCTCCCAAGCGGCGAGAGATAAAGTTGCCCGACCCGTGTCCGAAGAAAAACCCGAAGGCTTGGATAATTGCCATAACAGAGAACGAGATTCCCACGGCTGCGGTGGCTTGTGTATTGATTTTCCCCACAAAATAGGTGTCTATCATTACATAGAGCGAGGTGACCAGCATGCTGATGATGGTGGGTACTGCCAATGAGCCAATGAGCTTATGTACCGGCTCGGTGGTCATCTGCGTATATTTGTCTTTGTGTTCGTGTTTCATAAACGGTTGTGGAATGCTGATGCAAAATTAAAGAATTTTGTTGGATGTTCTTGAAAAAAAGGAAAAAAGATTGGAGCTTTCACAAGAATGCTCGTCACGCAGGATTGCAAATCATAAGTGGTTGAAAGATTTTGTCGGATGCACCTTTTGTATATTCAGAGCTTTGAAAAGGCTCAACGATACGTAACCGCTGGTGAGCGAAGCGAACCTGCGGTCGAGTGTGCACCTTACTTATCGGCTTCGAAGAAGTCGAACAACGCTTAGGTAATTCAATTGGACTTCTTCGAGGCCCTGGCTGAGGGCTTGAATTACCGCAGGTTCGCTTCGCTCACCAGGCGGTTACGCATAATTGGGCGGGTTCACCGCCCTTGGCAAATCTTTCAACCACTTATGATTACAAATCCGGCATGACAAAGGGATAATTAATTTCTTCCGACCACTCATGATTGCAAATCCGGCGTAACAAATTACTTTTATTGTGTGGGGCTTGAATGAGTTAAAAAAGCAACAATCTCATAAAGGAGTGTAAGGAAAAACACACGGCTCTTTCATTTAAGCTTAGATAAAGGCACATAATCCCCCCACCCACTTCTTATTGGAAGCAGGAATTTTGTTGTAATTGATACCCAATATGTTACGAATCCTC
>NZ_NFIN01000056.1 GCF_002161765.1 Bacteroides sp. An322 | reverse complement strand
CGATTGGGAAGATAATTGCATATAGACATTGATAATCAATAGCTTATAACAACCAATTATCAACTAATCACTAAAACAACAAATCTAACAAATCTAACAAATCTAACAAATCTAACAACTAACAATTATGTTTAGTGAATGAATGTAGGAATAGAAAAAGTTGTATATAACATTATATATATAAATATATATATATTTATATATATAGTATATAATTGTATTTTTCCTATCGGTACTAACTAACAAAAAAGTTAATTGTTAGTTGTTAGATTTGTTAGATTTTACCGAAATAAACAAGTTACACCCTTATAATTACAAAGATTGCATATATATGCATAAACCATACCATGCAATTGCATACGTGAAAATAAATAGTTTGCGCCGCGCCGGGCAAAACAGGTGCGTCAGGGTATTGCATAATTCAAAACTTTTTCGTACCTTTGTAGGGTAAACCAAAAACTAATGCTATGACACTATTCGACCAAATTTTGACCCTTATCGCTTTCCCGTTTTTCTTTGTAATCCAGTGTATTACGGTAGACGATGTGTTTTCAAACCACCTTATCTCTGGAGACAACCTTGTTTCAAACAAGCCTATCGCAAGGAGAAGTGTCGGCCTGACCGATGCCCTTAGTTCAAGTAAGGTCATCTTGGGAGACGGGGTAGTATCAAACTATTTGGTCTCTTCGGGATGAGGGTGTATCAAAAATGAAAGCTAAAATTTATTTTGATACACTCTCAAGCTGATTGGCATTCATTCTTATTTAATGCGTTTCGCTTTCCATACGGCAAAGAGCAGTCCCGATACGATGAAAGCGGCTATTGCCGAGATATAGCCTACGACGGGGGGCAATCCGAAACTATTGCCGGAGACGAGCAGGAAAGAGAGGCAGACCGCCGTCATGAACATAGCCGGCAGGAGGGTAATCCAATAATTCTTTTGCTTGCGTACCAGGTAGACCGTCAGGGTCCAAAGCGTGAATACCGCCAAGGTTTGGTTTGCCCAGCCGAAATAGTTCCATATCACGTTGAATCCGTCTTCGTCGGCGATGTTATACCACAACAATGCCAAGGTGACTCCGAATACGGGGATGCAGATATAGATGCGCTTACGGATGGAGTGTTGCTCCAAATGCAGGAACTCGGCGATGATGAGCCGCGCGCTCCGCAGGGCAGTGTCTCCGCTGGTAATCGGGGCGGCTACTACTCCCAATATCGCCAAAGCCCCGCCGAATGCTCCCAGCCAGCCTTGTGAGACCGTTGTAACGACTTCGGGGGCTTGGAGCGTGGCGGGTACGCCTAACTCTCCGGCTGCTCCTCCGTAGAAGAAATACATCGAGACCGTAGCCCAAATCAAGGCTACTACGCCTTCGGTTATCATGGCGCCGTAGAACAACGGGCGTCCCTGGCGTTCGCTCTTGATGCACCGTGCCATAAGCGGGCTTTGGGTGGCATGGAAACCGCTGATGGCTCCGCAGGCTATGGTGATGAACAGGCAAGGGAATATGGTGCCCGAAGAGGGGTTCATGTTGCTAAGCCCGTCGGTCAGTTCGGGCAGGGAGGGCCATTTGACGAAGAGCACCGCCATCAGAGCCACCGCCATAAACAGCATGGCTATGGCAAATATCGGGTAGATGCGCCCGATGATTTTATCGATAGGCAACATGGTGGCGAGGAAATAATAGGCGAAGATAATCAGGCACCAGATATAGACCCACGAAAGGGAGTCGCTGCAGAGCTTGCCTAAAATAATGGCAGGGCTATAGACGAATACCGCACCCACCATCAGCAGGAGGAATACGGAGAAGACCAACATCACTTTCTTGGTGCGTCCGCCTAAGTAGGCGCCTACCAATTCGGGCAGTCCGGCACCTTTGTGACGCATCGAAAGCATCCCGCTCAGGTAGTCGTGTACGGCTCCGGCAAAGATACATCCCAATACAATCCACAAGTAAGCGGAGGGTCCGAACTTGGCGCCCATAATCGCGCCGAAGATAGGTCCCGTTCCGGCGATGTTCAAGAACTGGATCATAAAGATTTTCCATCCGGGGAGTACAACATAATCGACTCCGTCTGCCATGCTTACCGCAGGGGTAGGGCGGTCGTCGGGAGCGAACACACGCTCTACGATATGCCCGTAAACAAGATAGCCCACCACGAGGGCTATCAGGCTCAATACAAATGTTATCATAGTTTTATCAGTAATTAAATTGTTCCGTATTGTAACAAATCGCCGCAAAACTACGAATAATTCTTTAAATATGCTTGGTTTTTATTGAATTAATTAGAAACGCAGATTAGCGCAGATTTTCGCGGATATTTATTTTTAATTTTAGAAACTGTTTTGAATTGATTTAAGAATAATGTTATAGGGCTACATACAATTCAGAATCAGCCGGTCAATTGGAAAAATGTTATATCTTTACAGGTACCAAACAATA
>NZ_NFIN01000055.1 GCF_002161765.1 Bacteroides sp. An322 | reverse complement strand
TATCAATTCGGAGAAAGTCTGAATCCCTACAGGATATTTCTTCAATACTGACTGTGTCATACGGATGCGGTTCGTTTGGTTTCCACAAAGATAAACATTCTATCCGAATTCCGGTTCATTTTCAAACTCTATCTATCTAATAACATCCTTTATTTCCTTAAAGTTCTGCAAACCGCTTTCTATCGCATTCACATTCACCTGCTTGCCACCCGAAAATCTCCATATAAACGAAACACCTACATACTGCACAGGCGTAGTAAAATCGTAAGTCACTTTATTGCCATTGGCATAGCGGTCATATTTGCGGCGGTCTCCAAAGGCATTGAACATGAAAGTCAATTGCAACTTATCCTTACACAGCATTTTATAAACTTGCCCACCTACATTATACACAGTATGGTAAGTACGGTCGTATGTCTTGAAAGTCGGCTCAAACATCAGGTTCAACATGCCTCCCCAGCCGTGATTGAAAGCAAAGGTGTTATAAATGGCATAATACTGGCGAAGCCTTGTTTTCCCATAGTAGATGCCGTCTAAGGTAACATCCTCCGGATGAATCTCCAAACGACCGGAGGCTTTCATCCTCCACGGCTTGACTGGATTTAGATTCAGTTCCGCTCCCACACCATAGAAATCCGCAGACGGAAGATTCACCGGAATGGTGTAAAACACATCCGGAGCACCCGCACTTTGCCTGGTTTCCCAATAAATATTATCTTTCGTATGCGAATAGACCGCTGTCAGGTTCAACAGGTTGCGCCATAAAGAAGCACCGGCGATAAGCATATCTGCCGTGGGGGCTTTCAAGTCGGGATTGCCAACCGTATAATTATATGGGTCACTCCAGCGGACCGTAGATGAAATCGCAGCATACGGGATATCCTCAAGGGTACGTTTGTAGTTCAGCATCAGCATATACTCGCCTTTCTTATCCAACGGCATCATCAGTTGTACGGTCGGATTTATCCCCCACTGTGTGTCCGATGACTCGATTCCATCATCCAACGTTTTATATTTGATTTCATTCAATTGCCAGTTCACGCCTACACTGTAATTGATTTTCCAGATTTGCCCCATGGCAGACACATACGCCAACGGGGTCAGTCCTTTTGTCGTTGTTGCGGTTTGGCTTGTCTGGAAACGGTCTGTTTGATTGGAAGCACCGATAGCAGGATGATAATCAGAGACAATATAGTGCACGGATGCACCGTATTTCCATACTAATTTTTGGCTGCGAAGGTCGGTCACATCAACCGAAAGTTTATACATATCCAATGAAGATTCATCTTCAGATACATCAGATGTGTTGTCACCATACGAATAACCTGTACGGTTATCCGACTGGCGGTTAAAATAATCGCCTGTTATATCCAATGTTGTCCCTTTCCGGCTAAGTTTGGAAGTGTATTTCAAGGTCGCTTCCTGATCAAGGTAATTGTCTTTGCCTTCAATAGCCGAACGAATGGCGTTTTCCTGACCGTCAGCGGTCAATGAAGAAGTCTTAAGCCGGTTTGTCGCCACATAATAGCTGGCTCCAAGAGAATGCTTTTCGTTTATCTGCTGGGTAAGGCTCAAACGGTTGTTGATGTTATGCCCCCGATATTTTGTCTCTTCATCGATTTGCGTGCGCAAATCGGTCGACTGGCTCCATACGGTTTGACCGGCGGTTTCTTCCTGCTGATTGAAATTCAAAGAAAGGTTATCGTAAACATTCAGATTCTTATAACGGTAACGGATTACACCACCTACGTTTTCATTACTGAATCCGTAATCGGGATAAAATGTGGCACCTCCGGTCAAAGCACCATAATATCCGCCTTGTGGTGGCTGGCGAAGGGAAATATTGATTGTTCCGCCTGTCAAAGCCGCATTTTGATTACTTCCTGCCAGATAGTTCACTTTCACTTGTTCAATCATATCTGCCGGGAGATTCTTCAGTTCGTCTATGTTGGTAAGCTTCATGCCATCTACATAGATTTCACTTACAAGAAGTCCATTGATTTTATAACTGTCATCCTCTTTAGTTATCCCCGGAAGAAACACCAAAGCATCGGCAGACTGTTTTCCTTTCAGAATCTCCGAAGAATGAAGATTAACAGTATAGCCATTCGCATTGTGACGGATTCTTGAAGCGACAACACTCACCTCCTCAAGCATCACGGCATCTTCTTTCATAACAATCGTTCCAACATTACCCGCCTTGCAAGTTTTACGGACTGTAGTATAACCAATATAAGATACTAATAACGCATACTCCTTATCTGACTGAACCGGTAAACGGAAAACTCCTTCCGCATCCGTAGTAACTCCATTAACATACGAAGAGTCTTGCACATGCTGAAGAACAACACTCACATAAGGCAACGGATGCTTATTTTCGTCCACTACTTTCCCCGAAATTGTACCTTGCGCCATTATCCGGCACATCGAACAAATACATAATAAAATTACGAATAAATACCGTTTCATGAAACAAACTATTTTCAACTAACTTACAGAGACCAGAATTACCTGTCGCTATCCCTCAATCGTCCAATCTTCAATCGTATGCCGTCCGCTATCGAAGTTGATGCCAACCTTTACTATCGGCAAGCCGCAAAGGGCGAAACGTTCGGGATAGTTTTTCAAGTCTATTTGTTCCATCGCCTCATCCGCACTCTTATCAAGTTTCACCTCTATTATATATAAGGTATGCGCGGTACGCATCACTACGTCTACCCGTCCTCTCGGTGTATGCACCTCTACATCCACATAATAACCCAAGAGGCTGAAAATGATGTAAAGCACCTGCTGGTAATGCCCCTCGTAATCGGTGTTATCCGTATAAGGGACCGTAGAAAGGAAAGTCTGAAGCAGACGCAAGGCACCGTCCATATTTTCCGTATGCAGTTGTTCCGCCATCAGTCCCAACAAAGTACCTACCGGTTCCGTATCCGGCACATAATTCTGCATCAAGTTATTCATTAATCCCAAACGCACCTCCTGATTAGGAATATCGAGGGTATAAAGTTGTGCAAAAGGGATATAGTCCTTAATGGTAAGATAACCGCTTTGATAGAGCAACGGAGTAACATTCGTCATCCGTTCAACAGGTGCGTCAAAATTCTCACGTCTGACCTTCCGTCCCCCTATTTGTTGGGGCATCACATGAAACTTACGTAACATTTCTATCAAATAAGTAGGCGTGCCGCTCCCAAACCAATAAGCATTCAACTCCCCTTCGCTGAAAGCATTCATCAAGCTATAAGGATTATAAATATCAGGAGAGGGCCATGTAAAGTGAT
>NZ_NFIN01000054.1 GCF_002161765.1 Bacteroides sp. An322 | reverse complement strand
CGATGGGTAGGGGTTCTGAGAGGAAGGCCCCCCACATTGGAACTGAGACACGGTCCAAACTCCTACGGGAGGCAGCAGTGAGGAATATTGGTCAATGGCCGAGAGGCTGAACCAGCCAAGTAGCGTGGAGGATGACTGCCCTACGGGTTGTAAACTCCTTTTATAAGGGGGTAAAGGCGTCTACGTGTAGATGTTTGCAAGTACCTTATGAATAAGCATCGGCTAACTCCGTGCCAGCAGCCGCGGTAATACGGAGGATGCGAGCGTTATCCGGATTTATTGGGTTTAAAGGGAGCGTAGACGGGATGTCAAGTCAGCTGTGAAAGTCTGCGGCTTAACCGTAGAACTGCAGTTGAAACTGGCGTTCTTGAGTGCGTTCGAGGCAGGCGGAATTCGTGGTGTAGCGGTGAAATGCATAGATATCACGAAGAACCCCGATTGCGAAGGCAGCCTGCCAGGCCGCTACTGACGTTGAAGCTCGAAAGTGCGGGTATCAAACAGGATTAGATACCCTGGTAGTCCGCACGGTAAACGATGGGCACTCGCTGTCGGCGACATACGGCCGGCGGCTTAGCGAAAGCGTTAAGTGCCCCACCTGGGGAGTACGCCGGCAACGGTGAAACTCAAAGGAATTGACGGGGGCCCGCACAAGCGGAGGAACATGTGGTTTAATTCGATGATACGCGAGGAACCTTACCCGGGCTTGAACTGTGCCTGAATCCAGAGGAAACTCCGGAGCCAGCAATGGCAGGCATGGAGGTGCTGCATGGTTGTCGTCAGCTCGTGCCGTGAGGTGTCGGCTTAAGTGCCATAACGAGCGCAACCCCTTCGGCCAGTTGCCATCAGGTGGTGCTGGGGACTCTGGCCGTACTGCCATCGTAAGATGCGAGGAAGGTGGGGATGACGTCAAATCAGCACGGCCCTTACGTCCGGGGCTACACACGTGTTACAATGGGGGGTACAGAGGGCCGCCATCCGGCGACGGAGCGCCAATCCCGAAAGCCTCCCCCAGTTCGGACTGGAGTCTGCAACCCGACTCCACGAAGCTGGATTCGCTAGTAATCGCGCATCAGCCACGGCGCGGTGAATACGTTCCCGGGCCTTGTACACACCGCCCGTCAAGCCATGAAAGCCGGGGGTACCTGAAGTGCGTAACCGTAAGGGGCGCCCTAGGGTAAAACCGGTGATTGGGGCTAAGTCGTAACAAGGTAGCCGTACCGGAAGGTGCGGCTGGAACACCTCCTTTCTGGAGACGGCGCTTACTGGCCGTCGTTATGTGCTGCAATCTTGCCTTTCCGAACCAGATATGAACAGAGCGACGATGCCAGTCCTATAGCTCAGTTGGTTAGAGCGCCACACTGATAATGTGGAGGTCGGCAGTTCAACTCTGCCTGGGACTACGGTCTTGGGGGATTAGCTCAGCTGGCTAGAGCACCTGCTTTGCACGCAGGGGGTCAACGGTTCGAATCCGTTATTCTCCACAGTTAAAGAAGTTCTATGACATGATGTGACAAGCGAAACGTAAAAACGAGCGCAAAAGACAATCCCGGCATACAGCCGGGACGAATGAAAAGCCAAAGTATATGCCATGCCGCCGATAACGGCGGCGGCGCTGAAAGTAAGAAAGGGCGCACGGCGGATGCCTAGGCTCTCGGAGGCGATGAAGGACGCGGCAAGCTGCGAAAAGCCGCGGGGAGGCGCACACAGCCTTTGATCCGCGGATTTCCGAATGGGACAACCCGTCATCCTGAAGGGATGACATCCATCAGGGATGGAGGCCAACGCGGGGAACTGAAACATCTTAGTACCCGCAGGAAAAGAAAACAACAGTGATTCCCCCAGTAGTGGCGAGCGAACGGGGAACAGCCCAAACCGCACGTGTTACGGCATGTGCGGGGTAGTAGGACCGCGCCATCGCAAGACGTCAGGGGAATGGAAGGCTCTGGAAAGTGCCGCCATAGAGCATGACAGCTGCGTACATGAACCCTGATTAAGCGTAGCGGCATCCTGAGTAGCGCGGGACACGAGGAATCCTGCGTGAATCCGCCGGGACCATCCGGCAAGGCTAAATACTCCCGAGAGACCGATAGCGGACCAGTACCGTGAGGGAAAGGTGAAAAGCACTTCGGACAGAAGAGTGAAATAGTACCTGAAACCGTGCGCCTACAAGCGGTCGGAGCGCGCAAGCGTGACGGCGTGCCTTTTGCATAATGAACCTACGAGTTGCCTTGCATGGCGAGGTTAAGCGCAACGATGCGCGCAGCCGAAGCGAAAGCGAGTCTGAAGAGGGCGTTCAGTCATGCGTGGCAGACGCGAAACCGAGTGATCTACCCTTGTCCAGGATGAAGTCCGGGTAACACCGGATGGAGGTCCGCACCAATAAGCGTTGAAAAGCTTCTGGATGAGGTGAGGGTAGGAGTGAAAGGCCAATCAAACTCGGAGATAGCTCGTACTCCCCGAAATGCATTTAGGTGCAGCCTCAAGCCAAAGGCGTCAAGAGGTAGAGCGACTGATAGGATGCGAGGGCTTCACCGCCTGTCAAGTCCTGACAAACTCCGAATGCTTGACGTCCGTTCCTTGGGAGTGAGGGCATGGGTGCTAAGGTCCGTGCCCGAGAGGAGAACAATCCGGACCGCCGGCTAAGGCCCCGGAGTGACAGCTAAGTTAGTCTAACGAAGTCCGGCCCCCGAGACAGCTAGGATGTTGGCTTGGAAGCAGCCATTCATTTAAAGAGTGCGTAACAGCTCACTAGTCGAGGTGCTGGGCGTGGATAATAATCGGGTATCAAGCTGTCCGCCGAAGCCGCGGGATACACAGTATCGGTAGGGGAGCATTCCATTCTGCGCCGAAGGCGTTCCGTAAGGTACGCTGGAGCGTATGGAAAAGCAAATGTAGGTATAAGTAACGATAAAGGGGGCGTGAAACCCCCTCGCCGCAAGACTAAGGTTTCCTGATCAACGCTAATCGGATCAGGGTAAGTCGGGACCTAAGGCTCAGCCGAACGGCGAGGCCGATGGCAGAAACGGTCAAGATTCCGTTACTGCCCTATGGTGTGACGCGGTGACGCGGACGTGACACTGCCGCCGTCTGACGGAATAGACGGTTTAAGGGTGTAGGAGTAGATTCCCGCAGGCAAATCCACGGGAAGATCCGAACCTGAAAGTACGGAGCGCCCTCCGGGGCAATCCGAGAGCGCAGGTAAGCATTCCGCCGAGAAAACCCGCTAAACTCCAGCCATGGGGCACCCGTACCGCAAACGGACACACGTAGTCGGGTTGAATATACTAAGGCGCTTGGGTTAATCACGGTTAAGGAACTAGGCAAATTGACCCTGTAACTTCGGGAAAAAGGGTCCCTACCCAGTGATGGGAGGGCGCAGAGAATAGGTCCAGGCAACTGTTTACCAAAAACACAGGGCTGTGCGAATTCGAAAGAAGCTGTATACAGCCTGACACCTGCCCGGTGCTGGAAGGTTAAGAGGAGAGGTCATCTCACGAGAAGCCTTGAATTGAAGCCCCAGTAAACGGCGGCCGTAACTATAACGGTCCTAAGGTAGCGAAATTCCTTGTCGGGTAAGTTCCGACCTGCACGAATGGTGTAATGATCCGGACA
>NZ_NFIN01000053.1 GCF_002161765.1 Bacteroides sp. An322 | reverse complement strand
TGCTCTTTACAAACTCCTGAATCTTAACGGGAACTACGGCTTGCGGCACCGTCATGCGGCGGCAACTCACTTCTTTCCAATTCCCTTTCTTGTCAAACTCTACCTTATCACCGTTGATAAACACTACATCGTAAGAAGAATCGAGGAACTCTTTCTCCATCTTCACAAAGGCTACTTTCGCATCGGAGAAATGCTGCTTGATAAAGGTCTGGGCAGTAGCCGGAAGCTGTTCGAAAGCAATTGGTTTGTCGTTGTCCGCCATTGCCATTTGCATCGTAAATAAACTCACTAATAAAAACATCCACTTTTTCATAAGGCTTACTTTTTAAAAGGTTAATGATTCGTTTCGTTTAATTTTCTAATGCAAAGCAAAGCAACAAATCTGAAAGAATTTAGGAATTGAAAGGATTAAGATAAGCATTAATATATTTTATAATTATCGAGACCGTTTCAAAATAGACTTTTTGAGATAATCTTTTTTGTATTTGCAAAATAATTGAACAATAGACCTAGAGAAAACTACATTTCAACACGCCTAAATTGTGTTTTTTCAAAAGTCCTATCTAATTTTGCATTTGCTGTTGGATTCTGCAGTAAATTCAGACGGCATCCTTTTATGGTTTCCGTCCCAAAACCGTACGTTCTTGGTTCGGAAACCATACGGTTTTGGGACGGAGAACGTACGGTTTTGGAACGGAAAACGTAAAAGGGAAATTACTTAAAACAGAATTTAACCTATTCAATCATACATTGATTCGTATCCTGCAAAACAAATTGATGTTTTTTGCCATACTTTTTGCGCAATCCAAGCTGTGTATGGCGATTTATCGGTAATATTCCCCTCAACTTCCACGATTTTCTTCTAACTTCCTAATTCCCAATTTCTACTGCATTAATCTGCCGGAATCCGTCGGATATTTCACAGATTTTACGTAATTTTGCCCCACAAAAAAACAAAAGATATAATTGGTTGATATTTAATTGGCAAAAGAAAAGAAACATATCAGATTTTTCCGGTTTCTCTTTCTACTGGTATTTGTCGTACATTTAGGAAGCGTTACTCTATTCAGTCATACTCATGTGATAAACGGAGTAATTATCGTGCATTCCCATATCAACACAGGCGAACATACCCACTCCAAGCAAAGCCTTGAAACAATTTTCTTTTTATCAAACATATTTACTTCCGGTGATTTCCCATCACCGTTCATGCCGGTATTATGGCTTTTTCTCGTCAGGATAATACTTCTTCCGGCATTATCCGACATTATAGTCATAACCCGCGGAACTCTTTCCTTGCGTGCTCCTCCCGCTTTGTTTTGATGCTATTATAAATCAGGCTTCCCGGTCGTTTGACTGGGAAAGAGCCGTTATATGCTTTTTCAAATCAAAACAACCATATAAAACAAATGAAGCTATTATATATTATCTTGTTGGGAGCAATGCTTGTATTGTTCCCCCAGCTATCTTATTCATACGAATATCCCATAAAAGATTCAGACGCGAATATCGTAGGGCACGTGGTAAACAAACATACGAACGAACACCTTCCCTATATCACAGTCATGTTAGAAGGAACCACCATAGGCACTACAACGGATGCGACCGGGCACTACCATCTTGTCAATCTCCCGGAAGGGAATTTCACAATCAAAGTTTCCTCGATAGGTTATAAGTCCATAACCCGTGAAGTGAACTTGAAGAAAGGAAAAACGTTGGAAATGAACTTCGAGATTGAAGAAGATATGGTTTCCTTGGAGGGAGTGGTGGTTTCTGCCAATAGAAGCGAGACCACGCGCCGCACAGCCCCTACTCTCGTAAATGTGATGAACATGAAGACTTTTGAATATACAAATTCTTGCAACTTAGCACAGGGACTGAACTTCCAGCCCGGCGTAAGGGTAGAAAACAACTGCCAGAATTGCGGCTTTCAACAAGTGCGGATAAACGGCCTTGACGGTCCGTATACCCAGATTCTCATTGATTCACGCCCTATCTTCACCGCGCTCTCAGGCGTGTACGGCCTTGAGCAGCTTCCCGCCAACATGATTGACCGCGTGGAAGTGATGCGGGGAGGAGGGTCCGCCCTTTTCGGCTCGTCTGCCATTGCCGGAACGATAAACATCATAACCAAGGAGCCGACGAGAAATTCCGCTCAAATCTCACATACGTTGACCGGCGTTGGCGACGGAACGGCTTTTGACAACAACACGATGCTCAATGCATCACTGGTCACCGATGACCACAAAATGGGCATTGCCGTGTTCGGGCAAAACAGGGAAAGAGCCGGATATGACCACGACGGTGACGGATTCACCGAACTTCCCGAACTCAAAAGCCAGACATTGGGCATGCGTTCGTACATCAAGACGGGCACTTATTCAAAACTGACCTTTGAATACCATCATCTTCAAGAATACAGAAGGGGCGGCGATTTGCTTGACCGTCCGGCACACGAGGCAAACATTGCGGAACAAGTGCGGCACAGCATCAATACCGGAGGAATCAAGTATGACTATTTCAGTCCTGATGAAAAACACCGCATGAGTGTATTTGCGTCGGCGCAGCACATTGACAGGGAAAGTTATTACGGAGGAGGACAAGACCCTAACGCGTACGGAGCGACAAAAGACCTGACCTTTGTAGTCGGTTCTCAATATGTATATCGTGCCGCCCAGTGCTTGTTTATGCCTGCCGACTTTACCGCCGGAATAGAATATAACCAAGAAAACCTTGAAGATTCGCAATGGGGATATGACAGGTTCATATCGCAGAAAGCAAAAATCGGAAGCGTCTTCGCGCAAAACGAATGGAAGAACGACAAGTGGGGAATTTTGATTGGCGGTCGTCTGGACTGGCACAGCATGCTCGAAAAGCCGGTGTTCAGTCCCCGTGCGAACATCCGTTTCAACCCGAACGAGAATATCAACCTACGTGCAAGCTACTCGTTCGGATTCCGTGCCCCGCAAGCTTTTGACGAAGACCTTCACATCGAGAATGTAGGCGGAACGGTCTCCATGATCCGGCTGGCCGACAATCTTGAAGAGGAAAAATCACAAAGCCTGAGTGTTTCGGCAGATATGTACCACAGTTGGGGCGACTGGCAGGGGAACTTTCTCATAGAGGGCTTTTTTACCACTATAGACGATGTGTTCGCCCTCACTGAGATTGGCAAGGAAAACAGTGTCATCATTCTGGAACGGGGCAATGAAGATGGAGCAAACGTATATGGCATGACGCTGGAAGGGAAACTTGCCTGGCGTAACAAATGGCAACTGCAAGCCGGATTCACTCTTCAAAACGCCGAATACAAGAAAGCCCGTTCATGGGATGACGGAGGAGTGGCAAAAGAGAAAAAAATGTTCCGCACCCCTAACACTTACGGCTACTTCACCATGATTTATACGCCCATAAAGCCGTTGAATATCGCACTGTCCGGGACATATACAGGCTCCATGCTCGTGGAACACCATTCCGGTTATATTGAAACGAACCGGACGGAAAAAACCGGAACTTTCATGGACGTGGGATTCAAGGCTTCGTATGACTTCAACTTGTACAAGGGTACAACCCTTCAGCTTAATGCAGGGATTCAGAATCTGTTCAACGCTTATCAGAACGACTTTGACAAAGGAGCTGACAGAGACTCTGGGTATATATACGGTCCAGGCATGCCCCGTTCGTTTTTTGCAGGGGTAAAATTGAGTTATTAATATTTAATCAGACAGGAGGCAAATGCTTTTTGCGATTAGCATTTGCCTCCTGTTTTTCATATAATCCATACCCAACTACATTTCAACATTTTAATCGTTGTCGTTATCCATGTCAATGAGATTGAAGCTGGTGTCGAAAGTCAGTTCCCAAAAGTTGGAAAGCTTCACTTCGTATTCATAGCGGTCTTTCTCGATTTTCAGCACCTTAGCTTCGGGATAATTGCTCTTTACAAACTCCTGAATCTTAACGGGAACTACGGCTTGCGGCACCGTCATGCGGCGGCAAC
>NZ_NFIN01000052.1 GCF_002161765.1 Bacteroides sp. An322 | reverse complement strand
GATGAATGATTTTTTATGAAAGGACTTAGGTGCACTGAACCGTATACATTATTATATTATATACGCGGGAAGAAAAAAAACAGCGCCTGATTTTTTTTTCACAAAAACCAACCAGGTATATGGCACAAAAAAGGAAGCAGGGTGAAAAGGCAATCCAAGCAGGATGAAATTGGAATCACATTAGGATGAAACTGGGTACGAAGACGGATGAGTTTTTCAAACAACTTTTCCAGATTCTAAAAAAATAGAGCTTAGTTCTTATTTTTTTATTGTTTTTCCTGCCCATACAGACAAAAACAATTTGATTTTATCAATTCATTTTCGTATCTTCGTGATATATAAATGCATTTTAATAATGGATAATACCTGTAATCTGAAATGGATGGAATGGGCGAAAGAACTTCAGTTCCTGGCTCAAGCCGGATTGACTTATACAAAAGACGATTTTGACAAGGAACGGTTTGGACGTATCAGAGCTATAGCCGCAGAAATGATGAGCTTACAAAGCGGTCTGCCTTTGGAGCGGGTAAAAGGTTTGTTCTGTAACGAAACGGGCTTTCAAACTCCAAAACTGGACACACGTGCAGCTATCTTTGCAGGCAATAAGATCCTGTTAGTAAAAGAAAAGAACGGCACATGGTCTATGCCCGGCGGATGGGTGGACGTCATGCAAACCATCAGGTCAAATACCGTTAAGGAAGTACGGGAAGAAGCAGGATTGGACGTGGAAGCCGTGCGCATCATTGCCTTACAAGACCGAAACAAACACAACAAACCTCCATACGCTTATAATATATGCAAGGTATTTGTACTCTGCAAGGTGTTGGGCGGGAGCTTTGAACCTAATATAGAAACCGTAGAGAGCCGTTATTTCGGAATAGATGAACTCCCGGCATTAGCTGAAGAAAAGAATACGAAGGAACAAATAGAAATGTGCTTCTCGGCTTATCGGGATGAAAATTGGCAAGTAGAATTTGATTAAAAACGGCATTGTCACTTTCAAGAATCGGAATAAACATAATGAGTGAAGAAGATTGCAATATACTGATAATAATCAAGTTATTACAAATCCACCATATTACTAAATATCATTAAATGCCTTTTGCTATTTTCAATTATTGGGTGTATATTGGGGTGTTGATTTTAATGCTCCCAATTACGTATTGTGGGACCCATACCGGAAGAAGGACTTTCATCTGCAATGCCTTGGCTCTCGATATTCCGCCTCATCAGTGCCGCCAATGCGCAGATGCTGTTCCACTACTGAAAGATAGACAATTATATATTGTACCACCAGAACCGACAAGGCTGGGGAGGCAAGGTTATTAAGCAACTGGCACAAGCGATACGGTTCAATTATCCCGAAAAGAAAGGATATTCGGTCAGGAACTTGGCTTATATGTGCCAGTTCACACGTTATTACTTACTCCAAGTGTGTAAAAACCACGGACAAAATCCGAAATCTAAACAACGCATCGTTTACGCAAGAAGCTCTTGCACAAATTCAAGATGTAGCCCAAACAGTAACCACCGTTTACCGGATGCCGATTGAGGACATGAAAAAATGTTCATGGCATCACCTGTTGCAAGAATCAATTAGGCAAACCATATGATTATGCTCAACAACTCGCTTCCCACGGCTGAATACCCTGCTTGAAAAGACGTTCAAATGGTTTCCTATGCTCAAGGAGATGTTGAGAATAGAAAAGTTGTGCGCTGCCATCGGCTTCACCAAAGAAATGATAGAGAGCCTTCTGACAAAGAAAGAGGCTATCAGATGCAATGGCAGGATTTATTCCGAAGAACACAGACGGAAGTTCGACATCAAGAATGATATTTTCAAGGTAGAAAAGAATCCGAGCGATGACGGAAAACTGATACTGACCATTAACAGACAGCCGATAAGTGAATGGTTCAAAGAACAGTTTGACAAATTGCGGTGTGGATTCCAAAAAACACTTGATGAGCCAGGAAAGAGAAGAGGGCTCAAAATGTAATAGCTAAAATCCTACAGAAGAGAGCAACCAATGCATTTTGAGTTACTCTCTTTTCAATTATTCAAATTGGAGAAATGGCTGCTGAATAATTTGTTAAGTTAAACAATCAAAACGGCTAACCCAATATGATATGCTGCATTCTTACAACGTTAAAATTGATGTTAAATCATAGAATATCAAATACTTTTTATACTTTTGGGCTCAAAAGCATAAATTGACTTTGTGTATGATAACATATTCTGATGATAACGAAATTCTTTTGTCCTGTACTAAAGATATGGTAGGTAAAATTATCATTCCAAATGGAGTAAAAAAGATTGCCTCCCATGCTTTTAAAGATTGTTATGAAATTTCGGAGATTATATTGCCTGACACAATATCACAAATACAATCCCAAGCATTTTCTAATTGCACATCGCTAGAAGAGATAAATATCCCAAAAGAAGTTAAAGAAATACCTTATGAATGCTT
Organism: Bacteroides sp. An322; assembly: GCF_002161765.1. Classification (GTDB taxonomy): domain Bacteria; phylum Bacteroidota; class Bacteroidia; order Bacteroidales; family Bacteroidaceae; genus Phocaeicola; species Phocaeicola merdavium. The sequence continues at coordinate 2,361 of NZ_NFIN01000052.1, read as the reverse complement.
TAGTGGATGTATAAATCTTCATACTATTTCTCTTCCATCTCAATTACTTGAAATTGCTTCTAGAGCATTCAGTAATTGCCAATCATTAACGACTATACTTCTTCCAGATTCTATTCGTAACTTGGGATATGAAGCTTTTAAAAATTGTTGTAATCTTTGCAAAATTCTAATACCCAATGGTATATCTTCCATATCATCTGAAACATTTTCAGGCTGCGAATCTTTATCAGAAATAAAGATTCCACAAAATATTCGGTCAATAAATCCCAATGCTTTTGAAAATTGCAATGAACTTAGATGTGTAATTATCGAGTCTAAAGACATAGATATTGATCCAACAGCTTTTATCGGATGTGAGCATCTAACAAGAATTTATCTTGGGAATTTCACTCCCATTAGAGTTCTTTCTGCATTTCCAGATTGTGCCAACATTAAATATATTGCTCCCTTAGAGGATTTTTCAAAAGGATTATCAAAGGAAGCCGTATCCTTGAATTTTATTCAAGACAAATTGTCAAATGAGCTGAAATACATGAGTTTATACTATCGGTTGTTCAACATGAATATAACTCAAATGAAATGGTCTGAGTGTCCTAAGAGGAATAATAAATCATTTAAGGAACCAATAGACACAGACTGGGAAACCTATAAGATAATACCACAATCATTAGATTACATATTAAAACTTAATTGGGAGAAATCAGCAGGAATAGGTTTAGTGCTTGGATATAATCAATATCGGGCATTAGATGTAGATATTTCTAGTCTTTGGGTTAGTGAGATTATGTATCCTGATGAAGGCTTAAATGGTTTTATTAATGAAATTCTCACATTGTTACACTTACCCATAGATTATCCATGGGTTGTACGCAGCGGCAATGGGTGTGGATTCCATATTATTTTTAAAAGTGAAGATAATACAGCTACACAAAATATAGATTCTTTATCATTTGAGCCTAAGGATGAATATTGCGATTCAGATTGCAAACTTTTTTATAGAATGGAACTGAGGTGGTGCGACCATTTGGTGTTACCTCCTTCCTTACATGCTAGCGGCTTGCAATATAGATTCAGAAATGGAACTCTTCCAACAATTATTCCTTCAAAAGTTACTTTGACAGAACTTGACTCAATGATAGATAAATACTGTGGCGAAAGAATCTATTTTACAGCTAATTATAAGGATATCACAATAGAATTGACTGAAATCAATAAGATTAAAAGTCGCCATGATAGTTATCTTTCACCTCACGAACATCAAATAAATACAATTGCATGGCTTATAGAAACTTCTAGTCCGGAAAGTAAAAATTCACTTGCATTACGTTATCTTTTTAGCAAAGAAATTGCAAGTAATTCTGATTTAGCAATAAAATATCTGACAGACTCTGATTCTCAATCTGCAAAGTTTAATTTATTGCAGTTATATGCGTGTGGATTCATTAAATATAATGCTGAAATTTACAATAAACTGCAAAAAACTTTAGATGAAAACCTTTTTAATGAACACTTGGATATTCTACAAAGTAATGCTGATAAATATCTGCCCGTAATAGACCGATATCTCTTTTTTGACACAGAAACGACAGGTTTACCCCAAAATTATAATGCCCCATCTTCCGATATAAAGAATTGGCCTCGGCTTATCCAATTGAGTTGGATAATTACAGACCAATTCCAAAATATATTAGCAAAGCATAATCATATAATAAAGCCAAATGGGTTTGTTATTCCCAATGAATCCATGTCCGTACATGGTATATCTACCGAATATGCAAAAATTAACGGAGAAAATTTGGATGAAGTTTTAGACTTGTTCGAATCTGATATAAAATCAGCAAAATACATTATAGGACATAATATAGATTTTGATAAAAAAATTATAGAAGCAGAATTTTATCGTGAGAATAAAGTTTTATCATGGAAAGGAACAATAAGTTTGTGTACCATGAAAAGTGCTATAGATTTTTGTAAATTGAGGAATTTTTATGGATACCGTTATCCTAAACTACAAGAACTATATAATAAACTATTTGGCGCTGACTTCGAAAATGCACATAATGCGTTTTCTGATATATCAGCTACAGTTAAATGTTTCTGGGAAATGGTAAAACGAGGGATTATAACAATTCCACAAACAAAAGCAGAAACAGCAACCAACACAGATGAGGATGATTTGCCTTTTTAGGGTATCATTTCCCAGTAATATAAAAACACCCGACTTTACATTCTTGGGTGTAAAATCGGGTGTTTATTTTGTAAAACATTGATTTTCAATGTTTATTGCGGTGCGTACGGGACTCGAACCCGTGACCCCATGCGTGACAGGCATGTATTCTAACCAACTGAACTAACGCACCA
>NZ_NFIN01000051.1 GCF_002161765.1 Bacteroides sp. An322 | reverse complement strand
AACCATCGATTATGAATTCCTCGCTGAAACTGCGGAAGCCATGGTACAAATCGCATTCATCCAAATCATGCTTAACAAATTTATCGAATGAAATCAAAACAGCTTCTAAACCGGAAGAGGAATATGAACAAGCGCAAGTTTTTCCGTGCGGCTTTGGGCTACTGCCTTCTTTTGCCGCTGGCATCCTGTTCGGAGGACGAGGAAATAATCGTACCGCCCGACCCTGTGTCCTATACCACGCTGGTGTATATGGCCGCCGACAACTCGATGGACTCTGAAGTGGACTATACCATCTCGCAGCTTAGACAGGGCGCACGGCGCAGTGCGGGCACGGCGGTGGTCTATGTGGACAGGGAAGGTGAAACGCCGCGCCTGTTCAGTATCACGCAGCAAGGCGGGGAAGTCCCGCTGAAGTCGTATGCGGAGGAGAACTCCGCCAATCCGGAAACGCTGGCGCGGGTGATAAGCGAGGCCAAGGAGCTTGTTCCGTCCGACCGTTTCGGACTGGTGCTTTGGTCGCATTCGATGGGTTGGCTGCCAGGTGGTTACGATTCCGATCTTGTGCCGCAAGGCACGAGGGGGAATGCGGTTGACGGATTCCCGCGCACACGCTACATCGGCATCGACAACCATCCAGGGAATGACTCCTCGTCCGGCGTGATGGAAATCGATGCATTGGCGGATGCCCTCCCCGATGATGTGGCGGAATATATCTGGTTTGATGTATGCCTGATGGGGTGTATAGAAGGGCTGTATGAAATGCGCAACAAGGCGGACTATCTGATAGCTTCACCCACCGAGGTACTTGCGGAAGCCGACTATGACGCTTCGGGCATCCCTTATGCGAAGGTGCTTCCGTACCTGTTTGGCGGCGTGGAGGACTTGGAACAGGCCTGCGTCGCCTATTACGGCCACTACAACAGTATGGGGCACGACATACTGCGCTCGGCCACAATCGCGCTGGTGGATGCCGCCGAACTTGGCGGACTTTTCACTGCCACCCGGAACGTCCTGCAAGGTAGGTTGCACGACATGGAGGCTCTGGACACGTCTGTCTTGCAGGCGTACCACACGGACAACGTGCCCAACGTGTTTTTCGACATGGGCGATATAGTCCACACCGTTGTGGGAGGGCGGACGGACGAGTTCGACGCGCAGTTGCGCCGCACCGTCGTTTACAAGGCGGCCACGCCGCAGTTCATCAACAAGTTATCCATCAGTCAGGAACATTTCAGCGGACTGAGCATGTACGTGCCTTTAAGCAGGTGGAAAGGAAACTGCGAATACAGTTACTATTTCAATAATTTGGAATGGTCAGGGATTTATGAATGACGGAACTGGACATGATAATCAAAGCGGCATGTTCTGGATGACTGACACACGAAAGGATGGCGGACACATATCCGGCCTCACACAGTTTCAGACGTACTTCCTTTGTCATCACGCACACTTTTTTCCTGACGGTGGCTTCCGTAAATCCGTACATGTCAGCCACCTCTTTGGCTGTATATCCATTCTTCATACTGACGAAGACCTTTTTGTCCAGTTCACCGAACCTTTCAAGCACTTCATCGGTAATCGTATGGATGGCTTCCACATCCAGTTTGGAGAATACCGTCGGGTTATTATCCGCGATGTTCACCACCATGCGCCATATTTCCTCGTCGTCCAACGACACAATGTTATGGCAACTCTCCACCATCCGGTAGAAATCCAATATGCGTTTGGCTATGACGGCATAAAGCAAACCTTTTATTGTATGCCGTTTTTCGTCATGGTTCCCGATGATTTTCCCCGCATTGTCCCATACGTACATCCACAGGTTTTGTGACAGTTCGGATGCGGCCTCCTTACTGCCCGTCCGCGAATAGAATAGCCCGAAAGCCCACTTCGCATACTTGCCGTAAAGACGTGTGAATGCTGCCGTATCCATGTTTTCCGCAATGGCAGAAAGCAGTTGGAAATCATCTTCTTCCTTATCTTGTCCTAAAGCCGAAACATCCATAATATTTATATTTTTGGACGATGCAAAATTAGCCATACAGTGTGACACTCGTGTTACGTGCCAGTAACATTTATAATAAAAGGTAAAATTCATAGGGAAAGACCTAAAAAGTATCGCATTAAGCCTTTTCAACGCAAAATCGGGTAACACTCGCCCCGTCCGCTACGAATTACATATAGGAAGCAATCCTTTAATGATATAAGAAGTTGATATTTCATTAAACGACCCTTTTACAATTATGCGTTACAACAAAGAAAAAGCACTGGTCCGGGGCAAGAAAAAAGACAAGGCATTTGTCCGCATCTTCGGCGGAATATTTGTGCTGGTGGGCATCATCCTGTTTACCGTCTGTATCTTCATCTATACCAGCGGTCACACATTCAAAGCAGAAGCTACACCTGTGCAGGCTGTTATCCTGGCCATGCGTGGGGCAAATCACGAATCGCTGGGCACACCGGTGGTGGAATACACAGTCGGCGGAAAGACCTATACTTCCACGCTCAATCTGTCATCATCGTCCATGCATCCGGGCAAGCAGATTACAGTCTATTACCGCAATGGCAATCCCCAAGAGGTGCGTTATCTGGATGATAACAACTGGATTATCGGCCTATTGCTGGCCATGGCGTTCGTGTTTGCCGATATGGGACTGGCTTTTATTCTGGTAAGGCGGAAACACCGGCAGAAAATAGCCCGCTTGCTTGCTACCGGCGATACAGTGGAAGCGGAGATAACAGGCATCCGTGAAGATGACAACCAAAGCATGAACGGACGGCATCCCATCATCGTGAGTTGCCGTTATGTGGCATCCGACGGGCGGATATACCTGTTTCACAGCGGTTCTTTCTGGTATGAGAGTTACGAGATAGATCCCAAAAGAAAGGTGCGTGTCTATGTTGACCGCAATAATCCTTTCAATTATTATGTGGATGTTGACAGTGTGGTGGGATGAGAACGGAAAAAAACGTGTTTAAGGCAAATTATCCTTGGCAACCAGCATCAGTTCGCCCGCTTTCTTCATCAGCGTTTCTTCGGATACATCCGCTCCTTCCATAAAGATAACCAAGAGATGGTCGCCCACCAAAGCAAAAACGTTCAGCACACGCCGTCCTCCTGCCTCTGCGCAGGCTAAGGTGTAGTAGGTAATCCATCTCTTGTCTTTCAGCGTCAGCTCCAGGTAGTCCTGCGTTTCATAGATGTCAGGGTGCTCCCGGAACAGGTGGTCCTTGTAACGCATCAGCCTGCCCAGCAACGAAGCCATGGCAAAGGGCGTGGCCTGGTTGAGGGGTGTGCTGCGTGCTGATGTCAGTCTGAATCCTTGTATTCCGACGGAGGCATACAACACTCCGAAACGTTCCACGCCGCCGGCTATCCGTGTCACTGCATCCGTAGCAAGGGTGTCTCTGTCGGACACTGCTTCTATAGTTGCGTAGTAGAACATTGTTGTCTTGTCTACCCTCAAGGTATCCGGATTCACGCCCGACGCTTTCAGGCGGATTTCAGCGGCAGCTGTCGCGCAGGCACCTCCCAAGGTGAGCAGCGGCCAATATCCTCCGCCCTCTATCTGCATCGTGTCTTTCAATACCGGGGAAAGGATGCAAAGGCCCGTGCGTGGCGCAAACCCTTTCAACAGCTTTTGCAGCTTTGGTTTCAGGTCGGCGTTCATGTCGTAGATGAACTCATCCAGCCTGTCGCGATAGCTTTCTGGAATCATCAGCATGCTGGTCGTCCTTGTGTGTGTCAATCCCTGTGTGCCCCACACCACAAACATGGGACGTTTGCATTTGTCGGTAAAGCGCCAGGAAGACGTCCAGTCTTCATATCCTTCCTCGTCGGTATAACTCCATCTGTTATTTCCGGGGAGGTATTCGTGCAATTCCGTGGCATAAGCATTGTAGTAGCTGAAACCGGGCGGGAGGTTCAGATCGGAAACCAGCACGTAAGCCTCAAACCTGTTGTATATTATGTAGCCGAATGCTGTTACTAAGACCATGACAAAAGCAACGATAGCCGATGGAAGCCACCTCCATTTGCGACGGCTACGGAACACTCGTTGCCCCCTCTCCTGGTGTCTGAGTATCGCTTCGCCAATGTTTCCCACGTTTGTGCCCTGCCTCTTTAGTTTTTCCAAGCTGTTGACAAACGTCTTGTCCTCCTCATAGAATTGGCGGACAAGGAGGTGCGTATATAAGTAGAACTTGTACGGATGGTCGCGGTCCACGAAAACGGGCACGCGGCTTCCCACCTCAATCAGTCCCAACAGCCCCGCCTGCGAGCCGTTGAGCTGTTCCTTAACCTTCCATTTCCGACCGCCGGGCAGGGTGAATTCATAGACTGCCACGAAAGCCTCTCCGCCTTCCTCGACATCTATCTCTTTCTGGATGGCCGTGACGACGGCTTCGGCCTGGATGCCATGCCCTATCAGCTTCCGCTTCTCCCTCAGGATGCCCAGCAGGGAATAGGCGATGTAGCCTGTCACCACCAGACAGATTATACCCGCCCAGCAACTCCCGATGCCTTGGAAGCCATGCAGGAAAAGATTTACTATTCCCGACCCGCTGAACACTCCGGCAAGCAGCAATCCACCCGCTATGGCAACCAGCCACCAGCACAATTCCCGCTTTAAGATTCGCCGGTACGCCTCTTTCCGTATGTCTGTATCGTTCCTCATACCGCTATCAGTTATTTGGGGAGCGAATGTAACGAATGGATGTTTCGTTTCGGTTACGAATCTGTGTAATTGTTTGAAGCCCTCAAAAGCGGACGGCCGGGAATAAAATTTTCCCGTTTAATGTTTATTAACGCAAAATCGGGTAACACTCGCCCCGTCCGCTACGAATTACATATAGGAAGCAATCCTTTAATGATATAAGAAGTTGATATTTCATTAAACGACCCTTTTACAATTA
>NZ_NFIN01000050.1 GCF_002161765.1 Bacteroides sp. An322 | reverse complement strand
TATAGTTTGGTACCTTTAAAGATATAACATTTTTCCAATTGGCCTGCTGATTTCAAATTTTAAGGAGACTGTAACATTATTCTTGAATCAATTCAAAACAGTTTCTTAAGCAGAAACGGATTAATCACCCCTATAAAAAAGGATATATATGAAACATCATTTCTTTATAATAAGCTGCCTGATGCTGCTTTGTATTTGCAGCGCGGGATATGCCTATTCTCCGCGTGAAGTCATCAATCTGAACCGGGAATGGAAGTATATGCGCGGAGACTGCCGGGGAGCGGAGCAGACGGGATATGACGACAGCGGTTGGGAGCGTATCGGACTGCCCCATTCCTTCAGCATTCCGTACTTCATGTCGAGAGATTTCTACACAGGATACGGATGGTATCGCAAGCATGTCGCCTTTACGGAAAAGAATCTCTCGGGAAAAATCTTTATGGAGTTCGACGGCGTGTTTCAGGAGGCGGAGATATTTGTAAACGGAAAGTTCGTCGACCGCCATCGCGGGGGATATACCGGATTTTCAGTCGACATAACGGAGGCGGCGCAGGTGGGAGACAATCTGATTGCGGTGCGGGTAAACAATTTATGGCAGCCGACTCTTGCGCCGCGCGGCGGAGAACATGTATTCAGTGGGGGAATATACCGGAATGTCCGGTTGGTATTGAAGTCGTCCACCTACATCGACTGGTACGGAACGTTTGTCACGACATCCGGACTGGACACGAGCAACGGCGGATATGGGATTGTGAACGTTTCAACCGAGGTCAGGCATTCGGGAAACGATACTGACAACTTCCGTCTGGTATCCAATGTGCTGTCTCCCGACGGCCGGATTATCGCATCGGCCGAGAAAGAGATAGAGATGAAGTGCAATACGGCTCAAACCGTAAGGCAGACGACGGAAAAGATTGAGAATCCCTGCCTGTGGCATCCGTCACATCCGGTATTGTATAAGCTGGAGAGTCTGCTTTTCAAAGGCGACAAACTGATAGACCGGGATGAAACTTCGTTCGGCTTCCGCTGGTTTGAGTGGACAAAAGACCACGGCTTCTTTCTGAACGGGGAACATCTGTATTTTAAAGGAGTAAACGTACATCAAGACCAGGCCGGATGGGGCGATGCCGTAACGGACGCCGCCGCGCGCCGCGATGTGGCTCTGGTTAAGGAAGCGGGATTCGACATGATTCGCGGTTCGCATTATCCGCATTCCCCGGCATTCGCGAAGGCGTGCGATGAAGAAGGCGTGCTTTTCTGGTCGGAAGCTCCCTTTTGGGCCACGGCCGGAGAAAAGAAAGACGGGTATTGGACGGCAAGCGCCTATCCCGTCCGGCAGGAAGACTGCGATGCTTTTGAAGAAAATGTCCTGCAACAATTGGAGGAGATGATACGCATCCACCGAAACCATCCTTCCATCATTGCATGGAGCATGTGTAACGAACCTTTTTTCACCACACCGGAAACGATGGACGGAGTAAGGAAACTGCTGAAGCGGATGGTAGACTATACGCATCTGCTTGATCCGACTCGACCGGCCGGCATAGGCGGAGCACAGCGTCCGTTAGGAGAAGAACGGATTGATCTGATAGGCGACATCGTGGGATATAACGGCGACGGAGCCACTATCCTCGATTTCCAGCAGCCTCCCATACCGAGCATGGTGACGGAATACGGGAGCACAAACGCCGACCGCCCGGGCGAATACATCCCGGGATGGGGAGACCTGGAGAAGAATGACGCATGGAAAGGCGTGGAGTGGCGGAGCGGACAGGCCATCTGGTGCGGGTTCGACCACGGAAGCCTCTTTGGGGAAGGAATGGCCAAACTGGGCATAATCGACTATTTCCGCATCCCGAAGCGCTCCTGGTACTGGTACCGCAACGTTTATGCCGGTGTCAACCCTCCGGTATGGAGCGTATCGGGTACCCCGGCCAAGCTGAGACTGGAAGCATCGCGATATACCGATATCAAGGCCGACGGTACAGACGATGTTCATCTGACCGTGACAGTCCTCGACGAGGAAGGCAGGGAACTGAGCAATTCACCGGATGTAAAACTTACTCTGATATCGGGTCCGGGAGAGTTTCCTACCGGCGGCAGCATCCTGTTCGAGGCGGGAAGCGACATCCGCATCATGGACGGAAAGGCGGCGATAGCCTTCCGCTCCTATTATGCAGGCGAGTCCGTCATCGAAGCCACCTCACCGGGACTGGAGCCTGCCCGCATCAAGCTGACTTTTACCGGAGCACCGGCCTACAAAGAAGGGGTCACTCCGAAGGTGGCAGACCGTCCGTATGTTCCTTTCTCCTTGCAGAAAAAGGGGAAGATACAGAGCTTCGGGCTGAACAATCCCGCATTCGCGAGCAGTGCTGCTGACGGACACTCCACAGGATATGCTGCCGACGGCAAGTTTGATACGTGGTGGGAACCCGAAAGTTCTGACCAAAATGTCTATTGGACGCTTGATACGGAACGTTCCCTGATGCTGAGTGAAGTCAGCATACGGTTCGCTTCTACAGACCGATACCAATATAAGGTGGAAGTGTCAGAAGACAACAAGAATTGGATGCTGGTCTCAGACAAGACAGGCAACAAGAATCCGGTCGGATCGGACAAGATAAAACCCGAAAAGACGGTGAAGATGCACTATCTTCGCCTCAGCTTCCCCCAGACCGGGAAATATGTAACGCCGAAGCTTGCCGAGGTGGAAATTCTGGGACAATTGGATTAAGCAGGTTTGGACAGCATCCGCCTGCGCGATGATGCGGTCAGAACAGATTTTTGACCGTAACAAGAATTTTCTCATGTCCGACGGACGGAACGGAAACAGAAAAGAGTCTTGCTCTGGGATGCCCTCAAGAGCAAGACTCTTTCCTGTTTTCAGTCAATCTGCAAGCTGATGTCCTTGCCTTCCGCAACAATCAGCAGTTCTTTCCGTTCCGCATCATACTGCCAGTCGGCCGCATCCTTTACCGAGGACATGGCAGGCATATTCCGCAATATAAAGGCATAGCGGGATGAACGGTCTGATTTCAGTCGGAGCTCACCCTTAGCTTCATCAAAAGAGACCGTGCAATCGTAATATTCCGTACCGTCGCCCTGCGGCAGATGAAGCGTGCGGGCGGAAAGGCCGTTCGGACAAATCAGGAAAGAGCGGCAGCCTTCCAGCTTTTCACAGCCGATGCCTGTTGCCCCCGACCGGATATCCATCGGGATGATTGCCCCCTTCCGGATGAACAGCGGGAACTCGTCCAACGGATACCGGCGCGAAATCCGGGTGTCTGGGGCAAAAGAGTCGCCCGTCCAGAAGTCAATCCAGGTTCCTTCAGACGGAAGGTGGAAGACCACCGGACCGGAACCGGCCGAAGTAATGGCTTTCGTAAAGATATAATCGCCCACCTGGTGGCTTTCCTCACTAAAAGAAACATTCTTCAGGAGCGAACCTCCGTGCAGATGCGCGTCGACAACCGTAGAGAACAGATAAGGCACCAGTTCATCGTGCAATACCACGCAAAAGCGGTAGATATCCTCCACATCCTGTCCGTGAAACCAGGGCAGATGGTTGGTAAACGCTCCGTTTTCCCCGCCGTTGATCATGGCGGCCGTCATGCAGCCGAACTGGGCATAGCGGACAAATTCCTCCTTGCCGGCACGCCGCATGAAGAAGCCCGCCACTTCGCAGGCCGGCGAGGCATATCCGCGCAGAGCCGACCGGTAGATATTGTCGATTTGCAGCTTCAGGCCGCTCCAGTCTCCCGAGAAATCGCCGCACCATCCCAGATTCATCTTGTCCGGACTGGCGGAATAGCCTCCCTGATGGGAATAAGGACGCGCAATGATGATTCCTTCCGGATTCCGGGCCGTGGTATAGTCGTACATGGCATCGTAATAATACGGGCGAAACTCGGCATTGCTCATCGTTCCCTTGCTGGTCTGGAGATAGTCTCCGAACCAAAACTCGCCCTGATCGACCTTCCATCCGTATACTCCGTCAACAAATACTTTGTCCAACTGCGTATGCCACCATTCCACGGCCTTCGGGTTGGTAAAGTCGATGTGAATGCCGTATCCCTTCCACCATTCGTGCGGTTCGCTGCCGTTTATCCCCAGTTTGTTGCTGCGCACATAGTCGTAAGCCTCGCACTGCTGCAGCGGAGTGTCCTTTCCTTTCTGGTTCACCACGCCGGTCAGCCACAGGATGACCTTTACATCCTTCCGCTTGAAGTAGGAAAGCATCCCTTCAGGGTCGGGATACCGCGCTTTGTCCCAGTTGAAGTCATTGTAGGCAGTCGACCAGGGGCTGTCGATGATGGTAGCTTCCACCGGAATGCCCCTTGACAAATATCCGTCGACCAGTTTCTTTGCTCCCGTTTCCGTGTTCAGGCTGTCTTCCCATACGATGTGCCTGAACGCCCATGCGGGCGTTATGGGAGGAGTCTGGGCATGAACCGCAGTCAGCATGCCCAAGCCAAACAGACTTGCTATGACAATCCTTTTCATGGCAAGACTATTTCAGGATTCTTATATCAGGCCCCACATACGTTTGCTTCAGTCCGCCCCAGTCTGCGATAATGCGCTGTATCATCACGTCGGGGTCTCCGCAACTTAAAGTCAGCGTGTGCTTCTCGCGGCTGCGGTCAATCGGGAAAGTAAACGTTGCCTTGACTCCGTTTTGAAGCACATGGTCTTTCCATTCCTTCGAGTATTCCACCGGCACATTGTTCGTTACCTGCACAGGCTGCCCGTCAACCGACACGCCGAAGCGTGTACCTCTTCCCTTATAAATCGGGAAAACAGGCAGAGAATATACATGCAGTGTCACCGAATCGGCATCTATTGCTGTTGAAAGGGTTTGCGCCACGCACGGGTCTTTGCATCCTTTCCCCGGTATTGAAAGACACGATGCAGATAGAAGGCGGAGGATATTGGCCGCTGCTCACCTTGAGAGGTGCCTGCGCGACAGCTGCCGCTGAAATCCGCCTGAAAGCGTCGGGCATGAATCCGGATACCTTGAGGGTGAACAAGACGATGTTCTTTTACAAAGCCATAGAGGCGGTGTCCGATGAAGACACCCTCGCCACGGATGCGATGGCACGGATAGCCGGCGGCATAGGGTGTTTCGGAGAGTTGTATGCCTCCGTCGGGATACATGGCTTCAAGCTTGCATCGGCACGCAACACGCCCCTCAACCAGGCCACGCCCCTTGCCATGGCTTCGTTGCTGGGCAGGCTGATGCGTTACAAAGACCACCTGTTCCGGGAGCACCCTGACATCTATGAAACGCAGGACTATCTGGAGCAGAGTTTGTAGAACAAAGGTTGGCCTACTACCGATTACACCTTAGCCTGCGCAGAGGTAGGAGGACGGCGTGTGCTGAACGTCATTGCTTCGGTGGGCGGCCACCTGCTGGTTGTCTTTATGGAAGGAACGGATGTATCCGAAGAAACGCTGATGAAGAAGGCGGGCGAGCTGATACAGGTTGCCAAGGATAATTTGCCTTAAACACGTCTTCCCGTTCTCATCCCACCACACTGTCAACATCCACATAATAATTGGAAGGATTATTGCGGTCAACATAGACACGCACCTTCCTTTGGGGATCTATCTCGTAACTCTCATACCAGAAAGAACCGCTGTGAAACAGGTATATACGCCCGTCGGATGCCACATAACGGCAACTCACGATGATGGGATGCCGTCCGTTCATGCTTTGGTTGTCATCTTCACGGATGCCTGTTATCTCCGCCTCCACTGTATCGCCGGTAGCAAGCAGGCGGGCTATTTTCTGCCGGTGTTTCCGCCTTACCAGAATAAAAGCCAGTCCCATACCGGCAAACACCAACGCCATGGCCATCAATAGGCCGATTATCAAATTGTTATCATCCAGATAACGCACCTCTTGGGGATTGCCATTGCGATAATAGACAGTAATCTGCTTGCCCGGATGCATGGACGATGAAGACAGATTGAGCGTGGAAGTATAGGTCTTTCCGCCGACTGTGTATTCCACCACCGGTGTGCCCAGCGATTCGTGATTTGCCCCACGCATGGCCAGGATAACTGCCTGCACAGGTGTAGCTTCTGCTTTGAATGTGTGACCGCTGGTATAGATGAAGATACAGACGGTAAACAGGATGATGCCCACCAGCACAAATATTCCGCCGAAAATGCGAACAAATGCCTTGTCTTTTTTCTTGCCCCGGACCAGTGCTTTTTCTTTGTTGTAACGCATAATTGTAAAAGGGTCGTTTAATGAAATATCAACTTCTTATATCATTAAAG
>NZ_NFIN01000005.1 GCF_002161765.1 Bacteroides sp. An322 | reverse complement strand
GGTTAAGATTGCCGCCATTTACACATCGGACATCAAATGGAGAGACTACTACTTACCGGACGATGAAATCGTTTAAGGTTTGTTAGTACATTTATCACCACACGGAGATAAATTAATCTGTGACGAAAAATCTGTACACCATTCAGTCTTTCGCCTGATGCACCGTAAGTTGCGGGAACGGGAAACCGATGCCTTCTTTGTTGAAGGTTTCGTAAACAATCTTATTCATATCGAAATAGACATCCCAATAATCGGAAGTCTTTGCCCATGCGCGTACTTTGATATCCACACTACTTGCCGACAATGCGCCCAAGGCAATCATCGGGGCTGGGTCTTTCAGGATACGCGGGTCGGCATCAATGATGCGCTGGAGCACGGCTTTCACCTTATCGAAATCTTCTCCGTATTCCACTCCGAACACCCATTCGGCACGACGTGTTTCCTGCTTGCTGTAGTTGGTAATGGCATTGCTGCTCAACAAGCCGTTAGGCACATAAATCAAACGGTTATCTACCGTGGTCAACACCGTATGGAAGATTTGGATTTCCTTCACCGTACCGCTTTCGTCATTCGGTCCATCGATGTAATCGCCTACCTTGAAAGGCTTGAAAACCAAGATAATCAGCCCGCCCGCAAAGTTCGACAGATTGCCCGACAGAGCCATACCGATAGCCACACCTGCCGAAGCCAACAGAGCCGCAAGACTGGTGGTTTCTACACCCAGCTTGCTGATAACCGCAAAGGCGAGTACCAAGTTGAGCAACAAGCTTACCAAGCTCTCTAAAAATGTCTGTACGCTGATTTCCAACTTGCGCCGTTCCAATATCTTCCGGAACAAGCGATTGATTTGCTTGATGACAAAACGCCCTACAACGAAGATAATCAAAGCAGCCAAGATATTCTTCCCCGCTTCGATGCTCCAATTTAATAACTTGTCGAGCAATTGCTCAACATTAACCAATTTTGTTTCCGCTTCCGCCGCCAGCAAAAGCGAAGCTAATGATGATAAAAACATAATGTAACTTTTTATAATGAAAATCAGAAACGCAGATTATAATATAGAATGTCCGCAAATATCCAATGTATCTGTGGACGCATTCGGGCAGGCAAACCCTGCCCCTACACGCTATTTGATAAAATGCGGACATTTTCATATAATAATTTAATCTAAATCTGCGTGAATCTGCGCTAATCTGCGTTTCAAAAACAAATTCACTCTATCAGTTCTCCTTTTCCTTGCCGCACTATCTCCGGCACATCTTCATAACAATTTATTACGGTAGAAGGTTCAATACCGCCTATGCCTCCATCGATAACCAAGTCTACTTCATCACCGAATTTCTCGTCTATCAGTTCCGGGTCGGTGGCATATTCGATGTCTTCTCCTTCACGCAGGGGCAAGGTGGTGGTCAATATCGGAGCATCCAGCAAGCGGCATATCTCACGGATAATCTCATTGCCGGGCACACGAATGCCCACTTCTTTCCGGTTGCGGAATATCTTGGGCAAACGGCTATCGGCTTTCAGGATAAAGGTAAATGGACCGGGCAGGTTGCGTTTCATCAGCTTGAAAGTGGCATTGCCCACCTGTGCGTATTCGCTGATGTTGCTCAGGTCGTAACAAATAATGGAAAGATTGTTCTTCTTGGGATTCAAGTCCTTCAACCGGCAAATCTTCTCGATAGGACGTTCTTTCAAGGCATGGCATCCCATGGCATACATCGTGTCGGTGGGATAGATGATAATCCCCCCGTCGTTCAGGATGTCAACGATGCGTTGCAACACCTTCGGGTCGTTGTTCTTGTCGTATAGTTTCTGTAACATAAACGTTTTTAGTTGATAGTTGATAATTGATAGTTGATAGTTAATAATTGAAAGTGCCAGCTAACTATCAACTATCAATTATCAACTATCAACTATCTTTACGCTTTCAGCCTTTCCGCCATCGCCTTCGCCAGTTCTTTCGCCTGACGGGCGGTGTCTTCACTCATGCTTTGCTTCATCTCTACCGGATTGCCCACTAACTCGAACTTCAGCTTCTCGGCATATTCCGCTAATTTCTTCACGGCTGCGCTTGCCCAGGTGAACGAGCCGAAATAGCCCATCACACGATTCTTCATCTCGCGCGCAGCTATCTTGCTCAACAAGGCTTCCATTTCGGGATAGAGGTTCATATTATAAGTAGTGCAGCCCACTATCAAGCCTTTGTAGCGGAAAATGTCCGCTAAGATGTACGAATGCGGGGTCTTCGACACGTTGTGCATCACGATGTTCTTGATGCCTTGCGCGCTGAGTTCTTCGGCAATGGTTTCGGCAAGCTCTTCGGTATTGCCATACATCGTGCCGTATGCGATAACCACGCCTTCCTCGCCTTCGTACCGGCTCAGGCGGTCGTACAGGTCAACCACTTGCGGAATCTTCTCGGTCCATACCGGCCCGTGGGTAGAGCAAATCATCCGGATGTCCAGCCCCTTGCATTTCTGCAACGCCTTCTGCACCGGATTACCAAACTTGCCCACGATGTTCGCGTAATAGCGGCGCATCTCGCCTTCGTAGATTTCGGTATTGATGTCCTTGTCGATGCATCCGCCGTTCAACGCGCCGAAGCAACCGAACGCGTCGCCCGAGAAGAGGATGCCTTCGGTCTCATCGAAAGTGACCATGGTTTCGGGCCAGTGCACCATCGGAATCAGGTAGAAGCGCAGGTTGTGATGTCCCAATTTCAGGAAATCACCTTCGCCCACCACGTAACGGTCTCCGCCTACGCCGTAGAAACCTTCCACCATGTCGAATGTCTTCTTGTTGCCCACCAACACGATGTCGGGATAATATTGCTTAATCAAAGCGATTGAGCCCGAATGGTCCGGCTCCATGTGATTAATAATCAGATAATTGATTTTACGGTCGCCGATTACCGACTTGATTTTCTTCAAGTACACCTCGAAGAAAGCCACGTCTACCGTATCTACCAACGCCACCATCTCGTCATCGGCTATCAGATAAGAGTTATAAGACACGCCGTATGGCAACGGCCACAAATTTTCGAACAACGTCTTCGAACGGTCGTTCACACCCACGTAATGTACGTTCCCTTTCAGTTTCATATTTGTTTAGTTTTTTAAGTTTATCCATTTTATTTTTGAAAAAACTTTCCTTGCCATGCGTCCCGTTCTTCCATCCGCTTGCGGAGGCGGGCGGTGAACTCGTAGTTTTTCATCCCCCAGTCGGGAGCTATCAAAAGTTCTTTAGGAGACTGGGATATGAAACGCTCCAGCACCAAGCCGGGACGCAAATGTTCGATATAGTCTATCACCAAGTCGATATACTCGTCCGCCGTGTAGAGGTGGAAGTTTTCGGGATGTCCGGCATACTCCTGCCCCATGCGCGTACCTTTTATCAACTGAAGCTGGTGCAACTTCAAGGTCGTGAGCGGAAGGCGCGACAAAATCCCAGCCTGACGAATCACCTTCTCTCTCTCCGCCTCGCCTGGAAGCCCCACGATGACATGCCCTCCCGTGCGGATGCCCCTTGCCGCCGTACGCCTCACCGCGTCCTCCGTACAGGCGAACGTATGCCCGCGGTTAATGCGGCGCAACGTCTCGTCATCGGTGCTTTCTATCCCGTATTCAACAAGCAAGAAGGTGCGTTTGTTCAGTTCCGCAAGATAATCCAGCAAAGCGTCGGGCATACAGTCGGGACGGGTCCCGATGACCAGCCCCACCACGTCTTCCACTCCCAACGCTTCTTCATACATCCGCTTCAATTCGCCCACCCCGGCATACGTATTCGTATATGCCTGAAAGTAAGCCAAGTATTTCATCTCCGGATATTTCTTGGCAAAGAACACCTTCCCCTCTTCTAATTGGCGGGTAATGCTCTTTTCCGTCCGGCAATAGTCGGGATTAAACGTCTGGTTATTGCAATACGTGCATCCGCCATAGCCCTTCGTCCCGTCCCGGTTGGGGCAGGTAAAGCCCGCATTCAGCGAAATCTTCTGCACCTTGAAGGGGAACAGTTCCGCCAAAAAGCCCGAAAAATCTCTATAACGCGCACGCTTGTCCATACCGAATCTGTTTTTTACCGCCACAAAGATACGAGTTTTTTAATGAAGAATGAAGAACTTTTGATAGTTAATAGTGAATAATGAACAGTTAATAACAGAGGGTGTCCGTCACGCCGGATTTGTAATCACGGGCGGTCGGAAGATTTACAGACTGCGAAAGCTTCCCCACGGCGTGGGCACGGAATCCGGCGTAACAGGAGATGCCGCACGAATAATTTTCAATTCTCAATTTTCAATTTCCAACACTTCCTCTTTCACCCCCTCGTCCGCTTCTTGCAAGCCGCTTTTCCGCAGCACCACTTGCCCGCCCCGCTTCGTTTCGGGCAAATCGATGTCCGTAAGGCTCAAGCCGCTTACCCGGTCGAATACGAAAGCGGGACGGAAATCGTCCTCCTTCAGGCGCAGACGGATATCCTTCATCCGAATCCCTTTGACGTGGCGCACGTAAAAGCCCCACGAAGGCAACTCCTCGAACATCGTAAATTCGGGATACCCCTTCACGTTCTCCGGCACATCCTCCAGCCTGCTCAACGGCATATACGCCATGCCCTTCGACGCGCGCCCCGGATAGACAATCTCGATATTCTCCAGCGTCACATCCTCGACGGCATGTCCCGGTATGCCCGATATCGAAGCGGGAAACGGATTATGGAAAAACGTCACCGCCGGTCCCCGCAAATCATAATCGATATCCGGACGCCCGAAAGGCACTTCCACATACAGGTTCTTCACCGTCACATTGCGCACACGTCCGGGCTTCTCTCCCGAACGATGCCCTAAGCGGATGAAAAGCGCATTGCCCGTATGGAGCGCACGGACATTGGAAATGTGTATGTTCTCTATCTCCGCCCCGTCGACCGACTCTATGGCTATCGCCGAGCGGAACGTGTCTTTCACCCAAATGCTGTCTATCGTCACGTTCTTGAAGCCTCCCGCCGACTCCGTGCCGAACTTGATGGCACTGGCACTGCTCACGATGCGGCAATTCGAAACGCGCACATCCTTGCAATCGCTGATATCGATTCCGTCGTTGTTCCAATAAGCCCGGTTCTCCACCCGAAGGCTGTCCAGCGTAAGGCGGGAACACTGTTCGAACGAAAGCCCCCATGCCGCACTGCTCCCTGCCCAGATATTCCTGATGCCCACGTCCGCACACCGGCGCATGTAAACCAATTTCGGGCGTGTATTGGGACGCTTGCGGTAGGTATTATAATGCGGGTCAACCAATTCTCCGGTATGATGCAGGCTGTCAATCGCCAAAGCCAGTTCCCTGCCCTGCCCGTCTACCGTGCCATACCCCATGATGCCGATACGTTCCGCCCCGTCGGCATAAATCAACGCCTGATTGAAATGGTCATCATTTACTTTCAAATCACTTTGCGGTTCAACATGCGGATAATCGTACGGGCTGGTGCTCCCCAACAATACGGCGCCGCGTTCCAAGTAAAGCGTCACGCCCGACTTCAATTGCAGACTTCCCGTCAGATAGCGTCCGGCAGGGAAATACGCCTGCCCTCCCCCGTGCGCATGGAGTTCATCGATAACCCCTTGCAAACATTCCGTATTCAACGTTTTCCCGTCGCCCACGGCACTGTGATAAGTAACGTCTAAAACTGTATTTTGTGCAACAATTTTTATTGCAAAACAAAAGCTGATAATCAAAAAGACAATTTTATGTTTCATAATTAGAGTGATTCAATTTCACAAAGCAAAGATAACATTTAAAATTGACAATCAACTTTTGAATGAAGTATTTCCAAGCGAGCAACATTCTTCATTAATCAATTTTCTGTTAAGAGGGTGTATCAAAATGAAAAAACAGCTTCCATTTCGATACACCCTCTCTTCTAAAGTAGCCTTAACTCTAATTATCATTTGAATTTATACAATCCACAAGCATGAGGATTCAGCTTCACACCAAAATCATTAGATACTTTGCCAAGCGATTCTCCAGTCCACATATTCACCACTTCTACATCGCCGTTCAACCCGATTGACTTCAAGTTTACAGAAATTTCCATGTTTTTCTTATCATCCGAAATGTTGAACAAAGCCAAATAAACTTCACCTGTATTCGGATTACGTGAAGAAATTCCTACTTTCTCTGCATCTTGGAATAACTGGAAAACATCTGTACTTTCCCGATGCATCCGCAATACTTCTTCATTGGTCAATAAAGACAAAGTAAACTCATCATTACTGGGCAAATCCCCTCCAAACATCAACGGAGAACGGAAAATAGTGAACAAAGTCATCAGCGAATATTGTTCGTCAGGAGTAAGACGGGGCATACGCTCTTCTCCTCTTTCCCCACGGATAGAAATACGCCCCAAGGGAATCATATCACAATCGGGCCATGTACCCGGTGCTATATAAGGATACCATTGCTGGCTCACTTCGAGCAGATGTTTGACATCACGCCACAAGTCCCAGACATCATCTACCATGCGCCACATATTGGCATGTTCCTTTACATGGGCAGCCGCTTCTATCGGTGTTTCTCCGGGCGAAATGCTCAAAACAATAGGACGTCCACACTGGTCTATCGCATTACGCACCAATTCGATTTCACCTTGATGATAAGGACGGCTTATATCATCTATTTTCACGAAATCCACACCCCATTCTGCATACATATCAAAAATAGAATTATAATATTCTTGAGCACCCGGACGGTCTGCGACAATCGTGTAATTATCACGCAACCAACGGCATTGCTGGTCTGTACTATAAATTTGGTCGGCTGTAATACCATCTGTTCCTTTTATCGGAAGTTTTTTCGCAACGGCTTCCTTGGGGATACCACGCATGATATGGATACCGAATTTCAGCCCTTTCGCATGTACATAATCTGCCAATTCTTTGAATCCTTTCCCATCAGCAGCCGAAGGAAAACGGTTTACAGCAGGCTGGTAACGTCCGAATTCATCAAGAACATAACGGGGGTCTGTCTGATTGTATCCGCCAGCCTTGTCATTTTCCACAAACCAACGTATATCTACCACAATATATTCCCAACCATACTTCTTCAGCTTTTCAGCCATATAATCAGCATTCGCCTTTACTTCTTTCTCCTCTACCGTAGGTCCATAACAATCCCAACTGTTCCAGCCCATCGGAGGAGTTTGAGCCCATTCCTTAAATTCTCCTTTTGCAAAAGGTGCTGGTTTTTGTTCTTTTGCTGTATTACACGCCATCATTGTCAATGCGATAGCGGCACATAATAGTAAACGTTTCATCTTTCTAAATTTTATTGCATGATTCTTATAAAAAAGGCACAGAGATATCACTCATCCGCAAAATCTCTGTGCCTTCCGAGTTATTTACCTAAAAACAACCTTTAATTGGTATATCCAGGATTCTGCGTTAAATTGGAGTTCTTTTCTATTTCCGAACGCATGATTGGCAACCAATACATCTTGTCATCCCACAAACGGTTTCCGCCTACATCACTCCGCA
Organism: Bacteroides sp. An322; assembly: GCF_002161765.1. Lineage (GTDB taxonomy): Bacteria > Bacteroidota > Bacteroidia > Bacteroidales > Bacteroidaceae > Phocaeicola > Phocaeicola merdavium. Next base: position 166,623 of record NZ_NFIN01000005.1, on the reverse strand, counting down.
AGTCAGACACTTCATAAGTTTTGTGCCCATCCGGATGAAGTTTGACAGTAATGGCATGCATCATTCTGCCCAAATACTTGTCAGCTTCTTTCCAACGGCGGACATCATAATAGCGATGCTCCTCAAACACCAATTCAATACGGCGTTCATGTTTGATATCTTCCAATAATTGCTCACCCGAAGAAACAATATCAGGCATTCCCGCACGGTTACGGACTTTATTCACCGCCGTGCGTGCCTTGTTCTCATCTCCTGCATGATACCACGCCTCAGCCTGGTTCAAATACAATTCTGCCATACGAATCCATATCCAGTTCTTTGCACTGAAGTTATACGAATTTCCTACATAACTTTCGTCCATAAACTTCTTCATATTATATCCCGTAGGCGAAGTGTTCCAGTCATCCCTGCCATATCGGGTATCCTGCCCTCCTCCTGTTTCATTGCCACTGGCATCTACCGTAAAATAAGTCTCCAGAGTTCTTTCTTTCCAAGGAGCGCCATCATAAAGGATGCTTGCATAAAAACGTGGGTCACGGTTTTCGTAAGGAGAAGCAGCCATTTCCGGATTTGCCCAATTGAAAGGTTCAGCCTGAGTCAGCCCTGCATCCACCACCTCATAATCATCTACCAATTCCTGAAGCGGGCAATTTCCGCCCCATCCTCCCCAACCGTTCGGGAAGTTCCATTGCTCTAATGATGAAAGGTTCTCGCCCAAATTGCTTGCCGTACCCATACGGGCAAACAAGACTTCTGTATTTGCAGAGGTATTGTCAAGGAATATATTCTGGTAATTAGCTGCCAAGTCTTCCACACTCTTCGATGAGGTTTCCAACAATTTGTATCCTGCCGCTTCTGCCGCAGTTACGGCTGCATCCGCTGCTTCTGCTGCTTTCTGCCAACGGTTAGGGTCAGGATTCGTATAACCTATTTCCGGCATTGCTACATTTTCATTCATCAACGGGCTTGCCGCATAAAGCAAGATACGGGCTTTTAAGGCAAGAGCAGCCACACTGGTTGCCCGTCCATAGTCATTTCCGCTATAAGTAGCAGGCAACTCTTCGGCAGCCTGGTCTAACTCAGACACCATAAAATCTACACAATCTTCATACGAAGCACGTACTTGCTGCTTGATTTCATCGACATCATTAATCGTAAAGCTTTTCGTAATCAAAGGTACACCACCCCAACGCATAATCAAATCGTTATATTCGAACACACGCAAGAAACGGACTTCCCCTTTCAAACGGTTTTTCATTTCCTCATCGGTAAAAGAAACATTGTCAATACGTTCAAAGAATATATTACAATTTGTAATATTATTCCATTTAGTCGCCCACGAACGGTTATCCCAACCATACCAACCGCCGTTCATACGCCCTAAGTCACTTGGACTTACACGGGCAAAGTTATGAACTTCACAACCGCGTAACCAGGTCAGTTCTGTCTCATCCACAATCGAACTTTGCATAGACTCCGTCCATCCATGCCCGACCTGATTATAACGGGAATTGACAAAAGCCTGCACCAATACAGGGTCAGACCACAATTGGTCTTCACCGATTTCGGTCAACGGAGCCTTATCCAGAATATCTGAACAAGAAGACATTACAGGAGCTGCAAGCACTCCTATAATCATATATTTAATCAATGAGTTTTTCATATCGCATTACAGATTTTAGAATGTTACATTAATACCGAAGTTATATACTTTTGACTGCGGCGTATTCCATGCAGCCCATCCTTGGCTGTTTTCCTGAGTTTCCGGATCTATGTTCTTTATCCCCGTAATCGTAAACAAGTTATAGCCGCTTAAAGAAAGACGCACTGCAGTAAACGGAGTTTTCTTCAACCATGATTTCGGGAAATCATAAGCCAATTCGATGCTTTTCAAGCGCAAATAAGAAGCATTGTCCAACCACATTGTATTCCGATAACTTCCTGCACCTGTTACAGTTGCATCCCGATTATAAGTCCGAGGATATTCTGCGTTGATATTATCCTCCGTCCAACGGTTTTCATAGAAATCTTTTGTAAAGTTACCGATTGTACCTGCTTCCATAAACGTATATTGCCAAACTTGTGCAGCCCCTTGCCACAACATATTCAGGCTCCAGTTCTTATAGCTTGCGCCCAAATTGATGCCATACATAATACGGGGTACAGCAGGTTTGTCTTGACGCACTTTATCATCGCCATCGATGATGCCATCTCCGTTTATATCTTTAAGCCGGACATCACCGACACGGGTTTCTGCCAAATGCGGATAAGCATCCAATTCTTCTTGAGTACGGAAAATGCCATCTGCCTCATACATCAGATACATATCGCCATCTGTCCCGATAGACAATCCTGTACGGCGTTGCCAAGGCAAAGTCTCAGAAGGTTCATCAATGAAATCAATCGTACTGTGGTTATAGGTAAAGTTACCGCTTGCCATTACCCGCCAATCTTGATTAATCTGCTTGGCAAATCCCAAGGTGAGTTCTGTACCGATATTCGAACAGATACCAATGTTCTCATCGGGAAGTGTCAGACCAGCATATTCAGGAATAGCCGCATTACGGGTAGCCAAGATGTTGTTGCGTTTTGTCTTGAAGAAATCAGCTTCGAAATTGAAATAGTTCAAGAATTTCGCTTCAATACCGACATTGTAGGTATTGGCTACTTCCCATGTAATATTCGGATTGGCTGTACGCAACAACCAAAGCCCGTTATTGATGACCCCGCCATTCAGGATAGCCGGATTATCATAGGTATAAGCAGTCATATATTGGAAAGCTGATACTTTATCATTACCCATCTGTCCCCACGATGCACGGATTTTCAAATAATCCATCCATTCCACGTTCTCTTTCCAGAAATCTTCTTCCGAAATTCTCCAACCGATTGACACACCCGGGAAGAAACCGAACCGATTCCCTTTCGGGAAGTTTTCAGAACCATCATAACGCCAATTAAACTGGAACAAGTATTTCCCTGCATAATCATAGTCTAAACGGCCAAAATAATTCATACGTGCCGTTTCACTCGCATTACCATTATTGGTTGCAGAATTGGCATCTCCGGCAAACAATTCATCCAAAGAAGAAGAGATAAAATCCTGACGGCGCGCCTGCATATAGTCGTATCTGCTCTTATATTGTTCGTAAGCGACAAATACATTCAGATTATGCACCTCATTGAATGTACGCTTATAATTCAAACGGGCATTCATCGTTATACCCAGCGTCTGATGCATATTCTGGTCCAGTATATTCTGTCCCTGTTCCTGTGCCTGATAAGTATCCCCAACCTGCTGGTACAAGTAATATTTCTTTTGGAAATTCTTATAGAACACATCCGCACGGTCTATGTATAAACCCGCATCAATCGACAAGCCTTCGGTTATCCAAGGCAAATCCCAATGAAGGGTCAGGTCGGCATTCAAATACGACTGACGGTCACGCTGATAGCCCGATGTCCCGTCAACTCCTGTAGCCGGAGAGAAATTATCTTGCGAAGAAGACACGTTTCCATAATTGGTACCGGGGAACCAAATATTCACCATCGGATTGTATTTAAGCAGGTAACGCCAGATGTCTTCCGAACCGGTGATAGGAGAATTACGGTCTTCCTGACGGAATGCCACATTCAAACCTACTTTTACGTCTTTATGCGGGGTAAAGTCAATATTGGTACGGAAATTATACTGGCTATAGTTACTTGCACTGTTTTTATAATAGTTATCCTGATATTTATAACCCAACGATGCATAAAAACTGATATACTTTCCGCCAGCTGATGCTGATACGTTATGTTGGGTCAAGACCGCTTGTTTCAACATGACATCAAGCGCATTCACATTGGGATAGTTCAGCGGGTCACTTCCGTCCTTAAACTTCTGTATATCCTCATTCGAATAACTTCCCGGAGTAATTTCGTTCAGCAACTCCGCATATTGCCACGATTCGCACATATCGGGCAAAATGGTCGGCGAACTGATACCTACATTTCCATTATAATTAATGGTAAGGCGGTCTGAACTTCCGCGCTTGGTCGTTACAAGTACCACACCATTAGCAGCACGCGAACCGTAGATAGCAGCCGATGCATCCTTCAGAATCGTAATGCTTTCAATATCATTGGGGTCAATACGTCCCAAACTTCCGGCACGGTCTGCCACTCCATCCACTACAATCAACGGAGAAGCGTCGCCCGTCGTACTTGCACCGCGTATCAGCAAACCGGCATCGTCATAACCCGGCTCACCGCTACGGTTATAAGAAATCAATCCCGGCAAACGGCCTGCCAAAGTATTGGTAATGTTGGGTGTAGGCACTTTCGACAAATCACTACCCTTCGTACTTGCCATAGAACCTGTAACCGATACTTTCTTTTGTGTACCATAACCCACAACGACCACCTCGTCCAGCTTTTCGGTATCTTCACGCATCGTGATTCTCGCCAAGTCCTTGTCGCTGGCTTTTAAAGACAATGTTTCATAACCGACATACGAAATGTCCAACGTTGCGTTCTCCGGGACATCCTGCAATACATACTTTCCGTCCAGGTCTGTAATCGTACCCGTACTTGTCCCTTTTACGACAACACTGGCTCCGATTACCGGGTCGCCATTCTCGTCTACGATAACACCCGACACCGTTTTAACGGGCACATTTCCCTGCGGCTTTTGTTCAAGTGAAGCATTTCGCAAGAATACCCTTTGTTTTCCGATTTCAAACGTAATGCCTGTCCCGGCAAAGAGCCGTTTCAAGACATCCGCCAATTCTTCCTGATTGGCACTTACACTTACGATTTTTCCCGGATTCACCGCTGGGCGGCTATAAGCTACCGATAACCCCGTCTGCTGGGTTATCTCGTTGAAAACAGTCTCCAGCTTTACTTTCTGGAGATTCATGGTCACCTTTTGGGCATACACTGAAAACCCTGATGCCGCAAAAAAGCATAATGCAAAAAGGAATCTGCGTTTCATGAATTAGATTTTTAATTGGTTTTACATTAAAATTTGTTTTTCATCCTATAGACACATGAACAAGAAAAAAGAATGAGGGAAAATGTCATTTTTTCACATTTTCCCTCATTTTTTCTTTCAATGCCACTCAAACACAGGCATAACCAGCCCCTTATATGCCTACAGCCTTTACCTTCACCAGCCTTTCCTTAGCATTGTATTCAAAAACCAGCGGCGTAATCTTTTCCAAATAACAAAGCACATTCTCCAATATCGTCTGCTCGGAAGTCAACGTAATCAACAAGTCCTGGGGCATCTTCCCTATCACTTCAAAATCCACATCATACCAACGGTGAAGTTTAGTCATAACCTCCGACAACGGCGCATCGTCAAATACGATTATATCTTGTTTCCACATGGACAAATAGCGCATGTTCTTCCCCTCCAAAATCTGGTAAACATCATGCTTTTTGTCATAAACCGCCTGTTGCCCAGGCAATACCGGAACTTCCTTTTCCGATGCAAGATGCATGCAAATCTTACCTTCATCCAAAGAAACCGTGATTTTATCGTCTTCCGGATAATCCTGTATATTAAAAGATGTGCCTATCACATGGATAGAAGGGCCACCCAAGTGCACCCTAAACGGACGCTTTTCGTTTTTCGAAACCACAAAATAAGCCTCGCCCGAAAGCTCTACCTCGCGCGAGTCCAATCCGAATTTCTTAGGATAACGCAGACGGGTATCCGAATTGAGATAGACCTTAGTCCCGTCTTGAAACATCATCTGCAAACGTTCGCCCTTGGGAACATAAACCTCTTCGTAACCTGTATCGCCAAACAATTCCACCCGGGAATCCACTTGATAATACAAGCCCAATAACAAAACGAACGGAAGCACTACCGCCGCCACACGGAACAGCATGCGATGCACACGATACCTGCGTATCTGTTTCTTAATCCGCCTCCAAACCTCTTCGGATGGTATTGCATGAGGGACATACAAATCCTCATTCCCCGGACGTATCGACTTCATATCCAGGTCGAACGCTTCAGACAAGTATGCCGAACCCGCATCCGTGGCAAACCATTGCGCCACCCTCTTCGCTTCTTCTGCCGAAGCCAGTCCCGCCAAGACATCCGCTATTTGTTTATCAGTAGGTCTATCCATATTCCTTAATCCAATCTTTTCATTCAATTGACACTTTGGCATCCCCAAAGTACTACCACAATAACAATCATTAATAATTTAAGCAATTCCCTGCGCAACATCTTCAAGGCTTCCTGATAATGGGATTTCACCGTATTCACCGACACATGCAAACGGTCGGCAATCTCCTGATTCGACATATCCCCACGCAACTTCATCAGGCAAATCTCCTTCTTTTGAGGCGGAAGCTTGCTTAATTCCCTGTAAAACAAAGACATCTGCTCGCGCTTTTCCAACTTTTCCACCAAGTCATCCTCATACGCTGGAACCTGCTGGGCAATCTCGTATGCCTTCTCCAGCGCAGCATTCTCATTCCGTATCAGATTCAGCACATGATTCTTCGCCATAGTAAACAGGAAGTTCTTCAAGCTGACCCCAATACGCAATTCCCTCCGGTATTCCCACAACTTGACAAAGACATACTGCACCACGTCTTCCGCCCGAGCCTTATCCAGCAAGTAACGGTATGCCAATACATAAATCAACTTATTATATCGCCCGTAGACTATCGTAAAGGCTTTTTCATCGCCTTTCTGAACACGAGCGAACAATTCATCATCTGCTATATAGCTATCGGTTAACTTAAACATGGCAGTATTACATTTGCCTGCAAATATACACATAATTATAATAACCCGCCATACCAAAATACGACTATCAAGCGGAATTCCGAACACATACGGCTGCATCAGCCAACGAAGCCTGCTGCATCGGGCTACGAAGCTATATGAATCAGCCAACGCACCCGTATGCATTTATGTCAGCACCCGACTGACAAAAAGTCATCAATCGAATCAATGATGTCCAAACTCCTTTCTGAATGTAAAATACGAACTGTTTTAGTTATATTAACTATAAAGATTAGTTGAATAACTAAAACTTTTAGTTACTTTGCGGGAAAAGATTGGAAATGACATGAAGACGTTGACCGCAAAAGAAGAAGAAGTAATGGAACTTTTCTGGGAAAAAGGCCCGTTGTTCGTAAAACAACTCTTGGAGTTTTACGAAGAGCCGCGCCCGCACTTCAACACCTTGTCTACCGTGGTGCGGGGACTGGAGGAGAAAGGGTTCTTGGGGCATACCGCCTACGGGAATTCATACCAGTATTATCCTGTAGTGACGAAAGAAGATTTTAAGCGCAAGACGCTGAAAGGAGTCATCAGCAAGTACTTCAACAATTCCTACATGGGGGTGGTATCGTCGCTGGTAAAGGAAGAGGAGATTTCGATAGAAGAACTGAAGGAACTGATCCGGAAAGTGGAGGAAGGGAATTGATATGGGACTATTTTTCATTTACATACTGAAAGCATCGGTTTGCCTGGCTTTGTTCTACCTATTTTATAAGGTGTTGCTGAGCAAGGAAACGTTCCATCGGTTCAACCGGATGGCATTATTGGGCACCGTGGTCTTGTCGTTCTTTTTGCCCGCGATAAAGATTGCCGTGAGCGAACCTACGGCATTGAACCGCACGGTGTCCGACTTGGAAAGCCTGCTGATGTTAGCTGAACTCCATGCGGAAGCGGGAACTACGGAAACGGTTTCGCGGGTCGGATGGCAAGAAGCGGCGGTAGGCATCTACCTGATAGGCATCGTCTTCTTCTGCCTCAAAAACCTTACCGGCATCGGGCGGATGCTTATCCTCATCGGGCGGAGCCGGAAAGAGAAATTGGCGGACGGGAGCGTCTTGGTGCATTGTACGGAGAAAACCGCTCCGTTTAGCTGGATGAAGTATATCGTGGTGTCGGAGAAAGACCTGCAAGAAGACTACACACCAATACTGACGCACGAGCAAGCGCACATCCGCCTCCGCCATTCGTGGGACATCCTGATAGCGCAGGCGTGCATCATCGTGCAATGGTTTAATCCGGCGGCATGGCTCGTAAAGCAGGAACTTCAAGCCGTACACGAATACGAAGCCGATAGCGAGGTGCTCCGCCGGGGTGTAAACGCGAAGGAATATCAATTATTATTAATAAAGAAGGCCGTTGGCGCAAGGCTCTACTCTCTTGCCAACAGCCTGAATCACAGTTCACTTAAAAAACGTATCACTATGATGATGAGAAAAAAATCGAATCCGTGGGCACGCGCCAAGTACCTCTACGTACTTCCGCTGGCTGCAGTAGCTGTAGCCGCTTTTGCCCGTCCCGAAATCTCTGAACCATTGAATGAGATTTCACGTGTCAAAGTTACGGAATTTCCGGCAATATCCGATGCCGTAACGAGTGAAAGTATCGAAAAAGCCGATACTTTGCAAGGAAAACCAACAAAGATTGTCATTGTCGGGGATAAGGAGAATCCCGATAACAAGGAAGAACCCTACACAATGGTAGAACAAATGCCCCAATTTCCGGGCGGCATGAAAGCGTTGATGGAGTATATCAGCACCAACCTGCGCTATCCCGAAGAAGCTAAGCAAGAGAAGACAGAAGGAAGGGTCATCGCCCGTTTTACGGTGAAGGAAGACGGGAGCATCACGGACGTAAACATCGTGCGCGGCGTAAGCCCCAGCATCGATGCCGAAGCCGTGCGGGTGCTTTCAGGCATGCCTAAATGGCAACCAGGTATGCAAAACGGAAAAGCCGTACCGACCCTCTATACGGTTCCGGTAGTGTTCAAGCTGACTAAGGAAGGTTCAGCAAGCGATAGCACGACAATTTCTTTTGAACCACAAGGTGTATTGATTCTCGTTGACGGAAAAGAATTCCCTACAAAAGATTTGTTTAAACTGGATCCCAATACGATTGAGAAAGTAGAAGTATTGAAAGACCCGTCGAAAACCGCTCCTTACGGCGAGAAAGGCAAATTTGGCGTAATGCTGATTACGACCAAGAAGAAGTAATCACTTTTGAACACAGAGACACAGAGGCACAGAGTTTTTATGTAATTGAGAATAAACAATTAAAAATATTCCTCTGTGACTTTGTGCCTCTGTGTTCAATTATAATAAAGCACACGACATTCTCACTTTTCCGCCTCAATCGACTTGAGCGACTTTCCGCGCTCGCGCTCTTCTTTGCTTCCGGCATAAAGCCCGTCGATGATGCCGTCGGCAAGACCGATGGTGGGGACGTAGATGTATTTTGAGCCTAAGATACCAGCTATAGTCAGGAAAATGTTGCCCGCGGGCACGATGACATCCGCACGGTCGGGCTTCAGGCTGAACTTGTCCATACGCTCTTCTACCGAGAGGACGCTTAACTCATCGTATAAACCCTGAAGCGTCTCTACCTCCATGCGTTGCAATTTCTTGTCCTTCTTCTCCGCCAAGCGGTAGAGCTTGTTGATGTTTCCGCCCGAACCGATAATGTTCGTGTCGGGGTATTGACGGGCAAGTTCCGCCATGTCCTCCTTCAGGCGCGTCCATTCGCTTTCCTTCACCGCCTTGTTGAGCAAACGCACGGTACCGATGTTGTACGAACGGCTGCACTTCAACTCGCCTTGCGAAAGGAGGTTGATTTCGGTAGAGCCTCCGCCCACGTCTACATACAGATAGTTTCCGGTGCGGTCTTTCATATACTCGATGTGGTTGTTGTACACGATTTGCGCTTCTTCCTGCCCGCCGATAATCTCGATGTGGATGCCCGTCTTCTTCTCGATTTCCTTGATGAGTTCCATGCCGTTCTTAGCATCGCGCATCGCCGAAGTAGCACACGCCCGGTACTTCTGCACATCGTAAATCTTCATCAGGTAGGCATACGATTTCATGAGGCGCATCATATTCTTCCCTCTTTTCTCGGAAATCTTGCCTTTGCCGAACACGTCGAATCCCAACCGGAGAGGCACACGCAAGAGCAATTCTTTCGTGAACTTCGTTCCCGTCTCGCTTTCTTCAATCCGTTTCACCAACAAACGGGCGGCATTCGAACCGATGTCGATAGCCGCATAATTCATCTCTGTCATTCTTCTTCCTCGTTTTTAGATACATAGTAGTCATACAATGCTTCTTGCGAACGGAAAGGTGTTTCATCATCAGCCAAGGCATGGAAATCATTATCTCCCGTACCGTCTACGATGCGTCCCTGCAAGGTGTCTTTCAGCCCGTACTCTACCACGCGCTTCATTTCTTCCTTGATGTCGGGGTCGTAGACCGGCGTGATGACCTCTACCCGATGGTCGAGATTCCGGGGCATCCAGTCTGCCGAGCCGATGAATACTTTTTCCGCTCCGCCCGCCGCGAATACAAAGATACGGGAATGTTCCAAATATCGGTCAATAATTGCGTTAATTCGTATATTTTCGCTCACATCGGGCACATCGGTGACCAAAGAGCAATTGCCTCGCACCACCAAATCGATATCCACGCCCGCCTGCGAAGCCTCGTAGAGCTTCTCTACCATGACGGGGTCGGTGATGTGATTAATCTTGATTTTGATATATGCCGGCTTGCCCGCCTTCTTGTTCTTGATTTCATCCCGAATCAAGGCACAGAACTTGTTTTTCATCTCATTGGGCGATACTAATAACTCCTTGAACTTAACAGGAGAATAAGGACGCTCGATAAAGTCGAACACGGCATTCACGTCCTTCACCAAGCGGGGCGAGGCGGTCATGAGCATGCAATCGGTGTACATGCGCGCATTGCCTTCGTGGAAGTTTCCGGTACTGATGCAAGCGATGTCCGGTCCGCTCTTCATCTCGATATGCGTAATCTTGGAGTGCACTTTCAAGCCTTCCACACCGAAGATGACACGTACTCCCGCATCCTGCATCTTCTTCGACCAGTTGACATTGGAAGCCTCATCGAAACGTGCCAACAATTCGATAACTACCGTCACCTTCTTCCCGTTGCGGGCTGCGGCTATCAACGCCTTCACCACCTTCGATTCCTTCGCCAAGCGGTAGAGGGTAATCTTGATTCCGGTGACGTGCTTGCTCACCGCCGCTTCTTGCAACACGCGGATAAACGAATCAAAACTATGGTAGGGCACATGGATGAAACGGTCTTTTTGCTGAATTTTCTGAAGCAGGCTCTCCGGTCCGTCCAGGCTCTTGCGCAAGATAGGGCGCCAAGCGGGATATTTCAAATCCGTACGGTCGCAATCGGGGAAACCCATAAAATCTTTGTGGTTTTGATAACGCCCTCCAGCCATTACCGTATCGTTCTTGTCTACGTCCAGCTTGTTCAAGACCCGTTTCAACAAGTCTTTCGGCATGCTTGCATCGTAGAGCACACGCAACGGCTCGCCATGCTTCCGGCTTTTTACGCCTTTCAATATCTTCTGCAACGTGCCGCTATTGGCATCGTTATCAATTTCCATTTCCGCATCGCGGGTAAACTTGTAGGTATAGGCTTCGAAATGAGAATACCCCAATCCCTCGAACACCAAAGGCAAACAACACCGGATGACATCGTCCAGATACATCAGATAACGCTTCTCGCCTTGGTTCGGCAAACGGATAAAACGCCCGCAAAGCCCTACGGGCAACTCCAAAAAGGCATAATCGAACGCACGCGGAGCATCACCCTTACCCACCTTTACCGCCAGGTAGATATTCTCATCGTTCCCGAAATCGAGCGACCTGACCGTAGAGAACCAAATAGGAATGACGGTCCCGCTCAGTTTCGCCCGGTAGAAAGAATAAATGAATTCTTTTTGTTCGGGAGATATTTCAGTATTCGAAAGCAGATAAATGTTTTCTTTCCGAAGCTCTTCGGTGATATTGGCGATAGCTTCCCCATATTCCTTTACATAGCGGGCATTCAAGCGGGAGATTTGCTTAATCAGCTTCTTGGCATGTTCGCTCTCTTTTGCCGCCGACTTGTCTCCATATTCGGCAATACGGCTTTGCGAAGCCACACGCACGCGGAAGAACTCATCGAGGTTATTCGAATAAATTCCCAAGAAAGACATACGTTCCAACAAAGGCACATGCGGACGGCACGCTTCTTGCAAAATACGCCGGTTAAAGAACATCCAACTGACATCCCGGTCCAAATAAGGGGTTTTCTTTTTCTTCTGTACCATAGCAACACATTTTTTTGCAAAGAAAAGCAATTGATGTTACATTTCGGTTGCAAATCCAGAAAAAGAATCGCTAAATAAATATAATCAAGGGGTCTATAGCACACAGATAACACAGAAAGGCACAGAGGTACACAGATTTTTAAAACACCTTACCAACTGAAAAGCCTCAATTTCCTATAACCCCTTGATATAAATTCTTATAACTCGCCTTATACGTATATTTTTCCAATTCGCTCAAGATGACGTGGCGCGAAGAGCGTACCCATAGGGGGAAAGCCTGATTGGGCTGGAAATCCTTGGCGAATGCCAATAGCTTATCAAGGTTGAACCCCTCGTCCACAATTCCCGCACCGCTCAACATTGCATCATACGCATTGCATTCCTGCTCGATATGCGCCGGAACCATCAGAATCGGCTTACCCAAATACATGGCTTCGCAAATTGATTCGAATCCGGCGGTACTAGCGTATGCCTTGCATCCCGACATCTGACGCAAAAACTCACGGTCATCCAGCTGGTAGAACCATAACGTATCGTCCACCTTCTTGACAGGCTCTTCTTCCCAATGGTCCCAAAAGAAACGCAAAGGCACTTCGGGATGTTCCCCGTGCCAGCGGCACACGTATTCCGAGAAACCCGAATTGACCATATAGCCGTGGATATAATCCCCTTCTAACGGTTCTTGCTCGAACACCTCCTGACGCAACAAAGGCGGGATGATGCTCAATTTATGCCCGTCATCGTCTTTCATCTCACGGAACGAAAGCGCAAGCCTGCGCGAAGCTCCCAACGAAGTGAAACGGGTAAACATGTTCATCAGGAACGAGCTGCACCGGTTCTTGTCCGGCATCCGGAACTCTTTATGCAAGAACAGATATTGGTGTCCGATGCATACCATAGGGACCGAAGGACGGAAAAAGAAATACGTCAACCCGGTCAGCAATTCATAGAAATTGATGACCAAGTCCGCTCCCGTTTCCCGGATGCGCCGCCTGATGTAGCACATGCTCTCGATGTATTCGGGAGATTTCCATACATTATACAAGACGCTCCGGCTCAGATTAGCACGCCGATTGGCACGTGTAGGCAAGAAGTTAGGGCTTATAATATGCTTGATAGGGGCTTGAATGCTCCGGATAAAGAACCCCGGAAGCCTGCGTGATTCACTCTTTCCAACCAATACTTCCACAACTTCGTGACCATTTCCACGCAGCAGTTTCTCCATTGATATGGCTTGGGTCAGATGACCTCTCCCTTCTCCTTGAACTACAAACAATACTCTCATGACGCAACAGGTATAATTGATAATACTGATTCTTTTTCTTTCTTTAATTTCATTGCTTCGGTATAATACACTACCCTCCAACGGCCTTCTCCGTCTTCGGTAAGGGCAGAAAGCGTTTCCACCCAATCGCCCGAATTTAAATAATGAATGCCGTCTACCGTCCGGTCTTCCGGATGATGAATATGCCCGCATATTACGCCTTCGCATTTCCGGCTACGTGCAAATTCTACCAATACGGCTTCAAAATCGGAGATATACGATACGGCTTGTTTTACCTTCTGCTTGATAGCCTGCGACAAAGAATAATACGGCTTACCTTGTTTCAGACGGTATTTATTATAAATGCTGTTCATCTCCAGCAATAAAGTATAACCGATATCGCCCAGCTTCGCCAGCCATTTCATGCCCGATGTGACCTTATCAAACACATCCCCATGGGTTACGAAATAATGCTTTCCGTTGCTTTCCAAAATATAATCCTTCACAATGTGCAAATTAGCGAATTGCAACGGAATCAAGCTATCCAAAAAGTCATCATGATTTCCCCGCACATAGATAATCTCCGTCCCACATTTCTCCATCATCTTCATCAATATCTTAAAAAAGCGAGTATGTTCGGGCTTCCACTTACGCACGCCGGACTTCTTCAAACTCCAGCCGTCAATAATATCACCGTTCAATATCAGCCGGTCACAATCTACAGCACTCAGAAAATCGCTCACTTGATCCACTTTCGAATGAGAAGTCCCCAAATGGATATCCGAAAGCACCACCGTACGGTAATGCGGTCTCATGTTCATCATATCTGCCGATTTAATTCATTACAAAGAAAAACACATTTTTATTATTATGCAACATAATGCAAGAAAATTTTCTCAACTGGCGTCATCTATCCTATACAATAAGGCTATTTCATTGAAATATTCTTCAGCCACATCCTGAAGATTCGCCAAAGCGTCATCTTCTGTCTCCCCGTAAGCACAACACTGTTCATAACCAGACAAATAAGCATAATACCCGCCGTCAGCAGTACACTCTAACACATAATTTTCTGAAAAAGGAATCGTTACATTCATATCTTTTATGTTTTTAAGACTTCCCAAAAGTCCGCATTCCATGTTACAACATAATGTATAACGTATTACTTTTCTGTAAATAAATCGAATATAAAATCGTATCTTTGCAAACGTAAATACAAACTTGACACACAAAATGAAAAAACTGGTTATATTCGATTTAGACGGAACCCTCATCAACACCATCGCCGACCTTGCCGGAGCCACCAACTATGCGCTCAAGGCTTGCGGATATCCCCTGCACGATACCGATGCCTACCGCTTCTTCGTAGGAAACGGAATCAACAAACTATTCGAACGCGCCTTGCCCGAAAGCGAACGAAGCGAAGAAAACATCCGGAAGATACGCTCGCTTTTCATACCTTATTATAATATGCACAACGCCGACCTGAGCCGCCCTTATCCGGGAATCACCCATGTGCTCGAATCCCTTCAAGCCGAAGGCGTATCGCTTGCCGTAGCCTCGAACAAGTATCAGGAAGCCACCGAAAAGCTTATCAAGCACTATTTCCCGCAAATCGGTTTCATCCGCATCTTCGGACAACGGGAGAACGTACCCGTCAAACCCGCTCCCGACGTAGTGTTTGAAATCATGCAAGCCGCAGGGGCACAACCCGAAGAAACCGCTTACATCGGAGATTCAGGCGTAGACATGCAGACGGGCATCAATGCCAAAGTGGAAACCATCGGCGCCGCCTGGGGATTCCGCCCGCGCACCGAGCTAGAAGCCTACCATCCGGCATTCATCGCCGATACACCCGAAGCATTGCTGGATTACCTTATTGGATGAAATAAAAACGCAGAGACGCAAAAACGCAAAGATTTTATTTATTTACAATTTACTATTTGACATAAAATCGTATTTTGCAAACCGGAAAATAGTAAAACTCTGCACCTTTGCGTCTCTGCGTTTTGATTATATCAAATCGAAAGCTCATCGAGCACCTGAATCAGCGACTTGTCGAGCGGTTTGTCTTTCTTAATGGCTTCACTGAAAGGCACATACACCACCTTATCATTGCGGATGCCAATCATCACGTTCCGCTGGTCCTCGAGCAACGCCTCGATGGCGCCCACTCCCAAGCGGCTTGCCAAGATACGGTCGTACGCACTCGGAGAACCGCCCCGTTGCAAATGCCCTAAGATGGTGACACGCACGTCGTATTGGGGGTATTCCTTCTTCACACGCTCAGCGTAATGCATCGCCCCTCCGTCCTTCGGCGACTCGGACACAATCACTATACTGCTGTTCTTCGACTTGCGGAAGCCACGCCCGATGAATTGCTCTAACTGGTCTACGTCGGTTTGGTCTTCGGGAATGATAGCCGCCTCTGCACCCGAAGCTATCGCGCTGTTCTGAGCCAAGAACCCGGCATCGCGCCCCATCACTTCCACGAAGAAAATACGGTCGTGCGAAGTGGCGGTATCACGTATCTTGTCCACACATTCCACAATGGTGTTCAACGCCGTATCATAGCCGATGGTCGAGTCCGTCCCGTACAGGTCATTGTCAATCGTGCCCGGCAAACCGATGCAAGGCACGTTAAATTCCTGGGCAAAAGTAAGCGCGCCCGTGAGCGAGCCGTTCCCGCCGATAATCACTAACGCATCGATACCTGCCGCCACCATATTATCATACGCCACCTTGCGCCCTTCCGGCGTCATGAAGTCCTTCGAACGGGCAGTTTTCAATATCGTACCCCCGCGCTGAATGATGCTGCTCACGTCCTGCGTAGTAAGGTCCTTGATTTCATTCCGGATTAATCCCTCATAACCGCGATAGATTCCCTTCACGGAATAGCCATGGAAAATGGCACTCCGAGTCACCGCACGGATAGCGGCGTTCATCCCCGAAGCATCGCCGCCCGATGTCAGGATTCCGATACACTTAATCTGTTTCATACGTCTTATCTTTAGTTAGTTAAATCTTATGCGCCCTCTTGGGAAACGCACCCCAAAAGTAAGACATTCACGGCGAAACGTGTAATCCGTAAGTATAAAATATATAAAATGCCGTAATTTTTCCCCCTCTGCCCAAGCGCATCTTTGAGCCTTCCGTAATTTTCGTTATCTTCGCCTGACAAATTATTTCAATCAAACGCAGAGGCGCAAAAGCGCAAAGATTTACTATTTTTCGATTTACGAAGTACGATTTTATGTCAAATAGTAAATTGTAAACAAATAAAAATCTCCGCGCTTTTGCGCCTCCACGTTCAAATTTATTTTTATGAAAACCGAAAAAGAAAAGATGCTGGCGGGCGAACTTTACGACCCCGCCGACCCGGAACTTGCCGGAATACGCGCTAAAGCCCACAAGCTCTCACAAGACTATAACGCCACGTATGACACCGACGAGGAAAAACGCCAACGGATTATCGACGAGCTTCTTCCACACCATGCGGACGGATGCTACCTGCAAGGGCCGATATACTTCGACTATGGCGCGTTCACGAAAACGGGCAAGAACTTCTATGCCAATTTCAACCTGACCGTACTCGACTCGTGTCCTGTAACGATAGGCGACAACGTCTATTTCGGACCCAATTGCACCCTTGCTACCCCCGTACATCCCCTCGTAGCGGATGAGCGGCGTATGTTTTCCGATGCGGAAGGCAAGATGCACGACCGGGAATACGCCCGTCCCATCACCATCGGGAACGACTGCTGGATAGCGAGCAACGTAGTCATCTGCGGAGGCGTGACCATAGGCGACCGTGTGGTGATAGGCGCCGGAAGCGTAGTCACCCGCGACATCCCTTCGGACACGTTAGCTGCTGGAAACCCGTGCCGTCCCCTGCGCCCCATTACAGAGAAAGACCGAATCATCCATCACGCCCAAGAACAATGAGCCGCTCACGAATCGAACAAGAAAAGCGTGTCGTAGCGCAAATGATTGCCCTCTATTGCCGGCACAAAGAAGGCAACGGCACGCTTTGCCCCCATTGCAAAGCCCTGTTAGAGTATGCTCACGCACGCCTTTCGCATTGCCGGTACGGCGAAGGGAAACCCACCTGCAAGCAATGCCCCGTCCATTGCTACAGCCCCCGTATGCGCGAACAGATACGTACCGTCATGCGCTACGCCGGTCCTCGTATGTTGCTCTATCACCCTTGGTCTGCCCTGAAGCACCTTTTAATTGAAAATAGAAAATTGAGAATTGAAAAGGATAATTTAGAGTAAACAAATAATGCATTAATAATGAAACTTTGATTTCAAACCCGATTCAAATTCTACTCAAACTGTACATGCGGACATAAAAAAAGGAGTACCGCTGTACTCCAACCTTTGTTAACCTTAAATCTAATACTATGAAAAACACATTGCAAAGGTAATTATTTATTTTATTCCTGCAATAGAAACATTCCTAAAAGCCATGTATTATAACT
This sequence comes from Bacteroides sp. An322, assembly GCF_002161765.1. Taxonomy (GTDB): domain Bacteria; phylum Bacteroidota; class Bacteroidia; order Bacteroidales; family Bacteroidaceae; genus Phocaeicola; species Phocaeicola merdavium. Next base: position 148,746 of record NZ_NFIN01000005.1, on the reverse strand, counting down.
CTTTTTAAGAACACACTCTATAAATATACACTTTTTAATAAAAGAAATTCAATCTAAACACCAAAGATGCTTCACTTTAATCTGCAATATCAGAAGTTACATAAATGATTCTCCACAACCTATCGCCACTTTCGCTTTTTCTTTTTTCTATATTTTTGCCTCATATAAGCATACCAAAATGCATACGGCTTCGATGGCTTTCGAAGCCGTATGCATCAGCCAACGAAGCAGGCTTCATCAGCCATCGAACCCTGCTTCGTTTATTTATCTACATAACCGCGGTTTTTACAAGCAACTATACCACACACGTTACACTCCTTTTTTCTAAAAGTCGAAAGGCGGAGCCATAAATGCAGGAGCTGGAAGATGCATACCTGCCAATGTCAATCCGTTTTCTTTAGCATATTGCAAAAATTGCGTACGCGACTGGATTGCTTCTTCTTGATTCATGTCAAAAGACGCACAAATCTCAGGATGCCTCAATTGGAGCGCAGCACCATGAATCAAATCACCTATAATCAAGAGCTTGCCTGCTTGATAAACTGTATGTCCCGGAGTATGCCCCACCGCCTTCAAGGCAACCACTTTACCCGGAAGCGTATCACCGAACTCAAAGAAATGCAAACGATTCTTGTATGCCTCCGCCAATTTCTCCACTTCGGCTTTCTTATCGGCATCCATCGCCATCCAACCATCGTATTCGGCTTTCGAAGCATATACCTCGGCATTTGCAAATACAGCACTATCGCCATTCAGCATTCCCCCGATATGGTCGTGATGAAAATGGGTAAGATACACGTATTTCACATCTTCCGGAGCAACGCCTATCGAATCAAGCCCTGCTAACAAATGACCTGCGGTTCCTCCATATCCCGCATCAAACAACACTTGTATGCCATTGGTCTCCACCCAAAACGTACTGACGGAAGAAGGTATTCCGGCTTCCAGCGAAAGGCTTTTAATCAAGCTATCCGAAGCCGAAGCGAACAAAGAAGCGGGCATTAATTTATCTTCCGCATTGTCTTTCAACCAAGTCACTCTTACTTCTTCCACCTGACGGGTCTGCACGATACCCACTTCGGAAGAATCGTTTGACGCTTGTCCCGAATCTTGCTTGGACGCATTGCCTCCACAACTTCCAAGCATCCACGCGCCAGCCAAAACCAACCATGCGTAATTCCATTTTCCCATTGCTTTCCATATAATCAGATTGTTTTTTAAAATGTATCTTCCCTATAGCAAAAACAAAGATAATCATTCTTTTTGAAAAAACAAACAGGCATAAAGCGCGTGCTCCCCACGAATCACTTCGCAGGGAGCACCCAACTAATAACTAACTTTTTACTTTTGTGGTTTACGTAATTTCTATGACTAACGCTGCAAAGATAGCGGGTTTCTTCTTTCCGCACAATACCTATATGTAGGTATTATTATAACTTCATCTTCACTTCGCTCAACTCTACCAATTTATTCACTATGGCATAAATGGTCAGACCGGCGGCAGAATGAATCTGCAACTTGCGCGTTATGTTCCGGCGATGCGTAATCACCGTATGTACTGAGATGTACAGCTTTTCGGCTATTTCCTTGTTGGTCATGCCCCTCACTACACAACAGATTATTTCTTTTTCACGCTGGCTCAAAGCGTCCTGATCGGCATCCTCGTCTTCCGAGAAGTTCATCAAGACCGCAATCTTTTTCTCCAACGATTCGATGTCATCGTAAAGGCTTATCGTATCGTCATATCCTTTCAAACGGTTGGCATCCACAAAGGCACAGAGCAATGCCACGACTTTTATTTCCGCTTGCGGATAATGCTCACGCCAAGCGTCCACTTCAAACCAACCTTCGAATTGCGGGTTTATTATCAAAATATGCAGGCTATGCGCCTCCATGCAATGCTGTAGCCCTTCTTTCGAGGTAATCTCCACCGTCTGAATATCTAAATCGGGCAACCGCTTCAAGACCGAAACCAGACCGCTCCGCACGATGATCGAAGTTTCGGCTATGGCTACCGATATAACTTCCTGTGATTTCATTTTACCTCCTTTTCCAGCTCCATAATGGCAGGAACGAACAAGTAATCTTCCACCCTGTTGTGTGATGCCAAATCTTCCTCACAACTGAATATATCGAATAGCGTTGCGTTCAGCAATTGATTATCACCCGTTGCGGGATAATATTTAATGATGATGTTCTTCAGTTCGGTCAGTTTGATATTTATCTGATCGTGATGACGGGCAAAGACCCCGATGCTATAGCCTTCGGGCTTCTCTCCTTTCAGGAGGGCACGCACGTAGGTAAAGACTTTCTCGTTCTCGTATTCCATGTGCTTCCTCACCTCTCCCACATAATCATCGAAGAACTGAAGAATCAGGTAAGCCACTTTGTCGGCTAACGAAAAATCAATAGCTTCCATCAACTTCTTCCGGATACCGGGAAGCTGGAAATCAAGGAAATAAGAATGTGCCCGTTGCAAATAGTCCATCAATGCCGGAACCGAAAGCCCCGTAATATGGTCTTGCATCCGGTTGTTTTCCTCAATCAGAAAATTGACTACAATCAGAAAGGTGGAACAGTCCACATGATTCATATCGCAAACCTCTTGGACCGACTTATCGCCGAAACCCAAGGGGACGCCAAACCGGCTTAAAACCTGAAGCAAGGCATAATTGTCGCAAATCAAGTCGCTCATCTTGTCGGTCGGCCTATATGATTTAGGTTTACACATAGCAAAAAATGAATTCATATTATTTCTGTTTGCAAAGTAAAACAATCCGTTCCATACGGGCAATCCCCATTTGTAGGTAATTTTTCGTTTACCATTCTACAAACTTGCCTCTTGCGCGGCGTTCTTCCAGCAATTCGGCAAGATGTTTGTTTTTAGAAGAAGCGATGTATTTACGTCCGAAGATGTTCGGGATAGCTACACCTACCGATATACACAAAATAATAAGCCCTGAATTGACTCCGCTTTCGATGGCTTTCATCAACGGCGTCACCCCGTCGGGATTCTGTACGTTCATATTAATGATGCCGAAAAGCATACGATACATTAAAACCCCCGGAATCATCGGAATGACCGAAGGAATGGTAAGCACGTGATTGGGCACGTGGAACCAATGAACCGCCTTTACCGCTATCAGGCTTACCAAAAGCGCACCAGAGAACGAACCTACCACCAATCCCATATCCAAACCGATGTTGTCCGTGCTCGGACCTAAATTCACAAAATTACGAGTACATACCGCCAAGATACCTCCTATCGCTACCACCCATAACAAACGGCGCTGGATGTTGAATATCATCGAGAAGCCCATTGCCGAGATAGCGGCGGCAAGCGCATATTCCCAATAAGAATGGTGAGGCACCATGCTAATGGTCGGGAAAAAGTTTTCAATAGCACACAATTTCACGGCAAAAGCGATGCCGAATGCCATTGCACCCATCATAATCATGGTATTCGCCGCCCGCACGATACCTACCTGAATATAATTGTCGAGCATATCATCCACAAAATTTATCAAAGGAACTCCAGGCACGATAAACAAGGCACAAGCCAGCAAAGGATGCCAAGGAGTATCAGTCCACGAATCGGGAAGAAAAGTAGTCGCCCATGCAACCATTGTAGCCACAAACGCCGAAATGGCAATGCCCATATATCCGTTCAGCCCCGACTCATTGCACTTCTGGCGGAGCCGCATGCCGATGATAGCCGCAATCGAGGCATACAAGAACGCCATCCAATCGCATCCGAACTGCACACAGAATCCGCCGCACGCGAATCCGGCACCGACAGCCGTCTGCAACGGTGTATAATTCCGCTTCTTCGCACGGATTTTCTCAAGCTCCTCCTCATACTGGTCGAGCGTATAGTCGTTTTCTATCGCCCGCCATGAAAGCTTGCTTATCTCGGATATGGCACTCATGTTTACGCCATGCCCGTTGATGCGCTGGAACTTCGTGAACGAGAAGTTCTCATCGCTCACATTCACCATCAGCATGGTAAAGCTGATGTTGATATGGAGCTTTTCCTCAGGGATGCCCAAATAAGCGGCTGTCCGCTTCATGTTCCGCATAATGCGGTTGGTATCTGCCAAACTTTCCACCAAGACCTTACCCGTACGGAGCAAAAGGTCAACCCGACGATGCAACATCTGATCGTGGGCTTTTACAGTTGTCTCTAAATGTTGCTCTAATTCCATTTTGCCTAAATTTAGTTTCAGGGCGCAAAGGTACAAAAATATCTGCACCTGCCGGGAAACAATTGTGGATAAAATCCACGGCATGCGCTAAAAATTCCTCAATTCATAAAACATAAGAAAGGATTTAGGCTTCTGATTCTCAATATTAAAAAAATTATCGTACCTTTGGCACAAGTATTGCTTGCATCTTTACGGCATCTAAACTCATAAATTATTAATTGTATGAAACGCTTTTTGACCAAAAAAGATTTGAAACTGAAGAAGAGACAGACCATTTATACCGTCATCGGCATCGCCGTCATCCTTGCGGTCTACTGGTTTGTGACACGGGAAAAAGAAACTGAACCTGAAGCGCCAATCGTAAGTGTAACCCCTGCACAGCAACAGGATGTGGAAATTTACGGCGAATATGTAGGGCGAATCCGTGCCCAGCAATTTGTAGAGGTACGCGCACGCGTGGAAGGTTTCCTTGAACAGATGTTATTCGCTGAAGGTACACACGTCAAGAAAAACCAAGTGCTTTTCGTAATCAATCAAGACCAGTACCGCGCCAAAGTGGACAAAGCAAGTGCCCAACTGAAGAAAGACGAAGCACAGGCGCGGAAAACCGAACGTGACTTGGAACGTATCCGCCCACTTTATGAACAAAACGCAGCCAGCCAACTCGATCTGGACAACGCCATTGCCGCATACGAAACGGCTGTAGCCAGCGTAGGCATGAGCCAAGCCGATCTGGACCAAGCCGAACAAGAATTGGGTTATACTGTTGTACGTTCGCCTATCGCAGGTCAAATCAGCGAACGGCATGTCGATCTCGGTACATTGGTCGGCACTTCTGGAAAATCCTTGCTTGCCACTATCGTAAAGAGCGACACCGTATTGATTGACTTCAGCATGACCGCTCTCGATTACCTGAAAAGCAAAGAGCGCAACATCATCATCGGGCAAAAAGACTCCACCCGCTCTTGGCAACCCACGGTCACCATCACCCTGCCGGACAACAGCGTTTATCCTTATAAGGGGCTGGTAGACTTCGCCGAACCGCAAGTAGACCCGAAGACCGGAACATTCTCGGTACGTGCCGAAATGAATAACCCTGAACACGTCTTACTTCCGGGTCAATTCACCAAAGTAAAACTCTTGCTTGAAGTACGCGAAAACGCTACGGTCATTCCTCAAAAGGCATTGATTATAGAAAAAGGAGGAGCCTACATCTTCGTCATGCGAAAAGACTCTACCGCCGAGAAGCGCTTCATTGAATTGGGGCCTGAGTTCGGAAACAACGTAGTGGTGGAACGCGGTTTGATTCCGGGTGAAATCATTGTAGACGAAGGCTACCACAAGCTGACTCCCGGCATCAAGATGCGTGTAGGAGAAGCTCCGAAAGAAGAAAAAGAAGAGAATGAAGAGGAAGAATAAACCGATAAATTTCAAAACAAGACATCCATGAAAGTGAGTTTCTTTATCGATCGGCCTGTATTCTCGATCGTTATTTCTATATTGATAGTCATCATCGGGCTTATCGGGCTTACGATGCTGCCCATCGACCAATATCCGCAAATCACCCCTCCGGTAGTGAAAATCAGCGCATCCTATCCAGGAGCAAGCGCACTCACGGTTTCGCAAGCCGTGGCTACCCCTATCGAGCAAGAATTGAACGGTACGCCGGGTATGTTATACATGGAATCGAACAGTTCCAATTCGGGAGGATTCTCGGCTACAGTCACCTTCGACATCTCGACTAATCCCGACCTGGCTGCGGTAGAAATCCAGAACCGCATCAAACTGGCGGAATCACGCTTGCCCGCCGAAGTGGTGCAAAACGGTATCGAAATCGAAAAGCAAGCCGCCAGCCAGCTGATGACCATCTGCCTGACCTCAAGTGACCCGAAATTCGATGAAATTTACTTGAGTAACTTCGCTACGCTGAACGTGCTCGACTTGCTCCGCCGTATTCCGGGTGTAGGGCGCGTATCGAACATCGGAAGCCGGTATTATGCCATGCAGATTTGGGTAGACCCAGCCAAGCTGGCTAATTTCGGATTGACCGTACAAGACGTGCAAAACGCATTGAAAGACCAAAACCGAGAATCGGCAGCAGGTGTATTGGGGCAACAACCCGTAACCGGACTTGATGTCACTATCCCGATTACGGCACAAGGACGTTTGTCGAGCGTATCCCAGTTCGAAGAAATCGTCTTGCGTGCCAATCCCGACGGTTCGCTTATCCGTATGCGTGACGTTGCCCGTGTATCACTCGAAGCGCAATCATACAATACAGAGAGTGGCATCAACGGAGGAAATGCAGCCGTATTGGGCGTATACATGCTTCCGGGAGCCAACGCAATGGAAGTGGCAGAGCGTGTAAAAGCCACCATGGACGAAATCAGCCGAAACTTCCCGGACGGAATGAAATATGAAATTCCGTTCGATATGACCACTTACATCTCCGAATCTATCCATGAAGTGTATAAGACCCTATTCGAAGCCTTGTTTTTGGTGATTGTGGTGGTATTCTTTTCGTTGCAAAACTGGCGTGCCACGCTTATCCCGACCATCGCCGTACCGATTTCGTTAATCGGTACCTTCGGCTTCATGCTTATCTTCGGGTTTTCGTTAAACATTCTTACCCTCTTAGGACTGGTGCTTGCCATCGGTCTGGTAGTAGACGATGCGATTGTAGTCGTAGAAAACGTAGAACGCATTATGGAAGAAGAACACCTAAGCCCGTATGAAGCGACAAAGAAAGCCATGGACGGACTGACCGGAGCTTTGATTGCCACTTCCATGGTGCTGGCAGCCGTATTCGTGCCGGTAAGTTTCTTGTCGGGCATTACAGGGCAATTATACCGCCAGTTCAGTATCACCATTGCCGTATCGGTTTTGCTCTCTACTGTGGTGGCATTAACCTTGAGCCCGGTGATGTGCTCCTTGATTCTGCGCCCGCATGACCCTAATAAACCTAAAAACCGTGTATTCCGCACCATTAATAAATGGCTGGAAATAGGCAATCGCGGCTATGTATCTGGAATCATAAAAATCACAAAGCGTTCTAAACGCACCCTTGTCGGATTCAGCATAGTCATCATATTCATCTTCTTGTTTCATCGCCTAATTCCCACCAGCTTCCTTCCCACCGAAGACCAGGGATATTTTACCGTCGAACTGGAAATGCCGGAAGGGACTACGCTGGAACGCACACGCATCGTGACCAACCGAGCCATTGATTACCTAATGAAGAATCCGGCTGTAGAATACGTACAAAACGTAACCGGCACCAGCCCACGCGTGGGTACCAGCCAAGCCCGAAGTTCGCTTACCGTGATCCTGAAAGGCTGGAAAGAACGCGACAATACCACCATTGAAGAAATCATGGCAGACGTGCAACGGGAATTTAAAGAATACCCGGAATGTAAAGTTTATCTTTCCACACCGCCCGTTATTCCGGGGTTAGGAACATCGGGAGGTTTTGAAATGCAGCTGGAAGCACGTGGCGACGCAACCTACGATAATCTGGTCCAAGCCGCCGACACCTTGATGTATTATGCATCACAACGGAAAGAACTGGCGGGGCTTTCGTCTTCCCTACAAGCCGAAATTCCGCAACTTTATTTCGATGTAGACCGTGACAAAGTGAAGTTCTCAGGCGTGCCAATGGCAGACGTATTCGCCACGATGAAAGCTTATACCGGCTCGGTTTATGTGAACGACTTCAATATGTTCAACCGTATTTACCGTGTCTATATTCAGGCAGAAGCACCGTATCGTGAACACCGGGACAACATCAACCTCTTCTTTGTCAGAGGAAATGATGGCAACATGATTCCGCTGACCGCTTTGGGCAATACCGAATATACGACCGGTCCCGGAAGTATCAAACGTTTCAACATGTTCAATACCGCCATTATCCGAGGCACCGCAGCACATGGATACAGCTCGGGACAAGCCATGGAACTGATTGAGCAAATAGCCCGTGAACATCTTCCGGACAACATCGGCGTGGAATGGAGCGGACTTTCTTATCAAGAGAAACAAGCCGGAGGACAAACCGGAATGATTCTGACACTGGTATTCTTGTTCGTCTTCCTCTTCCTAGCTGCCTTGTACGAAAGCTGGAGTGTGCCTATTGCGGTATTGCTCTCCTTGCCTGTAGCTGCATTAGGAGCCTATATAGGCGTGGCAATATGCGGACTGGAGAACGATACATATTTCCAAATCGGACTTGTGATGCTGGTCGGACTTGCCGCAAAGAACGCCATTCTGATTGTGGAATTCGCTAAAGACGAAGTGGAATCCGGAAAGAGCGTAATCCAGGCAGCCCTTCATGCAGCCCACTTGCGTTTCCGCCCCATTCTGATGACCTCGCTTGCCTTCATTTTGGGTATGCTTCCGCTGGTCCTCGCTTCCGGTCCGGGTTCAGCCAGCCGGCAAGCCATCGGCACGGGTGTCTTCTTTGGTATGATTGTAGCCGTAACGGTAGGAATTTTCCTCGTCCCGTTCTTCTTCGTTATGATTTATACAACAACAAACAAACTGAAAAAAACAAAAGTCAGGAAAGTATGAAACGAATCGATAAACTCTTTTGCCTGTTTATTTGGAGCGTCCTCATAGTAAGCACTACAGGATGCCAAATAGGCAAACATTATACCCGCCCCGAACTGAACTTGCCCAAAACACTGGACAGCCTCAGCGTAGACACCGTTTCCATTGGCGATTATGCATGGGAAACCTTGTACACAGATACTACGCTTCAGATGCTTATCAGAAAGACTTTGACCTATAACAAAGACATGCTGATTGCAGCTGCAAGAGTACAGGAAATGGCAGCGCGGAAACGCATCGACATCGGCAATATGTTGCCTCAAATCGGACTGCGCGTATATGCCGAACGGGAAAGAGAAAACTATGGAGGCAATGACTACAAACAAGACGATGAATTCGACCTGAAAGGCACCATGAGCTGGGAAATAGACTTGTGGGGCAAGCTCCGCTGGGCAAGAGACAAAAGCGTAGCGGACTTCTTGGGGTCCGTAGAAAACCAGCGTGCGGTAAAAATGAGCTTGATTGCCGAAGTGGCGCAAACTTATTTCGAACTGGTCGCTCTAGACAATGAATTGGCTATTGTCCGCCAAACCGTAGACGCCCGACGCGAAAGCCTCCACTTGGCACGCATCCGCTACGAAGGAGGATTGACCTCGGAAACCGCTTTCCGGCAAGCGCAAGTGGAATTGGCACGAACCGCAACGTTAGTCCCCGACTTGGAACGGCAAATCACATTGAAAGAAAACGATATTGCTTTCCTTACGGGCGATTATCCGCATCATATCAAACGGACGGTTTTGCCCGAAGACGTATTGCTTCCTTTAAGCCTTCCGGTAGGACTGCCTTCCAGCTTGTTAGAACGCCGTCCGGATGTACGCCAGGCAGAACAAGCCTTAATCGCCGCCAATGCCGAAGTGGGCATTGCCTTTACCAGCCTCTTCCCCAGCCTGACTCTCAATGCCAGCTATGGAGGTGAAAGCGACGTGCTTGACGAACTCCTGAAATCACCTTGGCATTTACTCAGTGCCAACCTCTTGCAACCCGTATTCAGCTGGGGGAAAAACCGTGCCCGCCTGAAAGCTCAAAAAGCCGCACTGGAAGGAGCAACCCACGAATACGAAAAAGTGGTGCTGAATGCCTTCCGGGAAGCATACAATGCCATTGCTGACTTCAACAAAAGCAAGGAAATCTACGAAACCCGGCTCCGTTTGGAACAAGCGTCTAAAAGCACACTCGACCTTGCCCAACTGCAATACCTGAACGGAGTTATCGGTTACATGGACTTGCTGGACGCGCAACGTGGATACCTCGATGCGCAAATCGGACTCAGCAACGCCGTCCGCGATAAACAGATAACCATGGTCAACCTGTATAAAGCATTGGGCGGAGGTTGGAAAGAATAATCGCAAGAGCCGGAACTTCCTCACGGAGATTCCGGCTCACTTTCATCAAACAACCAATAAGAAAAAAATAATTAGAGGTAATCTAATGATATTATCTAATGAATAACAGCTCTCTATACTTCGGCAATGTCCACATTTGATCGTCTACAATCAATTCCAATTTATCAATATGATAACGAATTTGTTCCAACATCGGAGCAATCGTATCGTGATATGCTACAGCTTTCTCGCGCTCATCAGATATCTTATTGGCAACCTTACGAGCTTCTACCATTGCGTCAACATGTTCTTTGATATAAGAGGTATGTTCTGAAATCTTCTTGATAATGGCAATGTTTTCAGCAGAAAGTTTTTCAGCCTCTTCTGCTGGAAATAAACTTTTCATCTTATACACATTATCAATCAATTTGCTTTGGTATTCAATAGCAACCGGAACGATATGGTTCATCACTAAGTCACCTAATACACGTGCTTCGATTTGGATTTTCTTTGTATAAGTTTCCCACTTCACCTCGTTACGAGCCTCTAATTCTTTCTGTGTCATTACCCCTTGAGACTCAAACATCTTTACAGAAGAGGATGTCAAATATTGATCAAAAATAACCGGACAACTGGTTTCACAATCCAAGCCACGAGAAGCTGCTTCCTTTTTCCATTCTTCACTATATCCATTTCCGTCAAAACGAATAGGTTTTGAAGCTACAATGTATTCACGGATTACTTGGATAAGAGCAGAAATCTTCGGCTCTCCCTTCTCAATCAATTCATCCACCTTCTGTTTAAATTCAACCAATTGTTCTGCCACCGCCGTATTTAATGCAATCATAGCACTTGCACAATTGGCTTCCGAACCAACAGCACGAAATTCGAAACGGTTTCCTGTAAAAGCAAAAGGCGAAGTACGGTTGCGGTCAGTATTATCTATCAACAATTCCGGAATTTGAGGAATATCCAATTTCATTCCATGTTTTCCGCCCAATGCAATCAAATCATCAGCCGAACTTTCCTCCATGTGATCAAGCACTTTACTCAACTGTGTACCCAAAAACGAAGAAATAATAGCAGGAGGAGCTTCATTTGCTCCCAAACGATGAGCATTGGTCGCACTCATAATCGAAGCTTTCAACAATCCATTATGTCGATAAACTGCCATCAACGTATTGACTATAAACGTAATAAAACGCAAATTTTCTTCAGAAGTCTTTCCTGGAGCCATTAGCAACACACCCGTATCTGTTCCCAACGACCAGTTATTATGCTTACCCGAACCGTTAACGCCTTTAAATGGCTTTTCATGAAGCAAAACACGAAAACCATGCGTACGTGCCACCTTTCGCATTAGAGACATAATCAGCATATTATGGTCTACGGCAAGATTGCATTCCTCAAAAATAGGAGCCAATTCAAACTGATTCGGCGCCACTTCATTATGACGGGTTTTAACTGGAATACCCAACTCCAACGCCTGAATTTCCAGATCTTTCATAAAAGCAGCAACACGAGTTGGAATAGCACCGAAATAATGGTCTTCCAACTGTTGGTTTTTCGAAGCTTCATGTCCCATCAGTGTACGCCCAGTCAACAATAAGTCCGGACGGGCAGCATACAATCCTTCATCCACCAAAAAATATTCTTGCTCCCAACCTAAATAAGCTGATACCTTCTTCACATTCGGATCGAAATAATGACAAACATCTACCGCCGCCTTGTTTACAGCACGCAAAGCCTTCAGTAACGGAGCTTTATAATCCAATGATTCTCCTGTATAAGCAATAAAAACTGTAGGAATACACAAAGTATCATCTACCACAAACACTGGGGATGAAGGATCCCACGCACTATAGCCCCGTGCTTCAAACGTATTGCGGATTCCACCGTTCGGAAACGAAGATGCATCCGGTTCCTGCTGTACCAGCAACTTTCCCGAAAACTCTTCCATCATCCCTCCTTTTCCGTCGTGTTCTACGAAAGCATCGTGTTTCTCCGCCGTTCCTTCCGTCAATGGCTGAAACCAGTGAGTGTAATGCGTCACCCCCAATTCGCTTGCCCAACGCTTCATGCCTTCTGCTACAGCATCAGCCACGCTCCGGTCAAGCACAGCACCATTATCCATTGCATCCACCAACTTCTCATACACCTTACTAGGTAAATACTTAAACATCTTTTCCCGATTGAATACATATTTTCCAAAATATTCGCACGGACGTTCCTTCGGAGCAGGAACTTCAAAAGGTTTCGCCTGAAACGCCTTTTCTACAACCCTAAAACGTAATGTTGACATAATACCTTAAATTTAGTTGTTAGTTTACTTTTCATACTACATTTTACACACTTTGAAATAAAACAAACAGATATAAAATCTTTTTGCTTTCATTTTTGTTGCAAATATAGCATCTATCAATCAAAATCACCCATTATGCAAAACAAATATCATTTCAATGTATAAGAATTTTCAATCTAACGCAAAATCATATAAAAACATACTAATTTAACAATATATACATACATATATCATCATTTTGTAATTATGCAAAATACACAAATACAAGAACAGAGATTATAAACCACCCTGACTATTATCAGGCAACTACGGATGTTTACAACACCGCACTACCAACAAAAAAAACGGTCATTTAACGAATATATATAATAAGGTATGAAACGAATCCACAACTGATATCGCAATACGATTACTAATCGTACTTCGTATGAAGATATGAATCTGTAGTGAAGAATAAAGACAAAAAAAGAAGAACTAAAATGAAAGCTTTGTTCATTCTTAGTTCTTCATGCTATATACATTCTCTCTCTTGGTAGCGGGACCCGGGATTGAACCGGGGACCTCATGATTATGAATCATGCGCTCTAACCAGCTGAGCTATCCCGCCAAGAAGAAACCGCCAGATGTGGAAGCCACCCAACGGCTCTATTTGTCCGTAGTAGCGGGACCCGGGATTGAACCGGGGACCTCATGATTATGAATCATGCGCTCTAACCAGCTGAGCTATCCCGCCTTTTTGGCGATTGCGGGTGCAAAGGTAAGTTGTTTTTTTGAATTACGCAATACCTTTGCCGATTTTCTTCAAAAAATTATCTTCATCGGCTTATACTATAAAATAAACGCAGAGACGCAAAAGCGCAGAGATTTACTATTTTTCGATTTACGAAGTACGATTTTATATCAAATAGTAAATTGTAAATAGTCAAATTGTAAATAAATTAAATTTTGCACTTTTGCGCCTTTGCATTCGATAAAATATAAAAAGAGAAAAAAACCAAGCGAATCGTTATGCAGTGTACGAAAAATTACTTTAATTTGCGCCCCATAAAAATTAATAACCGGAAACCTGAATATCCATGAAAAAGAAAATACATATCGAATATACTTTACCGCCTGCCTCAAGCACAATCCTTTGGAATGCTATCAGTACGCCATCGGGGCTGGAACATTGGTTTGCCGACAAAGTTTCGAGACGCGAAAAGACATTTACTTTCCGCTGGGGCAAGACCGAAACACGCGATGCAGAGATTATCAACCTTCGTACCGAATCGTTTATCCGATTCCATTGGAGCGATGAAGAACCCCGCACGTATTTCGAATTGAAAATCCATTACAACGAGCTGACGAGCGACCTCTCGCTGGAAGTGACCGACTTTGCCGATGCCGGAGAAGAAGAGGATGCAATCAACTTATGGGACTCGCAAATAGAAACACTGAAACGGGCATGCGGCTTATAATTCTTTAAAAATATGCAAAACATCGTGCTCCGCATCGTTTTTTATGCTACTTTTGCAAGCTGACAACATTTAAGAAGAATGCTACGCATAAAAAAACTGGATATATTCGTATTGAAGAGCTTCTTGTTGCTCTTTGCGGGAACTTTCTTTATCTGCCTTTTCATCTTCATGATGCAATTCTTGTGGAGATACGTTGACGAGCTGGTAGGAAAGGGACTGGAGATAAACGTACTTGCCCAATTCTTTTTCTATTCGGGCTTGACATTAATTCCACTTTCGCTTCCGCTTGCCATTCTGCTGGCAGCCCTTATGACTTTTGGAAACTTCGGAGAGCGGTATGAACTGCTTTCCATGAAAGCCGCAGGCATTCCCTTGCTCCGTATCATGCGCCCGGTGGTGCTGTTTTGCGCTTTCCTGGGTGCCATGTCTTTCTTTTTCCAAAACGAAATCGGACCTCGCGCGCAAAAGCAACTTTGGACTCTGCTGGTCTCGATGAAGCAGAAATCGCCCGAAGTGGACATCCCCGAAGGCGTGTTCTATAGCGACATTGACGGATACAACATCTACGTAAAACACAAAGACCGCAAAACAGGCATGCTGAAAGACGTGCTGATTTACAATTTCTCGGACGGTTTTGAGAACGCGCATATCATTTGGGCGGAAGAAGGGAAACTGGAACTGACCGCCGACAAGCAACACTTGTATCTGCACCTATATAACGGAGAACAATTCGAGAACTTAAAATCCCAATCGGTTATCTCGCGCAACGTGCCCTACCGGCGTGAATCATTTAAAGAAAAACATACGCTCATCCAGTTCGATTCGGGATTCAACATGGTAGACGGGGACTTCCTCGACCGCCGCTCGGACATCAAGAATATGCGCGAAATATCCCAAGCTATCGATTCGCTGGAAATACGTGCGGATAGCGTAGGACGCGCTTATTTCAACGATGTTATCAGTACGACTTATAAATCGCCGGTACTTACACGAGCAGATTCTACCAAACTAGAGAAGTTAAATGTCGCTTACATCAACACCGACAGCATCTACAACTCAATGACGTCACAAGAAAAGATGCAGACCCTGAGCAAAACGGAAAACCGTGTATCCTCATTAGCGTCCGAATGTGACATGAAAAGCTTCATGAGCAAGGAAATGGACAACAGCATCCGTACACACCGCTCGGACTGGCACAAGAAAATTACACTTTCGCTTGCCTGCCTCATTTTCTTCTTTATCGGCGCACCGCTGGGAGCCATTATCCGTAAAGGCGGGCTGGGTATGCCGGTGGTAATATCCGTATTGATATTCGTGGTCTACTACATCATCGATTCAGGCGCGACCCGTGTAGGGAAGAGCGGCGAAATGAATATCGTATTAGGTACGTGGATGAGTACATTGGTCTTGGCTCCGCTGGGCGCGTTTTTCACCTACAAATCGAACAAAGATTCGGTGGTATTCAACATTGACACGTATGCTGCTTTCTTCCGGAAAGTATTCGGCATCCGCCTGTCCAGACACATGTTCAAAAAAGAAGTGATTATCCATACGCCTGAATACCGGAAAGATATTGAGATACTGAAACATATCAGCGTAGAATGTGAAGAATACCTGCACACACACCGCTTAAAAGGCTTACCCAACTATATCGAGATCTTCACCAGTAACAAACACGATGATACCATAGCCGATATCAGCAAGCAAATGGAAACGGTAATCGAAGAACTTTCGAATACGAAAGACCACGTTCTGCTAAACATTATGAACAATTACCCGATTCTATGGGTTAAATCACATAAAAGCCCGTTCGATAACCGGTGGCTTAATGTGTTGCTCGGCATCGTAATACCTGCCGGATTACTGGTATATCTGAACATCTGGCGTTTCCGGTTGCGCTTGGAAAAAGACCTGAAAGTTATTATAAAAACGAACGAACAAATCGTACAACAAATAAAAGACCAACACTATTATTCACAACAATAACACTATGGACAAGATAAAGCTGAATACCATAGAGGAAGCCATCGAGGACTTCCGCAAAGGCGAGTTTGTTATCGTTGTAGACGATGAAGACCGCGAGAATGAAGGCGACCTGATTATAGCCGCCGAGCTGATTACGCCCGAAAAAGTGAACTTTATGCTGAAACACGCGCGTGGAGTACTCTGCGCACCGATTACCATTTCACGGTGCAAGGAACTGGACTTGCCCCATCAGGTGACAAATAACACCTCGGTGCTGGGCACCCCGTTTACGGTGACCATCGATAAATTAGAAGGATGCTCTACGGGCGTATCTGCCGCCGACCGTGCAGCCACCATCCGTGCCCTTGCCGATCCGGCTTCGACTCCCGAAACATTCGGACGCCCCGGACACATCAACCCGCTCTACGCGCAAGACAAAGGCGTGCTCCGCCGTGCCGGACATACCGAAGCCAGCATCGACCTTGCCAAACTTGCCGGACTTTATCCCGCCGCAGCCCTGATGGAAGTGATGAACGAAGACGGCACCATGGCACGCCTTCCCGAATTGCGCCAAATGGCAGACCAATACGGATTCAAGCTTATCTCCATAGCCGAACTCATCGCCTACCGCCTGAAGCAGGAATCATTAGTAGAACGGGGCGTAGAAGTGGATATGCCTACCGAATACGGGCATTTCCGCCTGATTCCTTTCCGCCAGAAGAGCAACGGGCTGGAACACGTGGCATTAATAAAAGGAGAGTTCGAACCGGACGAACCGGTATTAGTGCGCGTACATTCATCGTGCGCCACGGGCGACATCTTCGGCTCCATGCGGTGCGATTGCGGAGAGCAGCTTCATAAAGCCATGCAAATGATAGAAAAAGAAGGCAAAGGAGCCGTTATCTACCTCATCCAAGAAGGACGCGGCATCGGGCTGATGGAAAAGATGAAAGCCTACAAGCTTCAGGAAGAAGGCATGGACACCGTAGACGCCAACATCTGCTTAGGACACCAAGCCGACGAGCGCGACTATGGCGTGGGCGCGCAAATCCTGCGCGAGATAGGCATCCACAAGATGCGCCTCCTCACCAACAACCCCGTGAAACGCGTAGGGCTGGAAGCCTACGGGCTGGAAATCGTGGAGAACGTACCTATCGAAGTGACTCCCAATCCGTACAACGAACGTTACCTGCATACGAAGAAAGACCGCATGGGGCATACGTTGCATTTTAGAAATTGAAAATTAAGAGTTAAAAATTATGGACACAAACGATTTAGTAAAAGCATACGCGTCTAAAGCAAAGACCGTACAAGCGACATTGATGCGCAATGTCTACTCATGGATGACATTGGCGCTGGTTATCACCGGACTGACGGCTATGTATGTAGCAAAATCATACACGCTGCTCTCGATGATTGTGCAAAACCAAATGCTCTTCTGGGGGCTTCTGATTGCTGAAGTGGGATTGGTGATTTACCTTTCCGCACGCATCCATCGGATAGCGTTCAGCACCGCTACCCTGCTCTTCATCGCCTACTCTATCTTGAACGGAGTCACCCTCTCGTTCATCTTCATGGTCTATACCGCAAGCTCCATCGCCACTACATTCTTTGTGACGGCAGGCACCTTCGGCGTTATGGCACTCTATGGCTATGTGACGAAGCGCGACCTGACCCGCATCGGGAACATCTGCATCATGGCACTGATCGGGCTTATCATCGCCTCGCTGGTCAACCTCTTCCTGCATAATTCGATGATGGACCTTATCATTTCGGGCATCGGTGTGCTGATTTTTACAGGGCTGACCGCATACGATTCGCAAAAAATCAAGCAATTGCTTACGGGCGATATCGAAGTAAACGACACTACGCAAAAGATTGCATTGATGGGCGCCATGACGCTCTACCTCGACTTTATCAATCTTTTCTTGTATCTGCTCCGCTTCTTAGGTGACAGAAAGTAAGAAATGTTTTTATATGTCGAAAATTTTGCTTTACTTTGCACCGATTTTGAACTAAAAACAAAAGAAGAATATGAACCAACTTTCAGAACGTTTAAACAGTTTGTCACCCTCGGCTACGCTGGCTATGTCTCAAAAGAGCAGCGAACTCAAGGCTCAGGGCGTAGATGTAATCAACATGAGTGTCGGCGAACCCGACTTCAATACTCCCGACCATATCAAGGAAGCCGCTAAAAAAGCGATTGACGAAAACTATTCACGCTATTCGCCCGTGGCAGGTTATCCCGCATTGCGTAATGCCATTGTAGAAAAACTGAAAAAAGAAAACGGACTGGAATATACAGCAGCCCAAATCAGTTGTGCCAACGGTGCCAAGCAATCGGTATGCAACACGATTATGGCTTTGGTAAACAAAGGAGATGAAGTCATCGTACCCGCCCCTTATTGGGTAAGCTATCCCGAAATGGTGAAATTGGCAGAAGGCACTCCGGTGATTGTACGTGCGGGCATCGAACAAGACTTTAAGATTACTCCCGAACAATTGGAAGCGGCTATCACACCCAAGACCCGTGCCCTGATTCTTTGCTCGCCCTCGAACCCGACCGGCTCGGTATATAGCAAAGAAGAATTAGCTGGACTGGCTTCGGTATTGGCTAAGCACGAACGTGTCATCACCATCGCCGATGAAATCTACGAACACATCAACTACATCGGCAAGCATGAAAGCATCGCCCAGTTCGGCGAAATCAGAGACCGTGTGGTTATTGTCAACGGCGTATCGAAAGCGTATGCCATGACGGGCTGGCGTATCGGATTTATCGCCGCTCCCGAATGGATTGTGAAAGGTGTCAACAAACTTCAGGGACAATATACTTCTGGTCCGTGCTCGGTATCACAGAAAGCAGCCGAAGCCGCTTACACTGGCACACAGGCTCCGGTAGAAGAAATGCGTCAAGCATTCGAACGCCGTCGTGATTTGATTGTGAAACTGGCAAAAGAAATACCCGGATTCGAAGTAAACGTTCCGGAAGGTGCTTTCTACCTCTTCCCGAAATGCGATTCGTTCTTCGGTAAGAAAGACGGTGACCGTGTTATCAACAATGCGGAAGATTTGGCGATGTATCTGCTTGAGGTAGGCCATGTAGCCTGCGTAGGTGGTACTTCATTCGGCGCGCCTGAATGTATCCGTATGAGCTACGCTACTTCTGACGAGAACATTGTAGAAGCTATGCGTCGTATCAAAGAAACTTTGGCACGGCTGAAATAAATATAGAAGAGAAGACAAAGTTCACAGAGTCAGTGTTTTTCTCCGTGGGCTTTGTCTTCTCTAAAAATTAAAGTTCTGTGCCTTTGTGTCTCTGTGTTCAATTTCATTTTTCGCAAACCAATTTTGTTTTACTATAAATGAAGAATTAAGAATGAAGAATCCCATGCGGACAGGGCAATTCTTCATTCTAAATTCTTTATTAGTTTATTCCGCTTCAAGATACAGCACCCGGCTGGCATAATCATTCAGCTTGTGATAGTCCACCTTATGCGTGTAAGGGATTTCCAAACCGTTCTCCATCAGGAACTTGCCCGAATACGATTTCCCTTCGAAGGGGAGAGGTTCGTTATCGATGCGGTTCAACTCCTTGATGCGGTACATCTTCGTTGGGTCAAGACCTGCCATGCATACACGGGGTAAATGCTGGTTTACAAACGTTTCCATCTTCCACCAATAGAATACCGCCTTCTCTTTTTCGGGTGAAGCGTACATCAGAGAAGCCACGCCCAAACGGTCATATGGAGAAAGCAAACGGTAAATATCACCGAATTGCACCACGGGACGAATCACCTTGTAATCGGCTATCGCCTTGCGGCAAAGCTCCTTCTCTTCATCGGTCATGTTCTTGGGCTGGATTTCCATACCGAGACGCCCGCTCATCGCAACATCGATACGATACTTGAGCGGAATGGTACGGAAAGTCTGGTGATTGGGTGCGGCACTAATATGGGATGCCATAGCAATAGCCGGGAAGAAATACGAAGTACCCCATTGCATGTAAATGCGTTGGAGGGCATCGGTGTTATCGCTCACCCAAAATTCATCAAACCAAGGCAAATATCCCCAGTTGGCACGCCCTCCTCCGCTGGCACAAGCCTGAATGGTCAAGTCTGGATATTTGGCACGGATACGGTCGCACACCTTCTCGAAACCACGATGATACTCTATGTACATCTGGCTCTGGTTCTCTTCGGTCAGGTAATTCGAACCGTGGTTCATAATCGCCATATTGGCATCCCATTTGATATACTCGATTTCGGGATGCTTGGTCATCAGATTATCCACCACGCCGAACACAAAATCCTGCACTTCCGGATTCGCCAAGTCAAGCACCACCTGCGTTCCTCCACGTCCTAAAACCGGGTCACGTTGGGGAGCTTTCAGAATCCATTCAGGATGCTTCTCGTACAGTTCGCTCAGGGTATTCGACATTTCCGGTTCTATCCAAATACCGAAACCTACATGATGCTTTTTCGCATCGCGAATCAGTCCTTCAATGCCTTCGGGCAATTTACGGGTATCTACCACCCAGTCGCCCAACGAAGAACTATCATTCTTACGCGGATATTTATCTCCGAACCATCCGTCATCCATCACGAACAATTCGCCTCCCATCGACTCGATATCCGCCATCATCTGTTCCATACCTTGCTGGTTGATATCGAAATAAACGCCTTCCCAGCTATTCAGCAAGATTTTGCGGGGCACATTGCCATGCGCCAACTTATACGTGCGCCCCCACCGGTGGAAGTTCCGGCTGGCTCCGCTTAATCCCTCATCCGAGTAAGTCAAGGCAAGTACCGGAGTGGTAAAGGTTTCTCCCTTTTCCAACTGATATTGGGAATTTTCTTCGTTGATGCCTGCAAAGAATTGATGATAATCGCTATCATCGGTATCAACGCGGAGTTTGTAATTTCCTGTATAGCAAAGTGCCGCACCGATAGTCCGTCCTTCGTTCTCTTGCGGACGCCCGTCGAGCGAGAACATCACTTCGGCATGTGCCGTATGCGAATTGCGTACACCGTCCTTGTTTTTAATGATTTTCATTCCCGGCTCTAAAGGCTCTTGAACTAATCTACCTTCATTCGCCCACGAACCATAGAGGCTGGAAAGCCATACATTGCCCCTGCGGATAGGCAGGTAAGCCGAAGCAAACTGGTTGAGCACAACGGGTTTCTTTTCTTCATTCGTGATTTCAGTCCAAGTCTCAATGATGTCTACATCCTGGTAAGCCCGATAGCATACGTCCACATAAAACGGATAGACCTTGTCTTTCAATCGCACCGTGACTTCTTGAGTATTATCAGCTTTCGTAGTAGCCACGCTTTCTACCACCATTTGAGTAGACATATTCCCATCGGCATGACGTACCGAGAGAGCTACTTCGGCGGGAGTATTCATCCCATACACCGGATAAGCGGCATGATTGCACGTGCGCACCGCATCGATTTGGCTCAAGTCCGCATCGTCTAATTTCGCACCATAATATACATACTTCAATTCTCCACCTTGTGGCGCATCAATCACCAACGAGGTTTCGGGAGTAGAAAGGCACACGGGTTGCCCTTGTGCCCACACGCCGGAAGCGAGAAGAGCCGCTCCAGCCAACAAAAAGGTTCTTGCTTTCCTGTTTTTCATGATAATTTGTTTTAAATGATACAGTTGCAAAAATAGGCATATTCCAGTAATATAAATGATACTGTTTTATCTTTTTTGCTACATTCCTATCACATTTCCACCACAGATTACACAGATTATTTAAAAAAGATTTATATCTTTGCTTTCATCATAATAAATCTCATACAACGATTATGAAACGCCTACATTTAACCTTCATTCTGCTTGCCTCACTCTTTTTAGCAAGCTGCTCTACCGTCCCGCTTACCGGACGGAAACAAATGCTTTTGGTATCGGATAGCGAAGTGCTTTCTTCCAGTCTGACCCAATATAACGACTACATCAAGTCGGCTAAGAAATCGACCAATGCCACACAAACCGCTATGGTAGTGCGTGTTGGGAAAAAGATTGCATCCGCTACGGAAACCTATCTACGTGCGAACGGCATGGCATCGGAAATCAAGAACTTCGCATGGGAATTCAATCTGGTGCAAGACCCGCAAGTGAATGCCTTCTGTATGCCGGGCGGAAAGATTGTAGTTTATGAAGGATTAATGAAACTGGTCTCTTCCGATGACGAATTAGCGGTAGTGGTAGGACACGAAGTGGCACATGCCGTAGCAAAGCATAGCAACGAACGTCTGAGCCAACAGGTAATGGCACAATACGGTGCAAATATCCTCAATTCGCTGGTAAGCGATAAGAGTGCCGCGGTACAGAAAGTAGCAGGTACGGTATATGGCATCGGTGCCCAATACGGCATGATGCTCCCTTTCTCACGCAAACACGAATCGGAAGCCGACTATATGGGATTAGTATTCATGACCATGGCGGGCTATAATCCCGATGTAGCCGTAGGCTTCTGGCAAAAGATGTCGGCTGGAAGCGGAGGCTCTGTACCTGAATTTATGAGCACACACCCCAGTGATGCCACCCGCATCGCCGATATCCGGAAAGAATTGCCGGGCATCAAAGCAAAATATAGCAAATGATTTTTATATGAAACGCAGAGACGCAAAAACGCAAAGTTTTATATTAGAGAAAGCAAAGCTTGCAAAGCACAAATCTGAAAAACCTGTGCTCTTTGCCTTCTTTAAAAGATAACTTTGCGTTTTTGCGTCTCTGCGTTCAATTAAAACAACAACTACAATGAAACAAGTCTTTCTTTCGCTTGCAACTATACTCTGCTTCTTGTGCGCACAAGCCCAAGAACGCCCTTTTCTTCCCTTGTCTGGCACATGGGAAAGCTCTTTAGGAACCTGCTCCCTTCCGGGCACCACCGATGAGAATAAGTTAGGCAATCCGGCACAAGAGCCGTATGCCACCTCCCAGTTGACCCGTCTCTATGCGTATAGCGGACAAGTGACCTACGAACGTGATTTCACTTTGCCCGAAGACTTTGCAGGAAAGAAGCTCCGCCTGATTATGGAACGCACCAAGCCCAGCACGCTTTGGATAGACGGAGACAGCATCGGAAGCCTGACCCACCTCTATGCCCCGCATTGCTATGAGCTTCCTCCTCTCCAGCCGGGCAAGCATCACATCGCTATCCGGATAGATAATTCCGAGACTTCTGTACCCAAAGAGATACAAGGCTCGCATGCTTGGAGCGATGCCACTCAGACCAACTGGAACGGTATCTTGGGACGGTTCGGCATCGAAGCCCGCGATGAAGCCTATATAAATAAGGTAGAGGTCTACCCCTCACTCATCCGGAAACGTGCCCTCGTAAAGCTGACCGTATGCACCGAGCGGTATGAAGACGCTACGGTACGCATCGAAGGCGAAGCATGGAATACACCCGAAACCCATATCCTCCCCACACTGGAACAAAAAATACCCGTCCAGCCCGGAACGACTTCGTTTACCCTTACGCTCGACATGGGAGACTCGCCTCTGCTCTGGAGTGAGTTTCATCCTGCCCTCTACCGGCTTCGCATCAGCCTCGATACCGACCATACGCACGACACACAGAGCGTAGATTTCGGCATGCGCGAGTTCCGTACCGAAGGCACCCAATTCGTATTGAATGATAAGAAAATCTTCCTTCGGGGAAAACACGACGGATGTACCTTTCCTCTGACCGGCTATACTCCGATGGATGTAGAGTCCTGGCGCAAAGTGTTCCAGACCGCAAAGCGTTACGGCATCAACCATTACCGATGCCACTCGTACACGCCTTCCGAAGCAGCCCTGAAAGCCGCCGACATCGAAGGCATCTATTTCCAAATCGAATTGCCCCTATGGGGAACTATCGAACGGAAGAATACCAACCTCAACACGTTCTTGAAACGGGAAGGCGACATGATGCTCGACTGGTTGGGCAATCATCCTTCGTTTATGATGATGGGCTTAGGAAATGAACTGAACGGCGAAGTGGAAGTGATGCGCGAATGGCTCTCCGACTTCCAGCAGAAAGACCCTCGCCACCTGTATTGCTTCGGTTCGAACAATAATTTGGGCTGGAAAGGTCCGCAAGACGGAGAAGACTTTTTCGTGACATGCCGGGTAGGCGGAGGTGAAGGATATTCCACCCATGTGCGTACCTCCTTCGCCTATGTGGATGCGGAAAAGGGCGGAATCCTCAACAATACCCGTCCCAATACGATAGCCAACTATGCGCAAGCCATCGCCCGATGCCCTCGTCCGGTAATAGGACACGAGACCTGCCAGTTCCAAATCTATCCCGATTACCAACAGATTCCGAAATACAAAGGCGTGTTATACCCTTATAACTTAGAAATCTTCCGCGAACGCCTGAAAGAGAATCATTTGTACGACCAAGCCGAAACCTTCCACCGCGCTACGGGACATTTCTCTGTAGAATGCTACAAAGCCGATATCGAATACGCCTTACGCACGCCCGGATTCGGAGGATTCCAAATGCTCGACCTGCAAGATTATCCCGGACAAGGCTCGGCATTAGTAGGCATACTCGATGCTTTTATGGAAACCAAAGGCATTGTAGACCCTGAAACCTTCTATGGCTTCTGTGCTCCGGTAGTCCCCTTAGCGGAAATGAAAGACTTCTGCTGGCGGAATACCCAAACGCTCCAAATGCGTATAGCCCTCTCGAATTACGAGGAAAACGATTGGAACACCCCTATCTGTTGGCAATTGATATCGGATGACGGGACATGGGAAAGGCAAGGCACCCTTGCCTGCTCCGCTCCCCAAGGCAACGTAACCCCAATAGGAAACATCGAACTTCCCCTAAGCGACCTGAAAACCGCCCAACGCCTGACCCTGAACCTGCAAACCGGAACGTACCACAATTATTACCACCTCTGGGTATATCCCGAAGACCAAGAGGACACGGACGGGATTTACATCGACTCCTTACTCAACAAGCAGGTGAAATCGAAATTAGCGAAAGGAGCTACGGTACTCTTGCTCCCGCGCCACAAAGACATCGAGAAACAAAGCGTAGGCGGCATGTTCACGCCCGACTATTGGAATTACGCCATGTTCAAGACCATATCGGAAAATGCAGGCAAGGAAGTATCTCCGGGCACCATGTCTATCTTGGCAGACCCCGCACATCCTTTGTTCCGGCATTTCCCCACCGAAGAACATAGCGACTGGCAATGGTGGAGCATCGCCCGAAACTCGCGTCCGATGATATTAGATAACACCTGTAAGGCGTATCGCCCCGTATTGCAAGTGATAGACAACATCGAACGCAACCACAAGTTAGGCATCGTCTTCGAGTTCCGCATCGGGAAAGGCAAGCTCTTGGTCTGCACTACCGACCTCAATGCCATTCAGGACACACCCGAAGGCAACCAGTTCCGCACTGCCCTGCTCCGCTATGCAAAGTCGGCACAATTCCAGCCCGACACCGCCCTAAGCTGGGAAGAACTGACCGGGCTCTTCACCGGAACCGTCACCCAACGGGATATACAAGGCGTAGAAAACCAATCGGACTATACCAAGAAATGAATATATCATTCACCACAGACTTAACTGATTAATAATGAACAATTAATAGTTAATAAGGCAACAATATACCGTTATTCATTATTCACTCTTAATTATTAATTGGTTAAATCTGTGTAATCTGTGGTGAACCTTAAAACCAAATACCATGATAGTACAAGAAAAGAACGTTATCCGCGAAATCACTCCCCTTTCGGAGAAAGATTGCTTCTACATCGCAGACCGGAGGAAAAGCGAATTTACTTACCCGATGCATTGCCACAAAGAGTTCGAACTGAACTTTGTCATCAATGCACCCGGCGTACAACGCATCGTGGGAGACTCAGCGGAAGTAATCGGCGACTATGATTTAGTGCTTATCACCAGTCCCGACTTGGAACACGTGTGGGAGCAACACGATTGCATAAGCAAGGATGTACGCGAAATCACCATCCAGTTCTCGCCTCAGTTTATGAAAACCCTGCTTGCCACCAACCAGTTTGCCCGCGTGTCCAAGATGTTCGACAAAGCGCAAAACGGCTTGTGTTTCCCGGTTTCCGCCATTATGAAAGTCTATTCCATCCTCGACAAGCTGCCCGATACGAAAGGCTTTTATGCCGTAACCAGCTTCCTTACCTTATTATATGAACTATCAATGTTCACCGATGAAGCCCGCGTGCTCTCCAGTTCCTCATTCGCCAAAATCGAGCAACACTCTGATAGCCGGAGGGTACAGAAAGTGCAGGATTACATCAATAAACATTACAAAGAAGAAATCCGGTTGGGGCAATTAGCGGATATGGTGGGTATGACGGAAGTATCGTTCAGCCGTTTCTTCAAGCTCCGCACGGGCAAGACCCTGCAAGACTACATCACCGATATCCGCTTGGGATATGCCCTGCGCATGTTGGTATATACCACCATGAGCATTGCCGAAATCTGCTACGAATCGGGCTTCAATAACCTTTCAAACTTCAACCGCATCTTCAAGAAGAAGAAAATGGTATCGCCAAAAGACTTCCGTGCCAACTATAAAAAGAAGCGTATCCTGATTTAAGCTGTTCTTTTATCGAACGCAGAGACACAAAAACGCAATGTCTTTATTTTAGAAACTGTTTTGATTTAACTCGATAGTTTGTTAAGCAAGCTATGAGCCAATGTATTGTTGAAAGGTATAGAATCTGTTTCAGGTAGTCTCCTTTTTACGTTCTCCGTCCCAAAACCGTACGGTTTCCGAACCAAAAACATACGGTTTTGGGACGGAGAACGTACGGTTTTGAGACGGAAACCATAAAAGGATGCCGTCTGCATCGGCAACATAACCCAGGTGTTTCATGTTTTGAAAGCATTTGGAATTTACTTATAATGTCCGTTACATTTTTCTTTGACTAATTCAAAACAGTTTCTAAAATAAAGACTTTGCGTTTTTGCGTCTCTGCGTTTTTACAATCATATAACTGGCTCCGCGTGACGATTACTAATCGTACCGGCATAGCAGTTATATCCCGTTGGGATAGCAATAAACTTTGATTCATATCAATTCTTTATAAAATCGGATAAGATAGTATCAATTTCGTATTTCCATTCTGCCTACCTTTGCATTATAAACAAAATCTAATAGCTTATGTGGAAACAAACTATTTTATCCGCCGTGCTTTTATCAGCACTCTTTATCGGTTGTACATCAACCCCGAAAGAAACCCCTTCACCGTTCATCCAAGTCAAGAACGGCCAGTTCATCCGTAACGGACAACCTTATTATTATATAGGAACCAATTTCTGGTACGGAGCCATCCTTGCCTCGGAAGGCACGGGAGGAAACCGCGAACGCCTTCATCAAGAACTCGACTCATTGAAAGCCATCGGCATAGACAACTTACGCATCTTAGTCGGAGCAGACGGGAAGCGGGGTGTGCCTACAAAAGTGGAACCTACCTTGCAAGAAGCTCCCGGCGTGTATAATGATACTATTTTAGCCGGATTAGACTATTTGTTAGCAGAAATGGAGAAACGCGATATGGTGGCGGTGCTCTACCTGAACAACTCATGGGAATGGAGCGGAGGCTATAGCCAATACCTTGCCTGGGCAAAAGGAGACAAAGCCCCCGTCCCAGCCATAGACGGATGGCCCGCCTTTATGGACTATGTGAAAGAGTTCGTGGTATCAGATAGCGCACAAGCCTTGTTCGCCAACCACGTGAAATACATCCTCGCCCGTACCAACCGATATACCCATCGGAAATATACGGAAGACCCGACCATCATGTCGTGGCAAATCGGGAACGAGCCTCGTGCTTTCTCCACCGAACATAAAGAAGCCTTTGCCCGATGGATGAGCCGGACATCCGCACTCATCCGTTCGCTCGACCCGAACCACCTGATTTCTACGGGAAGCGAAGGAAAGCACGGATGCGAGGAAGACATCGCTCTCTTCGAGCAAATCCATGCCGATGCGAACATCGACTACATGAACATCCACATCTGGCCCTATAACTGGGGCTGGGCACCGAAAGACAGCATTCAAGAAAATGTAGGGAAAGCGTGTGCAAACACCAAAGCCTACATCGACGAGCATCTGAATATAGCAAAAAAGTATCAGAAACCTCTTGTATTGGAAGAGTTCGGTTATCCGCGCGACGGTTTTCAATTTGGTACACATATATCTACTCATGCCCGTGACGGGTATTACACATGTATCTTTGATTTAATAGTTGAACATGCAAAAAGCAATAGCCTACTGGCTGGTTGCAATTTCTGGGGCTGGGGCGGCTTAGCCGTACCCTCCTCAGAACACATCTTCTGGCAACCCGGAGATGATTACACGGGAGACCCCGCTCAAGAAGAGCAAGGATTGAACTCGGTATTCGCTTCCGACACCAGTACCGTAAGCCTCATCCGGAAAGCAAATACAGCATTGGGGAATCGTAATTAACCTGTGCGCAACAATTATTACAAAGGTGTATCAGGTTTGATAAAAAAGTATTAGTTTATCCTAATGATACGCCATACCTTTGCAATGTGAGAAACAACAAATGAGGCGGTGTAGTTACCGAATAAAACGGCTATTATACGAACCTTAAATTATTAACAATTCATTCCTTTTTATCATGAACAAGCATGCAAGAAAAGCCGCACTCGCGGCAGGGATGTGTTTATCCTTCATCGGCATAAGCACTCCGCAAGCATTGGCAGTCCCGACTGGACTTTACGCCTCGCAACAGGCAAAGAAAGTATCGGGAGTCATCATCGATGCCACGGGACTTCCTGTCATCGGGGCAAACGTACTTGAGAAAGGCACAACAAATGGTGTCATCACTGACTTGGACGGTAATTTCACCCTCAACGTGAAACCGGGCGCTACACTGGTCGTTACCTACATCGGCTATCAAACACAAGAAATCGAAGTAGGAAACCAAACTACCTTTAATATTACCTTAAAAGAAGATTCCGAAATGCTGGATGAAGTCGTTGTCGTAGGATATGGTACGATGAAGAAAAGTGACCTTTCGGGTGCATCGGTTTCTATGGGCGAAGATGACATTAAAGGTTCGGTCATTACCAACCTCGACCAATCCTTGCAAGGACGTGCAGCCGGTGTAGCTGCGGTCAGCACTTCGGGTGCTCCGGGCTCATCTTCTTCTATCCGTGTGCGTGGTCAAGCTACCATTAACTCGAACGCCGAACCACTTTACGTGATTGACGGTGTCATCGTGCAAGGAGGCGGACAAAGCGGAAGCAGCTTCGGTTTAGGAGATGCACTTGGAAACGGTTCGGTATCAACTATCTCTCCGCTTTCTACTATCAACCCGCAAGATATCGTATCTATGGAAATCTTGAAAGATGCTTCTGCCACCGCTATTTATGGTGCGCAAGGTGCAAACGGTGTTGTGTTGATTACAACCAAACGCGGTAAAGCGGGTGAAGCCAAATTCACCTACGACGGCATGATGGCTGTGCAACGCCAAACCAAACGGCTCGACATCATGAACCTGCGCGAATTTGCTAACTTCTACAATGATTTCGTAAACGTGGGCGAACTGGAACCGAGCAGCATCTACGGTGATCCGTCTTTGTTAGGTGTAGGAACCAACTGGCAAGACGCGATTTTCCGTACCGCCCTCCAACACCAACATCAAGTATCGGCACAAGGCGGTACAGAAAAGATAAAATACTATGTATCCGGATCGTATATGGACCAAGACGGTACGTTGATAGGCTCCAGTTTCAATCGTTATTCGTTCCGCACCAACTTGGACGCAGAATTGAAACCGTGGTTGAAAATCGGATTGAACGCCACCTATTCGTCTACCAAAGACGACTTGAAGTTAGCAGATAGTGACCAAGGTATCATCAATTACTCCTTGACCACTCCACCGGATATACCTATTTATGACATCGACGGGAATTACTCATCCGTAATCCGCGAAGGATACACCAGTCCTAACCCTATCGCCTTGGCACTAATGGATCAAATCCTGCTTTATCGCCAAAAGCTAACCGGAAGTATTTTCGCAGATGTAACCCTGATGAAGAACCTGACTTGGCACGCAGAGTTCGGTTACGACATCAGCTATAGTAAAGGCGAACGCTACCAGCCGAGAGTAGATTTAGGAAACTGGAAGCGGGACAGCAACATGAGTTCCATTCAAAAGAATAACAGTACTTTCTGGCAACTGAAAAACTACGTAACTTACAACGGGCAAATAGACAAACACAGTTTCACGGCGATGGTAGGACAAGAAATGTGGGCTTCGAACTACGACAATACCTCGATACAGAACACCAACTTGGCATCAGACGCCGTACATAATCCGGCTTTAGGTGCAGGTACTCCTTCTATCAATGCAGGGTTCGGAAGTTCAGCCATGTCGTCGTTCTTCACCCGTCTGACCTATAACTACGATGACCGTTATTTAGGAACTTACACCTACCGTTACGACGGTTCGTCCAACTTCGGTCCGGAAAACCGCTGGGCAGGCTTCCATGCGGTAGCAGCCTCTTGGCGTTTCTCGAATGAAGCATTCTTTGAGCCTATCCGCAACGTAATAAACAACGGTAAATTGCGCCTCGGCTGGGGACAAACCGGTAACTCAAACATCGGCGGATACCGCTGGGGAGCTTCTATTTCACGTATGCCAACCGGACTGGGTTTAGGCTACCGCCAGTCGAACATTGCCAATCCGGGCGTAAAATGGGAAACTCAAGAACAAGTGAACGTAGGTCTCGACTTGGGATTCTTCAATGACCGTATCGGGTTAGTAGTAGACTGGTATAAGAAAGTTTCAAAAGACATGTTGATGTCACTCCAATTGCCTTCTTATATGGGTACATCGGGAAATGCCTCCTCCGTACTTGCCGCTCCAATGGGAAACTACGGTGACATTGAGAACACCGGTTGGGAAATCACCTTAAATACTCATCCGCTTATCGGAGAGTTCCAATGGGATTCCGACTTCCAAATCTCATTCAACAAAAACAAGTTACGTGCATTGGACGGCACTGCCAATGCGCAAATCGTGGGTTACGGACAATGGAGCGATGTGGTAAGTGTATCGGAAGTAGGCGAATCGCTCTATAATTTCTATGGCTATGTATGCGACGGTGTGTACGAAGACCTGCGCGACCTGCAAACCTCACCGAAACCTGCCAAATATCCCGCCAACGGTGTGTTCAACCGCACCAATACCGTATGGGTAGGCGACATTAAATATAAGGATTTGAACGGAGACGGTGTTATTGATGAAAACGACCGCACCAACATCGGTTCACCGCTACCTAAGTTCACCTTCGGTTGGAATAACTCGTTCCGTTACAAGAATTTCGACCTGACCATCTTCCTGAACGGTTCGTATGGCAATAAGGTATTTAACTATATGGCAATGAAACTGACGCACATGAACTCGCCTTGGCAAAATCAGTTGAACTCGGTAAATGACCGTGCGCAAATTGTAGCCATTGACCCGAACAAAGACTACTCGCAAGGAGTAAACGTAAACGGCGTAACCGTATGGAACTGGTACGATGATATTACCAATGTAAAGGTAGCCAACTCCGGTACAAAAACCCCTCGTGCCTCTATCCAAGACCCGAACGATAACGACCGCATCAGTGACCGTTACATCGAAGACGGCTCATACATCCGTCTGAAGAACATCACGTTAGGATATACGTTTCCGAGTAAAATCATCAACAAATGGGGATTGGATAACTTGCGCATCTATGCCAACATTCAGAACCTGCTGACCATTACCGGCTATGACGGTTATGACCCCGAAATCGGTGCCAGCACTGCCAGCATGAATGTGTACGGACTGGATAACGGACGTTACCCCTCACCGACGGTTTATTCATTTGGATTGAACATTTCTTTCTAACTTTATTAACATGACAAAAATTATGAAACTGAATACAATCAAATACTTAGCACTGGCAGCAATCTTCGGAACAGGCTTGACTTCTTGCGAAGATTTTCTGGACCGTCCGGCAGAAGACACCTACAACGTAGACAACTTCTACGCTAATGACAACCAGTGCCTCCAAGGTGTAAATCCGCTCTACAATTCGCCGTGGTTCGACTTCTCACGCGGATTCTTCAAAGTAGCCGAAGTGCTTTCAGGAAACTACTACTGGGGCTCGTCACCTTACCTTACGTTCACAGTAAACGGTACGGATGAAGACTTGATTAATATGTCTTACTCCTTATGGTCGGTTAATGCATACGCCAACACCATCCGCGAACGTCTCGCTACAGCCAACGCTTCGCCCGAAACCATCAACACCTGCATCGGCGAATGCTTGACCTGGAAAGCCATGGCATACTTCTACTTGGTACGCATCTTCGGTGCCGTACCTATCGTACATAGCAATTCAGCGGACATCGCCGCAGGAAATTACAACGAAAAGTATAAAGTACAAGTGCCCGATGTGTACGAATACATCATCATGACCTTGGAGAAAGCCATCGAATTGCTTCCGCCGACCAACGCCGAAGGACGCATCGACCAATATACAGCCAAAGGATTGTTGGCGAAAGTCTACCTCACCAAATCGGGTTATGGCATGAGCGGCTCACGCAACGAAGAGGACTTGCGCCAAGCAGCAGCCTACGCCAAAGATGTCATTGATAACTCCGGGCGCCATTTGTTAGGAAATTACGCCGATATCTTCCGTTTGGCTAACAACTTCAACGAAGAATGCCTTTTGTCATGGCATTGGTCTCCTTCCACCGAAGTATGGACCTGCCAAAACCAAATGCAATCCGACCTTGCCATCGTAGGCTTCGATGAATTCGGAGATTGTTGGGGAGGCTATAACGGTCCATCAGTAGACTTGCAAGACGCTTTTGGCGAAAATGCCCTCAGCCCGACACGTTACAATGGAGACGCACGCCGCAAAGCCACGATGATGATGTGCGGTGATGTATACGAATATTTCTGGCAAGACAAGGGCGGATTCAACTACATCGACTTCTGCTTCGGCTATGACGGAGGTCCGAAACAATACCAAAGCGCAACGGGAGCCAATGAAGTGAAACATTTGTATGGAAATGCCAACGACCACTTATCTGCTCTCGGCATATCGGCTTCTTCACAACACAGCGGTTTGAGTACCCACCTGCTTCGCTTGGCTGATGTGTACCTCATCTATGCAGAAGCCATGATAGGCAATGCAGGCTCTACGACAGACGCTTCAGCTATTGATGCATTTTACCAAGTACGCCACCGCTCGGTTAACACCTACGAACGTCCGTCATCCATTACATGGGAAGATGTCTGGAAAGAACGCCGCTTGGAATTGGCATGCGAAGGAGACCGTTGGTATGATTATGTACGCCTTTCGTACTACGACCCAAAACGAGCCATCAACGAACTGACCAACCAACGCCGCGACGTCTATTACGGGCTAGATGACTTGTATGAAGATTATTACAATACAGGCTCATTCACCGTCAACCCAGACGAGCACCGCTATAATCCGGATGCAGTAAAACCCAACGTTACTGTATCAACCTTCACACTTCCGTTCCCGACCGAAGACGTGGTATTCAATCCTCATTTGATGGAAGACCCCATTCACGTGGACGTACGTAGCGAATTCAGTTATTAATCTAAAAAAACAATCAAGCAATGAAAGCAACGAAATACATCAAAGGTCTGGCTCTATTAACCACCTTCTTTGCAGGAGTGGCAATGACTTCATGCGAAGACGAGCCTGACAAATACGAAATAGCCGAAGGGCTGCCCACGGTACATTACGTGCGTCTGCCCGACCCTGAAGTAGCAGACTCGCTGATTACAGGTTCTTACTTATCGAATACAATTTGTATTGTGGGCGACAACCTGCGCAGTGTATACGAATTGTATTTCAATGACCAAAAAGCCATTCTGAACACCAGTCTGATGACCGACCACACCATCATCGTGGATGTACCGTCTGCCATTCCTTCAGTAGTGAGCAACAA
Source organism: Bacteroides sp. An322 (assembly GCF_002161765.1). Classification (GTDB taxonomy): domain Bacteria; phylum Bacteroidota; class Bacteroidia; order Bacteroidales; family Bacteroidaceae; genus Phocaeicola; species Phocaeicola merdavium. The sequence goes on along the minus strand of NZ_NFIN01000005.1, from coordinate 114,889 downwards.
AATGTATTTGGTCAACATTAATAAAGATACCGTAGCATACGACTTCAACATCCAAGTTCCTGCTCCGGGAATCACCTCGATGTCGAATGAATATGCCACACCGGGCACTGTAGTCACTATCAACGGAAATTATTTCATTGATGACCCGAACGTACCGCTCAGCATCACCATGGGCAATGTACCTGTAACTGAAATCACCAGCATCAGCCAAAATGCCGTAAGTTTCATGATTCCGCAAGGCGTATCGACCGGCTATATCAATGCAACTTCTATCTACGGTACTGGAAAATCGACCTTCCGCTATATGGAAAGTAATTTGCTGTTCGATTTTGACAACGACGGTGACGATGCCTTATATAATTACAACGGCTGGCACGCTCCTACCATCGGAACGCTCCCCGAAGTGACGCCTATTGATAACAACTACCTGATTTTCCAAGGCAATTTGGATAACGGGACATGGGATGATAGCCATTTCGCATTCGAATACTGGCCCAACGGAGACAATACAACTCCTTATTTGAATACATTGACTGATTTTGAAGATTTAAGCAACCTGCAATTTAAGTTTGAAGTCAACGTTCCCGATGCATGGAGTGCCTGTGCCATGCAGATTATGCTGACCACCAACAATGAAGTAAGCGGCGCAAACCAGAACAATAGTTTCTTCCAGAACGAAACCTTCCCACGCGCCCTTTGGATTCCGTGGCAATCATCGGGAAGCTATACTACCGACGGCTGGACTACGGTTACTATCCCGTTGTCTGAATTCCGTTTCGGCTCTTCCGGAACAGCAATTAACGCACTTTCCGCTACAGATATCACCGGATTGACTATCTTTGTATACGGTGGAGGTGTAAACGGTACGGCATGTACCCCGACTATTTGCATCGACAACATCCGTGTTGTGCCCATTTATTAACCTTTAAAATGCATTTTCAATGAAAACAAATAGAATCTTAACGCTTTGCCTGGCAGGGTTGCTTCTTACGGGAAGCGGCATCTCCTTCACCTCCTGTCAAGGCGACGATGTAGATACCAACCAGTTTACGGGAGGTATCAGTCTGAACGTATTCGGTCCGTGTCCGGTGGCACGTGGAGGCGAACTCCGCTTCATCGGCAGCGGTATGAATCAAGTGACCGCTGTATCCATTCCCGGCTGTGCGGACATCACCAACATACAAGTCATTAGTGACCGTGAAATCCGTGTCACCGTTCCGCAGGAAGCCGAAGAAGGATACGTTATCCTAAGAACGCCTAACGGAGATATCCAGACAGAAACCAAGATAACTTATTCTGAACCTATTACGCTGGATAGCTTCAGTCCCACAAGCGTACTTCCAGGAGAAACCCTTACTATCACAGGCGACTACCTGAACTTGATGCAGAAAGTGATTTTCGCCGATGAAGTGGAAGTGGACTGCACCGACTTCATCGAACATACCCGCCAGCGCATCACACTGACCGTGCCCGAAGAAGCACAAAGCGGACTTATCATCCTTTCGGACACGGCAGACATTCCGAACCAAATCTATTCGGAAGAAGAACTGACGGTCACCCTTCCTTCGGTGAATAACGTCAGCCAACTGAACAATGCCAAACCGGGCAATGCGATAGAGATACAGGGACAACACTTGAATTTGGTGAAACAAGTACGGACCGCCAATGGAAGTGAAGCTGAATTTGCAATAACCAACAATGAAACTCTTCGCTTCGAAATCCCTGCCGATGCAGCCGATGGAGATGTTGTCATGATTCCGGCATCGGGGGTAGAAGTAACCATAGCCCATTTGACTATGGCTGTACCAACCGAAGTGAAAGCAACTCCTGCCACCGGACTTCGTGCAGGAAGCACCCTCACCTTGACAGGAAAAAACATGGAACTGATTACCAATGTTACTTTCCCCAATGTAGCTGAGCCTATAGCTTTAACGTCGCAAACCGAAGAACAAGTGACCGTCGTTATGCCCGAAACGGCACAAAGCGGAAACCTGATGCTGAACACCGGAAGCGGCAAACAAGTATCTGTAGCCATCGAAACATTGAAACCCGTAGTAAGTGGATACAATCCGGCAACCGTATCAGCTGGTGAAAACGTAACGCTGAGCGGAAGCAACCTTGACCTTATCGCTTCCATTACATTCGGCGACGGGGAAGCTGTTGCGGTAACACCAAGCGCAACACCGAATATCGAAGTACCCATCACTACTGCAGAAGGCGAAGTAAGCGTTACCGTCACCATGGCAAACGGTGAAACCATCGCTTGTCCTGCTTTGAACGTAACCAAGCCGCAATGCTGCTACATCACTTCTTGGCAAGAAGGCGACATTAAGTCGGGCGCACTGCTTGAAGTAAGCATCGAAAACGGTGACAAGCTAACCTCTGTACAACTGAACGGAAACACCGTGCAGTATATCGTGCGAGACGGAAGCCTCCTTGTTTCCCTGCCTGCCGATGTATCGGGCAATGCCACACTGACCCTCGTTTCTTCGAACGGCGAAATGCCTTATACGATTAATATCGTTGACGGCTCTGCTGTTGTTATCTATGCCGGACCTGCCGTAAACGCAGGAAACTGGGAAGGTTACGTACAATTAGGCAGCGAACTCTTTGCCGATGCACACGTAGGCTCTATCATCACCGTCTACATCTCCAATATCGGAGCAGACGCACAAGGAGCTTTCCAAAACAGCAGTTGGAGTTCGATTGACCCGGCATACGACGGATTCTCACTTTCTGGCGACTCATTCACGATGACGGTCAACGAGAATATCCTGAGCCAAATCCAATCGGGCGGACTGATTGTAAAAGGAAAGAACTATACCATTGAATCGGTTACCATACTTAATTAATGAAGCCTTATGAAAAAACTACATTTATTATATACCCTCGCTGCGGCAGCCTTTTTATTTGCCGCTTGCGACACTGACGTAGAACATGACATCGCGCAAGTGGATGCTCCGGTATTCGTATCGGCAACTCCTGAAACGGGAAGCACCGTGAAAACAGGCAATGTAACCGTCACCTTGCAATACGACAAGAACATCTATTTCGCTTCCGAAGATGCTAACCAAATCAGCATATCCGACAATGGAACTGTGGTAAGCGCCGATGTTATCGGAATAAGCAACACGTTGACCATTGTGGCAAACTGCCCCAACCGCGGAGCTACTTACACCCTTACTGTCCCTGCCGGACTGGTAACAGGTCCCAATCAAATGCCTGCACCCGAAGTAAGCTTGACACTCTGCACAACCGGACTTGACGCGACACCGGTAAACTCACTGACCGCTGAAGCGCAACAAGTGTACGATTTCTTGGTGGAAAACTTCGAGACCCGCACCCTTTCCGCTACAATGGCTGTAGACGGTGTATCGGGACAGACCGGAAGTTGGAATACCGCCGATGCCGAACAAGTGTACCAATGGACCGGACAATACCCGGCTATGAACTGTTTCGACTACCTGCACTTAGCTGCTTCACCTTCCAGTTGGATGGACTACTCCGACATCACACCGGTAAAAGAGTGGTGGGACAACGGAGGCATCGTACTTGCCATGTGGCACTGGAATGTTCCGAAAACCGAAGGCGATACCGATGCGAACAACTATACCTCAACCTTGAGCGAAACGGCATTCAACATCGATAACGCTTTTACTGAAGGTACATGGGAATACCGCACCGTACAAGCCGACTTAGAAAAAATAGCAGGTTATCTTAAGCAACTGCACGATGCCAACATCCCCGTCATCTGGCGTCCGCTGCACGAAGCGGCAGGAGGTTGGTTCTGGTGGGGCAAGAACGCCGACAGCTTCAAGAAACTTTGGATTCAGATGTTTGATTACTTCAAAACGCAAGGTTTGAATAACCTGATTTGGGTATGGACCAGCGAAACAGGCGATACCGACTGGTATCCGGGTGACGCGTATGTAGACATCATCGGACGTGACCTCTACGGAAACGATGCCGCCGACTGCGGAACGCAATACCAAACCCTCGTAAACGATTTCGGCAACAAGATGATTACCTTGAGCGAATGCGGCTACTCGGAATACACCGACTCTACCGTCGGACTGCTTTCCGAACAATGGAATGCCGGCGCACGCTGGTCGTGGTTTATGCCGTGGTATGATGCGGACAACAGCACTACCCCGCACGCCGACCAAGCTTGGTGGGAAGACGCGATGAGCCAAGACTACGTAATCAAACGCGGCGAATTCAAATAAATGTAATATATCGAACACAGAAACACGAAGACACAGAGAGATAAACTAACTTTGCGAACTTCGTATTCTCAAACTAAAAAACTCTGTGTCTCTGTGCCTCTGTGTTCGATGAAATACCGGAAGACTTATGAAACCAATCCATACAATCCTTGCGGGCACCTGCCTCATCGCTTCGATGACCGCTTGCGCCCCGCAACAAAAAGAAACACCGAAGCCCGAACGCACTCCCGAAGCGCTCGCGATGCTTCAGACACTGAAAACGCTCCCGCAGAAAGGCGTGTTTATGTTCGGACACCACGATGACCCTGTCTACGGCATCGGCTGGGACGGAGACGAAGGACGCAGCGACGTGAAAAGCGTGTGCGGAGATTATCCCGCCGTGATGTCGTTCGACTTGGGACATATCGAATTAGGCGACAGCGTCAATCTCGACAAAGTATCGTTCGACCGCATCCGCCGCGAAGCTGTGGCACAATACGAACGGGGCGGAATGGTGTCGTTCAGCTGGCACCTCGACAATCCGCTGACGGGAAAAGACACCTGGGACGTGTCCGATTCTACCGTCGTGCGCTCCGTATTGCCCGGCGGAGCCAACCACGAGAAATTCATTACGTGGCTGGACCGCGCGGCAGACTATATGAACTCCATCCGCACGGCAGACGGAACAAAAATCCCCGTCCTCTTCCGCCCGTGGCACGAACACACCGGAAGCTGGTTCTGGTGGGGACAGAAGCTTTGCTCTACCGAAGAATATAAGGCGTTGTGGAGCATCACCTACAACCGGATGAAGGAAAAAGGCGCCGACCAACTGCTGTGGGCATACTCGCCGGGCACGGAACCGAACGACACCACCCAGTACTTGGAACGCTATCCGGGCGACAGCATCGTTGACCTTATCGGCGTAGACGCTTACCAATTTAATAAAGACGATTACGAAAAAGCCTTAGACCGCTCGCTCCGCATTATGACCGAAATAGGCAAGGCGCACGATAAAGCCATCGCCGTCACCGAAACCGGATTCGAGACCATCCCCGACTCTACGTGGTGGACGCAGACGCTGATGCCCGTCATCCAGAAATACCCAATCAGCTACGTACTGGTATGGCGCAACGCCCGCGAACGCGAAAACCATTTCTACGCCCCCTATCCGGGACAAGTGTCGGAGAAAGACTTCGTGACGTTCTACAACGACCCGAAAACCCTCTTCGCCGGAGATATGAAAAAGTAAATTAAATAGCACACAGATGACACAGACGAACACAGATTTACACAGAATATATTTTGCAATGCTGTGTCATCTTAGAAAAAATAAAAATCTGTGTTCATCCGTGTCCTTCTGTGTCATCTGTGTGCCATAAAAACATCAACCCATAAACAACCACGAATATGACTCAGTTTGAAGAAAAAGTAAAAGACCTATTTGCACGCCACGAGGCTCTGATTACCCGCAAAAACGAACCCGTAGCCGAAAGCAACGGCGTGTACACACGTTATAAATACCCCGTTCTGACAGCAGCCCACACGCCCGTCTTCTGGCGGTACGACCTCGACGAACGCACCAATCCCTACCTGATGGAACGCATCGGAATGAACGCCGTGCTCAATTCGGGAGCGATTAAATGGAACGGAAAATACCTCCTCGTAGCCCGCGTGGAAGGAGCCGACCGCAAGTCGTTCTTCGCCGTAGCGGAAAGCCCCAACGGGGTAGACAACTTCCGCTTTTGGGACTACCCCGTAACGATGCCCGATGACGTCATCCCCGCCACCAATATCTACGACATGCGCCTCACCGCCCACGAAGACGGTTGGATATACGGCATATTCTGTGCCGAACGCCATGACAACAATGCTCCGGCAGGCGACCTCTCTTCTGCTACAGCCACTGCAGGCATCGCCCGCACCAAAGACTTGAAGACATGGGAACGCCTGCCCGACCTGAAATCGAAGAGCCAGCAGCGTAACGTCGTGCTTCATCCCGAATTTGTCAACGGCAAATACGCCCTCTACACCCGTCCACAAGACGGATTCATCGATGCCGGAAGCGGAGGAGGAATCGGCTGGGCACTGATTGACGACATCACGCATGCCGAAGTGAAGGAAGAGAAAATCATCGACCTCCGCTACTACCACACCATCAAGGAAGTGAAGAACGGCGAGGGACCGCACCCTATCAAGACTCCGAAAGGCTGGCTGCATTTGGCTCACGGCGTACGCGGATGTGCCGCCGGGCTGCGCTACGTATTATATATGTATATGACTTCTTTGGAAGACCCGAGCGAACTTATCGCTTCGCCGGGCGGCTACTTCATGGCTCCCGAAGGTGAAGAACGCGTGGGCGACGTGTCGAACGTGCTCTTCACCAACGGCTGGATTGCCGACGACGACGGCACAGTGTACATCTACTACGCTTCGTCCGACACGCGGATGCACGTAGCGGTTTCCACCGTCGACAAGTTGGTAGACTACTGCATGAACACGCCCCAAGACGGCTTGACCACCACCGCCTCGGTAGAGACGCTGAAGCGGCTTATCGACAAGAACCTGAAGAAATAAAGCCTGCAATTCCTTCCCCACGGCGTGGGCGAGCTTTCCCAAGCTGGGATTCCGTCCCCACAGCGTGGCGAAGCTTTCCCAAGCCGGGATTCCGTCCCCACGCCGTGGGCAAGCTTTCCCAAGCCGGGATTCCGTCCCCACAGCGTGGGCAAGCTTTCCCAAGCCGGGATTCCGTCCCCACAGCGTGGGCAAGCTTTCCCAAGCCGGGATTCCGTCCTGCAACGTGCAGGGAGCTTTCGCAGGCTGGGATTCCGTCCCCACGGCGTGGGGGAGCTTTCGCAGGCTGAGATTTCGTCCCCACGACGTGGGCGAGCTTTCGCAATAGAGCCTTGAAGAGGCTCAACGATACGTAACCGCTCTTGGCAAATCTTCCGCTCATCCGTGATTTGCAATCCGGCGTGACAATAAACAAACATTCCATTTTCAACAAAACAACAAAAAGAACCATGATCAAACTCAAAGAAAAAATCGGATACGGGCTGGGCGACATGGCTTCCTCGATGTTCTGGAAGCTGTTCGGCGCCTACCTGATGATTTTCTATACCGACGTGTTCGGGCTTCCGGCGGCTATGGTGGGGACGATGTTCCTCGTCACCCGCGTGTGGGACTCGGTGTTCGACCCCGTTATCGGCATCATCGCCGACCGCACGTCGAGCCGCTGGGGAAAGTTCCGCCCCTACCTGCTCTTCCTCGCCGTTCCGTTCGGGCTCATCGGCATGCTTACGTTCTATACCCCTCCCTTCGGCGAGGCGGGCAAGCTGGTCTACGCCTACATCACCTACTCGCTGATGATGATGGTCTATTCGGGCATCAACGTGCCCTACGCATCGCTGCTGGGCGTGATGAGCCCCGACCCGAAGGAGCGCGGCACGCTTTCGACGTTCCGCATGATGTTCGCCTACATCGGCAGCTTCATCGCCCTCTTGCTGTTTATGCCCATGGCGAACGCCTTCAGCGGGCACAGTTCCGACCCTGTGGCGCAACAGCACGGCTGGCTGATGGCTGTGGCGGTCATCGCCGTGATGTGCGTCGTGCTTTTCTTGGGCTGCTTCTCGTGGACCAAAGAGCGGGTGAAGCCTATCAACGAGGCGAAGACTTCGCTGAAGGACGACGTGCGCGACCTGTTCCACAACCGCCCGTGGTGGATTCTGTTCGGCGCGGGAATCGCTTCGTTAGTCTTCAATTCTATCCGAGACGGGGCGGCGGTGTACTACTTTAAATACTACATCGTGGAGGCGGACTACCACGTCATTTCGCTCTTCGGGATGTCGTTCGTGCTGAGCGGGTTGTTCCTCTCCGTAGGACAGGCGGCGAACATCATCGGCGTGGTGTTGGCTGCTCCGGTCAGCAACCGCATCGGCAAGAAGAACACCTTCGCCATCGCGATGCTCGCGGCTACGGCACTCAGCATCGTCTTTTACTGGTTCGACAAGGACGACCTCGTGTGGATATTCGTCTTCCAATGCCTCATCAGCATCTGCGCCGGAAGCATCTTCCCGCTCTTGTGGTCGATGTACGCCGACTGCGCCGACTATTCGGAGTTGCGCAGCGGGAACCGTGCCACGGGGCTTATCTTCAGTGCTTCATCGATGAGCCAGAAGTTCGGTTGGGCGATAGGCACAGCGGTGACGGGCTGGCTCCTCTCCTACTTCGGTTTCCAGGCGAACGCCGAGCAGAGCGCCGAGACCATCCAAGGCATCAAGATGTTCCTGAGCTGGCTTCCCGGAGCGGCGGCATTCGTCTCGATGCTCTTCGTCATCGGCTATCCCTTAGGCGAGCAAAAGATGAAGGAAATCATCGGCAAGCTGAATGAAAAACGGAAAAAATGAAAAACAAACGCAGAGACGCAAAAACGCAAAGTAACATTTTAGAGATAGCAAAGAACGCAAAAAGCTCTGTGACCTTTCGCCTTCTCTAATAAAAATCCTCCGCGTTTCTGCGTCTCTGCGTTCAACCTAAAAACAACACGCACTATGAATCAACGAATCAACCAGCTTCGGAACGAAATGCGCTCCGAGCTTGAAAACAATATCCTTCCGTTTTGGATGAACAAAATGGAAGACAACGAACAAGGCGGCTTCTACGGCGAAATCACCGGCGACGACGAACTGCGCCCCGAAGCCTCGAAAGGCGCGATACTGAACGCCCGCATCCTGTGGACCTTCTCGGCTGCCTACCGCCTGCTGAAGAAACCCGAATACCTGAAGACCGCCACCCGCGCCAAACGGTATCTGATCGACCGCTTCTACGACCCCGAATACGGCGGCATCTATTGGGAACTCGACTACAAAGGCAATCCGCTCGACACGAAGAAACAGATTTACGCTATCGGTTTCGCCATTTACGGTCTGAGCGAATATGCCCGTGCCACAGGCGATGCCGAAGCCTTGGAATATGCCCAGCGGCTTTTCGAGGTCATCGAACAACATAGTTTCGACCCCGTGCAGAACGGCTATCTCGAAGCCTTGACCCGCGACTGGCAGCCCATCGAAGATATGCGCCTGAGCGACAAGGACGAGAACGAGAAAAAGACGATGAACACCCACCTGCACATCCTCGAACCTTACACCAACCTCTACCGCGTATGGAAAGACGAACGGCTGGAACGCCAGCTGAGGAATCTCATCGACGTGTTCATCACCCGCATCCTCGACCCGCAGACGGGACACCTCAACCTCTTCTTCGAGGAAGACTGGACGAACAAATACCGCATCTATTCCTACGGGCACGACATCGAAGCCTCGTGGCTCATCCACGAAGCGGCATTGGTCTTGGGCGACGAAACGGTTCTGAAACGAATCGAACCGCTCATCGTCCGCATTGCCCAAGCCGCCGACGAAGGACTGAATCCCGACGGCAGCATGATATACGAAAACTTCCTCGACAAACAGAAGATTGACCGCGAACTGCACTGGTGGGTACAAGCCGAGAACGTGGTGGGGCACATCAACCTTTACCAACACTTCGGAGACGAGTCCGCCCTTGACATCGCCGTCCGCTGCTGGGAATTCATCAAAGCGAAACTAATCGACCACGAGCAAGGCGAATGGCACTGGAGCATCCTGCCCGACGGCACCGTCAACCGCAAGGACGACAAAGCCGGCTTCTGGAAATGCCCCTACCACAACGGACGTATGTGTATGGAAGTCATCGAACGGTTCGGCGAATAATGCTTCCTTTTTCAACGCAGATTAACGCAGATTTTTATTATTTTCCGCGTAAATCTGCGTTAATCTGCGTTTTTATGTCACCTTATCACCCGCTTTTCCCGTCTATATAAGAGTGATAATATCAAATAAAGATGTATTTTTGCACCGCAATTTACTAAAAACTATAACAGCAAGAAAATATGGAAAGCATCATCCCACAAGCGGAAAGAGAGCAAATCATCGCTCTGATGAAGAAAGAAGTGGTTCCGGCAATCGGCTGTACCGAACCGATAGCCGTAGCACTCTGTACAGCAAAAGCAGCCGAAACCTTGGGCTGCAAGCCCGAACACATCAACGTCTACCTGAGTGCGAACATCCTGAAGAATGCCATGGGCGTAGGCATTCCGGGCACAGGCATGATAGGGCTGCCTATCGCCATTGCCCTCGGCGCACTCATCGGAAAATCGGAATACCAACTGGAAGTGCTGAAAGACTGCACACCCGAAGCGGTAGAAGAAGGCAAACAGATGATAGCCGAACCCAATTGCATCAACATTGCACTGAAAGACGACATCGAAGAGAAACTTTACATCGAAGTGACCAGCACAAGCGGAAACGACGTGGCGACCGCTATCATCAGCGGAGGACATACCCACTTTGTCTACCTCTGCCGCAACGGGGAAGTTTCGCTCGACAAACGGAGCAAAGGCACTTCGGAACAAGAAGAGGAAAGCGTGGAACTGACCCTGCGCAAGGTGTACGACTTTGCTACCACTGCCCCTATTGACGAAATCCGCTTCATCCTCGAAGCCAAACATTTGAACAAAAACGCTGCGGAACAAGCCTTGAAAGGCTGCTACGGACACGGATTGGGACGTATGCTGAAAGAAAACCACAACGAAAAGCAAATCATGGGTAACAATACCTTCACCCATATTCTTTCGTACACCTCTGCCGCATGTGATGCCCGTATGGCAGGCGCCATGATTCCGGTAATGAGCAACTCGGGAAGCGGAAACCAGGGCATCGCAGCCACCATGCCTGTAGTAATCTATGCCGAAGACAACCACAAATCGGAAGAAGAACTGATACGTGCCCTTACGCTGAGCCACCTCACCGCTATTTACATCAAACAGAGTTTAGGCAAGCTTTCGGCTCTGTGCGGATGTGTAGTAGCCGCTACCGGAAGCTGTTGCGGCATCACATATCTAATGGGAGGCAAATACGCACAAGTAATGTATGCCGTACAAAACATGATTGCCACCCTGACCGGTATGATTTGCGACGGTGCCAAGCCCAGTTGCTCGCTGAAAGTGACCAGCGGCGTATCTACAGCGGTGATGTCCGCCATTATGGCAATGGACGAAAAATGCGTTACTCCGGTAGAAGGCATCATCGAGGAAAACGTAAACCGGAGCATCCGCAACCTGACCCGCATCGGTGCAGAAGGCATGAACGAAACCGACAAAATGGTGCTCGACATCATGACGCACAAACACAACGACTGATTTTTATTACCAAACGCAGAGACGCAAAAGCGCAAAGCCTTTATTTGAGAGAGCAAAGTACGCAGAAAGAAAAATCACCTCTGTGCCCTTTGCCTCCTCTAAAAAAATAAATCTCCGCGTTTTTGTGCCTTTGCGTTTAATTAATTACACATCCACAACCCAATGACACATTCCGACTACATCCACCGGCTCATCAGCGAAGGCGAACACGTACATCAAGACTTCAAGTTCGAAATATCCGATGCACGGAAGATAGCCAAAAGCATCTCCGCCTTTGCCAACACCGAAGGAGGACGCCTGTTAGTGGGTGTAAAAGACAATGGCAAGATAGCGGGCGTGCGCTCGGAAGAAGAAATCTACATGATAGAAGCCGCTGCCCAGCGTTATTGCCAACCTCCCGTCGATATACATACCTATATATATAAGGTAGAGGGAAAAGACGTATTGGAAGTCGTGATAGACGAAAGCCCGCAGAAACCGGTCTATGCCCTTGATGCCGAAGAACGCAAATGGGCATACGTCCGCATCAAGGACGAAACCATCCTGGCAAGCCCTATCCACTTGAATATCTGGCGGCACAACCGCACCGAAGAAAAAATCGTCGTGACTTATACCCCGCACGAACAAGAGGTATTGAAATTATTGGAACAACACCAGCCGATTACCCTCAACCAATGCCAACGGCTCAGCCGCATGAAGCGGAAACAAATCACCAGCCTCCTTGCCGACTTTATCCGATTCGGTTTGGTAGAGGAAGTATTTCATGACCATACTTTTTATTTCCGGCTGAAAGAACACATCGACTAAATGATTCACCACAAAAAGGCACAGGAAAGACACAAAGGAAATTAATTTTTCCGAATGCCCACAGTATCAAGTTTTTTTCATACCTTTGCCCCATTCATTCAAAAAACAAGAGACTATGAGTATATTTGCAAAACTTTTCAAAAAGAAAACAACGGAAGAAGAATCCGCACGCGTAGGCGGCATGGAAGACTTCATGACCCTGATACGAGTGTATTACCAAGCGGTCATGGCTGCACAATTGGGCATCAGCAACATCAATGCCCTGCCCGACATGGCGGTATTCAAGCGCACTTTGAAAATCCCGACCCAAAACAACAAGTTAGGCGTGGCAGAGCGTTCGCGATGCAAAAAGATGCTGACCGACATCTATGGCATCAACGAATTCTTCTTTAAAGAGATAGACGCTTCTATCAAAAAACATTGCAAGAACGTGAACGCTATCCAAAACTACTTGTTCATGTTCCAAGGCTTCAGCCAAGACCTGATGATGGTGGTGGGCAACTTGATGCAATGGAAATTCCGTATGCCACGCATTTTCAATAAAGCATTGCGCGGCATGACCGAAAAAACCGTGCACGACATCCTGACCAAGACAACATGGAAAGACGACAGTGTGCGTAAGACCTGCCTCAATATCCGCCAGTACCAACATGCATTAGGATATAGCGAAAGCTGGATGGTGGAATACGTCTACAACGTCGTCGTATTAGCCAAGAAAGAACCGAAACCCAAAGAACAATGAGCGGTTTAACAGAAAACCACCCGCTGGAACCCTTTCTTCCCGGCAACGCTATCCTGCTGATGCTGGGAAGTTTCCCGCCCCAAAAGAAACGCTGGAGCATGGATTTCTTTTATCCGAACTGGAGCAACGACATGTGGCGCATCTTCGGGCTGGTCTTTTTCAACCAAAAAGACTATTTTGTCGTACCAGACAAAAAAGCATTCGACAAAGAGCGCATCATCGATTTCCTGAAAGAAAAAGGGATTGCGCTCTACGACACGGCATGTGTAGTGAAACGCCTGCAAAACAATGCTTCAGACAAGTTTTTGGAAATTGTGGAGCCTACCGACATCGGTTTGCTTTTGAAGCAACTCCCCGTATGCCGGGCAATAACCACTACCGGAGAAAAAGCCACCGATACGATTTGTACGCAAATGCACATCGAAAAACCGTCCGTAGGAAGCAAAAGCGGATTCGAATACGAAGACCGCCGGCTTCACCTCTACCGGATGCCTTCTTCCAGCCGCGCTTATCCGCTCAAATTGGAGAAAAAAGCCGAAACCTACCGGATAATGTTCGAAGAAATCGGACTTTTATAACGATTACGCATAAAAAACGGCAAAAGGATTTGGAAGAATCAAAAAATATCGTACCTTTGCACCCGCAAACACGGGAATAGCTCAGTTGGTAGAGCATCGGTCTCCAAAACCGAGTGTCGGGAGTTCGAGCCTCTCTTCCCGTGCTGACTCTATAGCAGGCTGTAACTGATAACGGTTGCAGCCTGTTTTTTTATGCTAAAAACGTCCGATTCTGAACTTTTTCAAAAATAAAAGGGCAAAAATTTTTGTATTTATATCCAATCCACTATATTTGTGTAGAATTTGGTGAAAATGACGGAAGAAGACAAAAGGCTATTGAATACGTTCGAAGGCAAATTGCGGAATCTGATTTACCTATTCGAAGAACAGAAAAAGGAAATCGCAACGCTCCGCCAGCTTCTTGTAAAAAAAGAAGCCGAAATCGCACGCATGGAAGAAAGCCGGAAAGAATTGGAGTCAAAGTATGCCAACCTGAAAACAGCCCGCATCATCAGTATCAATGACAATGAACTCAGAGATACGAAGAAACGATTGGGGGATCTTGTGCGTGAAGTCGACAAATGTATCGCTTTGCTGAATGAATAACCAAAAGGTGAACGAGTCATGGAAGACGACAAATTTAAAATACATCTGCTGATTGACAATGAACGGTATCCGTTGACTATCTTGCGAAAAGACGAACAACTCTACCGCGATGCTGCCAAACAGATTGACTATAAACTAAACAAATACCGGAGTATGTACCCGAGCTTCAGCGCGGCAAAACATTGGGCAATGGCAGCCCTGGAATTGTCGTTCGAGAACATCTCGATGAAAGACCGGAATGACACGCTGCCGTATACAGAAAAAATCCGCCAGTTGACGGAAGATGTGGAAAACTGCATCCACCCGCAAACGGACGAATAAGAAACGGAGTTTAGTTAGAAAGATAAAGAAAAGATTTTGCGCACAAACTGGAAGCCTTGAGGCGAACAGTCTGTGCGCTTTTTGTTTATATATAAATTTAAAATTGTAATAATGAATACAGTAATATTTACGGTCATTGCCTTCCTGATAGGAGGAGCAATTTCGTACGCTTTCTTCAAGTACGGCTTGAAATCGCGCTACGATAAGATTATAAAAGAGGCGGAAAACGAAGCAGAAGTCATTAAGAAAAACAAATTGCTTGAGGTGAAGGAAAAGTTCCTCAACAAAAAAGCCGAGCTGGAAAAAGAAGTCGCCGCACGCAACCAAAAAATCCAGCAAGTAGAGAACAAGCTGAAGCAACGCGAAATGGTGCTGAACCAAAAGCACGAAGAATTGCAGCGCAAGCATAACGAAACCGAAGCTATCCGCGAAAACCTCGATGCCCAATTGGTAGTTATCGACAAGAAGAAAGAAGAACTGGATAACCTCCAATCGCAAGAACGCAAGAAACTGGAAGCTTTGTCTGGACTTTCGGCTGAAGAAGCCAAAGAACGTCTCGTAGAATCGCTGAAGGAAGAAGCCAAGACCGAAGCGCAATCCTACATCAACGACATCATGGATGACGCCAAGATGTCCGCCAACCGCGAAGCCAAACGCATCGTGATACAGACTATCCAACGGGTAGCTACAGAAACCGCTATCGAGAACTCTGTAACGGTATTCCACATCGAATCGGATGAAATCAAAGGACGCATCATCGGGCGTGAAGGAAGAAACATCCGTGCCCTCGAAGCAGCTACAGGAGTGGAAATCGTTGTAGACGATACTCCAGAAGCCATCGTCCTCTCGGCATTCGACCCTGTACGCCGTGAAATAGCCCGTTTGGCACTCCACCAGCTGGTAACCGACGGACGTATCCACCCGGCACGTATCGAAGAAGTGGTGGCAAAAGTGAAGAAACAAGTGGAAGACGAAATCATCGAAACGGGAAAACGCACCACTATCGACCTCGGCATCCACGGCTTGCATCCCGAACTTATCCGCATCATCGGAAAGATGAAATACCGTTCGTCTTACGGTCAGAACCTGTTGCAACATGCACGTGAAACCGCCAACCTCTGTGCCGTTATGGCTTCCGAATTGGGATTGAACCCCAAGAAAGCCAAACGTGCCGGCTTGCTTCACGATATAGGAAAAGTGCCCGATGAAGAGCCCGAACTGCCTCACGCATTATTGGGTATGAAACTGGCAGAGAAATACAAGGAAAAGCCTGATATCTGCAATGCCATTGGTGCCCACCATGATGAAATAGAAATGACCAGCCTTTTGGCACCTATCGTACAAGTGTGTGATGCTATTTCGGGAGCACGTCCGGGGGCACGCCGCGAAATCGTGGAAGCCTACATCAAGCGTCTGAACGATTTGGAACAACTTGCCATGTCTTATCCGGGTGTCACCAAGACTTATGCTATCCAGGCAGGGCGTGAACTCCGTGTTATCGTAGGCGCTGATAAGATAGACGACAAACAAACCGAAAGCTTGTCTGCCGAGATAGCCAAGAAGATTCAAGACGAAATGACTTATCCGGGACAAGTGAAGATTACGGTTATCCGTGAGACACGCGCCGTAAGCTTCGCGAAATAAGCATTGTCAATACCACAAAAGATACATACAGCTTCATCGGGCAACGAAGCCTGCTTCGTTGCCCGATGCATACGGCTTCGATGGTCAATGAAGCCTGCTTCGTAAAATCACTTTCTCCGCACACCTCCAACCCTCTTCATAGAGTGCCGTAAGCTTCTTGATGTCTTTTTCTATCCGGCTCACCTGAACAGGAGCTTCGGGACGGATAGCGATGATACGCCCCTCATCTTCTAATCGCTCCACCATAGCCAATTGCTCATTGTATGCCCGGCAACGATTGCTTAGCACGACACGCAAACGGGGATAACGGGTATATACGATGCGGGGCACACGGATGTCTTTCTCCGATTTGCGGTATCCACGGTTGCGGGTGAGCACCACCACATTCTTCTCATATCCTTGACTGATAGCCCGTTGCACAGGAATCGAATCGACTATTCCTCCGTCCAGCATGGGGCGTCCGTCCACCCATGTAATGGGGCACACGTAGGGCAAGCTGCTCGAAGCTTTTACTATTGCCAATAAGCGTTCTTTATCGTGCTTTTCTTCCAAATAACAAGCGCGTCCGGTCACACAATTTGTAGTAACCATCTCAAAACGTGCCGGATTGCGGAAATACGCATCATAATCATAAGGCAATATCTTTTCAGGAAACTCTTTATAAAGCAAATGTTGGTCGAGGATACTACGCTGGAACCATAAGTATTTCAATCCGATGTAATGATATTTCGCCAGCATGTCGATGTTGCTGAACTTTGCTCTTCCTTGCTGGTGCGACATGTACGAAAGCCCGTTGCATGCTCCTGCCGAGACACCGATGGCGTATGGGAATTCGATGCCTTTCTCCATAAAATAATCGAGTACGCCGCAGGTAAACACGCCTCTCATGCCTCCGCCTTCCAATACTAATCCAGTCTGTTTCATTTTGTGATGTTTTTAAAATTGATAAGTGCCTAACAAAGATACATTTTTTATGAATAGAAGCGTACACTTCTCATTTAATTTTCCTACTTTTGCAACACTTAATACAAAGGTGTTACTAAAACTTTAACAATTATGTTCGATTCATCTGTATATAGCAACCGCCGCAAGGCGTTGCGGGATAAAGTCAGCAATGGCATTATCCTGATATTGGGCAATAATGAAGCCCCAGCCAATTATCCGGACAATACGTACAAGTTCCGTCAGGACAGTTCGTTTTTGTATTTTTTCGGACATGCGCATCCGGGCTTTGCTGGTATCCTCGACGTAGATGCCGGTGAAGATTATTTCTTTGGGGATGATGTGACCATGGATGATATCATCTGGATGGGTCCGCAACCCAGTGTAAAAGAGCTGGCTGCACAAGTGGGAGTGAAGAAAAGCTTTCCTTTTGCTAAATTAAAAGAAATGGTAGGCAAGGCTATCTCGCAACGCCGTAAAATTCATTTCCTTCCTCCTTACCGCTACGATAATATGATGTTATTGGAAGACCTGACCGGCATCCGTGCTTCGCTTGTCAAGGAACACAGCTCATTGGAGTTGATTAAGGCGGTGGTAAGCCTGCGCTCGGTAAAAGAGCCGTGTGAAATAGCGGAAATAGACAAGGCATGCAACATCGGATATGAAATGCATACGGCAGCTATGCGCCTTTGCAAACCGGGCGTAAGCGAACGGTACATAGCCGGTGTATTGGACGGCATTGCGGCATCGTATGGAAATATGGTATCGTTTGCCACCATTTTAAGCCAGAACGGGCAGACCTTGCACAATCATGACCATAGTCAAATCCTGCAAGCCGGAAGACTGATGCTGACCGATGCGGGAGCGGAAAGCGTGACCAATTATTGCTCGGACCATACACGTACCGTCCCTGTAGGAGGCAAGTTCACCAGCCGCCAGCGTGATGTGTATAACATCGTATTGGCATGCCACGACCGTGCCTTGGAATTGGCACGTCCCGGAGTGACTTATAAATCAGTCCATATTGAAACTTGCAAAGTGTTAGCACAAGGGTTGAAAGACTTGGGCTTAATGAAAGGCAATGTGGATGATGCCGTAGAAGCCGGAGCACACGCCATGTTCATGCCTCACGGACTGGGACACATGATGGGCATTGATGTACACGATATGGAAGATCTGGGACAATGCTACGTGGGCTATGATGATGAAGTCCGTCCGTCCGACCAGTTCGGCTTGGCTTCCCTACGTATGGGACGCCGCCTGCAAGAAGGATTTGTCATTACCGATGAGCCGGGTTGTTATTTCATCCCCGACCTAATAGACAAATGGCGTGCAGAGAAGATGCACACCGATTTCTTGGATTTCGATGCCATAGACAAATACAAGGATTTCGGAGGCATCCGCCTGGAAGACGACATCTTGATTATCCCCGGCGGTTCTCGCTTCACCGGCGAAAAACATATCCCGATTACCATAGAAGAAGTGGAAAATATAATGAATAATTAATAATGAACAGTTAATAGTGAATAGTACTCTTCGTTATTAACTATTCATTATTAACTATTAATTTAAACGACATGAACAAACTTATTGCTATCTTGGCTTTGGGCGTTTGTTTCGGAAATGTTTCCGCAAAAAGCCCGAAAAAGGACAAAGCTTCAGAAGAAGGATTTGTCTTTACTACCGTGAAAGAAAACCCGATTACCTCTGTCAAAGACCAGAACCGTTCGAGCACCTGTTGGGCGTTCTCTACCCTTGGCTTCTTGGAAGCGGAATTGCTTCGTGCCGGAAAAGGGGAATTCGACCTGTCTGAAATGTTCGTCGTACATCATACCATGCAAGACCGTGCGGTGAACTACGTGCGTTATCACGGTGACGCTTCATTCGCTCCCGGAGGAAGTTTCGAGGATATCGTATATTGTTATGAAAATTATGGAATGGTGCCGCAAGAAGCCATGCCGGGCATTATGTATGGTGAAGAGCTTCCGGTGCATAACGAACTGGATGCCGTAGCCGAAGGATACGTGAACGCTATCGCTAAAGGCAAGTTGACCAAGCTGACTCCGGTATGGAAGAACGGGGTACGTGCCATTTACGATACTTACTTAGGCGAATGTCCGGAACAATTCACTTACAATGGAAAAACGTATACCCCGCGCACTTTTGCCGATGAGGCTTTGGGCTTGAATATGGACGATTATGTATCATTGACTTCGTTCACACACCATCCGTTCTATACCCAGTTCAGCATCGAAGTGCAAGACAACTGGCGCAATGCGCTTTCATACAACCTGCCTATTGATGAACTTATGGCGGTAATGGAGAATGCTATCAACACCGGTTACACTTTCGCATGGGGAGCCGATGTAAGCGAACAAGGATTCACTCGTGACGGAGTTGCCGTATATCCTGATTCAGAGAAAGGTGCCGAGTTGACCGGTTCGGATATGGCACATTGGTTGGGATTAAGCCAAGCCGATAAGCGCAAGGAACTGACTTCGAAACCGCTTCCGGAAATCACCGTGACCCAAGAAATGCGCCAAATCGCATTCGATAACTGGGAAACCACCGATGACCACGGCATGCTGATTTACGGTATCGCCAAAGACCAGAACGGCAAAGAGTACTTTATGGTGAAAAACTCATGGGGCACCGAAGGCAAGTACAAAGGCATTTGGTATGCATCAAAAGCTTTCGCGGCATATAAAACCTTGAACATCTTGGTGAATAAGAAAGCCATCCCGGCAGATATCGCCAAGAAGTTAGGATTGTAATTTTGTTTACAAACGCAGAGACGCAAAAGCGCAAAGTCTTTATTTAGAGAGAGCAAAGAGCACAGAGAGTGAGATCAGGCTTCGTGTCCTTTGCCTTCTCTAAAATAGATTCTCTGCGCTTTTGCGTCTCTGCGTTTATCAAAAAAAATAATAAATCGCTTGGTTCTTGAAAATAATTCGGGAATCAGGCGATTTTTTCTTTCTTTTTTTCTAACTTTACAAGTTGAATAGCTGGGCACTTTTCAAAACGCTTGAATCGCCCTGCTGTATTGGCTTAGAAAAAGAAAGAAAAAAATATATAAATGAACTACAAATGGAACTATCAACCTCCTACACAAGAAGAACGGGAAGCAGCTAAAGCTTTGGCTAAAGAGATAGGAATCAGCCCTATCCTATGCCGCTTGTTGCTGGAGCGGGGCATCACTTCCGCCGCCGAAGCCAAGCGTTTCTTCCGCCCGCAACTGAACGAACTGCACGACCCGTTCCTCATGAAAGACATGAGCATAGCCGTGGAGCGTCTCAACAAAGCCATGGGACGGAAAGAGCGCATTATGGTGTATGGAGATTATGACGTGGACGGCACAACCGCCGTTGCGTTGGTTTATAAATTCCTTCAACAGTTCTATTCGAACATCGATTACTATATCCCCGACCGCTACAACGAGGGGTATGGTGTATCGAAGAAGGGAGTGGATTATGCATACGAGACAGGGGTGAAACTTGTCATCGTATTGGATTGTGGCATCAAGGCGGTAGAAGAAATCGCGTATGCCAAAGAAAAAGGTATCGACTTCATCATTTGCGACCATCATGTGCCCGATGACGTCTTGCCTCCTGCCGTGGCTATCCTAAACCCCAAACGGCACGATGCCACCTATCCGTATAGTCATTTGTCGGGATGTGGCGTGGGGTTTAAGTTCATGCAGGCATTTGCCTTGAACAATGGCATTGAGTTCCACCAGCTGACTCCGCTTTTAGACTTGGTGGCGGTGAGCATTGCCTCGGACATCGTACCCATTATGGGCGAGAACCGGGTATTGGCTTTTTATGGGCTGAAGCAATTGAATACCAATCCCAGCATAGGGCTGAAGGCAATTATCGATGTGTGCGGGCTTGCGGAAAGAGAATTGAACATGAGTGATATCATCTTCAAGATAGGGCCGCGCATCAATGCCTCTGGGCGCATCCAGAATGGGAAAGAAGCCGTAGACCTGCTTATCGAGAAAGATTTCCCGATAGCCTTGCAAAAAGCTCGCCAAATAAACCAGTACAACGAGACGCGCAAAGACTTGGACAAGAGCATGACCGAAGAGGCGAACAAGATTGTAGACCAATTGGCAAACCTTTCCCAACGCCGCTCTATCGTGATTTATAACGAGGCATGGCACAAGGGCGTAATCGGTATCGTGGCTTCCCGCCTTACGGAAATATATTATCGTCCGGCGGTGGTCTTGACCCGTACCAACGACCTTGCTACAGGCTCGGCACGCTCGGTGTCGGGATTCGATGTGTATAAAGCCATCGAGTATTGCCGCGACTTGTTAGAAAACTTCGGAGGGCATACGTATGCGGCTGGCTTATCGATGAAAGTGGAGAACGTGCCCGAATTCACCCGGCGTTTCGAGGAATATGTGACCCATCACATCCTGCCCGAACAGACCAATGCCACCATCGATATCGACGCACAATTGGATTTCAGGGACATCACATCGAAGTTCTTCTTCGACTTGAAGAAATTCAATCCCTTCGGACCGGAAAACCCGAAACCCGTATTCTGCACGATGAACGTCTTCGATTATGGGACGAGCAAGGTGGTAGGACGGGACCAGGAACACATCAAATTAGAATTGGTGGACAACAAGTCGAACAACGTGATGAACGGCATCGCTTTCGGACAAAGCTCGCAAGCCCGCTACATCAAGACCAAACAATCGTTCAACATCTGTTATACCATCGAGGAGAATACCCATAAGCGTGGGGATATCCAATTGCTAATAGAAGACATTAAGCCGAGCAGATAGGCATGGCTGATTATAAAAGCATATTGAAGCAATACTGGGGATATGATAGCTTCCGGGGCATTCAGGAAGAAATCATTGCCAGTATCGGCGAGGGGCGCGACACATTGGGGCTGATGCCTACGGGCGGAGGAAAATCCATTACTTTCCAAGTGCCTGCCCTTGCCCAACCGGGCTTGTGCCTGATCATCACTCCGCTGATTGCCCTGATGAAAGACCAGGTACAGAACTTGCGCCGGCGGGGCATCAAAGCCATAGCGGTCTATTCGGGCATGACGCGCGAAGAAATCATCGTGGCGTTGGAAAATTGCATCTTCGGCGATTATAAATTCCTTTACATCTCTCCCGAACGGCTCGACACCGAGATTTTCCAAACCAAACTCCGGAGCATGCATGTGAGCATGATTACGGTGGACGAGTCGCACTGCATCTCGCAATGGGGATATGATTTCCGTCCGGCTTACCTCAAGATAGCCGATGTCCGCAAGCTCCTCCCCGGTGTCCCCGTACTTGCCCTGACCGCTACCGCCACTCCCGAAGTGGTGAAAGACATTCAGGCGCGCCTCGCTTTCCGTCAAGAGAACGTGTTCCGCATGAGCTTCGAGCGGAAAAACCTTGCTTATATAGTCAGGCGCACCGAGGACAAGGCGGGAGAGCTGATTCATATCCTGACCCAAGTGCCCGGCTCTGCCATCGTGTACACACGCAACCGCAAACGCACCAAGGAAGTGTCGCTTTTCCTGAACCAGCACGGAATCAGCGCCATCTTCTATCATGCCGGGCTGAGCAATGACATCAAGGACCAGCGCCAAAAAGGTTGGCAAGACGGGACGTTCCGGGTGATGGTAGCCACCAACGCGTTCGGCATGGGCATCGACAAGCCCGATGTGCGCTTGGTGATTCACATCGATTTCCCCGATTCGCCCGAAGCTTATTTCCAGGAAGCCGGACGTGCCGGACGCGACGGACAGAAAGCATACGCCGTACTCCTTTATGCGCAGAGCGACAAAACCATTTTGAAGAAACGCATTGGCGATACATTCCCCGAAAAAGACTATATCCGTCAGGTGTACGAACACATCAATTATTATTATCAGATGGCGATGGGCGACGGAAGGGGATGTACGTTCGCTTTCAACATCGATGAATTTTGCCAAAATTTCAAGCATTTTCCCGTGCGGGTAGACAGTGCCCTGAAAATCCTCACCCGTGCCGGATATTTGGAATATACCGACGAGCAGGACAACGCTTCCCGCCTTATCTTTACCCTTCGGCGGGATGAATTATACCGCATCGATGAGCGCAATCCCGATACCGAAAACCTGATTCGCATCATCTTGCGTTCCTACACGGGCGTATTCAGCGATTATGCTTACATCAACGAAGATACGCTTGCCTCGCGGAGCGGGCTCACCCGCCAGCAGGTGTACGACACGCTTATCCTCCTTACCAAACGGCACATTCTCCATTACATACCGGGCAAGAAGACACCTTATATTATCTATACGCGCGAAAGGCAAGAAGCAAGCCGCATCGTGTTAAGCAAAGAGGTGTACGAAGACCGGAAAGAGAGTTACGAGCGACGTGTCAAAGCCATGCTCGACTATGCCGGACGCGAAGGGCGGTGCCGAAGCCGTATGTTGCTGGAGTATTTCGGAGAACGCAACGAACACAATTGCGAGCAATGCGACGTATGCCTGAACAAGCATGCTTCGGGATTAAGGCAAGGCGAGTTCGAAGACATTGAGCAGGATGTCCTGACGTTGTTAGCGGAAGCTCCGCGCACTGCGCAAGAAGTGGTCCATGCCCTTTCTTCCGATGAAGGCAAAATCCTTCAAGCACTTTCTTTCCTGATGTCGGAAGAGAAGATTGTGCAAAAAGAAGGCAAATTGTACCCGTGTGGATGAACCATATTGTTTCCCCTGTTGTTTAATCTTAAAAATTTACAGATATGAAAACCCGAACCTTTATTTTATCATTGACATTAGCCGGAATGCTCGCCGCATCGCTTTCGGCAAACGCTTGCACAGGAATCACCCTGAACAGCAAAGACAGCACTACGATTGTAGCACGGACCATCGAATGGGGAGGAAGCGACCTGAATAGCCAATACGTCATCGTGCCGCGCGGCTATACGATGCGTTCGTACACTCCCGACGGAAGCGAAGGAATGCAGTTCACTTCCCGGTACGGCTATGTAGGGCTTGCCGTAGAACAGAAAGAGTTCATCGCCGAGGGCATCAACGAAGCGGGGCTTTCGGCTGGCTTGTTCTATTTCCCCAACTACGGGCAATACGAAGCCTACGATGCGGAGAAAAAAGACACCAGCATCGCCGACCTGCAATTGGTTTCGTGGATATTGGGCAAATGCGCCACGATAGACGAAGCGATAGAGAGCGTGAAGCAGGTGCACGTTATCCGCATCGACCCGCGCGCCTCTACCGTACACTGGCGTTTTACCGACCCTGCCGGAAGACAAGTGGTCTTGGAGATTATCGGTGGAGAACCGAAGTTCTACGAGAACAAGTTAGGCGTGCTGACCAATTCCCCCGGATTCGAATGGCAGCTGACCAACCTCAATAATTATGTCAATCTCTATCCGGGCTCGGCGCCAACCCAATCGTTAGGCAATGTCCGGTTGGCTTCTTTTGGTGCCGGAAGCGGATTCTTGGGGCTTCCGGGCGATGTCACCCCTCCTTCGCGCTTCGTCCGTGCCGCTTTCTATCAAGCTACGGCTCCCCGTCAGGACGATGCCGAAAAGACCGTGCTCCAAGCCTTTCAGATACTGAACAACTTCGATATTCCGGTCGGTATCGAGTTTGCCGATGGAAAAGTGCCCGTCGATATCCCCAGCGCCACTCAATGGACTTCCGCCACCGACATGAAGAACCGCATCATCTATTTCCGCACCATGTACAATAGCGAGATACGTAGCATCAACCTCGACCAAATAGACTTCTCGGAAGTCGCTTATCAAGCAATCCCGCTGGATAACACAAAGCAACAGCCTATCCGGACAATCCCAATTAAGTAAAATTTCCTATTCAACTATATCCATGACCGAAAGCAAATAAGAAAGTTTGCTTTCGGTCTGTTTTTTTCGTATCTTTGCAATCACGATCAACTTAAAAACAAAATGCTATGGCAAAAGAACTCGAACTGAAATACGGCTGCAACCCTAACCAGAAGCCTGCCCGTATCTTTATGCAAGAAGGAGAACTGCCCATTGAGGTGCTGAACGGACGTCCCGGATACATCAATTTCCTCGACGCGCTGAACGGATGGCAGTTGGTGAAAGAACTGAAAGAAGCTACGGGAATGCCCGCGGCTACCTCGTTTAAGCACGTAAGTCCCGCCGGCGCCGCTATCGGGCTGGAACTGGACGATACGATGAAACAAATCTATTTCGTAGGCGACCTGCCCCTCTCGCCGCTCGCCAATGCCTACGTGCGTGCCCGCGGGGCTGACCGCATGTCTTCTTACGGCGACTTTATCGCGCTGAGCGACGTATGCGACGAAGAGACCGCCCACTTCATCAACCGTGAAGTATCGGACGGCGTTATCGCTCCGGGCTATACCGATGAAGCATTGGCTATCCTGAAAGCGAAACGCAAAGGCACATACAACGTGATTCAGATTGACCCCGCTTACCGTCCCGCTCCCATCGAGCATAAAGACGTGTTCGGCATCACCTTCGAACAAGGGCGCAACGAAATCAAGCTGAACGGCGAGGAACTCTTCGCCAACATCCCGACTCGGAACAAGAACCTGCCCGACGAAGCGAAACGCGACCTGATGATTGCGCTGATTACGCTGAAATATACCCAATCGAACTCGGTATGCTACGTGAAAGACGGACAAGCCATCGGCATCGGAGCAGGCCAGCAGAGCCGCATCCATTGCACCCGCCTTGCCGGAAACAAAGCCGACATCTGGTACCTGCGCCAGCACCCGAAGGTATTGAACTTGCCTTGGGTAGAGAAAATCCGCCGTGCCGACCGCGATAACACGATTGACGTATACATCAGCGATGACCACGACGATGTATTGGCAGAAGGCACGTGGCAACAGTTCTTTACCGAAAAGCCCGAAGTGCTGACCCGCGAAGAAAAACGCGCTTGGCTGGACACGCTGAAAGGCGTATCGTTAGGCTCGGACGCCTTCTTCCCCTTCGGCGACAACATCGAGCGCGCGCACAAGAGCGGCGTGGAATACATCGCCCAAGCAGGCGGCTCGGTGCGTGACGACAATGTCATTGAAACCTGCGACAAATACGGTATCACGATGGCGTTTACAGGCATCCGTCTGTTCCACCATTAATCTATTGGATTGAACACAGAGGCGCGGAGGCACAGAGTTTTTATTTTCTTAATCAAAAGAATATGTTTCTCTGTACCTTTGCGCCTCTGCGTTCAAATTATCACCGTAAAATCCCGGTATCCTTATCCGCCTTTTGGTTAATATTCCTACGGATGTCTTTATAGGCACGCCCTTGCGAGAATTTCCATGCGATGTTCAGGCTTACAAAATTGCCGAAGTCACGGCAATGAAGCGTAGTAGTCTTCCGCACATAGCGGTTGTATACCTCCGACTGGAATTGCTTGTAATGCGGATTCAGCGGTTGTTGCCATGTGAGCGACACATTCAAGTTCTTGTACCGGTAAGCCGCATTCAGGTAAGTGAACGACCCGTTGAATCCTTCAGTCTCGCCCTCAAGAAAACGGAAACCGCTATCAATGAATGCCGAAAGGGTGAACTTACCTAAGTAAGCCTGCACATTAGCGGTGCCCGAATAGAAAGTCTTGCAATGCGTGTAGTCCTCGCCGAAATTGAAGCAACGGAAAAGCGTGCCGGACGCCGCTACCGAAAGTTTGTCGGGGATAATCCAAGCGTTGGCGTAAAGCATCAGGTTGAGCACATCGATTTCTTTCTGATTAAGCTGGGTATAGACAAACTTATCATCAGCCGTCCGGATATAGGTCGCCATATTCGGCTGAGCGCAAAGCTTCCCGTAGGCTTGAAGGAAAGACTGGAAGCGGGGATGGGTGTACGAGACCTGAAAGGTATGCTCTTGCTCCCGGTTGGGGCGGATATCGGGATTGCCCAGCGTCCATTCCATACTGTTGTTCCGAATTGTCGTGTTACTAATCATTGCTACTTGCGAAACGTGCTCGCTTATTTGGAAATCGTATTTCAATTGGACGGCTTGCGCGGGATTGTAGGCAACAGAAGCCTTCGGGCGGAACAGCCAGTACCGATAATCGTGCTCCTGCTGGCGGTAATCCAAATAACTTCCTCCCAATCCCGCCGTATAGCGCACCGGACCAACCGCCCCTTTTATCTCGGTAAAAGCGTACACATTGCGGTTATGCATCGGATTGACAGAGTTCACATCGCCCGTGTATCGGTTCTTCGTATATTTCTGCATATAGTTTATTCCGGCTGTAAGGGTAAAGGGCTTGAGGCGGTTCTCGTAAACGGCTTCGCTCATCAGGGAATACGTTTTCCCGTCCACCTCATACGCATACGGCTCGCCTTCATCGTAACTACTCCGAAGCGAAGTGGAGATATAAGTCCCTACGGCATTAAGGGTCAACGATTGGCGTGGACTGAATTGCTTGAAGAAATAAAGGTCTAAGACGGGGCTGGAACTAAGGTTGCGATTAGATTGGGTGGCAAGATAGCGTTCGCCTCCGTCCACAATCTGTTTGCGGTTATAATTATGGGGGATGTGTGAGAAATCAGCCTTCAGCGAAGCCTGAAACACATAGTTGGCGGAATCGGCAAGATTGTATTTCAATTGCAAATCGTTGTTCAAGCTCCGGCTGCGCGAAGCAATGTCGTTACGTTCGATGGTACGGGTGGAACCGTCGGCGAGCAAGTAATGTGCCGTTTCGTTCATCCGGTTTCCCTCGAAGTCCTTGTATCCGAAATTATAACTCAAGGAAAGCTCGCTTTTCCCTGCGTTCCATTTCCCGTAGATTAAATCATTGCCCGATTTGGCGGTAAGTGCCTGCATGAGGTCAACGCCGACCGTATATCCGCTATCGTTCCGGCGGGTCAGGATATTGATGACGTATGCGATGCCTTCGCCGTACCTCACCCCAGGATTGTCGATAAAGTCTATCCGGCTGATGCGTTCGGGAGCGAGCGACAGCATTTCTTCCCGCCCTACAATTATGCCGTCAATACGCAACTGGATGCTTCCCCGTCCATCGATAGCCGACAAGCTATGCGAAGCCTCATCCACACGGATGTTAGGCAAAGAGAGTTTTTGCAGGATGCTATACCCCGAATGCGATGCCTTCTTCTGCACTTCAGTAGGGTAAATGGTTTGCCCGTCGGGCTTATGAATCACTTTAGCCGCTTTCACCTCCACTTCTTGAAGTTCGACGGTTTGGGTCTCGCTTTGTGCCGACAAGGTGACGGCGAATGTTGATAAGAGAATAAGGATGCCGATACGTTTCATTGCGCTCTTCGTTTTTTAAGTTCGGGCGCAAAGATACGGCAGGGACTATCTTTCCGTTAAAAATGCAGCTGACATCTTCCTGACATTATCCTGACAATCGGCTTCCGCCTTGATTTCCAGCGAATAATTTCTCCCCCGATGCGCTACAATCTGCAATTCGCTGCACGTCTCAAGAATCAGTTTCAACCGCCGCACCAATGTATAAAGCGTGTCGTTGGCATCTTCTTTCTTAGGCCACAAGGCGGCGCACAGTTCTTCTTTCGACACCGAATGAGACGGGGCTTGCCACAGCATCAGCAAGAACCGGTGCTGCATCGGAGTGAGGTGTACCGGAGCACGGCGTGCATCGTAGAAACAACGTTCTTCCGCCGAATAGGAAAGCCCACCGTAACGTTGCGG
The DNA here is from genome assembly GCF_002161765.1 of Bacteroides sp. An322. Taxonomy (GTDB): domain Bacteria; phylum Bacteroidota; class Bacteroidia; order Bacteroidales; family Bacteroidaceae; genus Phocaeicola; species Phocaeicola merdavium. The sequence continues at coordinate 86,174 of NZ_NFIN01000005.1, read as the reverse complement.
CTCTTCTTCCGCCGTTTGCCTCCTGCGGGCAACAAACCGGAAACCTATCGCCCAAAGGAATGCGGCAAAAGCCAAGAGGAACGACAAGCGTTGGTCGGACATGCGGAATACGCCGATTGCGGAAAGGCGCGCGTAACTTTTCACGGCAAGGGTCGTGCCCGTAGCCCGGTTGTTGATGATTAGCGTGTCGCTGCAGAGCGCATCAGCCGGTTGCGCCTTCTTCGGATGCGCCGCGTCGATTACCTCAAACGAGAGGAAAGTTTTCCCCCTCAGCCGCTCGTCCTTCAGGTGACGGCACAGCCTTCTATCGGCGATGGCAAGCCATACCGGACCGTCCGAAGCCTCCCTAAGTTGTTCATAAGCCCGAATGGAATCCTGCGCCACGATATTGTCTTGCCGCTCCTCCAACGTCCGCATCAAAGCCTGGTTCAAGTCGGCGGTTATCGCTTCCTTCGCGCCGAAATACCCCTGCCGCCCCGCCAACAGCGACGAGAGCATCAACACCATAAAGACTCCTATAGACAAGATTCTACTGTTCATATTGCTCCTCCCGATTCGATTTTCATGCGGCAAAAATACGAAAAATTCCTTCTCCACGACAAATGCGGGCAAAGAAATGGCAGCTGCCGAAAGCTTCGCGACAAATGCGGACAAAGAAATGGCGATGCCGAAACCTTCGCAACATGCACGGACAAAGAAATGGCAGTTGCCGAAAGCTTCGCAGCATACGCGGACAAAGAAATGGCGATGCCAAAAGCTTCACAGCATACGCGGGCAAGGGAATGGCAGACGACGAAGCCTTCGCAGCATATTTTTCTCTTAAATAAAACGTTGCATCTTATCTTTTTGCCTATATTTGCGGGTACAATTTCAAATCCAACTAAAGATGAAAACAAACAGATTTTCTTTCAGCATCTATGTATGGACACTTTGCGTTTGTGCTTTCGGACTGGCATCCTGCCACGACCTGACCATCGACAACGGAGGATATCTCGGATTTATGACCAAAGGTACCATCGTGGGCAATGACGAAGACGGCTATTACCTTTTCTCGTACGGAGGAAACGAAGTCGCTATCTGCTACGGCAAAGGACTGGACAAATACGAACGGGCTTACTACGGTCTTTCGTTCAAAGAAGAAAACCGGTTCTTTAGCGACCGCACCCCCGGTTTCACTATCATTGACAACGCAAGTGTGGAAATCGAAACAGCCAATAGAATCATCCACCCCATCAGTAAAGCGGAAGCGGACAAACGGGGCATCACGCATCCGGACAGTTGCAGCGTAGACAAGAACTTTGATTTATCAGATTCTTACGGAGCGGGAGACGGTTACTTCGACTTCTACACGCTCGCAACGATTACCCACGACTCTTACACGCATTACGAATATGCGTCCGTTCCCATAGACTTGGTGTACGACCCTGCCCGCCAAAGCCCGGACACGCTGCGTCTGGAGCTTTGCTATCGCCCACGTGTTCCGGAAGGCTGGGAAAAATACCGCTATGAAGGCGGCACTTTGTCGTGCGACATCTCCGGACTCGCCAACTTGCAGGAATGGAACGATTCGCTCTGCATCGTAGTAGAAACGGGAGACGACGAGCTCCATTACTTGCCTATCAGCAAAAAAGATTTCAAGAAACCCGAACCGTTCTTCGATTTTTAACACTCAATTAGTTGATAGAGGCAGGCAACCCTTGCCTCTACAATTCCATACGTTACTATTTTTTCTCTTCAAATCCTGACAAGAGTTTTCCTGCCAGACTCAGGAAACCGATTACGCTTTCTTTGTCGGGGACAGGAATCCGCAACGTCGCTTTTCCGGTTTCCTTATCTTCTTCTATCAAGCTGTCCGCCAAGCTGCGGATGCCTTCGGGCGAGCGGAGCGTCTGAACCAGTCCGCTAAAGAACGATACGCCTTGGCGGATTAAGCGGGCGGCTTCCGTGTCTTCGGAGGGCTCTGTATCTTCATCCGAAGCTTCTGCCGGTGCAAAGGTTTCAGCTGGTTCTTCTTTATCCTCAATGTGTACCACTTCTCTTCCCTCTCCCTTTTCTTTATCCTCAGGTTCGGTCACGATAGCCGAAATGCTTTCCATCATCTTATCCAGCTTGCTATCGTCTAAGAAGATGCTGTCTTCGCCATTGTCTAAGATGCCTTCGAAGAGCGAAGTCTTGAAATTGAGCGTAGAGAGCATCCGCTCTTCGATGGAAGAAGGAGCCACCAAATTGATGATTTGTATATTCCGTTGCTGACCGATGCGATAGATGCGGGCGATTCGTTGCTCCAGTACGGCAGGATTCCACGGCAAATCTAAGTTAATAAGAATAGAAGCCACTTGCAAATTCAGTCCTGTGCTTCCGGCATCGGTAGAGATGAAAACACGGCTTTCAGGGAGTTCGGTAAAGTTCTCCATCAGGTTTTTCCGCTTTTCGGAGGGCACACCGCCATGCAGGTATTCATAGCGTACGCCTAACTTATCCAATTCGGCAGCCACTAACCGCGTCATGCGTTCCCACTGGCTGAATATCACCACCTTCTCGTCTCCATTTTCGAAAACCTGATTCAGGATATTCATCGTTTCGTCTATCTTGGTGTCGTTTCGGTTTTTCTGGTCTAAGATATACGTGCTATCACATACCATACGCATTTGGCTCAACGACAAGAGCAAGCGTTTCCGGTCTTTCTCACTCAAAAAGCGCTGACGGTTCCACTTATAAACCAACTGGGCTACATTGCTTTGGAGTTCATCATGCATAGCTTGTTGTTGTTCGGTCATGGGGACGAATAACACTTTATCCATCCGCTGGGGCAACTGAAGAGCTACGTCTTTCTTCCGGCGGCGAATCAGAATGTCGTGCAGCTTTTCGCCTACCGCATTCAATCCTTTATAACCCATAACCTTTCCTGTATCCGACTTTATCACCGTATCGGCAATGAACTTATAATAAGGACCTAAGCAATACTGGTCGACAAATTGCACTACGGAGTAAAGTTCTTCCAGCTTGTTCTCTAACGGAGTTCCGGAAAGTACTACGGCATATTCGGCTTTGATATGGCGGGCAGCCTTGGCTATCTTGGTGTTCCAATTCTTGAGGCGTTGCACTTCGTCCATAATAAGAAAGTCGGTCTGTAGCTCGTGCAAGATAGCGATATCGTTGGCAACACTATTGTAGGAAGCGATTTTATAGAACGGTTCTGCCTTATAAAGTTCTTTCCGTTTCAGATGATTACCTTCCACTACAACGGCTTGCGTATCGGTAAACCGCTCTATTTCTTTCTTCCATTGATATTTTAATGAAGTAGGACAAAGAATCAATGCCGTTGACACGATGCCTTGCTTACGCATCAATTCAGCCGTCCCTATAGCTTGGATGGTTTTCCCCAAGCCCATTTCATCGGCAATAATAGATTTTCCAGCACGGTAAGCAAAACGAACGCCTTCTTTCTGATAAGGGAACAGACGGACTTTAAGCAAAGAGTCAATCAGGATGTCCGCATTGCTTTCGGAAAGGAACTGTTCCCGCTTACGCTTGTCGCGTTGCTCTAAGATAAAATCCATTGCGTCATCATACCAGCGGAATGTATCGTTAAGACGTATGGCATCACGGAAAAAATCGGTTATATAATCTAAGGCTTCGGGACGCATAACTCCTTCGGGAGTAAAATAAGGGGCAGCTAACTTGCGGAATTCTTCAGCATTGTCCGTACCGATACGCAAACGTATTTTCCGTCCCCTCCGGTAAGACAAATAAACCGAAGTATAAGCCGGGATATCCGTGCAAACCCTTTTATGATGTTTCTCTAACCAAAGCTTTACCGCCTCGATGTGCTTGCACGTACCTAACTGGCTTGTCTTGAAGTCCATACACGAGCAATAGTTCCAAGCACTGAACGCTCCCCGATAGACCACCCGATATACATTTTGTGACACCGGATTGTTTACAATGTAATAACCCGGATATTCTTTCGCATTCATTTCCCTAATGCCAAACGTCTCTTTTTCAGCCGCCTGACGGCGCAAGGCGATTTGCCATTGCTCCAATGTCAAGTTATCGGGCTTGTAATGATAAGATACTTTAGAAGCAGCTTTCTTCCCTCCGCTTGCTTTTTTCTTTGCCATGTCTTTATGGTATTATTCCTTGATTTATAATTCTGCTATTTCCTCCGGTGCCAGTTGCGTAAAGTGAGCGATGGTTTCCGTGGACATGCCTGCATCTTTCATCTTCTTAGCCATATCTTTCATCTTCCGTTCCATTTCTTTTGCACTTTCCGCTTGTGCTTCAGCTCTTCCCTTCGCTTCTCCTTCAGCAAGGCCTTCTGCACGTCCTTCTGCACGTCCTTCTACTAAACCTTCAGCACGCCCTTCATACCAACCTGTTTTAATGACACTGCGTTGATAGCGCAAAGCTTCCATATCACGGACGTATGCCCGCTTATCCGCATCCGGCAAAGCATCTACACGCAGACGTTCTCTTGCTTCGGGCAAACCTTTAGCGGTTGCAGTCCCATCTATTTCTCCCGTTTTCAAGAATTTTATCCACTCATCAAGAGGCGTTTTTGCAACTTTATCAAAATCGTTCACTCGAAGCACGTAATATTCAGGAAAAATATCACCGGCATCTTTCCCGACAAATATCTCCCGTTGACGAATCGAAAGTTGTAAAATATCGTTGGTATCATGCAATCCCCGGAAAATGGTTTTACCGTGATAAACATAATCTTTTCCTTGCCCCAACTCAAAATAAACGATATTAATAGAATAGATTTTCTTTACTTTATCATAATCATCGCCTAAATTGATATACTCCGAAATAGTTTTCGATACACCATAGAGCATCCGATGAAAATAATCCAATTCATGATTATTCTGTACTTCAATGATAAGCAATCTACCCCGATTATCTTCTACCAGCATATCGGCACGATTGAACTTATCGTTTGCATCCGATTGGTTCGATTCGCTTTCCAAAAACCGGACTATACGCAAGTCTTCTCCCAACAGCGTGGAGAGAAAACCTTCTAATACCACATAATTACTCTTATCTCGAAGCAAGCGTTTCATCGCCCAATCGAAACGAATGAGATTATTCTTCATATCCTATCGTTTTTAATTTTCACAAAAATACGAATTTAATTGGGAACGACAACATACAGAAAGAAAAACGAGGATGTTGTTCCTTATTATTCATCCTCGTTTCCATATAAAATTATCAAAACTTGAAGCCTGCGCTGAAGAAGAGGTCATAGTTACGTGGACCATCCTTACAAACCTTACACAAACCGAAATCGGCATCCACGCCTACTATCCAGTGTGGGAAATCGAGCGCAACACCGACTCCGATGCCGGCATCGAAGCGGCGGAAGCCGTCCAATTCATAATTCATCACTTTTGCATCTTTAAATGTTTTCCAAGACGCAGTAACATCATCTATCTTAATTTCGGTTTTTCCATTCACACCCACAGCAATGTACGGACCAGCAGTAAATACAAGATCAAAATTATCAGTAGCACGCATATGAAATGCTGCCATCAATGGAACTTGGAAGTAGTTCTGATTAATAGTCATATCATCACAATCTACCAACTGAGTAATTTGAGCAGGCACATCCATCTTCGCACCTTTCGAGACCCAGCTCAGCCCGGGCTGGAAAGAGAACCATTCGTTCAAGGGGACATCAGCTGTAACACCTACACGCGGATTAAAAATGGCATTCGAACCTTTTGCCGCATCTCCCGTCCAGCCACTCATGCCGATGCCCACTTCGAACATCATCGTCGGCCTCATCTGTGCCGACACCGTAAGCATCGACAACATACATACCGCTAACAGAAATAACTTTTTCATACGCTTATCATTTTAGATTGTTTTGCATAGAACAAATATAAGGTTTTTAATCGGTATGCAAAACAAAAATCGGTGATATTGCACAGAAATCGCTACGTTTCGACAAAGTTTCTTTTCCTTTTTAATAGATTTAAGCATCCCGTTACCCGTTTTTATGCCGATTGGCACGCTTACGGCGGTACTCTGCTTTCATTTTTGCCGAACCCGAACCGTGCGCACCGGTGATATAGGTTTTCTTTTTAGCCTTGGTCTTTACCTTCTCGTCTTTCTTTTTTCCCGAACCGGAACCTTTGAATACGATTCCTTCCGTCATGATTTTCTCTATATCCATACTTCTCTCGCCTTTTATTCAAAATAAATAATCTCTATATCGTGCGCTTCCGCAAACTCTTTCATCAGTTCTACCATATAGTTTACCGAATCCGCCAAGCCTTCACTTCCACCGTATGCATTCATTATCGCCAACACATGAGTAGTGTCAATACTCATTTTGGTCCGTTCGTTATCGCTGGTGGGAGTACCGATGCCCCCGATTGCGTCCCGATAGACCGGCATCCCTTCAATATTCAACTCTCCGCGCCCGATGCCTTCGTATGGTTCTCCGGCTTTCCCGATGCCCAACACCAACCGGTCGCCCTGAATCTTATCCCGGTCGAAACCGCCTATCGAATTTCCGCTATAAATGGAAGCCAAGTTTATCAAATCGACCAACGTATCAATCTGATACAAAGGAATGCCCCGCAAGATGCGCCGGCACAAAGCTTCCGAAGAAGGACGGTAACGGCTGGGGTCTTTCCCGCACTTCTTATAAGCCTGACGGGTGGCCTGTATGGCAGGCATTTCCTTGATAGAATCGAGGGTGTACTTCTCCCGATAGAGAGCCGTAAACGCTTCGATGCGTTTCCACAATTCGGCATTATACGCCGTATTCCTTACCGTAGCAAATACCGCCGCTCCCCGGAATCCGGGCCAAGCACGGTGCAGTTCTTCGGATACTTCTATTTTCATAAACTTAATACTTTATACTATCATTATCCCCGAAAGCACACGCCCCGAAGCGGTTCCTTGCCTTCGTGCGGAGAAAAAATCTTCGTTATTCTTATACGTACAGATGCCGCTCAACTCAATATGCGACGGCTCTATACCGAAATCCAAGAGTTGCATCCGGTTGGCTTCCCATAGGTCGATGTGCCATTTTTCTTTACGGACTGCTATACGTTCCATATCGAAACCGGCTTGCCGGAATGCTTCGTACACTTCATCGCCTACCTCGAAAGCCTCTTGCGAAATGCCCGGGCCGATGCAGGCATACACGTCTTTGCCTTCCGTTCCATACACTTGCCGCATCTTTTCCAAAGTCCTGCTGACGATGCGTGCAACTGTTCCTCTCCAACCGGCATGGATAGCCGCTACCGCTTGATGACGGACATCATAACACAATACCGGAATGCAATCGGCGGTTGAGATACACAAGCATTCCTTAGGAAGATTGCTCACCAAAGCATCCACACCTTCCAACAAATCCGCTCTTTCCGCTTCGCTCTTTTGCAAGAAAGCCTCATCAATCACGCGCACTTCCGTCCCGTGCACCTGATGCGGGATGATTAATTCGCCTTGTGCAGGAAATAGAGAGCCAAGCAACTCACGGTTTTTCCTTACGGCATCAGGCGCATCCCCGCAATATCCGTTGCAATTAAACGTAGCGTATGCTCCTGCGCTATACCCGCCATGACGGGTCGTGGAAAAACAAAAAATGTTGGAATACAATTCCGTCAAACCGTATTTCAACATTCTTTTATCGTTAGTCAATCCGTTCATCATTTCTCAGGTTCATCGTCCCAATCTTCTTCCTCGTACTCATATTCGAAATCATCATCGTCTTCCTCGTATTCGTACTCGAAGTCTTCGTCTTCACCCATATCCTTCAACTCCTGTTGCAACTTATTGACATCCTTAGCCCGATGCACGATAGAAGCCTGGCGCAAGCCTTCCAACTGATTGCTGTCCTTATTCAATTCCGTCCATAGAATATCCTTCAGTTCCTGAATGCCCATGCCTGTAATGGAAGAGATGAACACATGAGGCACATTTTCGGGAAGCGTAGGCTCCAGCATCTCAATCAGTTCCTCGTCCAGCATATCACACTTCGTAATAGCCAATATCCGTTGCTTATCGAGCATTTCGGGATTGAACTTCGCCAGTTCATTCAATAACACATCATATTCATGACGGATGTCATCGGCATCGCCCGGCACCATGAATAATAACAAGGAGTTACGCTCGATGTGGCGCAAGAAGCGCAAACCAAGCCCTTTCCCTTCGCTCGCACCTTCGATGATGCCCGGAATATCCGCCATGACGAATGACTTCCCGTCACGATAAGGCACGATGCCCAAATTAGGCTCAAGCGTCGTAAAAGGATAATCGGCAATCTTCGGACGAGCCGCGGAAATAGTGGAAAGCAAGGTAGACTTGCCCGCATTGGGGAATCCTACCAGACCGACATCGGCAAGCAACTTCAGTTCCAATATCACCATCATCTCCTGCATCGGTTCGCCCGGCTGGGCAAAACGGGGAGCCTGACGGGTAGCGGTACGGAAATGCCAGTTGCCCAATCCTCCGCGCCCTCCTTTCAGAAGGATGACTTCCTGCCCGTGTTCGGTAATGTCGCACACATATTCACCCGTTTCAGCATTGTATGCCACCGTTCCGCACGGCACTTCAATCACCTTATCGGCACCGTCCTTCCCGAAGCTCCGGCTCTTCGAGCCGTTTCCTCCGCTTTCCGCAAACACATGACGCTCGTATTTCAAGTGGAGCAACGTCCAATAATTACGGTTTCCCCGCAAGATAACATGACCTCCTCTTCCGCCGTCTCCTCCATCAGGACCGCCGTTGGGCATGTATTTCTCCCTCCGCAAGTGTGCAGACCCACGTCCTCCCTTGCCGGAGCGGCAATATATCTTCACATAATCAACAAAATTCGATTCAGCCATAATGTTTTTATGAAATTGAGAATTGAAAATTGAGAATTAAAAACCAGAAACTCTTCCTTTTCAATTCTCAATTTTCAACTTTTAATTTAATCAAATAGCGTCTACCGCCTTGCAAATATCGGCAAAGATGCCATCCATCGTACCCAAGCCGTTGATGTGGCAATACTTTCCGTCGTTCTTATACCAGTCAATCAACGGAGCGGTCTGCGAATGATAAACCACGAGGCGTTTCTTGATGGTTTCTTCGTTATCATCGGCACGTCCGGTTTCTTGTCCACGCTTAATCAAGCGAACCATCAATTCATCTTCGGGCACTTCCAAATCCAGCATGATAGACACTTCCTGTCCGCGCTCTTCCAACATCTTCTTCAGAGCCTCGGCCTGTGCAATCGTGCGGGGGAAACCGTCAAAGATAACGCCTTTGCTATCCTTGAAGCTATCGAACACACTTGCAAGTATATCAATCATCAAAGCATCCGGTATGAGTTGGCCGTTGCTTATATATGCATTAGCCGTTTTACCTAACTCCGTTCCGTTCTTGATTTCGGCACGCAACACATCCCCTGTAGAAATGTGATTCAACCCATATTTTTCTACGATACGTGCGCTCTGAGTCCCTTTACCTGAACCCGGAGCACCAAAAATTACGATATTCAACATCTTGTTTACCTTAAATTATTAATGATACAATATAAATAGATTATTCCACCACCGAATAAATATCCCGATAGTTACGCCCGAACCCTTCATAATCCAGCCCGTAACCTACAATGAAATCGTTCGGGATACGCATCGCCACGTAAGGAATATCCAAGTCCACCTTCAACTTATCGGGCTTCACCAATAAAGTAGCTATCCGGATTTCCTTCGGATTCCGCGCCCGAAGCGTTTCCAGCAAGCGTTGCATCGTCAAGCCCGTGTCTACGATGTCTTCCACGATTACCACCGTACGTCCCGTAATGTCCTCGTTCAGCCCCACCAATTCTTTCACTTTTCCGGTGGAAGACGTCCCTTCGTAAGAAGCCAGCTTCACGAACGAGATTTCACAAGGCATCGTGAGACGCTTCATCAGATCGGCTGTAAACATGAAAGAGCCGTTTAACACACTGATAAAAAGCGGATTGGCATCAGCCAAATCCCGGTTGATTTCGCTTGCCACACGCTCTACTTCTTTCAATATATCGGCTTCGGAAATGAAGGTTTTAAACCGCTTGTCTTTGATCTGAATTATATCCATACTGACGTTACTTTATAAAATTGGGACAAAAATACGAATTTTCCCTCAAACTTCTGTACTTTTTTTGTACTTTTACCCGCAAATAGCTTTTAAGATACGAAAGATGAAAATACTTACTTGTACACAACAGAAAGAGGCGGATGCTTATACTATCGCCAATAACAACATACTCTCCATCAATTTGATGGAAAAAGCGGCTTCGCTTATTGCTAATGAAATCTGCAAACGCTGGGACCAATCGCACCGCATCGTGGTATTTGCTGGAGCGGGAAATAACGGTGGAGATGCCGTAGCCGTAGCACGTATGTTATTCACTAAGAATTACAACGTAGAAGTCTACTTGTTCAACATCAAAGGGACAATCTCGGAAGATTGCATGACGAACATCAAACGCTTGCAAGAATGCGGATTCACCGCTTACCACGAAATCAGCAATAGTTTCGACCCTCCCAAACTCTTCGAAGAAGATGTAGTCATAGACGGGCTTTTCGGCTCCGGGCTGAACAAACCCTTGAGCGGAGGATTTGCATCAGTGGTGCAATACATCAATGCGTCCAGTGCACAAGTTGTCTCTATCGACATTCCTTCGGGACTGATGGGCGAAGATAATTCGAACAACTCCCGCCAGAACATTATCCACGCCGACCTGACCCTGAGCATACAACTTCCGAAACTCGCCTTCCTTTTCCCTGAAAACGAAGACATCGTGGGCGAATGGAAATTGCTGGATATTGGCATTAGCCCGGAATTTATCAGACAAGCGGATACACCTTATATTATAACAGAAGCACAAGACGTAAGCCAATTAATCAAACCCCGTAAGCGTTTCGCCTATAAAAACAACTTCGGACACGCCCTTCTGATAGCCGGGTCAAACGGTATGGCTGGAGCATCCGTTCTCGCCGCTCGTGCCTGTTTACGCTCTGGAACAGGGCTTCTTACGGTACATGTTCCGGTATGCAACCACGATATCTTACAGACGGCTGTACCCGAAGCCATAGTACAAAATGATGTGCATGAACTTTATTTTGCAGAACCGGTGGATTTGGATAACTATCAAGCCATTGCTATCGGTCCCGGCATCGGGCAGGAAGAAGAAACCGCCCTTGCCACGTTAGACCAGCTTGCAGATTGCTATATCCCCGCTGTGTTGGATGCGGATGCTATCAATATTTTAAGTTCACACCGCAACTATCTGAACCGTTTGCCCAAAGGAAGCATCCTTACCCCGCATATCGGTGAGTTGGAACGCATCATCGGCAAATGCAATAATAGTTTCGAGCGTTTGACCAAGGCTAAAGAACTAGCCGCCTACCTCCAATGCTATATGGTGGTAAAAGGAGCGTATACCGTTGTCATCACGCCTCAAGGCAAATTCTATTTCAATCCTACGGGTAATCCGGGTATGGCTACAGGCGGAAGCGGAGATGTATTGACCGGCATTATCCTTGCCCTGCTGGCACAAGGTTATCAACCTGAAAATGCGGCACGGCTGGGAATTTATGTACACGGGCTTGCCGGAGATATCGCATGCAGGCGTATGGGAGAAATCAGCCTTACCGCAAGCGATATCATCGATGCCTTGCCCGAAGCATGGAAAGTCCTTTCTGAAATCAAATAAAAAACACACCAATATGAACAAAACCGTTTTCGCATTAAGCATGCTGGCATGTACGGCACCTGTTGCCGCACAAGATATCAGTGCATATATGCCGGGAGAAGGAGAAGGCATTGTCTATTTTCTTCCGAAGACCATGCTAAAAGTAAATATTATTGCAACACGCATTTCTTACAAACCGGGAGATTTATGCCAATATGCCAACCAATATCTCCGGATGAACAATGTAAGTTCAGAACCGGAAACCTATTGGGAAATCAAACGGGTAGAAGTATGCTCAGCCGGAGTGCCAGACTCCACGAAAGCCTATATTATCAAGCTGAAAGACAAAAGTGCCATGGGAAACGTGGAACTTACCAACGAAGGATTGATTAAAGCCATTAACACCTCGGCCCCGGAAGAAAAAGCCGAAGAATATGTACTGGAGAAACCGCAAAAGCATGAAAATCCACGCAAATACATGACTGAAGACATATTGATAGCAGGCTCTACCGCAAAAATGGCGGAATTGACCGCAAAAGAAATATACAATATCCGCGAAAGCAAGAACCTCATTTTGCGTGGACAAGCGGACACTATGCCCAAAGACGGCGCCTCACTTCAGTTAATCATTGATAACTTGGATAAGCAGGAGAAAGCTTTAACTCAACTCTTTGCCGGGATAACCGACCGTGAAGATAAAGTCTTTACCGCATATATAACTCCCGAAGAAGGTCTTGAAAATAAAGTGGTATTACGTTTTTCCAACCTATTAGGTGTCCTTCCGGCAAATGATTTGGCTGGCGAACCTATTTATATCAGCCTTAAGAGTTTGGCACCAATCCCTGTTATGCCCGAAGACAAGAAAAAGAAGAAACTGGAAGGGGCAATCTATAACATTCCAGGCAAAGGAAAAGTAACGGTTTCTTATCAAGGAAAAACTTGTTTCGAAGGCGAATTGCCTATCACCCAATTTGGTTCTACAGAAGTATTGGTAGATGATTTGTTTAAGAAAATCAATACACGTGTCATCTTCAATCCCGAAACCGGAAGCATCCTGAAAATAGACAAAGACTGAATTTATGAAGGTGTGCCGAAAATGAAAATAGCTTTCATTTTCGGCACACCCCACATACTCATAAACACAGATTATCTTGCAGCTACGGCATCCTTAATCAATTCAGGCATTACCGTTACTTCTTCTCCATTCTGATCTTTATACGTAATGCTTCCGTCTTCATTCATGGTCATCAGTTCGAAAGCTTGCCCTTCGGCTACAGCATTCCATGTACGGTCTTCCGTATTATAGACCAAATCAAGCGGACGGTTTTCTTCACCTTTTTTGGTGATAGTGTATCCGTCTTCATTGATGCGTACCAAATATTCCCCGTCTTCTCCTTGGATGACTTTTTCTGTACCTACATCCGCCAACGGATTCGAACCCGACCAGAACTCAATAGAGTTCAATACAAGCACATCAGCCAAATAAGCCACTTCATACACCGGAATGATATGGAAAGCAATAAAAACGATTTCATTCACCGCTTTATGACCAATACCCATATTCCAGTCTTTCAGACTGTTCCATGCACCGAATGAACCAATGCAAGAAGAACATAGCAGACTTCCGCCTAATACAGCGCAAAGCGCCGTCAGTTTCATCTTTCTCATAGATTTAAGTTTTAGTAAGTTAATATGACCCCAAAGTTAGAACTTATTTTGATAAATGGAACAAAAAACCACAAAAAGAAGTATCTTTGTTGCGCAATTTAACGAAAAAGTAAAACAATCATAAACAAAAAGCAATGAAAGAACAAATTCAGAAACGCCTGAGCGACTCGAAAGCCGCTCGCTGGACGGCACTCATCATCGTGTCGTTCACCATGATGTGCGGTTATTTCCTGACCGATGTCATGGCTCCTCTTGAGAACTTGCTCACCACAAAAGGAAAAGTAGTTTATTTCACCGACAACACTTCCATGCCCGCCGATAGCCTTGTAGCTAAAGTCGAGCTTTTTGCCGAAGCTAATTCCTTATCATCGCCCGACCTTACCGTACAGAAACTGGAAGAAGGCGCCCGATACCAATACATGGAAACGGTAGAAGGAAAACAAGAAACGCAAGAAAAGACCATCAGTACCGTCTCTACAGGCAAAGGCTGGAGCAGTACCGAATACGGATTCTTTTCAGGAGCCTACGGATACATCAACGTGTTTCTGCTAATGTTGTTCTTCGGAGGAATCATCCTCGACAAAATGGGTGTCCGGTTTACGGGAGTCATGTCATCGGGGCTGATGTTTGCCGGCGCATTGATTAAATGGTATGCCTTGAAGACCGACTTCGGCGATGCGATGCTATTTGGCATGAATCTGCAAGTGGTCGTAGCCGCCCTTGGTTTCTCTATCTTCGGCATGGGAGCCGAAATTACGGGCATTACCGTATCAAAAGTCATCGTAAAATGGTTTGCCGGAAAAGAGCTTGCTCTTGCCATGGGGCTTCAAGTGGCTATGGCACGTATCGGAACGGCTCTTGCCCTTGCGGTCAGCCTGCCTGTAGCGCGGATGATGGGCGACGTTTCCGGTTCGGTGCTTATCGGAGCCATAGCTTTGTGTATCGGCTTTGCTTCTTATTTGGTATATTGCGTCATGGACCGCAAGGAAGATGCGGCTGTATCTGCCGCCCGTGCAGAAGCCGGCGAAGACCCCGAAGAGGGTTTCAAATTGTCTGACCTGAAACTTATCCTTTGCAACAAAGGCTTCTGGCTTATCACCCTGCTTTGCCTGATGTTCTATGCCGGAGTATTCCCCTTCCTGAAATTCGCCACCAAACTAATGATTTACAAATACGAAGTGCCCGAATCGTTTGCCGGACTTATCCCTGCCCTCTTGCCTTTCGGAACAATCCTGCTTACTCCTGTATTCGGAACACTATACGACCGCATCGGACGCGGCGCCACTTTGATGATTATCGGTTCGGTCATGCTGACCACCGTACACGTGCTTTTCGCCCTGCCTATCATGAACTATTGGTGGTTTGCCGTTATCGTGATGATTGTGTTAGGCATTGCCTTCTCATTGGTGCCCAGTGCCCTGTGGCCCTCTGTGCCTAAGATTATCCCGATGAAACAACTCGGCTCGGCATACGCCATTGTCTTCTATATCCAGAACATCGGCCTGGCGATGGTGCCTGCACTCATCGGCTTTGTCATCGACCGTTTCTCTACGCAATACAATGCCGCCGGAGCTATTGTCGGATATGACTATACCGTTCCCATGATTGTCTTCGCTATTTTCGGTCTGTGCGCTATCCTCATTGCCGGTATATTGAAGCAAGAAGATAAACGCAAACATTACGGATTGGAAGAATCGAATATAAAAAAAGCAAAATAGAAGCTGAAACTGAGGGTGTGCCGAAATAAAAATCAACGTTCATTTAGCACACCCTCACCTTAGCCCAATCTTATTTCTTCATTTCCCCTATAATCCGGTAAGTCTGCAAAGCTACCGACAAGAAGATCAGCCCTAATCCCGTATAGAAACTGAAGTTCAGGTCTTTCGCCTCGCCGAAAATAATCATTGCCAAGATGATGCTGTAGATAGGCTCCAGGTTGTAAGTCAGGTTGAACGTAAAGGCGGAGACCTTCTTCAGCACCTGTATCTGCAAGATGTAAAGGCATACGGTACACAGCGAAGCAAGCACCAGCAGGCTCGCCCAATCAGAAGCCGAAGGCACAAGTGTCTCTACAGGGAAGAAATGCAGGTAGAAAGGCAACAATAAGCTTAACCCCACGAAACCGCCTCCCATCTCGTAAAGCAGCACCGTGCCCGACGGATAATCCGAAGCCACGCGCTTGTTGCAGATGGTGAAGAGCGAAGCCAATGCCGACGAAAGGACGCCCATCAGGATGCCTGTACGGTAGCGGGTGTCGAAGTGGAAGATGAGCACGATGCCCGCCACCCCGATAAGGCTGAACAAGATTTCCCCCATCGAAATCCGGCGGCGGTTGATGAGCGGGTCGAACAAGGCGGTGAAGAAGCTCATCAGCGAAAGGCACACCACGCCGATAGACACGTTCGATGCCTTGATGCTCCCGTAAAAGAACAGCCAGTGCATCGCCAACAGCACTCCCGTCGACGCGATTTTCACCACGTCCGTCCGCTGCACCTTCCTGATTTTGTTCAATACGAACAACACCGCGTAAAACATCAGCGTGGCAAGCAGCAGCCTGTACCACACTAACAATCCCTCGCCCAGCGTAATCAACCGCCCGAACACGCCCGTTCCTCCCGCTATCAGCACCGAGAGGTGAAGTTTAAGCAAAGCCTCTTTCATCGTCTTCCTAATTTTATTCTTTAACGGCGCAAAGGTACATCATCTCTTCCATACGGCAATGGATTTGAAACGAGTGGGTGCAAAAATCTGTTAATAGATAACCGGCAAAACAAGCGTTACGGCGTTACGGAGGAATATGCTTGCACCGTCCCTCGGAAATGCTTGCGCAACCCAATGCATATAGCTCCGCGCGCCGATGCAAATATGTGGAAACGCGCAATAGAAATTAGCTCTATTAGGTACGGCTCTTTTATTTTAAATATTAAACGGGTATTCGCATTAGCCAATATGCCTGCCCGAATGCGCCCGTGAATAGAGCGGATGATGTTTTCGGGCGGGCAGACCCCGCCCCTACGGTAAAATAAATCGTGTATATTGTATTGATTCATAGTGGTTTAATCATCTGAAAAGAAAGAAAACGGAAGGAGAGACGCATTTTCCCGTTTCCCCCTATTGCTTGTTTTCGGAAAAATGATTACCTTTGCCACATATCAAATTGAATATCAAACATAACAACAAAAAAACACGTATACTATGGACCGCACGAATGTTATCGGTGAAAAGATAAAAGCATTGCGAACAACAAAAGAAATCAGTATAGACGAACTTGCCGAACGCACAGGATTGTCGGCAGAACAAATCGAACGCATCGAACAGAACATTGACATCCCTTCGCTGGCTCCGCTCTTGAAACTGGCACGTGCGCTGGGAGTCCGCTTGGGCACTTTCCTGGATGACCAGAACGATGAAGCGGGTCCCGTCATCTGCCGGCGCGGGGAAGCGGACGACACCATCAGCTTCTCGAACAACGCCACCAACGCCCGCCAGCACATGCATTACCATTCGCTTTCGCGGAGCAAGGCAGACCGCCACATGGAACCGTTCATCATCGACATCGACGCGAACAAGGACGCGTTTACGCTCTCGGCGCACGAAGGGGAGGAATTCATCATGGTGCTGAAAGGAATGCTGGAAATCAATTACGGCAAATACACTTACATCCTGGAAGAAGGGGACACGATTTATTACGATTCCATCGTACCGCATCACGTACACGCTTACGAAGGGCAAGCTGCCCAGATTCTGGCGGTAATCTATACGCCGGTTTAACACTTGGTATATGTTTCACCACAGATTACACAGATTAAAATAATATTTTATATTCACCATTAGAAGACACGGAGATTATTAATTCAATCTGTGTAATCTGTGGTGAAAAACTCAAGAACTTATGTTACAACTCTCAGAACGAACACTGGGCGACTGGCTGGAGCATTGGGCTGCCGTGTCGCCGGATAAAGAATACTTGGTCTATTCCGACCGCAACCTGCGCTTTACGTGGAGCCAGTTCAACCGCCGTGTGGACAACATGGCGAAGGGGCTGCTCGCCATCGGCGTGACCCACGGCACACACGTGGGAATTTGGGCGAAGAACGTGCCCGACTGGCTGACTTTCCTCTACGCTTGTGCCAAGATAGGTGCCGTAGCCGTTACGGTGAACACCAACTACAAGCAAGCCGAGCTGGAGTATTTGTGCGAAAACTCAGACATGCACACCCTCTGCATCGTAGACGGGGAAAGGGACAGCAACTTTGTGGAAATGACCTACACCATGCTGCCCGAACTGAAAACCTTCGAGCGCGGGCACATGAAGAGCAAGCGTTTCCCCCACATGCGCAACGTCATCTACATCGGACAGGAGAAATACCGCGGGATGTATAACACGGCTGAAATCCTCTTGTTAGGGAACAACATCGAAGACGAGGTGTTAGCGGAAGCGAAAAAGAAGGTGAATTGCCACGATACGGTGAACATGCAATACACTTCGGGGACGACCGGCTTCCCTAAAGGCGTGATGCTGACCCATTACAATATCGCCAACAACGGATTCCTGACCGGAGAGCACATGAAGTTCACCCAAGACGACAAGTTGTGCGTATGCGTCCCCTTGTTCCATTGCTTCGGCGTGGTGCTTGCCACGATGAACTGCCTCACCCACGGATGTACGGAAGTGATGGTAGAGCGTTTCGACCCGTTAGTGGTATTAGCGTCCGTTCATAAGGAACGTTGCACGGCACTCTACGGCGTGCCCACGATGTTCATCGCCGAGCTGAACCACCCGATGTTCGACCTGTTCGACCTGACCTGCCTGCGCACGGGCATCATGGCAGGGTCGCTCTGCCCGGTGGAACTGATGAAGCAGGTGGAAGAAAAGATGCACATGCGCGTAACCAGCGTGTACGGGCTGACCGAGACTTCGCCGGGCATGACGCATAGCCGCATAGACGACCCTGCCGAAGTGCGCTACAACACCGTAGGGCATGACTTCGAGTTTACCGAAGTGAAGGTCATCGACCCCGATACGGGCGAGGAATGTCCCGTAGGCGTGCAAGGCGAGATGTGCAACCGCGGGTATAACAACATGAAGGGCTATTACAAGAACCCGCAAGCCACCGCCGAAGTGATAGACAAGAACGGATTCCTCCATTCGGGCGACTTGGGCGTGAAGGACGCGGACGGGAACTACCGCATCACGGGACGCATCAAGGACATGATTATCCGCGGCGGCGAGAACATCTACCCGCGCGAGATAGAAGAATTCCTCTATCAGATGCCGGGCATCAAGGACGTGCAGGTAGCCGGAGTGCCGTCGAAGAAATACGGCGAAGCGGTGGGCGCGTTCATCATCCTGCACGAAGGATACACGATGAACGAGTTCGACGTGCGCGAGTTCTGCGAAGGCAAGATAGCCCGTTATAAAATCCCGAAATACATCTTCTTCGTGAAAGAGTTCCCCATGACGGGAAGCGGGAAAATACAGAAGTTCAAGCTGAAAGAACTGAGCCTGAAGCTTTGCGAGGAGCAAGGGATTGAAATCATTTAGCAAGTTAATAGCGAATAATGAATAGTTAAAATTGAACACAGAGACACAGAGGCACAAAGAAATAAATATAGAAGAGAAGACAAAGTTCACAGAGTCAGTGCTTTTCTCGGTGGACTTTGTCTTCTCTAAAATTAAAACTCTGTGCCTCCGTGTCTTTGTGTTCAATGAAATAAGCCGCACATCTTTCGCAAATTCATTTCTGATTGGCTATAACTATTAACTACTTCACGATTTTCACCAGCAAAGTCTTTCCTGCCGGTTTGCCTTTCATATCAAACGATTCGGATTTCACCAACCCGATGCCTTCGGCATACCATTCGTTGATGCGGTGGGTGGTGGTCTTCAGCAAGACTTTCGTGCGCTTCAGATACGAAATCTTGATGCAATCGAACTTACCGGCGGTAGTACTTATCCGTTCTTCTCCCATGTAAGTGGCACCCGACAAGGTAATCTCGTTTTTCAGCATATTTACGATAAGCGAATACGAACGGTCGGGCATACTCTCGCCTGCCTTTGCATTCCGTTTGAGAATCAACGAATTGTCACCCTTAAACTTCAATTCCTCTTGCATGGCTGCACGTGCCGCAGTATTGTATTTGGCAGGGTCGGAATCGGAGTCGATATACGGTCCGAACCCCAAATCTTCCACACAAACCGTCTGATTTCCGTCATAATTCCAGTCGAATCGGGTATAGCTGGTGTTCCCCTTCAGCTTGTTGGTCACAATCTTATTCACGTATGCCGCCGATAGGTTATTCCCGTCTCTCCCGACATATCCTACTACAGCCGTCTCGTTCGATACGCTTTGCCCCGCTTCATCGTAATTCACATAATGAAGCTCTGCCCCCTCTATCGTACAAAAGTATTGGGCATAACCCGCATGGCATGCCAGCAGGGCAAAAATAAACAAAATCATCTTTTTCATATTTCTAGCTTTTAAATTTTGAGCACAAACTTACAAATTTCTTGTCGAATGTCCACACATTCTCTGTGTTATCTCTTATTATTTTGTAATATTGTACCATAAAATGAATCTGAATATCTTCCAAGCGCCAACAGGGGTAGAATATATGCTACAGGAAGACTTCATCTATTGAGGTAAAAGAGACTTTTGCTGATTATTCCGGAACCGTTACAGACAGATTCTACTACTGCGGAGAGAACGGGATTCGAACCCGTGATACGCTTTTGGCGTATACACGCTTTCCAGGCGTGCCTCTTCAACCACTCGAGCACCTCTCCTTTTCAATTTTCAGGCGAATCACAACTCGGAAATGCAATTCCCTATGATTTGGTTTGCAAAAGTATTCTTTTTTTCCATTCTAACCGCATTTCTTCGCTTAAAATTCGCCTGAAAGGATGAAATTAAGATATTTTAAAACGCTTCCCTATGTTTTCGGAATACTTTCAAGGCATTGGAAGACGTTATACTTGCTATATCGCCTAAGGGTTTCCCGTAAACATCTGATAGCTTTTCAGCTACTTTTACAATATACGCGCTCTCATTCCGCGTCCCCCGATAAGGCACCGGAGCCAAATAGGGAGAATCGGTTTCCAAGACAATGCGCCTGATAGGAACGGCTTTTTTCAAGACTTCAGCCAGCGTGCTTTTCTTGAATGTCACCACTCCATTGATGCCCAACATGAAACCTGTATACTCCAATAATTTCTCCGCATCATCCACCGTTCCCGTAAAGCTATGGAAAATACCAAATAAAGGCTCGTTCTTATACGGTGTCAAAACTTCCAGCAATTCGGGATACGCCTCACGACAATGAACGATCAATGGCAGACCAGCTTCCAAAGCCCAGCCCACTTGCCTGTCTAAAACTTCCATCTGTTCCTTCCGGTAAGTGGAATCCCAATATAAGTCCATGCCGACTTCTCCGATTCCATAAAAAACATGACCGGAACGAAACCAATGTTCTATCCGTTCCAATCGGGATTTCCAACCTTCATCCACCGAAGTGGGATGCAACCCAATCATCGGATAACAATCTTCGTGTGCATCACAAAAAGCCAGCATCTGCTCAACCGAATCATCGTCAATATTGGGCATAAACAAACGTGTCACTCCAGCTTCCTTTGCACGAATTAATGCCAATTCACGGTCTTCATCAAACTCTTCCACGAACAAATGGGTATGTGTATCTATCAAATGAACCATAACAACCCTTTCCTTCTTCATTTATAAATTACGATGCATCCATCCCTGCACAAAGCCCAGCAGGTGTTGCTTATATGCGGGTTCGACATTCACTTCTTCCAGCAACTGCATCCCTTGGCGGTAATAGCCTTCTATCTTCGCTTGACAAATATCCCCTATCTTCTCCTTATTATATATAGCCGTAACGGCTTCTATCTTCTGGGCAGGGTCATATTTCTCCATGGTCATCCAGTTCCGCAATTCCGCTTCCGTAGCCTCATCAGCACGTTCGAAAGCCGTAATCAGCATGAATGTCTTCTTGTTGCACAAAATATCCCCTCCGATATTCTTTCCGAAGACTTCCGGATCACCGTAAACATCCAAATAATCATCCTGCAACTGAAATGCAAGACCAATCTGGATGCCAAAATCGTATAACTTCTGTGCATCCGAAACGGAAGCACCGCCCAGTATGGCACCCATCTTTAATGCCCCTGCCAGCAACACTGAAGTCTTCAGACGTATCATTTCCATATACTCGTCCACCGTCACATCTTGGCGGTTTTCAAACTCCATATCCCATTGTTGTCCCTCGCACACTTCAAGGGCAGTCTGTGAAAAAACGTCCATCACAGAGCGCACATATTCCTCCGGACAACCTTTCATCAAAAACTGATAGGCAAGGATAATCATCGCATCGCCTGAAAGGATAGCTGTATTCTCGTTCCAGCGCTTGTGTACGGTAGGTTTGCTTCGGCGCATATCTGCCTTATCCATCAAGTCATCATGCAGCAAAGTAAAGTTATGATAGGTCTCCAAGGCTGCCGCCTGCGGAAGGACAGACTGCACGTCTTCTTTAAACAAGTTATAAGCAAGCAACATTAACACGGGGCGTATACGCTTCCCGCCAATGTCGAGCACATATTCTATCGGTTCGTACAACCCCTTCGGGGCACGGGCATAAGCCAGCCCATTCAGGTACAAATGGAAAAGCTCTTGTAATTCCTTCGGTGTTTGTTGTTTCATGATATTCTTTTTTCGTTTTAGATACTCTGTCCTGCAAATATAATGGAAAACTTAAAACGACCCATCGGATAAAGGAAGAATTATACAGAAAAAATGCGTATCTTTGAAGCCAAATCACAAAGCAAAAGAAAAAGATGAAAAAGATAACCATTGCCATCGACGGATTTTCGTCGTGCGGAAAAAGCACCATGGCAAAAGACCTGGCGAAAGAAATCGGCTACATCTATATAGATAGCGGAGCCATGTACCGTGCCGTAACCCTTTATTGCATCGAGCACGGACTCTTCAGTCCGGAAGGTGAAATAAAGACCGATGAACTGAAACGGGACATCAGCCAAATACACATTTCTTTCCGGCTGGACCCAACAACCTCTCTTCCCCGTACTTACCTGAACGGAAAAGACGTGGAAAACCAAATCCGCACGTTGGAGGTTTCTTCGAAGGTCAGCCCTGTAGCTGCACTCGGCTTTGTGCGCGAGGCACTGGTACGCCAGCAACAAGAAATGGGCAAGGAAAAAGGCATTGTCATGGACGGACGGGATATCGGCACTACGGTATTCCCCGATGCGGAACTGAAGATATTCGTCACCGCATCTCCCGAAATCCGCGCCCAACGCCGGTATGACGAATTACAAGCCAAAGGACAACACGCATCGTACGAAGACATCCTGCATAACGTGGAAGAGCGGGACCGCATCGACCAGACAAGAGAAGTCAGTCCGTTGCGCAAAGCGGATGATGCCATCTTGTTGGACAATAGCAATATGACTCTTACGGAACAAAAAGAATGGCTGATTAACCAATACAAACACGTAGCCCAATGATGGAACCGAACGAAAAACAAGTGGAAATCGACGAAAGTTCCGGCTTCTGCTTCGGGGTGACCACCGCTATCAAGAAAGCCGAAGAAGAACTGGCGAAAGGAGACACCTTATATTGCCTGGGCGACATCGTACACAACGGACAAGAATGCGAACGGCTGAAAGAACTCGGACTTATCACCATCGACCATGAAAGATTCGCTCGGCTTAACCACGTGAAAGTATTGCTCAGAGCCCACGGCGAACCTCCCCAAACCTACCAACAAGCACGGGAGAACAATATAGAAATCATCGACGCCACCTGCCCTGTAGTCCTGCGCCTGCAAAAACGCATCAAGCAGGAATTTGATACAGAAAGCCCGGACGGGAAAGACAAGCAAATCGTCATATTCGGAAAGAACGGGCATGCCGAAGTCTTGGGGTTAGTAGGGCAAACCAACGGGAAAGCTATCGTCATCGAGAATTTGGAAGAAGCCAAACGGCTGGATTTCACCAAGCACATCCGCCTGTATTCGCAAACCACCAAATCACTCGATGAATTCAGGGAAATAGTTGCCTACATTCAGGCACATATCGTCCCCCCTACCACTTTCCAATATTATGACACCATTTGCCGGCAAGTGGCAAACCGTATGCCCGAAATACGCAAGTTTGCCTCCGCACACGATTTGGTATTCTTCGTATGCGGACACAAAAGTTCGAACGGCAAAATACTTTTCCAAGAATGCCATAAAGTCAATCCGAACTCGTATCAGATTGACAAACCGGAAGAAATAGACCCGCTTTTATTGCACGAAGCGCACTCGATAGGCATTTGCGGAGCGACATCCACTCCGAAATGGCTGATGGAAGCATGCAAGGACGCCATTCTTTCGATAACAAAAAACATAAAAATAGAAGGTAATACATTTGCTTGTACATGAGATTTTTAATACCTTTGCCACATACGATAATTAACGAATGACATTTTTTTATGGGAACTATTAAATGTATTGGTATTCTGACTTCGGGAGGCGATGCCCCGGGTATGAACGCAGCTATCCGTGCTGTGACACGTTCAGCCATTTATAACGGACTGAGAGTAAAAGGCATCTACAGAGGATACAAAGGCTTGATTACAGGAGAAATCCAAGAATTCAAAACACAAAATGTAAGCAACATCATCCAGCAAGGAGGAACCATCCTGAAGACAGCACGTTGCCAGGAATTCAAGACTCCAGAAGGACGTAAGATTGCATACGAAACCATGCAACGTGAAGAAATCGATGCTTTGATTGTCATCGGAGGAGACGGTTCGCTGACCGGAGCACGCTTGTTGGCTCAAGAATACGACATTCCTTGCATCGGCTTGCCCGGAACCATCGACAATGACTTATACGGAACAGATACAACCATCGGTTATGATACCGCATTGAATACAATCCTGGATGCCGTAGATAAAATCCGCGACACAGCTACCTCACACGAGCGTCTTTTCTTCGTAGAAGTGATGGGACGTGATGCCGGATTCCTTGCTTTGAATGGCGCCATCGCCGCAGGAGCCGAAGCTGCTATTATCCCTGAGTTTAATACGGAAGTAGACCAATTGGAAGAGTTCATCAAAAACGGATTCCGCAAGTCGAAGAGCAGCTCCATCGTGCTTGTTGCCGAAAGTGAAATCACCGGAGGAGCCATGCACTATGCCGAACGTGTGAAGAACGAATATCCGCAATACGATGTACGTGTCACTATATTGGGTCACTTGCAACGCGGAGGAAGCCCCACGGCACACGACCGTATCATCGCCAGCCGTATGGGTGTAGCCAGCATCCAAGCTCTGATGGAAGGACAACGCAACGTAATGATTGGTATCGAAAACGACCAAATCGTATATGTTCCATTCAGCAAAGCCATTAAGAACGATAAGCCTATCGACCGTGAACTGGTGAACGTGCTTCATGAATTGTCCATCTAAATAAATTGAAAATTGAGAATTGAAAATTAAAAATTGCGATGCCGCATGGATAATTTTCAATTCTCAATTTTATCAGTCTTGCGGAACAATCCGGATACCTCCTTCTTCCAACATAATCAAACGTTTCTTATATAAATCGCCGACCGCTTTCTTGAATGTTTTCTTGCTTACGCCAAACGTATTATAGATTACAGCCGCCTCGGTCTTGTCGTTCATGGTGGTAAACCCGCCCTGAGCCTCAATGTATTGAAGCAACGTTTCCGCAAAATCATCTACCTTTTCAAAACCGGCTTTCTGTAAAGCCAAATCAATCTTTCCGTCTTCGCGCACTTGTTTGATATAAGCCTGCAGGCATTTTCCCGGGCTTAACGGCTGGAACACTTCGTTATGATAAATCATACCGCTAAACTTATTATCCACAATCACCTTGTAGCCCAAATCTGTACGTTGCCATACCAAGACATCCACTTCTTCGCCGGCTTCATACTCCGGACGCTCTTTCGACAAAAAATGTTCCACCTTGGCAGAAGCTACGATACGATAGCTTTCCTCGTCAATGTACACATAGACTATGTATTTGCCGCCCTTTACCATCTTTGCCTTCTGTTCCCGATAAGGCACAAACAAGTCTTTCATAAGCCCCCAATTCAAGAACGCCCCGAACTGGTTGACCCATGCCACTTCCAGACAAGCGAACTCGCCAACCTGAGCGTACGGTTGCAGGGTTGTAGCCACCAACCGTTCATCCATATCCAAATAGATGAACACATTCAGCATATCGCCCGGCACACACCCTTCGGGCACGTATCGCTTGGGCAACAAGATTTCACCGTCCTCATCACCATTCAAATAAACACCGAAGTCTACTTCCTTCACAACTTCCAACTGATTGTATTTTCCTAACCGTATATGACTCATAAAAAACAATTTTGGTACAAATATACGGAGTTTTTCCTATATATTTTGTATCTTAGCGGAATATAAGAATCTAAACAAATAATTATGAAAAGACTTTTTTGGGCTATAGCCTTTATAACATCAACGTTTTTCTCCTCGTTATGTCAAGCACAGACGATTACTTGGGCCACGTTCAATATCCGGTATGACAACCCTGCCGACTCACTGAATAACTGGCAATTCCGCAAAGATACCGCCACCCGGTTTATCCAAGCACAAGACATGGACATCGTAGGGATGCAAGAAGTGCTTCACAACCAGTTGGAAGACCTGTTGCAACGCCTGCCCGGTTACAAAGTCATCGGAGTGGGACGCGACGATGGGAAAACCCAAGGCGAATATGCCCCTCTCTTGTATAAAGAAGAACGGTTTGAAGTGTTGGATAGCAACACGTTCTGGCTTTCGCAATACCCCGATAGCGTAGGGTTCATCGGATGGGACGGAGCATGTACCCGTATCGCGACATGGGCAAAAATGAAAGACAAGCAGACGGGCAAGGTGTTCATGGCGGTCAATACCCACTTCGACCATGTAGGCGTCACCGCCCGGCGTGAAAGTGCCTTATTGATTATCAAGAAGATAAAAAAAATAGTAGGAGACCGCCCGGCTGTACTGACCGGAGACTTCAACGTAAACGAAGCCTCGGAAGCCTATCGCACCATTACCACCAATCCGTTCGTACTGAAAGACGCTATGAAAATCGCCGGCAAACGGACGGGAGTAGACTATACCTTCCACGACTTCGGACGCATTCCTTCGGAACAATGCGAGAAAATCGATTTTATCTTTGTCACTTCGAACATCAAAGTGACAGATAGCTTCATACCGAAAGAAGCGGAATCGGAAGGCAAGTTCCTCTCCGACCATAACCCGCAAATCGTACACCTTATATTATAAAGAAACGCAGATTTTCGCAGATTATAATTAAAATGTCCGCATACGCCCCTACGTTGGCTTTTTGCGGACATTCAAAAAAACAATCACATGGAACGACAAAACCAAGCGGAAGACCTTTCCGGTCCGATGAAAATGATATTCAACTACAATAACATTTTCTTCAGCTTTTTCTACGATGATACCAGCGGATGCATCCACCGCTCGCGCGAATACGCCATGAATTACGTCTACTCGGGAGAAATGCTGCTTGATAATGGCAAAGAACAGATACACGTGGGAAAAGGCGAATGCGTATTCATCCCCCGCGATCATCACATCACCATGTATAAACGGACCGCCGGAGGAGAAAGATATTGCGGCATCTTCCTGATGTTCACCCGTAGCTTCCTGAAAGAGATGTACACGAAATTCAAGCAATACAAAACACCGGAGCATACACCTAAGTTGGCTTCGGGCGTCATCAAGCTGCCCCAAACCGCCGAACTCGCCAGCCTTTTCGCCTCCATGGTTCCGTATTTCGACCCGAACGTAAAGCCGCAAGACGATTTGATGCAATTGAAGTTGCAAGAAGGACTGCTTGCCTTGCTCCACATCGACAAGCGTTTTGCACCGATGTTGTTCGACTTCAACGAACCGTGGAAGATAGACATCCTCGACTTCATGAACCAAAACTATATGTATGAGTTCTCGATGGAAGAATTAGCGCACTACACCGGACGAAGCCTTGCCACCTTCAAGCGGGACTTCAAGAAAGTGAGCGACCTCACTCCCGAAAAGTGGCTGATACGGAAACGGCTGGAAGTGGCATACGACTTAATGAAGCAAGGAGGACGAAAAATAGCAGATGTATATACCGAAGTCGGCTTCAAGAACCAATCCCATTTCTCTACCGCTTTCAAAAAGCTGTACGGCATACCGCCGACAAGCATTTCCACATAAAATTAAATTGAACTTTTCAGCAATACACTTTGAGCCTCACAGCAATAACACTGTGGGGCTTTTGCGCTATATTTGCCTTCGTAAACCAAGACCCTACCTGAGTTATGAAACATGAATTGAAAAAACTATGTATGGCTTTGCTGGTCTGCACATGCGGAGCAGGAAGCCTCACAGCACAAAATCATCCAATTAATTCAAACAGCTTTATGGAAGAGAAATTGACTTTAACACAAGAATGGGACAAGGTGTTCCCGAAAAGCGACAAAGTGAACCACACCAAGGTAACGTTCCACAACCGTTACGGCATCACACTGGCTGCCGACCTTTACATACCGAAAGGTGCAACGGGAAAACTTCCTGCCATTGCTATCTGCGGTCCTTTCGGCGCGGTAAAAGAACAAGCATCGGGACTCTATGCACAGACATTGGCTGAACGCGGATTCCTGACACTGGCTTTCGACCCTTCATTTACCGGCGAGAGCGGAGGGCAGCCCCGCTACGTGGCTTCGCCCGACATCAATACCGAAGACTTCTGTGCAGCCGTAGATTATCTGTCGACACGCGAAGATACAGACCCTGAACGCATCGGCATACTGGGTATCTGCGGTTGGGGCGGAATGGCTATCAACGCCGCAGCCATCGACACACGCATCAAAGCGACGGTGGCTTCTACGATGTACGACATGAGCCGCGTTACCGCCAACGGTTATTTCGATGCGGCAGATAACGCCGACGCACGTTACGAGACACGCAAACAACTGAACGCCCAACGTACAGAAGATTACCTCAACGGCAATTATGCACTGGCTGGCGGCGTAGTCGACCCCTTGCCCGAAGACGCTCCGCAATTCGTGAAAGATTATCATGCTTATTACAAGACTTCACGCGGATACCACAAACGTTCGCTCAATTCGAACGGAGGATGGAACAAGACTTCGTCCCTCTCCTTCCTCAACATGCCGATATTGGCGTATGCCGGTGAAATCCGTAGCGCCGTATTGCTCGTCCACGGCGAGAAAGCGCACTCACGCTATTTCAGTGAAGACACATACAAAATGCTGAAAGGCGACAACAAAGAACTGCTGATTGTCCCCGAAGCAAACCACACCGACTTGTATGACAACTTCGAAAAGATCCCGTTCGATAAGATTGAGGAGTTCTATCGTATGTATTTGAAATAGAAAAGGCTGAATCTGTCTTATAGTCAATCAGAAATGAATTGCGAAAAGAAATGTGGGACCCTTTAGATTGAACACAGAGACACAGAGGCACAGAGAAAACAAATATAGAGAAGACAAAGCTCACAGAGCCAATGCTTTTCTCCGTGGACTTTGTCCTCTCTAAAAATAAAAAACTTTGTACCTCCGTGTCTCTGTGTTCAATTCCATTTTCGCAAACCAATTTTGTCTGACTATAAAAACGGGGAAGCACTTATCAGAACGGATGGGTGCTTTCCCCGTTGATTCTCCCGTCTATCAAATGGATGGTGCGGTCGGTCTGCGAAGCGAGCGTTTCATCGTGAGTGACGATGACAAAAGTCTGCCCCAACTTCTCACGCAACTCGAAGAACAAACGGTGCAGTTCTTCCTTGTTCTGCGTATCAAGGCTTCCCGAAGGTTCGTCCGCCAATATCACCGAAGGATGATTGATTAATGCACGGGCTACAGCTACCCGTTGCTTCTCTCCTCCCGAAAGCTCCGCCGGCTTATGCGAAGCCCTTTCAGCCAAGCCCAAGAAAGCCAGCATCTCTTCCGCTTCTTTCCGCGCGTTCCGTCCCGAAGTGCCGTTTATCAATGCCGGTATCATCACGTTCTCTAATGCCGTAAACTCGGGCAATAATTGGTGAAACTGGAACACGAACCCGATTTCTTTGTTGCGGAAAGCAGCCAGTTCTTTATCTTTCAGACGGTTCACTTCCACATGATTTAATACAATGCGTCCCGCATCGGGCTTGTCCAGCGTTCCCATAATCTGAAGCAATGTAGTCTTTCCGGCTCCGCTGGGCCCTACGATACTAACTACTTCTCCTTTGTTTATAGTCAAATCGATTCCCTTCAATACTTGAAGCGAACCGAAACTCTTGGTTATTCCTTCTAATTGAATCATGTTTATCTCATTTTAAACCGAACACAGAGACACAAAGGCACAGAGAAATTAATAATTGAAAATTAGAAATTTAAATACGATGCCGCACAGAATAGGTCTTAATTTTTAATTAAAAAACTCTGTGTCTCCGTGCCTCTGTGTTCAACATTACAATTTGCGTATCACATATTCCGCTAAATAACATCCGAACACCGCCGGCATATAGCTGATAGTCCCAGTGGTCGATTTCTTATTCTGCTCGTCATTCACCAATACCACCGCATTCGGGTCTGCCTGTTCGGTACTGAACACCACGGGGATTTTCCGCTTCACGCCCATCTTCTGCAAGCGTTTCCGTACCGCCTTGCTCAATCCGCAATGATAGGTCTCCCACAGGTCGGCAAAACGGACTTGGGTAATGTCGCTCTTCGCTCCAGCACCCATACTACAAACGATTTTAATGCCCCGCCTCAAAGCGTGGTATATCAAATAACATTTCGGAGATACCGTATCAATGGCATCTACTATAAAATCGAACCGATTATTATCCAACAATTCAGGGATAGCCTCATCTTTCAAATACACCGGAAGCACCGCCAGCCGCACATCGGGATTGATATCCCGAAAGCGTTCCGCAAGCACTTCCGCCTTGGGCTTCCCCAATGTGGAATGAAGCGCAGGAAGCTGGCGGTTGATATTGGTGGGCTGCACCGTATCGGCATCTACGATAGTCATCCGCCCCACCCCGGCACGGCACAACATCTCGGCGGCATACGCCCCTACTCCGCCCAAGCCTACCACCAAGACATGGGCATTGCGCAAACGCTCCATTTTTTCTTCTCCTAACAACAATCCGGTACGTTGTTGCCAATCTATTCTATCCTCACTCATGAATGTTTCTTAAACCATTTATAAATCCAATTACCCACCTTGTCATAATATTGCGTTTCGGCAAACCCGCGCGGGTCGGCAAACGAAAGGCTCTCGTTCGGGTCTCCCCTTTGCTCTGGATAAAGCAACATGATGCTATTGTTATTAAAATACTTAGACACCTGCATCGGCAATTTCTCGAAAGAGGAATCATACGAAATAGAACCGCGACGTGCACTCACAATCACCAATAAATGGTCGTAATTGACTTGTCCGGTAAGCAACAACAAATCATTCCAATCATCCAGTTCCGAATAAACCGCCCGTGTGTCTTTGTGTTTCTTCTGAATATATCCGCGGATATACCCTAAGGTTTGAGGATGAGCATAAAAATGCACCCGGCATCCCAACTGGCTGCTCATACGGCACATGTAAGTTACCCATTTAATGAAACCATGCTCGAATTCCGCTTTCGACGGAACCGCCACAATGATACGCCGCAACGTATTGACCGGCATTTGGAAGCGCACAACCATGACTTGCAGATAGGTGTTCTTCAACAAGTTCTCGGTCAGATTCCCGAAGAAAGAGTCAACAATGCTTGCCTTGTAATGCAATCCGATGATGATGCCTGTAGCCTCGTATTCTTTTGCCGTATGCAAAATGCCGGCTGTAATGTTCAGGTCGAAACGGCTCACGGTGGTTAGTTTTACATTGGTCGAAGCCGCTATTTGAGCCGCCCGTTCCAAGTTCCGTTTGCTCCGCATTTCCTGCTTTATCGAGTCGTTATTGTCGTTGATGACACTCAATGCAACCAAATTATCGGGAAGTTTCTCGTCACGCAACACCAAGCCCAAGCTCATCAGCCCCTCCAGCGTTTCCGGATTCGCCACCGGAATGAGGAAACGCTCCTTTTCCTGCTCTTTCTCCTCTTCCACATCGGCATCGTGCATGGCAATCCGCTTGGCGGTATGTTCGGTTATGAACGAACTGACGATACACGTCACCAATATCAAGAGAATCGTTCCGTTCAACACATCTTCATTCAACAAGCGTTCGCCCGAAGGCAAGACAATGCCATATCCCACCAATACCGCCGCCAATGTAGCCGCCGCCTGCGCATTGCTCAAACCGAACATCAGTTCACGCTCTAAGGCACGCAACCGGAAAATCTTTTGCGTAAGCCATGAGGCAATCCACTTACCTGCCAAAGCCACGACAATCATCACCATAGCCACCTTTATCGACTCAACATGTCCGAACAACACATTCAGGTTAATCAACATACCAACCCCTATCAAGAAATAAGGGATAAACAAAGCGTTGCCTACAAATTCCAAGTGATTCATCAGCGGAGACACGTGAGGTATCAGGCGGTTCAGCAACAATCCCACAAGGAATGCGCCCAAAATGCCTTCCATGCCTATCAGCTCCATCAATCCCCCGCCAAGGAAAACCATTGCCAACACGAAGATATACTGCACCACATTGTCGCTATACCGGCGGAAGAACCAACGGGCGATGCGGGGGAACGTATACATAATGATGATGCTCAACACCAAGAACTTCAGCACCAGCCATATCCAAAAATAATCCGAAGTCTCCCCTTTATACAAACCGGATATGACCGCCAAGACCAACAAGGTAAGCGTATCGGTCACCGCCGTACCGCCTACCGCAATGCCTACCGCACGCTGGCGGTTGATGCCATAACGGATTACAATCGGATAAGCAATCAAGGTATGCGAGGCATACATACTGGCAAGCAAGACCGAAGTGACCACACCATAATCCAGGATGTTCATATTCGTCCAAAAGCCGATGCCCAACGGAATAATGAAAGCCAACAATCCCAATACCGTCGCCTTGACCCGGATGCTCTTGAAATCCTCCATATTCATTTCCAGCCCGGCAAGGAACATGATGTAATAAAGCCCTACCTTGCCAAACAATTCAAAACTGCTATCGCGCGCCAAGATATTAAACCCGTGCTCGCCTATCACTACCCCTGCCAATATCATCCCGATGATATGCGGAATGCGCAGACGTTCCAAAATAATCGGCGCAAAAAGGAT
This sequence comes from Bacteroides sp. An322, assembly GCF_002161765.1. Classification (GTDB taxonomy): domain Bacteria; phylum Bacteroidota; class Bacteroidia; order Bacteroidales; family Bacteroidaceae; genus Phocaeicola; species Phocaeicola merdavium. Next base: position 53,511 of record NZ_NFIN01000005.1, on the reverse strand, counting down.
AATAACAAGCACAAGAAAGAAAATCCACGTGGGGTCGGTAATAGGAAAATGGATATCAAAGTCTATAAAGTCTGCAAGTTCTTTCATAAATTGGTATCGTCATTGGTTCATTTCACGAACAAAAATAGAAAAAATCTTCCGATTATCCGCATTAATCGAACAGAATGTTTTATTTTTGCGGTCAGATTTGTACAAAGTTCATATTTTACAAACGCAGAGACGCAAAAACGCAGAGAAATACATTTTTAGAGAAGGCAAAGAGGGCACGGAGCCAATGCTTTTCTCTGCACCCTTTGCTTTCTCTAAAATAAAAAGACTCAGCGATTTTGCGTCTCTGCGTTTTTATTAAACAAGAAAGTATTAACATTAAAAATAGAGTTGAAAATATGAAAGTAGCGATTGTTGGCGCAAGCGGAGCCGTAGGACAAGAGTTCCTGCGCGTGCTCGATGAAAGGAATTTTCCTATCGATGAATTAGTGTTGTTCGGTTCTCACCGGAGTGCCGGACGAAAATATACTTTCCGCGGAAAAGAAATCGAAGTAAAATTATTGCAACACAATGATGATTTCAAAGGAGTGGACATTGCCTTCACTTCCGCCGGAGCCGGAACTTCGAAAGAGTTTGCCGAGACCATCACGAAATATGGCGCGGTGATGATTGACAACTCAAGCGCGTTCCGCATGGATGCAGATATTCCTTTGGTAGTGCCCGAAGTAAATCCGGACGATGCGCTCAACCGCCCGCGCGGCATCATTGCTAATCCCAATTGCACCACCATCCAAATGGTGGTAGCCCTGAAGGCTATCGAAAACCTGACCCATATCAAACGGGTACACGTTTCTACCTACCAAGCAGCCAGCGGAGCGGGTGCAGCCGCTATGGACGAACTTTACGAACAATACCGCCAAGTATTGAACAACGAACCGGTAAAAGTAGAAAAGTTCGCTTACCAGCTTGCCTTCAACCTGATTCCGCAAATCGATGTCTTTACCGATAATGGTTATACGAAAGAAGAAATGAAGATGTATAACGAGACCCGCAAAATCATGCACTCGGATGTAAAGGTCAGTGCGACCTGTGTGCGTGTGCCTGCCCTGCGCTCACACTCGGAAAGCATCTGGATTGAGACCGAACGTCCCGTATCAGTAGAAGAAGCCCGCAAAGCATTTGCCGAAGGCGAAGGACTGGTATTAATGGATAATCCCGAAAAGAAGGAATACCCCATGCCGCTCTTCTTGGCAGGAAAAGACCCGGTTTATGTAGGCCGCATCCGTAAAGACCTAAGCAACGAAAACGGATTGACATTCTGGATTGTAGGCGACCAAATCAAGAAAGGCGCCGCATTGAATGCCGTACAAATCGCCGAATATTTAATTAAGGTAGGCAATATCAAGTAAATTGATATATTTTCAGAAGAGGGTGTGCCAAAATAGAAATTAATTTTCATTTTGGCACACCCTTTTTTCTATCTCGCCTTTGCCGCATCCGCTTCTTTCAGCATTTCCTTTACCGCGGCTTCCAGTTGCTCATCGATGCCTTGCAAAGATTTTTCAGGGCTGTTATATACCTTGATGTCAGGTTCTAACTGATGATTCTCCATGTAGTTTCCCCGCATGTCCATGCATCCCACTTGCGGAATGCCGAACACGATGCTGGGGTCTATCTGACGCTCCCACCATACGGCGGTCATCGTTCCCGGTACGGGCGCACCGATAAGCTTGCCTATCTTCAGTTCCTTATACACCCACGGGAATCCGTGCGCATTGCTGTAATTGTCCTCGCAAATCAATACACACGAAGGCTTCAGCCATTTGTTATACGGGTCGCTCCCGATGTATTGCCCGCGCGGAACGAAACGCTGGTATTCCTTTCCGCTCAAGAGAGTAGCCAAATCATCGTGCAACCAGCCTCCCCCATTATGGCGTGTATCTACTATCACCGCTTCCTTATTCCGGTTCCGGTCGCTCAACAATTCGCTATATACGGTACGGAAACTCGGACTGTCCATGCCTTCCACATGCACGTAAGCGATGCGTCCGCCCGAAAGCTCCTCTACCATTTTCTCGTTGCGTTTCACCCATCGCTTGTAGAGCAATTCTTCCTGACGCGCTTGCGATATGGCTTTCACCGATACGTCAAACCGCTTTCCGGTGGCTGGATTATACACGGCAAGCAATACGTTCTTTCCCGCCTTTCCGTCCAACATCGGATAATAATCGGTATCTTTCCCAATCAATTGCCCGTCTATCTTCTCGATGACGCATCCCTCTACCACCTCGGTTTTCTTCACATCGAAAGGTCCTTGCTTGATGATTTCCTTTATCTTCAGCCCTTCACCCGCATAAGCATTGTCGAAGAACACGCCCAAGCAAGCCGTAGCCAATGTGCGCGAAGGGGCATAGTAACGGGCACCCGTATGCGAACCGTTCAGTTCGCCTAACATCTCGCTCAAGAGTTCTTGGAAATCATGGTTGTTATTGATGTGGGGCAAGAAGCGGAGATATGCCTCGCGATAGCCTTTCCAATCCGCTCCATGCAGGTCTGCCACGTAGAATTTCTCTTCCACTTGCTTCCACACGTGCTCGAACATATAGCGGCGTTCATCGTATGGGCGGTAATTGAACACGGCTTCAAACTCCACGGGTTTGGTCTCGCTCTTTTCCACGTCTATCTTGCGGATGCCTCCCTTCGTGCAAAGGAAGAGGTGCTTGTTCTCTTTATCCGCTTTGAGCGAACCGTAACCGATGTCCTTCAAAAGAATCTTGGTCTTGTCTTCTTTCAAGTCATGTTCCCAAAGGTCATAGCCGCCTTCGAACGAAGCCTGATAATACAACTTATCCCCTTTCCCGGTCAACACCGCATCACCCAAGTGCGAAGAGTTCACCGTAAGCCGGATGATGCGGTCGCGGCAATTCTCTAAGTCGAACGTAAGCGGTTCCGTTTCCTTCTTGTCTTCTTTCTTTCCTTTTTCTTTTTTCTTATCCTCTTTCTTATCCGGCTCTGACTCATCCTCTTTCTTTTCTTCTTCCACCAGTGCCAATTCTTCCTTACTCATGCGGAAACGTTCGTAAGCGTCGAGGTCGAAAAACATAATGTAGATATCGCTCTCCGCACCCCAGCTTCCGTGGCTCCGGTATCCGGCGCGGTCGCTCTCCCATATCATCGCTTTACCGTCCAAGACCCATTTGGCATTGGTATCGGTATAGCCACTCTCGGTCAGGTTATGGATTTCCCCGTTGCCCGAAGCATTGACCAATGCCACATCATTGTTGTTCCATCCGCCCGTACCGATGTATCCACTCAATAGCCAACGGCTATCGGGACTCCATTCGAACCATTGGTCTCCGTCGCTATACGAATATTCATACTTCCCGTCCATGGCGGTGCAAACGGATTTATCTTCCAGATTGAGCACACGCAGGGTGGTACGCCGTTCGAGGAATGCCACTTTCTTCCCGTCCGGGCTATACTGAGGCTGGAACGAGGTAGCCGTATTATCGGTCAGGCGTTCTTCCTTGATACCGGTGGCGTATGTAAAGAGTTTCTCGTCCTTTACCGTAAGCGAAGCCTGATACACCTGCCACAATCCGTCGCGTTCCGAAGAATACACTACACTTCTGCCGTCGGGCGAGAAATCCAAGTCACGCTCCTGCTCGGGCGTATCGGTAATCTTACGGGTGGTCTTATAATCGGCGGAGGTGACAAACACATCCCCGTGAAGGATGAAAGCGATTTCTTTCCCGTCGGGCGATACCGCTATTTCCGTAGCTCCCGAAGTCTTTATCTGCGGCTCTAAGGCTTGCTCGGTTTGGTCGGTCACGATACGGATAGCTACCTTCCGGGGTTGTTCTCCCTCTTTCAATGTATAAATTTCGCCGTTATAGCCATAACAAAGCATCCCGTTACGGGCTGCGGTAAGGAAACGTACCGGATGCTGGGTGTGGCGGGTCAATTGCTTTTCGCCCGTTCCGTCCACCTTCCGCTTATAGACATTGAATGTCCCGTCTTTCTCGCTCAGGTAATAAAACGATGTACCATCCGCGCCCCACACCGGTGTACGGTCTTCTCCGGCAAAATCGGTGAGCTTCGTATAAGTACGCTTTCCGCTCTCCATCCGGCTCATCCATACATCGCGGGTGATGGACGAAGTATGATGCTTGCGCCAAGGGTCTTCATATCCCTTTTTATCGTGATAGAGCAAGGTAGTGCCGTCGCTCGCCACACTGATGTCTTCCATCGGCAAAGAAGAGTAAAGCACGGGGCGTCCGCCTTCGATACTCACCTGATACACCTGCGGGAATTGGGCACTGGGGAAAGCCATGTCTTTCGCATCGGGCATCAACGAAGCCTCGTACAACACGTGCCCGTTATCGCTAAAAGCGATTGGCGTTTCGTTTCCCGAATGGGTGGTAAGCCGTTTCGGAGTCCCTCCGTCCTTACTTACCACATATATGTCGAGGCTTCCCCCGCGGTCGGACGCGAAAGCTATCCGTGTGCCGTCCGGACTCCATACGGGATGCGTATCGTAAGCCGCGTTCGTGGTCAGTTGCATGGCTTTCCCTCCTTGCGGATAAACCGTATAAATATCGCCCTTATAGCAAAAAGCGATGGTGCTTCCGTCGGGCGAGAGGGCACAATAGCGTGTCCATAGCGGGGATTTTTGTGCACCCGCTATCCCTGCCAGTGCCAGCCCCGCAATCATAAGCAATTGTTTTTTCATATTGATTTTTTTTACAAACGCAAAGACGCAAAGCGCAAAAGCTCTGTGTCTCCGTATCTCTGTGTTCCATTTCTTATTATCTATCCTATCAGCTCCAGCAATTTCTTTTCGGGCGCATTGGGAAACAAACCGTGCAGGTGTGCGTATATCTTCCGGTACGACTCTTCGGGCGTGCATCCCGCATCCTGCCTTCCGTAAAGCGCTTCGGGCGTAGTATAGCGCGCCACACCCCAGCCGTAAGGCCTGCCATGGCGGTCGATGTTATACTCGAAATCAGAAATGACGATGTGCATCCCCATCATCAGACGGGTCAGTATCGGGTCGAGCGAAACCTTTCCTTCGCCTTGCATCGTGTCCACCAAGTCGGTCTTCCGCCGATGTCCCCGCCCCTTGGCAAAGCCCAACAGGCAGCGCAATTCTTTCACGGTCACGCTCCCTTCTCCCCATACGATCTGAAGCACCACCTCATCCAACGCCTGTGTATCTTCATCCTTCGCATACCGGCGCGAACGTCGCCAGTTCATCAGGTGGGGCAACCATTCGAGGCTGACATATCCCGCCTTCTTATTATAGAGCTTGCCGTAGGCACAATGTCCCTCACGGATGACCGGACCTTTCCATTCCCACGGTCCTTCTTCCTCATCCGAGAACCAATACTCCCATGCCGTCCGCTCCTCGATGGAGAAACCGGGAATGCCGCACCGGAAGAACGGCAGGAAGCCCAACTCCAGCACCTGACGTTCCATATCTTCAGCCGAACGTATCTTGTCTTCGTCGCGCATACTTTATCATCAGTTTTTAAAACGCAGATTAACGCAGATTTTCGCAGATAAATTAGCTTATACTATGCATTTGTCCACCACAGAGGTCACAGAGTAACACAGAGGTTATTATTTTAAATTAAAAGACTCTGTGTGCCTCTGTGTCCTCGGTGGTGACAATCTGCGTGAATCTGCGGAAATCTGCGTTTCAACTAAACATTCACTTATGTGTTTCCACAATCTTCGTAGGAGCCAGCTCGGCATTGCGTTTCTCGGTCTGAGCCACCACATTGCGAGCCAAGTCCATAAACGCCTGACCGGTTACCGAATCCTCGTCCAACGCTACGGGCGTACCCTTGTCGCCGTTCTCGCAAATGCTTTGGACGATAGGGATTTGTCCCAACAGAGGCACGTTCAGTTCTTCTGCCAACCGCTTCGTGCCTTCCTTGCCAAACAGATAATACTTGTTCTCCGGAAGCTCGGCGGGCGTGAACCACGACATGTTTTCCACCAATCCAAGGATGGGCACATTCACCTTATCATTCATATACATATTGATTCCCTTGCGCGCATCAGCCAATGCCACTTCTTGCGGCGTGCTCACGATGACCGCTCCCGTAATAGCCAAGGTCTGCAACAAAGTAAGGTGAATGTCGCTCGTGCCCGGAGGCGTGTCAAGGATAAAATAATCCAACTCGCCCCAATTGGCATCGCCCACCAATTGCTTCAAGGCATTGCTCGCCATTCCCCCGCGCCAAAGAGTGGCTTGGTCGGGATTGACAAAGAAACCGATAGACAAGAGCTTGATGCCGTATTTCTCTATCGGGACAATCAGGTCGCGCCCCTCGACGGTTTCGGCATACGGACGCGCGTCTTCCACCTGGAACATTTTCGGCACCGAAGGACCGAAGATGTCGGCATCCAGCAAGCCTACTTTATAGCCTAACTTCGAGAGAGCCACCGCCAAATTGGCAGCAATGGTAGACTTACCCACACCGCCTTTGCCCGACGATACGGCTATCACGTTCTTCACCTGCGGAAGCATCTTGCCCGGCTCGGGACGCGCCGCCTGACGGCTCTCGGTGGCAATGCTCACCTCCACGTCTTTCGATACATACGTATGAATAGCGGTCTCAGCCGATTTCACTACCGATTTCATAAACGGGTCGGTCGGTTTCTCGAAGATAAGCGAGAAGCTGACCTTCATCCCGTCGATACGCATATTGTCCGCCACCATTTCGGCTTCGACAATATTCTTCCCGTTTCCGGGATAACGCACCGTTGCCAGCGCGTCTAAAATCAATTTTGGATAAAGAGTCATAGTTCTTTTTATTTATTCATACACCACAGATTACACAGATTAAAATAATTAATTTTTAAAATCTGTGTAATCTGTGGTGAAAAAATCCATATCACTTGCTTGTTTTCAGCCCGCTCCGTTTGCTCCGGTTATAGCTGCGGTAATCGTCCAGTTCGATTTCCACGTCCGGCTCTATCAGTTCGCCTTCCTGAGGCAGGCGGAAGCGGATGTACTTGATGTTCAGGCCGCGGTCCAGCCATTGTTGCTCATAATAGGTACGGATGCGCAGGATATCGTCGTCCAAGCCCGAATGATACAAATCATCGGTGATGAACTCCACCGGAAAATGGTTTGCCTCTATCATGCACCGGGTATAAGTGAACATAAAGTTACTGTCCGTCTTCAGGTGCACCAGCCCGCCGGGCACAAGGAACTTGCGGTAACGCTCCATGAAGTAAGTCGAAGTAAGCCGCTTGGTCACCTTCTTCATCTGCGGGTCGGAGAAAGTCAGCCAAATTTCGCTTACCTCTCCCGGAGCGAAGAAACGGTCGATGATTTCGATGTTCGTGCGCAGAAACGCCACGTTCGCCAATCCCTCTTCATGAGCCTGCTTGGCTCCCGTCCACATACGCGCTCCCTTGATGTCCACTCCGATAAAGTTCTTCTCCGGATAGCGGCGTGCCAGCCCCACGGTATATTCACCTCTCCCGCACCCCAATTCCAAAACAATCGGATGACCGTTCTTGAAGAAATCGCGGTTCCAGTTCCCTTTCATCTCGCAAGGCGCGTCCGCCACCTGCGAGTACGGATATTCGAATACGTGCGGATATTCCGCCATGTCGGCAAATTTCGCTAATTTTCCTTTTCCCATTACTATCAACAATTAACTTATGATGGGAACAAAAGTACTGTTTTTCGGCGGAATGAACAAACGAAACATTTGATAAAGCTTACAAATGAAACAAATTTTCTAAAGAAAAAAACACATACGGCTGCATCGGGCTACGAAGCAGGCTTCATCAGCCAACGAAGCCGTATGCATCAGCCTACGAAGCCTGCTTCGTTTAAACTCCTACCCAATTCCTTCTTTCTGCCCTTCTGAAAAGGTTTGCATCTTTTTAACCTTCCCTATTGCAAGAAACAAAAATTCGGTGTAACTTGCCGCCCATTTACAAAAAACTTTTAATATGGAACAACAACCTCTACTAAACGAACACAACAAACAGGAATATCCGCCCATGCATACATGCGAGCATATTGTCAACCGCACCATGGTCAATTTATTCGGATGCGGACGGGCTGTTTCGGCACACATTGAACGCAAGAAAAGCAAACTGGACTTTCAGCTTCCCCAAGCCCCGGAAACAGAAGACATCACCCGCATTGAAAACACGGTAAATGAAGTCATCGCACAGCACCTGCCCGTTACGACCGAATTTATCACCCAACAAGAAGCATTGGGACGTTTCGACCTGAAGCGTCTGCCCGAAAATGCTTCAGATACAGTACGAGTAGTCAAAGTAGGTGATTATGACGAATGCCTCTGCATCGGGAAACATGTTGAAAACACATCCGAAATAGGCACATTCAAGATTATCAGTTCGGATTACAAAGACGGAATTTTCCGAATGCGGTTTAAATTGATTTAAATTTCAACATCCCATTATGACGAGAAAGAAAAAGAAAACCACAGGTTCCTTACGCGGATTTGCCCTTCTCCTGATTCTGATAGCTGCAGCACTATTCCTCTATCAGCATCAAGAAGGAAAGTCATTGGTAAACAATACCCTAAATGAAATAAAGGGAACAATAAGCAATGTTTCTGAAAGTTCGGAAACACAAGTGCCAGCCACTAAATTGGAAATCCCCGTCAGCATCCGGGAACGAAAAGAAATCAAACTGCAACGCACCGCTTTCACCTTATCTTATAACAATTATTATAAAACCCCGAACTGGGTAGCTTGGGAACTGACACGTGAGGAAACGGAAGGTACGGAAAGCCGAAAAAGCAAGTTCGAACCGGACCCCGACCTGCCCGAACCACGTGTAGAGCATAGCGACTATACCAACTCCGGATATGACCGCGGGCACATGGCACCTGCTGCCGACATGAAATGGAGCGAAAAAGCCATGGAAGAATCTTTTTACATGAGCAACATCTGTCCGCAAAACCGAAAACTGAATCGGGATGACTGGGGAGACTTGGAAGAAAAATGCCGCGCATGGGCAGAGAAATACGGACGTATCTATATCGCCTGCGGACCGATTTACGACAAGAAGTCTCCCAAACGAATCGGGGAACACAAGGTAGCCGTGCCCGACCGTTTCTTTAAAGTAGTGCTCATCTACAACCGGAAGAACCCCATCGCCATGGGATTCCTTTTCGAGAATAAAGCACATCACCAAGATTTGCGGAACTATATGGTCAGTGTAGACCAGATAGAAGAAACTACGGGGCTGGATTTCTTCTCCAAGCTGCCCGATGATGTGGAAAACCGCATCGAAGCGATAGTGCCGGAAATGCCAACGGACAAACACTGATTTTCAAAAGAGGATTATCCGCCCAACCAATTGGATAATCCTCTTTTCTACAAGCAATTATTTACCGGGCTATTTTCTCTTGCAAGGTCTTCACCAATAAGTTATGGTCGCGCAAGTCGTTACGCAAGCTGTACGAACCGTCCTTATCCACCAAGACATAAGAAGGAATGCCGTCTATCTTAAACTTCTTGCTAAGATACTCCCATTGCTTATCATTCAAGCGGAAATGCTTGCCTTTGATGTCGGGAATCATGGTTTGATATTTCACGAGAGGCGATGTTTCGTTAGCAAGGTAAATCCATACCAAATCATCGCTCTTCAATTCCGTATCTTTCAACGGCTCGGTAGCCTTGATAGACATACGGCAAGGACCGCACCACGTATTCCAAAAGTCCACAAACACCACCTTGCCTTTATAGGGAGCGATGATGGCATCAAACAACTTCTCAACTGGAACATCGGGAGTCTGCTCAACAACCGCCTTATCCTTTACAGCCTCTAATTTGGCTATGGTTTCCTGCTGCATCGCCCTCAAGGCATCTGCATAAAACGAATCATCTTCCGGACCGAATACTTTCAAATCAGCTTCGGTCAACGTTCCCGCCTGTGCCTTTGCTATAAGAGGTACAAACTTCCGCAACGAAGGAATCAGCCCAGTCTGGATACCTGTAGCTTTTATCCAAGCCTCATCCGCATACGCCACACTGCCGATATAATCAAAGCTTCGCACCCCCAACAACAGTTGCGGGTCGTTTATATCGAATAGTTTGGTGAGTTCTGTCAAACTTTCCGGCTTCATCGGGTCAATGCCTTTCACCGGATTCCGGCGATCCCAATCATTGTGCAAATACCGGTAATTGTATTCACGCCCGTAATCTCCATTCATCATAGCCATAACCGCTTCGTCTTTCAAGGACAGCAACATCTGTTCTTTCATCAAAGGCGGAAGGCTATCTGCCACAATACTATCCGACAACTCCTTATACCGGTTTACGACATACGTTTCATATTCTTTCGCACTCATCTTATAATCCCCAAACTTGCCGCTATAAAGATCCATCGACCATGTGGCCCAATCGGTCCGGCTATTAATCAGGTTGTTGAGATTGGCATACGTGCCATTTGTGTACAACTTACGAAACGGCTGCATCTTCTGCTCTTTGCGGCGTGCCACAATCTGCTGCCCGCTGAATCGGCTGTCTATATAAACCGTGACGTGCTCGCCGGGCGCAAGCAATACCGAGCCTGCCGAACCTGCCATCGGGAAAAACGCTTCAGCCGTACCGTATTGCTGGAACTTAAAAGTAGCTACTCCCGTTTCGAGGTCGATGGGGGCGGTATATTCCTCTTGCCCTCCGGCCAACGTGTTGACATACAGATTCTGTTCCTTTCCCAGTTCTTCCCGATGATGAAGCAAATGGACTTCAACAGTCGTTTCACCGCTCTTGAAAATCGGTTCGGGCATCGGTGCATCTTCATCTATGCTCAATGCTTCGGCGGGTATGCCTTCAGGTACATCATAATCCTTCTTCCCGGTCAGGTCTATGCCGAACAGCTTGAAGCAGTCCGCACAATCCGATTCGATAAAATCAAAAGACTTTGTCCGCTTAGGCAACGGTTGGAAAGAAAGCACAAACGAAGCCTCTCCCGATTCAGGCATCCAAAAGAGTGAGTCGGGCGTAATGCCTTGCGCACTGGTCAACGCATATTTCTCTCCACCGGCACGAAGATACGTTTTAGAATCAATGCGAATCCAATTATGTGGCCTGAAATACGCATCCACATGCAACACCGTAGCGGTGTCGGTCAATTCCACTTTCGAAACATCCAGCGTCATGCTGTTAGAACTCTCAATCAGCGGATTCTCCACGACCTTAGGTCCCGTAGAACAAGCCGCCAGCATCAAGGCTGATAAAACCGATGCAACAAATGTACAGTTAAATTTCATAATCTGTTTCTTTTATTAAACGATGCAACAAATATAGCAATATAATTGATTATTCCCGCTTAATGACCTCAGCTGGATTCATTTTCGCAACCTTATAGCCGCTTAGCCATACGGTAAGGAAAGTGATTCCAGCTGTAATTACCAACGGTATCAGAAAATGTGAAACGGAAATAGGGGCATAATAACGGAAATGCTCCAGCCACGGCATCATGCAAACATATACCAAAGGCACAGCTATCAGAAAAGCTATTGTCAACCCCACTGCATACGAACGGGATAATGTCCACTGTATGTGCCCAAAAGAAGCTCCATGAATCTTCCGCAAGGCAATTTCCCGCTGACGCAGACGGACTGTATAACGTACCAAGCTGAACAAACCGGAAAATGTCAGCAACAGGCTGATTGCCGCATACAAAGACAATACATCTGTCAACATCACGACATCCCGGTTGGCTTCTTCCAATATAGCCCCTATATCCTGATACACAAATGCCCGGTTCGGATAAACTTCCTCCCACTTCCGTTTCAGATGCTTCAAAACTTCCGCTTTCCTATCTTCCTCTACCCTCATCGAAAGTGTCTGGATATCGGCAGACGATACATCGTTCAGGCGGATGAACAACGGCCAAACCGATTCAGATAACGACCTTTTCCTAAAATCACGCACTACACCTACGATGGTCCGGTCCTTGAACAACGGCTCATCAGGAAGGTATTTGGACACCTGTTCACCAATCGGATTGATGCCATCAGGAACAAACTTCTTCACAAATGTTTCGTTCACCACAACGGGATAGGCGGCAGCAGGAAGCAAACGAGCGGTCTGTACCGAATCTATCAGTTCCAGCCGATAAAAGTCCAAAAAGTCTTTCCGACACGAAACCATATCTATCCAAACAATATCTTCCGGATTTCCCGATTCGCCGAGAATGGCCATTGATTCTTCAAAAAGACCAGCCTCGGATAAAGTCACATCCTCTACTCCTGGCCAATGCCTTGCTTCTTCCATCCACGAAACAACAGGAGGTCCCCAATCTTTTTCCGTATATACATCAATCACACCTTCAAACCGCATGTTGTCTTTCTTTATCAGTTCCAACTGGCTATGGATAATCAAAAATACGCTGAATAATACCAAAGTCACGACAAACTGCCCTCCCTGAAAACCAGACACAAGCAGACGCCTAACCTTCCCCTGATAAAACCAACGATATTCGCTTTCGGTAAGCGACTGCAACTTCCGGCTGATGAAACAAGCCGGAACCACCGCAAGAACAATGCCTCCCAACAACAACCAAGGCAATACCTGATAAGACAATACGTATTCCATCGTCAACTCGACATCCATCAACCGGTTGAACAAAGGCAGCAGGTCATTCATCAGCAAAAAAGAACAAATGAACGCCAGCCCAATCATCAGGCACGTATCTAAAAACAACTGGCGATAAATGTCTTTCCGCGACGCACCGGCAAAAACCTCAATATGCAACATACGCATCCGGTCCAACAAACGGGTAAGCCCTAAATTGAGGTAATTGAAACAAGCGACTAACAATACAAGCAATGCCACGACTCCTCCAATAACCAGAATGACAAGCGAACGATGCCGCAAAACAAGGTCCTGCACACTGGTATCAAAATAAGACTCGTGTAAAGTTTGTGTATCCAAATGACCTTTACCCAATACCGTAGGAAGAAGAGTTTCCGCAAACTTCTGCCGGAATTTATCCAAGTCCGTCCCTTCACGCAACTTGATGAAACAAGCTTCTCCGTCATCAGAACCTGCCGACAGACTCAAAGCACCTACAGACAATAAAGCCTGCGCCGGATTGCGGAACACCATTTTTACAACCATTGAACGAACATCCCCGTCAACAGTCATGGCCAAAGATTCGCCCAAACAATCCGAAGAACCAAATATCCGAAACGCCGTCTTTTCTTCCAAAGCAAGCGCATCCGGCTGTACCTGTACTTCCTGCCAACTGCCTTGCACTGCCTCTAAAGGAAAGAAGTCAAGAAACGTTGAATCCGCTAACATAAACCGGTCTATTGAAAACGTCTCATCCCGACATACAACCGAAACATTACTACGTTGCGCCACACGGGTAGAAGTTTCTATTTCGGGAAAAGCGGACACGATTTGCGGCACATCCGGTCCATATATAAAAGTTGTCTCCGCCTGTTTCCCCATTGACACCTGTTGAGTCAAACGCAAGATACGTTCCCCTTCAGGAATCGCTTTATCGGCATGGTATTCATGCAAAACAAAAGCCCCCAACAAAGAAACACACAGAATGCCAATGACCAAGCTGCCCCATGCCACTACGGTAAACAACTTGTTGCGCCACCAGCCTCGTACAATCAATCGCAATAACTGATAATAAGACATAAAAATCAACGAATCAATGAAACCACAATCACAATGCCACTTCCGTCACCACCTGACCGTCGAACAAGTTAATGACACGACTGGCATAACCTGCATCGTGTTGCGAGTGGGTCACCATCACAATAGTAGTGCCTTCCTTATTCAAATCGGTCAAGAGGCTCATCACTTCCTTTCCGTTCTTCGAATCCAGGTTACCGGTCGGCTCGTCAGCAAGTATCATCTTCGGATTGGAAACTACCGCACGGGCTATCGCCACACGCTGCTGCTGACCTCCCGAAAGCTGTTGCGGGAAATGTTTCGAGCGGTGAGCTATTGCCATCCGTTCCATGGCTTCCTCTACCTTGCGCTTACGTTCGGCAGCCGGAACGCCCATATAAAGCAAAGGCAGTTCGATGTTCTCGTACACATTCAGTTCGTCTATCAGATTGAAACTCTGAAATACAAAACCAATGACTCCCTTGCGGATAGACGTGCGTTGCGACTCGGTATACTTCGAAACTTCTATCCCATTCAGATAATACTCGCCGCCCGTAGGATTGTCGAGCAATCCCAAGATGTTCAGCAACGTAGACTTGCCACATCCCGAAGGACCCATAATAGCGACAAACTCGCCTTCCTTCACTTCAATGCTTACATTGTTCAAAGCCCAGGTCTCCACCTCGTCGGTACGGAAAACCTTTTGTAAATTTACTGTCTTAATCATATTCTTGTTTTTAATAAATGCTTATTTTATTCCGCCTTCATCACATCCGCCGGATTGATGCGGGCTGCTTTGTTCACCTGCCACCAAAGGGTGCCCAAAGAAATCAACGCAACCAATAACAAGGCAATGATGAATATCCACGGGCTAAGCGGAGCTTTCAATACAAAATCTTCGGTATATTTGTAGAGTATCATCCAAGCTAACGGAACAGCCACTGCAAACGATACCAACAAAACTTTCAAGTATCTGCCACCCAGCAGCCAATAAAGGTCGCGCAGCGTTGCACCGTTCACCTTGCGGATAGCAATTTCGCGGTACCGCCTACGGATATCGAAAAGCGAAATACCGAACAGCCCCATGCACGACACCACGATGGCAATAAAGGCGAATACCGAATAGACCGTAGCTATCTTGCGGTCGTGGGCGTATTGGGCTTTCACCACATCCGAGAGCCAATCGTATTCGAACTCTTCGGTGCCGTAAATTTCTTTCACCGTCTTACGGAGGTAGTCCAACAATTCCTTTTCCTTGCCCGGCTGCACGGCGATGGAAAGCTTATCACTTTCGTATCCTCCACTTATGATATAAACAATGGGCTGTACGCCATCGGTCAACTTACCGAAATAACAATCGGCTATTACCGCTACGACGGGCATCAATTCCAATCCACCCTTTTTTACACTACCATCAGCTCCAAAAAACATCCATATAGGAGACTCAGCCCTGATAAACGCTTCTTCCCTATCGGCATAACCAAATATTTTCATAGCTTCCTCGTTCAATGCTATCTCGCTATGAGTTACGTCATGTATCTCATCCGGCAAAGTGCCATCAAGTACCTTCAATCCGTAAAAATTAAAAAAAGCGGCAGGAACAAACAATGCCTTCACCGATACCTTCTTATCCTTCTCATTGAAAAAGTTCACTTGAAATTCGGAAGTGATTTCATCAAACGAACTGCATATCCATGAATCAATATACGGACATTCGTCCAATGCTTTCCGAATCCTTTCGATACGTTCGTTACGTGTTTTCCTCTGCTCGTCCGTATATCTATTATTCCAGTTTTCTTTCTGCAAATCAGCTTCTAATATCCTTTCCGTACGGAACCCCGGAGGCGTATTGATAAGGAAATCGAAATGACGGCTGAAATAAACCGACAAGACCACAAGTACCACCGTAAAGACATACTGGACACCCAGCAACACCGCACGTGAAGCTACGGAATAACGTACTAACACATTGCGCATGGAAATAACAGGCGAACGATAACCATACTTGATGTAAGGATAAACCGAAGTGAGCAAAGGCAAGACTATCAGAATGCCTAACGACAACCAGCCGTCGAATGGTGTATAATCAATCTGCTCGCCCAACAAACGCTCTACCGGAACCGACGTAACCTCTATCAGCACCCATGCCACGAAGAGTGAGGCAAAGACCAGCACGAAGTTTTCCAGCCAGATTTCCACGAATAGTGAAGAACGCCCCAGTCCCAACACTTTCTTGATGCCATATTCGTGCGAACGCTTCATCAGCATCACCATATAGAGGTTAATAAAGTTCAGGATGCCTACCGCCAACAACAAGATTATCACTCCTGATAAAATCAGCAAGTAAGACCTGTCGCCGTGGTTCATCAACGATTTTTCCGCGATAATGGAAGAGTCGAAATAAAACTGTTTCCAAGGGATAAACCGATAGCGCATAGGACCGGAATATTCCGTATCGCGATAAATGCCGCTCACCTTGTTTATCGCATTCAAATCGGTACCCGGCAATACACGGACCATTTCGATATTCATCCGGTTCCAATCCTGCAAGCCACGAGAAAGCAACACATCGAATTGCCAAACGGTTTTATTGGAAGGGCTGTCTATCACTCCTTGCACGACTACAGATGTGCCATCATAGACAAGCACTTTACCAAGAGGATTCTCCCGCCCGAACAATTGTTCTGCAAACTTGCGGGTAAGGATAGCTACATGCTCTCCCTGCATCATAGTAGTTCCCACCACTACCGGATAAGTGAAGAAACGGAAGAAAGTAGAATCTACTGCCAATATATCGGCATTGTAAGTGCGGTTCTCATACACAATATGTGTACGCTCATTGGGAACAACCAGACAACGCTCTGTCACCTGTTCGTCGGCAAGATAAACCGAGTCCATATACATTCTGGCACTAGGACACCAATTGCTATAAATGTCTGCCAACGGCACCACCACCGTCTCCGCATCCACACAATTAGCATCCACCGTCAGTTCGCGGTGAATGTAACGAATCAGGATGATGCTGCAAGCCAAGCTGAACGCCAGCCCCAGCAAGTTAATTATCGTGTACGAACGGGCACGCATCAGGAAGCGTACCGCCATTCTCAAATAATAAAGTGTTCTCATAAGCTATTTCAGTATCAATTCTTCTGCGTCGCCAAAGTTATCATATCCTGTCGTAATGACCCAATCTCCGGGCTGCAAACCTTCGGTAATTTCGTATTGGCGCGGATTCTGACGGCTGACCGTAACCGGAACTTTCACCGCACGGGTGCGGTCGGCATTCAGTTTGAATATCCAGTCGCCTCCCGTCTGCTGATAGAAATTGCCACGTGGGATGACCACTGCCTTTTCAGGCTGACCCAACTCTATCTGCACGCGGAAGCTTTTGCCCAAACGTACATTGTCGGGCGTCTCGCCCGTAAAGACCAAATCGACATCAAACGTGCGGTCTTTCACCTCGGGCACCACCTTGCTTACCCGCAACGGATAACGCTTGCCCTGATAAGTGACCGAAGCCGGAAGCCCTGTCGTCACACGGTCGATGTAATACTCGCTGAGCGAAGCGTGTATCTTGAACTGATCCATCACCTTCACTTCGGCTATATTCTCGCCCGAAGCCACTTGCTGTCCGGGAGTTACCTTTACGAAACTCAATTGCCCATCGACCGGCGCACGCACTACCAAGTCTTCCGTCCGGCGCACGGAGCGTTCCCATTTCTTCCGCTCCCGTTCCCGGTCGTTCAGCAATAATTCCTTACGGATAACCGTCATTGCCGAATCGCTTTTCAGGCTTTGCAATTTCAGCCGTGTAGACTCTGTTTTATAACGATATTCATCGGCGGACACTTCCAGCTGCGCCTTGCTGCGGATGCCCATCTTATATTCTTCCTCTTCCAAGGCGAAACTCTTGCGGATTTTGTTCAGTTCGTATTCCGCCTCCAATGCCTGTTGCTTCAGTGTCAATGTCTTCTGCTCCATTTCTATCGCCTTTTCCTCGTAAGAGATGCGTTGCTTCTCCCACTCGTCCCGCTGGTCCTCCAGGTCGCGCATCAAGTCGGGGTTGGTCAAAGTCAGAATCGTGTCGCCCCGCTTCATCAGGCTTCCTTCTTCCGCCACGATGCGCTCCACGTTCCCGCTTTCGCGCACATTGACCATCAGCGTCAATATGGGATGCACCACGCCTTCCACATCCACGTATTCCATAAAATCGTCGTTCTTCACTTCGGCTATCTGCACCGATTCGGTATCTATACGCAACTTCTGCGGTCCGGAAGCAAGCGCAGCCACGTAAACAAGTCCGGCAACCAGCACCGCCCCTGCCGCTATGCGGTAGCGATAACGCACGTACCAGGGCTTTTTCTCTAATTTTATATCCATGTCTTCAGTTAATAGTTAACAGTTAATAATGAACAGCTGGGTCCTCACCACAGATTTCCTATATTTCCGGCAAACTTTCCGCAAGCGGGCAATTGCGCTCGAAATCGTATTGCGTCATGCTGCGCAGGCCGTAATAAAGCGTCCAATACGTCTTCATCGCCTCGATGTGGTTCCGCTTTGCCGTATCTTTCTCGGAGATAGCGGCATTCAAGTCGAGGATGGTGGACTTCCCCATCAGATACAACCGAAGCGCCACCTCGTAACGTCTTCGGGCGGTTTCATCGGTCCGTGCCGCCACTTCCACCTGACGGGCTTGCAGATTGAACTGGCGCACCATTTTCCGCACATTCAGTTCGAAATCGTTCATGCCTTGCTCCGCCTGTGTATTGACCAAATCGATGTTCGATTTTGCCACACGCACCTTTCCGCGCCCACGTCCCCAGTCAAGAATAGGAATCACCAACGAAAGGCTGACATATTGCTGGTCGAGCGGCTCACGCCAAGAATCTTTCAACCTGTCTGCCGTCTGCGACAAACCGAACTGCAAATACAAGTCGGCCTTCAGTCCACGGTTTGCCCGCGCCTGCGCCAACTGGCTCTTGCTTTCCAGCTTCAGCCTGCGATACATATCCGGTTCGGGGCTATGCAGGTATGCCTCTTCCAGCGCGCGTCCTAACGGCACCTCGAAACGGGGAACCTGACCGCCCGTAATGACCTCTACTTCCGTTTCTTCACGGATGCCCAAAAACGAACGGAAAGTCAGCATGGCATCCTCCACTTCTATCCGCGCCTTCATCATGTTGGTTTCCTCGTTCAGCTTGTTCACTTCCAACTGCAACATTTCGTTTTCGGTAATGCTACCTATATTATACCGTCCGCGGGCATAGCGGTAAAGGGTGTCCGCCGATGCATAATTCGATTGCGCGATATCCAGGTTCGCCTGTGCGGTAGCCAATTCAAAAAACAGCTCGCACGTCTTCGAAGCAATAAGTTCTAACGTCTCGGCATACGATTTCTTCGCTTCCCGGAAACGCACCGGCTCGATGCGGCGGTCCCACTTCAAGGAATTATAGCCGAAAAGCGATTGCTGGTAGCCGATGGTCACTGGATTGGTGTTATACGAAGCGATGTGATTTTCCAACTCGTCCATCCGCTGCGAAGAAGTCTGCACGAACAGATTACCTCCCGTAAACCACACGTTTTGACTGACCTGTATTCCCAAATCGGTAATCAACTGGTTCTGGCGCAAGAACTGTTCCGTTCCGTCGGGCTGCGTCACCCGGTTGATTTGCCTGTTCAGGTAAGGAGAAGAAACCAAGTTCACTTCCGGCAAATAGTTCGCCCGAAAAGAACGGTAACTCCAATACGCTGCCCGATAGGTATGGGCAGCCGCCTGAGCTTCGGGCGAATGCACCTGTGCCATTCCGATGGCTTCGTCCAACGTCAGCTTTTCGGCATGAGCAGCCCCAAAGGCAGCAACAATAACCATCAACAAACAAAATTTTCTCATAAAATACATTTATTACACCCTTGATGAATCAAATTCCGTGCCACACAAACAATCACCTGTTTCCTAACCAATTAACCAATCAAGCCGCGCTCCATGCCTGTGCGAAATCACACAAAAATCGTGCAAAAACGCACATACAGCACACGCTAAAAATGCGTATCTTTGTCCGCAAGACAACAAACACGTATGGAAGAAAAAGGAAAAATACTGATTATAGACGATAACGAAGACGTGCTCTTCGCGCTCAACCTGCTGTTAGAGCCTTATATGGAAAAGATAAAAGTAACTACCCAACCGTCGCGCATCGAACATTTCATGACGACTTTCCACCCCGATGTCATCCTGCTCGACATGAACTTCCGGCGCGATGCCATCAGCGGACAAGAAGGCTTCGACTGCCTGAGCCGGATTCTGCAAACCGACCCGCAAGCGGTAGTCGTCTTCATGACCGCCTACGCCGATACCGACAAAGCGGTGAAAGCCATTAAGGAAGGAGCGACCGATTTCGTTTCGAAACCTTGGGAGAAAGAAAAACTGCTCGCCACCCTCTCATCGGCACTGAAACTAAGCCGCTCGCGCAAGGAAGTAGGAAAACTGCAAACCCAAATGCTCGCCTTAAAAGCCGACGAGCAACTGCCCGAACTTATCGGCTCCTCTCCTGCCATGCAAAAGGTGAAAGAAACCATTTTCAAACTCTCGGACACCGATGCCAACATCTTGGTATTAGGCGAAAACGGTACAGGAAAAGACCTCGTGGCACGGATGCTGAAACATTTCTCACCGCGCCAAGAAGCTCCTCTCGTCACTATCGACTTGGGAAGCATCCCCGAACAACTCTTCGAAAGCGAACTGTTCGGCTACGAAAAAGGAGCCTTTACCGATGCACGCAAATCGAAACCCGGACGCATGGAAATCGCATCGGGCGGCACCCTCTTCCTGGACGAGATAGGCAATCTCACCCTGCCCATGCAAGCCAAACTGTTGACCGCTATCGAGAAACGGCAAATCGTCCGGTTAGGAGCGGTAAATCCTACCCCTATCGACGTACGGCTGATTTGCGCCACCAATGCCGACCTGCACAAACGGGTGGCGGAAGGCAATTTCCGCCAAGACCTGCTTTACCGTATCAATACCATCGAACTGCGCATCCCCCCACTCAGAGAAAGAGGCGAAGACATCCTGCTATTGGCGGAGCACTTCCTTGCCAAATACAACCGTAAATACCGCAAAGAAGCCAAAGGGCTGACACGGGAAGCGAAAAACAAACTGCTGAAATACAACTGGCCCGGCAACGTGCGCGAATTGCAACACACGTTGGAACGCGCCGTGATTCTGAGCGACAGCAACCTCCTTCGCCCCAACGATTTCTTGTTTCCTACCGCTACGGCAGGAAGTGAAGAGGAAGAAACGCAAGAACTGAATTTAGAGAAGTTAGAACGCAAAGCTATCGAACAAGCCTTGCGAACAAGCAACGGAAACATCAGCCGAGCGGCAGAACTGTTGGGCATCACCCGCTTCGCCTTATATCGGAAAATGGAAAAATTAGATTTATAAACCATGAGAAACTACGCATTTTCACTCATCATACACGTAGCCGGAATCGTAATGCTCGCCGTAGGGGGCGCATTCGCCGTCACACAAAATCTATGGTTTTGCGCCACAGCATGTGGAACAATCATCATCGGTATCTGTATCAGCCTCTACCGCATACAGAGCCGGCAAACCGCCATGATGCAGCGAATCGTGGAATGTATGAAGAATAACGACCTTTCGCAATTGGCTCATGCCCCATTCAAAGACCGCAACATGCAACAATTAGCCGCTGATATGTCGGCTGCTTTAAGAAATATCCACAGCCACTTAGACGAAGAAGAAGCCAAGCACCAATATTATGAAAACCTGCTGAACCAAGTAGACACAGCCGTTATCGTCTGCTATCCCAACGGACAAATCGACTGGATGAACAAAGCGGCACTACAGATGTTGGACAACCGCAACAGGCTGCCTGAAGAAATTCTTTCAGCACTGAAAAACAAACAAGCTGTCGCACAACTGCTGCATTCGCCTGCTCCAACCGAACTTGCCCTATCCGCCACCCAAATCCAAATAAAAGGAAAGACATACTGGCTGGTCAGCCTGAAGAACATCCACACAGTAGTGGAACATACCGAAATGGAAGCCTGGCGAAAACTCATCCGTGTACTGACCCATGAGATTATGAATTCCATTACCCCCATCATCTCATTAGCCGAAACATTAAGCGAACGAAGCGAATCCGACACAGACACCTATGCTTCTAAACAAATGAAGCAAGGACTGCAAATCATCCGGCGCAGAAGCAAGAGCCTGCTGGAATTTGTAGAAAACTACCGGAAACTGACCCGCATTGCTCCGCCTATAAAAACGGATATCCAAGTGAAAGACTTCTTCAAAGACCTGAAACAATTATTCGCCGACCCACGCATCACCTTCAACTGTCCCAATACACCCTTACCTTGGAAAGCCGACAGAGGACAAATGGAACAAGTATTCATCAACTTAATAAAAAACGCGCAAGAAGCCTGCCAAGACAATCCGTCGGCTCTCATCAGCGTATATGCCCACATAGCTGACAAACAATGGAAATTTACCATTACAGACAATGGAGAAGGCATGCTTCCCGAAGTGACCGAACGGATTTTCCTGCCCTTCTTCACCACCAAACCGGAAGGTTCAGGCATCGGACTGGCATTATGCAAACAAATCACCGTATTACACAGCGGGCAAATAACCGTCACCTCAGAACCCGACAAAGGCAGTACGTTTACACTGACTTTTCCAATGTAAACTGTCCCTTCCGTTTAGTCATGCTACCGTATTCGATAGCGTGTTTGGGACAATGGTGGTAACAAGAAAGACACATCGCACAATCCTTTCCCCACAACGGACGTCCTTTCTCTAACCGGATATTCTGCAACGGACAAGCTGTGACACATTTCCCGCACGAAATGCAGGCATCGGTCGCATGAAAACCTTTGGCTGAGGTCATGAAACGATTAAACAACGGGCGGATAAGGTAAGACTTCACCCATGGGAACCCGCCTTCGTTGCAATCTTCTTTTTCTGCACGCCCTGCCACGCAACGGGCTATCTCTTCGATTCTTCCTACAGCCTCACGAAGTTTCTTCTGCTCCTTATCCTTGGGGTCTACATCAAATCCGGGCAAGCACACATAGGTTTCGGGCATAATCACCGAAAAGCCTGCCCGGCATGTCCACCCTTTCTCCTGCACGGCACGCGAAAAAATAGCGGCAGTCTTCCCTGTATCATCTCCGCATGTACATACAAAATATACGTATGCCGGCTTTTCCTCGACTTGCAACTTAGCAAGAATATCTATCACCAATACAGGAGGTCCCCACGCATACACGGGAAAAACAAATCCCAAAGCCTCACCTGCCTTCAAATCGAATAAGGACGGACGAGCAGCCACATCCAATAAAGCATAAACACGCTCATTCAACAACTTAGCCAAAGAATCTGCTACCCAACGGGAATTGCCTGTTCCGGAAAAATACAACAACATGATAAATAGTTAATAGTGAATAATTAATAATGAATAGTCGGTCTGAAAAAGAACAGAAAAAGGAAGAGCCGTACCCGAGGCGTGACGAAACTCCGATAGACAGGATTTGAGTGCCCACCTCCTTTGTAATCCACCGGCATAAATGCTACCCGAAGGCGTGGCCCGCCATTGGAGGATGAAGCGAAGTCTCGGTATTTCATATAATTTGATGAGTTTCCCGATTCTGCAAGTACGGCTCCATTTTTGTATGACAAATATAATGCTTTTATCTGAGTCTGCAAAATATTTCCGTACTTTATTTATCATTTAATCATGTACGGTTAAATAAAAGAGCCGTGTTATTTAAAGGCAGAGACACAAAAGCGCAGAGCAACAATTTTAGAGAAGGTAAAAGACATGGAGAAATTACCCCCACTTATCATGCTGGTTTTATAATCCGCCTTGACAAGAAATTCCCAGCTTTCAATTCTCTATTTTCGAATTAAAGAATAACTGCATCGGAATGACGATTACTAATCGTATCGCGATACGATTAGTAATCGTTCGCCTGTACGATTAGTAATCGTACAAGTGTAGCAACTATATTGCATACAAATACCGGCTATATTTATTCGTTTTTTCAGACGGATATTCTGCCCGTCTGATAAAGCACTATGCTTTTGCTTCTCTGCATTTAATATACAAAAAAGGCAGCCCTTTCGCAAGAGCTGCCTTTTTATGACTTAATTTCTTATTGCATTAAGCGACTTTCACTTTATCAACCACAGCCTTGAATGCTTCGGGATGATTAACGGCTAAGTCAGCCAATACCTTACGGTTGATTTCGATACCTGCTTTGTGCAATGCACCCATCAATTGAGAGTAAGACATGCCTTCCAAACGAGCGGCAGCATTGATACGCTGAATCCACAATGCACGGAAGTTGCGTTTTTTATTCTTACGGTCACGGTATGCGTATGTTAAACCTTTCTCCCACGTATTCTTGGCAACGGTCCAAACATTCTTTCTTGCACCAAAGTAACCTCTAGTTAACTTTAAAATTTTCTTTCTTCTTGCTCTTGAAGCAACGTGATTTACTGATCTTGGCATAGTTTTTTAATTCTTTTTTGAATGTTAGCGCCGATATTTTCCACTCGGACTTAAAGCTAATGCATTCGGTTAATAATTTTAATAATACGTTTACGCTTTTCAATTATAAAGATTAACGCATGCAAAGAAGTTCTTTAACCGAAGCTAAGTTTGCTTTATCTACCAAACCTGCATGGCAAAGGTTTCTTTTTTGCTTTTTCGTCTTCTTAGTCAAAATGTGACTGTGAAAAGCGTGCTTTCTCTTAATTTTACCCGTTCCGGTAAGAGCGAATCTTTTTTTAGAACCGGAGTTAGTCTTTACTTTTGGCATCTTGTTTAATTTTTAATTGATTATTATTAACTGTGGCAACGTACTATACCGGCACGTTACGCACTTTCTCATTCATTTTCAGCTTCGCTTTCTTTCGATGCTTCAGCTTGTTTAGGAGCTTCAGGCTTCGGAACGGCTTTCTTCGGGCTTCCCGCTTTCTTAGGAGCCAATGCAATCGTCATGCGCTTACCTTCCAGCAAGGGCATTTGTTCCACTTTCGCATATTCCTCCAAATCATTGGCAAAACGAAGCAACAACACTTCGCCTTGTTCTTTAAACAAAATGGAACGTCCTTTAAAGAACACGTATGCCTTTACCTTATCGCCCCCTTGTAAAAAGCCAATGGCATGTTTCAGCTTGAAATTATAATCGTGGTCATCGGTCTGAGGTCCGAACCGAATTTCCTTTACATTGACTTTCACTTGCTTTGCTTTCTGTTCCTTGGCACGTTTCTTCAACTGGTAAAGAAACTTAGAATAATCAATAATTCTACAAACGGGAGGAACAGCATTGGGTGAAATTTCTACTAAATCAGCATCATGTTCTTCTGCCATTTTCAAGGCTTGTGCTATCGGATAGACTGCCGATTCAATATCATCTCCTACAATACGGACTTCTTTGGCACGAATCTGTTCGTTGATTCGATGTTGCCCTTTTAAATTGTCATTTTTCATTCAAATACTTGTATTCCTTTGTTTGCTTTTAAATTATATATAGTTATTATTGTTATTCATTTGCATACGAGCCCAAAGAGCACTTTGCAAAACGGTGGCAAAGTTACCACTTATTTATCATATTATGAACTTCTTCTGCAATATTTTTTGCAAATTCTTCGATTTTTACCGTTCCTTTATCGCCTTCACCTTGCTTGCGGACAGAAACTTCGCCGTTTGCGGCTTCTTTTTCGCCCACAATCAACATGTAAGGGATGTGTTTCAATTCAGTATCACGAATCTTGCGTCCGATTTTCTCGTTACGTTCATCCACCAAGGCACGGATATCGTATTTCTTCAATTCCAGACGAACCTGGTTGGCATAATCGTTGAATTTCTCTGAAATCGGGAGAACCGCTACCTGGTCGGGAGTCAGCCACAACGGGAACTTACCTGCCGTATGCTCTATCAATACCGCTACAAAGCGTTCCATAGAACCGAACGGCGCACGGTGAATCATAACCGGACGATGTTTCTGGTTATCAGCACCCATGTATTCCAACTGGAAGCGTTCGGGCAAGTTATAGTCTACCTGAATGGTACCCAACTGCCAACGGCGACCGATAGCGTCTTTTACCATAAAGTCGAGTTTCGGGCCGTAGAAAGCAGCTTCGCCATATTCTACTTTGGCTTTCAATCCTTTTTCTTGGCAAGCCTCTACGATAGCCTGTTCTGCCTTTTCCCAGTTTTCATCGCTACCGATGTATTTCTCACGGTTCACTTTGTCACGTAAAGAAATCTGCGCCTCGAAGTTCTCGAAATTCATCGACTTGAATACAATTGAGATAATATCCATTACCCGCAAGAACTCATCCTTCACTTGGTCGGGACGGCAGAAGATGTGCGCATCATCCTGCGTAAAGCTACGTACACGAGTCAACCCGTGCAATTCACCGCTCTGCTCGTAACGACAAACTGTACCGAATTCGGCTATACGCAAAGGCAGGTCGCGATATGAACGCGGGCTGTTACGATAAATCATACAGTGGTGAGGGCAGTTCATCGGTTTCAGGAAGTATTCTTCCCCTTCTTCCGGTGTATGGATAGGCTGGAACGAATCCTTGCCGTATTTAGCATAGTGACCCGAAGTCACATACAACAATTTATTGCCGATAGGCGGACACATAACTTCCTGATAATCGTAACGTGCCTGAATGCGGCGCAAGAAATCTTGCAGACGGATACGCAACGCAGTACCTTTGGGCAACCACATCGGAAGTCCCTTTCCTACCATGTCCGAGAACATGAACAAGTCCATTTCCTTACCAATCTTACGGTGGTCGCGTTTCTTGGCTTCTTCCAGCATCACCAAGTATTCATCCAACATTTTTTTCTTCGGGAAAGTAATACCGTAGATACGGGTCATCTGCTTGCGGTCTTCCTGTCCTCTCCAATAAGCACCTGCAACCGACAACAGCTTGATAGCCTTGATAGGAGCGGTAGAAGGCAAGTGCGGACCACGGCACAAATCGGTAAACGCACCTTGTGTATAGGTGGTGATATGTCCGTCTTCCAATTCCGAAATCAATTCGCACTTGTACGTTTCGCCTCTTTCGCCAAACTTCTTCAATGCGTCTTCCTTTGAAATGCTTTCACGAACCAACGCTTCCTTACGGGCAGCCAGCTCAACCATCTTCTGTTCGATAGCAGGCAGGTCGCTTTCCTTAATCACTACATCGTCTCCCGGATCTACGTCATAATAGAAACCGTTCTCGATAGCGGGACCGATACCAAACTGGATTCCCGGATAAAGTTCCTGCAAGGCTTCAGCCAACAAGTGTGCACTAGTATGCCAGAAAGCATGTTTGCCTTGTTCATCATCCCATTTATAGAGAACCACACTCGCATCTTCGTTTATGGGTCTCGTCAAATCAATCGTTTCGCCATTCACGCCACAAGCCAACACGTCTTGTGCCAGACGAGAACTGATACTTTCTGCTATCTGCAGACCAGTAACTCCTTCGTTATACTCGCGAACGGAGCCATCAGGAAAAGTTATCTTAATCATAGTCTTTTATGTTAGTCTTTTTATTGAGTCGCAAAAATAAACAAAACTTTTTAATTATCCGTGTATGTGCCTGATTAATTTATCGAACACAGAGACACAGAGGCACAGAGAAAGCACTTATTTGACAAGAGCGTGACAAAAAAATAGCTCTGTGTCTCCGTGCCTCTGTGTTCAATAAAAAAATCACTCTTCCTTCACCGTAGTGAAACGCTTCAGCACGCTATATGCCGAGAAGATTCCCAACTCGCCCGCCTTGCTCAAATCCTGCACGCCTTCATTATTATTACCCAAGAACACATGGGTAAGCCCACGATTGAAATACGCATCCGAGAAGCGCGGGTCAAGCTCGATGGCTTTGTTATAATCCACCAATGCCGCCCGGTAATCCTTCATTACGGCATAGATATTACCTCTATTATAATACGCATACACGAAATCGGGAGCCAACTGGATTACTTTATCCAAATCGTCACGGACTATCGCATAATCCAAGGCACGAACCTGCAACTTCTTGTCTTCGGATTGCTCTATCTCATAACTGGTATTCCGCTTGCGGTATTCCAATTGCTTATAATGAATCATTGCCCGCATGAAATAAGCCGGGAAGAACGATTGGTCTTTTGCAATGGTCCTATCCAAATCTTCCAACGCATTATCGAAATCCTGCACCAAGTAGAAATCAAGCGCACGGGCAAAATAATGCAAAGCATTTTCCGGTTCCTTTACAATCTTCTCGGTTTCGGCATCAATTGATGCGAAATGTTGCTTCACCTGCTCTTCCGTAAGCGACGCTTCATTATTGGTTATCAGCAACGCATGAGGCAAGACATGCCGGTTATTCAAATCATCAATATATTTGGAATAATTGATTTGACGCTTCACCTCTTCCGGACGCTCGTAATAGCTCAGCACAAACATCGGCTGGGGAAGAATGGTGATATTGCGGTCCTGCACCCGTCCACGATAATCGGTTTTATACTTGGATTGTTCTTCCTCATTGTCCGCAACTACGATTTTCCGATAGTTGTTCATGTTTTTGTCCGATTTCTTACGGGTCTTGTCCGCCGATGCGGTCTGGCGCGAAGTCTTTCCGTTCTGCATATCTAACTGAGCTTGCAATACGACCATCTCGTCTTGGCTTGCCCCTTTCAGGTCGCCCACCTTCTTACGCGCTTCTGCCCGGTATTGATACCCAGCCAAGAAATTGGGATATTCTTCCAATACCGAAGTATAATCGCTGATAGCCCCTGCATAATCGCCGGTCTTATCACGGAGCAATCCCCGATTGAAGACCGCCATGAGGTTATCCGGCTCTATCTGAAGCACAAAGTCGAAATCTTCAATTGCCCGGTTATCGTCTCCCACTTGGGCACGGAGCAGGCCCCGGTTGTAATGCCCGATGAAATTACTCTTATCAATATCGAGAGCCAAATCGTAATCGCTCATAGCCCCGCGCAAATTGTTCTGATAATAGCGAGCCAACGCACGGTTGATATACAGACCCGCATTGCGCACCGAAAGGCGTATGGCTTCGGTCAAGTCGCTTTCGGCATCGGCATACTTGCTCCGCTGGAGGAAAATCATTCCCCGTGAAGCCCACGTATCGGCATTATAGCGATCCATTTCAATAGCCCGATCGGCATCAGACATGGCTTGAATCGTATCTTTTTGCTTGAGGGAAACCTCGGTACGCATCAGATACGCATCGATATAGCGGGGCGCAATCCGTATCAAAGTGTCCAAATCGGCTTTCGCCTCCGCATAATCCTCATCACGCATCCGCGACAAAGCCAAATTATGCCATAGGCTGGTATTCTCCGGGTCGAATGTCAAGGCTTTCTCGTAATCCTGTATCGCGCCTTTGTAATTTTCTTGCTGGATACGCGCGATGCCTCTCACCTGATACGTGTTGGGCACATACGGATTGCGCTCAATCGACTCCGTACAATCGGCTTCGGCACCCTGGAAGTCGTCCAAGTTGAGTTTCGCCAATCCCCGATAGAAATAAGGCTCCGCTAAGTAAGGCTTGGCATTGATAACCTGATTGAAATATTGGATGGAAAGGACATAGTCCTCAAAATAAAGCGCGTTTTTCCCGATGGTCATCACCCGGTCTGTATTGATTTGAGCACCGGCTATCATCGGGAAAAACACTCCTATATATAATATGTATAGAAACTTTCGGATCATTTGATAGTTTTCACCTTGTAAGAGCACCGAGCCTTGCCTTTCAGCATGGCATTGAGCTTGCCTTTAATCATCTGCTTGCGGAGGGCGGAGAGATGGTCGATAAACATCGTCCCTTCCAAATGGTCGAACTCGTGTTGCATGACACGTGCCAAATAGCCCTCTACCCACTCATCGTGCGGATTCATTTCCTCGTCGAGGTAAGTCACATGTACTTTATCGGGACGCTTCACGCTCTCATGAATGCCTGGAAGGCTCAAGCAACCTTCGTCCATCGAAACCAATTCGCCAGCCGTTTCAAGGATATGCGGGTTGATATAAGCACGGCGGAAATCCTTGAATTCAGGAAAATCGTCCGACAATACATCCAGATTAATCACCACCACCCGGATAGGCAAGCCTATCTGAGGAGCCGCAAGCCCCACCCCATCGGCACGGTCCATGGTCTCAAACATGTTCTGAATCAATTCTTTCAAGTTCGGATAATCCGGCGTAATATCTTTCGCTTCCTCACGGAGCACCGGTTGTCCGTATACGTAAATCGGTAAAATCATAATGTATATTCCTTTATTTATATTTTTTCGATTCCAAATACGATTGCAGAATAATCGTGGCGCTGATTTCGTCTACCAAAGCTTTGTTTTGCCTGTCCTTTTTCTTCAGCCCTCCGGCAAGCATCGCCTGATGCGCCAAGACCGAAGTGAAACGCTCGTCATACAACTCAACCGGCATATCGGGAAGCTTTTTCTTCAACTGGTTCATAAACGGGACGATGCGTTTCATGTTCTCCGAATCCTCGTTATTCATCTGTTTGGGATGTCCGATAATGATACGCTCTACCGCTTCGCGCCGGACATAGTCCAGCACAAAGTCCATCAATTGGGACGTCGGGACGGTGGTAAGCCCGTTCGCGATAATCTGCATCGGGTCGGTCACCGCGATGCCCGTGCGCTTCTTTCCGTAATCTATTGCCAATATTCTGCTCATAATCGGCGCAAAAATACGAATTTATTCTGTATAGTTCTCTATATAAAACTTAAAAAGATACCGAATGTGCGGATTATTATGAAACGCAGAGGCGCAAAAGCGCAAAGAATCAATTTTAGAGAAAGCAAAGAATACGGAGCCAAGGCTCTCTCTGTGCACTTTGCCATCTCTAAAAAATAAAAACTTTGCGACTTTGCGTCTCTGCGTTCAATTCCAGCATATACTTGAATGGCCCGACGCAACTATCTGCATCGAGCCATCCAAATATATGATTTGCCTTATTCATATACTAAGCATACATTGTCCACCCAAATCGTATTGCCCGGCGAGCCTACATACGCCCCGCCCAAGCTGGAAGTGAACTGGATAATCAGATGTGTAGGCTTTTCATCGGGTCCTGCCCAACCGTTTTCTTGAATCAACTGGCTTTCTCCCTCGCTATTGCGCGCGTGATAGTTCCCAACGCCCAGCCTCATCAGTTCCGCATCGTAATAAGCGGTATGCGAAATGTCTCCGTAATGGATTTCATACGTTGCTCCATTATGCCAGTCCGAATTTTTGTCATAACGCACCACCGCTGTACCGACCCGCTTGGCTATGATATTCCCGTCCTTATCTTCGGTACGCTTCTGGAGAAGGCAGGTCATAATGGCGCAATCTTGCCCCTCTACGGTACTCTTCCGGCTAAATCCCGTCTGGCGGATGCGGTGTGGTTCGCCCGACATCTTTACCTTATAATCATACCGGACGGCTTTGGGACGGGATGTGAAAGGCACTCCGATGTTCAAGTTCTTCTCGCCTTCTTTGGTTCCGGTTATCGGTTCTTTCATGTCTCCCAAGAACATGGAACCTGAAGCAAGCACGGTGATATTGACCAGCCCCAAGACTTTCACGCTTTCGATATGGGTTTCCAGTTTGGCGCAATACCCGTTTCCACGGCGTTCGGGATAGACGCTGGTATTGGTCTTCACAATTCCCATTACCTTTGCCATCACATTCGAAGTCCCCCAAGGCGAACCTCCCTGATTGACGTATGGCTCATTCCCTTCCAAGACTTTCGTAGGTCCCACTTCGTAAAGCTGCTTGGTATCTCCTCCGATAATGCCCGACTCATGGATTTTCCGCGTAATCCATTGGTCCATATCTCCATATTTAATAGGAACGACTTTCTCTTGCGCAAACGCGAAAAGCGGGAAGAGCATCCAAAGCATTCCAAGTATTCCTTTTATTTTCATCATGTATTGTCTGCTTTTTATTTCCGCGTGCAAAATTACAAAAAAAAGCGATAACCCGGAGGCTATCGCTTTAAATCTGTGATATTGAATAATATTTCCTGCTTATTTACAACTCTTTTTTTATTTTGCGTAAAGCAACCATGCGCCTTGGAAATCCTTCCGGTCGGGATATTTCGCCTTGAATGCATCGCGTGCGGCAGATGCCTCTGTATGAGTGTCATACGATTCTACAATGACACGATACATGTTCTTCTCGGCATTGTAAACCACTTTTGCATCGTAGCCTTCAGCATCCATTTGGTTTTTCAATCCGTCGGCATTTGCCTTCACTCCAAAGCTTCCGCATACCACGCTATATGCTTTCAGCCCGTTACCTGATACCAATTCTACCTTTTCTTCACGTACCGGAGCAGTCTGGACAGGTGCCGGAGTAGTTGTTACAGGAGCAACCGGAGCTACAGGAGTAACTGTTGTCTCAGCCGGTGTTTCATTTGTGGCCGCTTCTGCCAGTTCTTGTTGCTTCGCTTTTTCGTATGCTTTTTTATAAGCACTTTCGCTTGACTTACAGGAAGAGAATGCCAAAGCTACGCACAATCCCATTCCCAATACAACAATTTTCTTCATTTCTCTCGAATTTATTAATTAATGTTTTTAATATATGCAGATTTATTTGCTTGCAAAAGTAGCAATATCTCCCTACTCTTTCTATTAAAATCTGTTAATATTAAAGCTTTTCCGATTTTTGTCTAAGATTCTTCTGAAAAAACGAGCATTATTCTCAAAAAATTCTTAGATTTGTGGTTGTATAACTTAAAACCTATATTTAATATGAAAGCATTAAATGTTGTAGCTGCATTCTTGGGCGGAATTGCACTGGGAGCAGTAGCCGGAATTTTATTTGCACCGGAAAAGGGTACGGACACACGTAGCAAAATCGCTGAAGTTTTGCGTAAGAAAGGCATCCGCCTGAGCCGTGAAGAAATGGATGATTTGGCAGACCAAATCGCATCGGAAGTAAAAGATGCAGACTGATTGCACAAAAACCGTAGGAGGGTGTGTCAGACAAAATCCGAACACACCCTCTTTTTTTAAACCGAAAAACTATGTTCGCTAACGATAAAAGCATTGATAACCTGCAAGACCTGTTCAAGGAATTCAGGAAATACATTGAATTGCAAGGGGAATACCTCAAGCTGGAAACCATTGAGAAACTAACCGTCCTGCTCTCTACGCTTACCTTGATATTCATCTTGGTAGCATTGGGAGTCATGGCTCTGTTCTATTTCTCTTTCATGCTGGTTTATGTCCTTGCCACAGAAGTAGGAATGGTAGCAGGATTTGCCATTGTGGGTGCTATCCTGATTCTTATCGCATGGCTGGTTTACCATTTCCGCGTCTCTTTGATATTCCAGCCAATGGTCAATTTCCTTGCACGTTTATTCCTTGACGACTCTAACAAACCTCAACAATGAATACACAACAACCTTATTATACATTAGATACAATCAGGCAACAACGCCTGAATAAAAAGCAAGAAGTCTTGCAATCCAAGGAGCGTATGCAACACTTGGCGCACCAGCTTTTTGCACCACAAGAAAGCAAAAACAAATTCGAAGGGATGATGCAACATATCAATATGGGCATCGCCGCATACGACGGAGTAATGACCGGAGTGAAAATCCTGAGAAGAGTCAGGCATTTCTTCAGAGGTAAGAAGCGAAGATAACTATATAATACATATATATGAAAAAACAAATAAAACTTTTTAGTGTGATAGCCCTCCTTTTTTGCGCTATCACCGCAAAGGCACAGACCGATTCTACATTCTACATCAAAGGGGCAATAGGACGCCTTGCCGCACATCTGCAATTGCCTGATTTGAAAAAGGGAGAAAAATGCCCCGTTGTAATCATCTGCCATGGTTTCACCGGAAACCAAAACGAACCGTTATTGCGCGCCATAGCCGATAATCTGGTAAATGCAGGCATAGGCGCATTACGTTTCGACTTTAACGCCCACGGACAAAGCGAAGGCGATTTTGTCAATATGACCGTCCCTAACGAAATAGAAGATGCCTTGTCGATAATCGCTTTTGCACATAGCTTGCCGCAAACATCCAGCATATCCCTATTAGGGCATTCACAAGGTGGCGTCGTATCAGCAATGACCGCCGGACAATTGGGCAATGAAATCCAAAGTGTCGTGCTTATGGCACCTGCAGCTGTATTACGTGATGATGCCTTACGAGGAAATACAATGGGAGCGATGTATGACCCGTGGCATGCACCTGAATATGTCACAATGCCATCAGGACATAAATTGGGCAGGAATTTTATTCAAACCGCCATTACACTTCCCATATACGAAACAGCACAAAAATACGAAGGTCCTGCACTTATCATACATGGCATGGATGACCGTGTAGTGCCTTACACATACGGAGAAAGGTTCCATCAAGTAATGAAAAATAGCGAAATCATTCTGATACCGGGAGAAAACCACGGTTTTGGCACTAACCTTCCGTACGCTGCATCCATGGCATCAGAGTGGCTGGTAAAGAATTTGAAAGCCCAATAAATATCTGATTTTGCCAAGTTCCCTTAAAGTTGAAAAGAGCAACAATGAAACAAATATACTCATTAACTTCTATTCCTTCTGATACGAATTTCATTGCAGGGATTGACGTAATAGGCAACATTAAAAAGCTTTTCGCCATCCCTGCCCAAATACCCGGATGCTTGTTCCTGCTTTGCATCAGAGGGCAATGCGACATCACAATACATATAAATAAATACAAGCTGAAGAAAAATTCCATAGCCATTGTCTATCCCGACCAGTTCGTGCAAATAGCAGAGAACACTCCCGATTGCCGGTTCGCCTTTGTCGGATTTTCTTCTACGCTTATCCAACATCCGTTCCTGTTTTCGAATACTATCCAGTATGCTCCTTCTATCTTGGAAGAACCGGTTATAGAACTCGAACCGAAAACAGCTGAAGTATTCCGCGACTATTTCAAAATGCTGATAAAGGCAAAACACCAAAACAATACATTGGTAAGAGAAGAACAACTCCCGCTTATCCTGACTGGGTTGATTATTGAATTGGGGAATATTAATAAGCAAGAACCGGTAAAAAAAGAAGGACAACCCTATACCCGAAGCCAGGAAATCGTAAAAGAACTGATACGTATCGTGGTAGAAAACTACAAGACCGAGCGGAACATCTCTTTTTATGCCGATAAAATGCACCTCTCTCCCCAACACCTGAGCACTACCGTCAAGAAAACTACAGGAAGAACCCTGACCGACATCATATCGGCATTCGTCATCAAAGACGCGCAAGCCAAGCTGAAGTCCACCGAACTAACTATCCAAGAGATAGCCTACTCGCTGAACTTCCCCGACATTTCTTTCTTCGGGAAATACTTCAAGCGCTACACCGGCATGTCGCCCAAGCAATACCGGAATATGGAATGACGATTTTTCACCACAGAGAACACAGAGTACCACAGAGGAAATAATTAAAGCTCAGTGTACCTCCGTGTCCTCTGTGGTGAAATTTCGCATCCTTATATTCACTCAATCAAGCTTTCACTTTCATCCGAATGGCGCGCCTTGTTCCGCAAGACGCATTCTTTGCTTGTGTTGGCATAACAATATACGCAAAAATGCCTGCACGTATCGTACATCCCTATATCCTTGCTCACCATACAACCGCACACTTTCCGTTGCCCTTTGTCTTTCAGATTCTTCCGCTCTATGGAAATAGGAGGCATCTCGCCAAACAAATCTGGTTCGGGCAACTTGCCTGTATGCAAATAATAAACCAATTCCTTATCTTCGCCCCACAACCGCTCCATCAGTTCACCGTCTATGCAACGGTTATGCTCGATGCCGTAACCCTCCAAGTCAATTTCCTCGGCACAAGTGGCAAGCGTCAGGTTCCAGCCTTCTGCCCGCCATATCTCACGCAGCTTCACCAGTCCTTCCACAACTTCTTGCCGTTGCACCTCATTCAGTTCTGCCGTTTCCACATTCTCTTTGGTAAAACAGGAAGTCTCCTTTATCAGATTATTTTGCACTTTCCGGTAAGCCTTCACGTCCACAAAGCTGAACACTAACTTATCGGTATATCCTTTCAGTTGATTACCAATCTTCCAGATCCGGTTCAGCAACATACGTGGGGTTATGTCAGGCGTGATGATTAAAGGGTCGAACCGCCATATCACTCGCTCATGTCCAATCAGCTCCGATAATTTGCGGAACGTTTCAATCCGTTTTTCTACGCTGGGCACATTCGGCTCGAAACCCTCCCGCACATAATCGTTCAGCGTCACCTGAAAATAGTAATGTATTCCCAATTCATCCAGTTTGTATAAATAAGGCAAGATAGGTTCCGGATTCTTCGTCCAAAACACCACCACCTTACAATGCTTGAAAGACACATACATCGGCTTCCGGTTGAACGGATTATACCATACACAATACCCCTTGTCCAAACGATTGAAGAACCATTTGGCATAAAAGGCAGGTATGTCCGTAGAGCGGCTGGCGGAGATAATTACCGGAGCGGTTGCTTCTACTTGTTTGCCGGAATCGGTGGTTATAATTTGTTTATCTGTTGACATAGTGTGATAGTAAACGTTCTTGCTCATAAATCTTTTATAAAAGCATAAGTTAAAACCCATTGGATACATTAAAATTTCTATCACAAGATTCACAATATGCAGAAAAAGCATGAATACTATCATTTTTTAAATACAACTCTGAACCACAAAATGGACAAAAATATCTACTTTTATCATTGTGTCCTTTACCTAGTTTAGATTGTATGCGATTTGGAATTGGTAAATGAGATAGTACATACCGTTGTGCTAACCTCTCATATTGATTATCGTCACAGCATGAAAGGCATGTTGGGCATATATACCAACCGTTAGGACATTGCTTCGTATCACGAGAATCAATGAGCCCTTTTTTACATCTATAGCAGTAATTGAGATATACAGCTTTTCCATGTTCCAAACACGTCGGATTTATGCAAGAATAATAATTATTTCTATCAAATTTTTCACGCTTTACAGGATACATCAGATGCCCACAAACGCGACATTTGAGGCGACTAAACTTTTTCATAGCCTTATTTGCAACAACAATGAATAGAGAGATTATGCCATCCGGCTCATAACCACATTCTACTTGGTGTAATTTAGGAAAGCCTATTATTTCCGCAAAATGGAAAAGTGTATATTGGTTCCATGAACTATTATTTTGCAAACATTGTTTATCAAGAATATTGCAGAAACATTCATTTCCTCTACACCAAAAAAAAGGCAAATTAGTAGCCTGATTATGGACTTCTGCTAATTTAGGCGCGCAAAACAAGGAAAGCCCCTTAAGGCTCTTCCTATTCAAAAATGAAAGTTCAAAATCTTTAGTGTCAGCATTGACAGTTTTCTTATAATAATACAATCTCCGTAGCTTACCGAGCAAAGGCTTATTATATGCAGTTTCAAAATACACGCCATTATAAACACTGTCTTTCAAAATAGAATTTAATGAGGATACAACTCGTTCAGTTACTTCGGCGGCTTCTTTATTTCTAAATTCTTTTGAATATTCTTCATTATTTAAATTCTTTGGAAGCGCTTCTTTGATTTTGAAAAGATCAAATTGAGAACCAATATAAACTTTCTTTTGAGGATATATTCGCATTGTCCTTGGTACAGAATATTCAAATAGAAGTTTACATTCGAAAGAATTCATATCCTTTGAATCAATTATATAAGTTTCCAAATCCTCAGTTCTATAATTAGAAGCAATTTTATAGATTGATTCTTTTAATTTTTCTACAGAAGTGTCTGATAGATTAATTTCTATATCTCCATTCGTTGAATTTTCAAATGATTTATTTACAAATAAATCAAGCCAATCAGAATTTTTTAAAGACACAATCCATCTATCCGTATATGTTGCTGAAATTATACAATCAAGTTTCCCTAATTTTTGTGATAACTTCAGGCAATTGGAATCTTCATCCAATGGCCTCACATCATTATCATATTGGCAAGTAAGATAATCTTTCTTTTTACCCTTTGAATCCAAAAGTTTGATAATAGTTTTTCTTAGATTTTCAGACGTAAATTTACGGTCATCCAAAGATATTATGATGCTATAATCAATAAACCCCACGAAAGCCTCATTATAGACGGCTCCACCATTGCAACATGGTAAGAAGCTATCTAGCCCCAAATTAATCTTAGGATTTGTTACATCACAATGATTTATCGCAAAATCAAGAATCCCGTTAAAAGATTGAAATGATTTACCTTGAGTTTCAATTAAAGTTAAGATACAATCACACAGCAGTTGATTCCCTATATTTATTTTACAACTAGGTGTGTTAATACAATAACGATAATGCATAAACTCTAAATAATCGTTATCCCTAAACTGCTCTAAGAGTTTCACGTCAAAACTTACATTGCCCAATCTGACATCATGAAAATATCTTTGTATTATCTTAAGTTGTCTTTCATCCGAGACCAATGAGTATATTGATCTTAACAACTGATAATCCTTTAATGGTTTGTCAGAAACGAACCACTTATATAAGCAAATAAAATCATTTGAAGAATTTGTATTGACTTCATGATAAATAATATTCCCATCTTCATCACATACTTCACTATTATCACCTAAAATATGGTCAATCAAATCAAATAAATTACAATTCGTTCCAGATATTATAGGAGTTACATATTTCAGCGCATCAGTAATTTGAGTTGGAATATATATTTCATACTCAAAATTAAAATAATGAGCAACCTCCTTAATTTGTTGTTGCTTTCGATAAGACAAACAGCGACAAATTCTTTGCAACCATTTAAGAATATAAAGTTGGACTTTAATATCATATTTACTAATAGCAGATTCTAATTGGCCAATATTCCAATCACTATGATTTAAAAACCATAATGTATATATAAAAGGGAATTTATCTTCGGAATTTTGAGAACGATTTATTAAGCTATTAAGTATAACAATCCAATCATTATTATATTGAGGGTTGGCTATATGAAATGAAAATGTTACAGAATCTAATGAATTATTTTGATTATTCTCTACTTCATTTCCGGCGACCAATAGAACATATTCTAAATGTAACATTTTATCAACTATTTTCTTTTCGGATATAAAAGCTGAAATTTCATTCTGGGTTGATATATAAAAATAATGTTCTTCTATTTCGATGCAATTTCTCATCTGTTTTTCATAATACTCACATTTTTGTTCCATAAAAAACAGTGGATTCTTTGTCAATTCATTGAAGAATTTTCTATTGGTCGTAGCTGTCATCATGTAACAATCTCCTCTATATGCTTTTAGTCCAATATATGATATTTAACAATTCAAACAAACAACTTTGTAACAAATATGGAGCTTTCCCGTAGCGGACATCATTATCAATTGTAGTTTTCCCATGTGAACCTTCCTGTACAATTCTGACCAGACTATGAAAGGAACGTTTTATGTATTCAGGAATACCTTCTTGATCACCTATATATTGTGAACATTCATTTAAAGTTTTTTTCTTATCAGGAAAAAATGACTTGTTTTTTAAGAAAGCAATGACAAAATCCTCCAAGTATTTACGAATTTCATTTAGCAACTTAGGGTCTGTTACATTCTTTTTTATAAGTATTGAGTACATTATTTCGAGTAATCTATTATCCGCATTTTCACCCAACGATTTTGAAATGCATAATAAGTCTGTATATTCCTTGTGTAACTTATACAAATCAGAGATACCTTCGACTTTACGGATGTCATCAAATAATTTTTTATAATCTTCGCCACTTTTGTCATAAACTCTTTTACTACAATATGATTCTTTACGAATAAGAGAATCTTCCTCATGATAACGTTTTTCACCTGACAAAGTAAAGATGTATGGTTCTTCCTGACTGTGCTTATTATGAAAATCACGCAACCAATCGTATGCGTTTTGATATCCATCTACAGCATTCCCTGTTGCTGCTCTTTGTTCACGTATATCTAATATAACGGCACACCATTCTAATGGATGTGCCTCAATAGCGATTAGCCCTTCTTTATAAGTAGATATAGGTGTAATATCTATTTCTTGTTCGTAAGCGTATTCTATGAACTCACGCCCCATAACAGAAAGTTCACCATACATATTCTTGCACTCATCATCTATCCACAAAACTTTTATCATGGTCAAAATATTTTAAAGTTAAACTAATGGAAATTTTACACAAATAACAACAGGAAAGCCTTCTTTGCTATAAGGTAGTATAGCTTCTCCGCCCGCTTTGTCACAGATATCATATATTCTAAACCCACCAATACCGGTATGTCCTGTTGGTCCTGCAAAACTACCTTGTTCAAAAAATGTTGTACGCGCACGTTCTGACATAGGCTCTCCATTGTTAGCAATTGCAATTTCGCACATCCTATTATCTGTCACTTCAATAGATACTTGTAACAAGTAATCATTTCTGTTTCCGATAAAACCATGCCTAACAGCATTGCCTACAATATTATCAAGCAACTCCATGAATGCTTTTGGAGATATCTTAATATTGAGTTCCTTCTCAAATCCAACTTTCTCAATATTAAAAGGCACCGAATATTTCAACGCAATTTTATCAAGATATTCATCCAACGAATGAGCTACATTCAATTTTTGTTCAGGTTCACCAGCCTGTTCGCTTTTTGTCAAATTCTCTATTTCAATCTCAACATTCTTGACCGAACAAGATAAGCCTTCAAGCAAGTCGTTGACTGACTGATTTGTAATTTCACCAATTATATCTGAGAGTTTTACGCCATCAGGATGTTTTTTAAAGAAGTTTTGCAGACGCTCTATAGCCATTCTGATAGGCATTACTTCATTGCTAAGCCTATGTTTACTATTACGAATATGAGCCTCATTCAACCACTCCTTTTGTTGAAACTTTCGTTCCTTTTCTGCCATCTTTTCCTGAAGCATCTTCTCCATTGATTTGGCATCTGCAATTCGTTGTTTTTGCACAATGATTGAAGGTATATTCAAAGAACTTTTGAATAATCCATCACGAAAAACAGTTTCTGCTGATGTGACATCTGTTGTAATACCATCAGCAAAAATCTCACCTACATTAATCCAACCAATTCCCCCAAAAGAATCTCCATAAGCTTTCTTATACTTATCGTCAACATCTATGCC
Source organism: Bacteroides sp. An322 (assembly GCF_002161765.1). Classification (GTDB taxonomy): domain Bacteria; phylum Bacteroidota; class Bacteroidia; order Bacteroidales; family Bacteroidaceae; genus Phocaeicola; species Phocaeicola merdavium. The sequence continues at coordinate 12,658 of NZ_NFIN01000005.1, read as the reverse complement.
TTTTGATATACCTACCCATGATTCATATTTGCTCATATAAAATAAATAATCAGGCAAAACACAAGGATTTAATTTAAACACGAGTGTATAACCTATCGTTTGTGTTCGTTTAAATCCAGAACATATAAAAACAGGGTCATCTTCACCAGCAAGCACAAAAGCCATCATAGGACTATGCGATGCCATAATAAGCGTGGGAGAAGTTATCTTCCGCATGCCTTTCTTGGATGTCCCATAATCCAAGTCAGAAGGATGTACATAAATGGAATTCCAATCTTTGGCAAAATCCTTTTCTTGAAAAATTCTGCCAGAAACTTCATCACGAACATTTTGATATTGAGCGGATAACAGTACAGATGAAGCTTTTGTATTCTGAACTTGCAATCCGTCTTGAGAAATGAAATCAGTCATAGATAATCAAATTTATGAGTTTAACATTTGTATTTACGGTGGCAAAGTTACAAGCCATAGGTTCAGTCTATTTGAACTTATCATAATTATTTAGTGATTTTCTAATCCGTTCTCGTATTTTTTCTTCCAAGCTCGGCGGAAAAATGACTTTTAGACCTTCTCCATACGATAATAACATTTGCTCTAACTCAAAATTCGGAATAACCGAAATTTGAATAGTTCCTCCTTCTTCATCTTGTTCGAGAATAACTTGTGAGTGATGAATCGGTTTTGTTTTAATATATGGTAGTAAATCCTTGTCTGCCCATAGACGTATCTCCTCAACTGACACTCCCCACGGTTTTGAAACGCCTATAATATCTTTGAAATATTGCTTGAAATTAGATTTTGTATTATGAATATACGGTACAGGAGCTTCCTTTATACTACAAATCCGATCCAAAGCAAAAATTGAAAGTGTACTATATTCATTTGTTTGCGCAAGTATAAACCACCTATTATTATATTGCTTTAAATAATAAGGATGTATAACATAGTGCTGGGCAGACATAGCATTAAAACTTTTATATTCTAGCTCTAATGCATGATGTAAACGAATTGCATCGAATAAATAGGTCAAATAATTGATGCCCTTTAAAAAAGGATTATCATCAAATTCAACTATATGACAATTTTGTTGCGGATGACATGACATGGATGATTGTATACGGAGATTAGTTTCATCTATCCATTTAAATTGCTGCTTCCCTTGAAACATACTGAGAGTAGAAAGGATTTCTTGTAAATTGGCGATGTCCTTTTCTGTTAAAGGAGCGTTATATATCGAAAAATCACGCTCTTTATATCTATAGCGTTTATTCCTACCAATACGAATGGTTTCTATATCTATAAAATATGTATTTTGTATTTCCAATATATCATCACGTATTGTGTTCTTGGAAGTTACAACATGAAGTCCTCTTTCTTCAAGTTCAAGATTGCATTTATCCATTATTTCTTGAATGGAATAACCTCTTTCGCTTTGAAGACATCTATCAATTATTTTTTGCCTTATAGCATATCCTTTTGTATTCGCCATTCTATCTATTTCTTAGGTATGAAAATTATTTATTCTCAGAACATTAATAGACTAAAAGTCTTTCATCTGAAAATTATATTTTAACGCCTACTAAATACTTACACATTAAAATACTATGGCAAGTTAGTAAAAAAATTTTTCTTTTCCAAGAAAAAACAACTATTCATCCGATCAAGATGTCAAAAACGCCCTTAACTTATCAAACACGAAACCAATCAATACTTTGCAACATCCAACTACAACAAACAACAAACAATTGTTGCATTTCTCAATAAAAATCGTGACCTTTGCGACAAGTTAATCAGTTAAGATTGTTTCCATGGACAAACATCGTAGCGGAAGCGGATGTTTTTCATGGGATTTTTGTATTATATATGCATTATAACGTAAAAATTTCCGAATTAATAAGCACGGATATCCGTTCTCGTGCAAACGCGAACATAATCCGCTCTGCAATTGATGGCATTAACGAGAGAATTGTCCTTGATTTTGACGGAGTTTGCTTTATCTCACGTTCATTCACGGACGAATTGTATAATGTATTAGAAGAGCATAAAAACATTTCGTTTACAAACACTTCTGATAACATAAAAGCAATGCTTGATGCGGTTGAAAAAGGACGTAAAAGCACAAGAAACTTTAGCAATAGTTCCGAAATAAAGGAGTTCCATGATTTTGCAAGCCTTTCGGCATTTCTTGCTACAATTTAAGAACTCCGATAAAGAACACACCAATGCCCGTACAAGAGCACTTCCACATCCTTGTACGGGCATTATTCATTGAAGGCTCAACAAGCGCATCAGTCCGCAAAACTTATTTCGCTTTCTACGCTTCCTTTTTATCTTGGTAATGAAAATACACCAAGCTGGCAATGGCTATCACTATCACCATGACAGATGCAATAACGGCTCCCATTATTTTTCCTCCTTTTCTTTTACTTCTTTCCGCCTCACATAAACCCGATGAGGGGCACGACCGGCTATGTCAATCAGTTTCGCATCCACCCACTTGTTCAGGTCTTGCCACGCCTTGTATTTCAAGAGTCCGGTAAGGTTTCCGTATTCGGTGCGGGTGATGTAATCGTGGGTCTCCAAGTACGACTGGAGCATAGCCAGGCGTTCTTTTTCCGAATAGGCGGACGAACTTTGCTTTACTTTCTTTTCCGATGGGGCACGAAGCACACGTCCATAGCATTGTTTCGAGAACTGCTTCGATACGGTCATCTTCACCTTGTCGAAACGGATGGACTGGGCATGCACTTCGCTCTTGTCGTACACCTCCGTATCGGCTTTCAGCGAAACGGAAAGCGTTCCGATATTGCCTATCTGCACCCGGCGGCCTTCGGAAAGGAGTTGCGTTGCCCAATGTTCTATCTCGTCCATCACGGCAAGGACATTCCCTTTGGTCAGCCCGGAATGGGCGGCTATCTTTTGGGTTAATTCGTTGAACGAAACGGTCTGATACGGAATCAGTTTCGGATAAAGGCGCGGCGCGTTTTCATCGTTTTCTTTCGAAGGCAAAGGCATGAAATCGTAAAGTACACTCATGATAATGTGATTTTTAATGGTTAACAATCTGTTTTCTGCTATCTCACTTCTATGGTTTCCAAACCAAAACCGTACGGTTTTCGAACCAAGAACGTACGGTTTCCGAACCAAAAACATACGGTTTTGGGACGGAAACCGTAGAAGGGAGACATCCGCAAAGATAATACAACCCAGCCCCGAAGTCAAGTATATCAGGCTCTATTTGAAAACGAGAGGCACTTTTTGCATCATTTTCGTGCAGTTTTTAGCGGATTCTGCATTTTTTTGATGCAAAATCGCTATATTTGTTCCCTAAACATAGAATATTATGGAACAACTGTATGAGTTTTTCAACCGGAAATTAAAGCATACGCCTACCGGATTCTTCCGGTACCGGTATAACCAAATCAAATGGAACGGACGGGCTTTCGGGCTTGTCGGTCCGCGTGGTGTGGGCAAGTCTACCATGCTCCTACAATACATCAAGCAGCATCTTGACCCTACCGATACGCTCTATGTATCCACCGACCATTTATACTTTGCCGAGCATAAGCTTGTGGAATTGGCAGACCGTTTTGTCAAAATGGGAGGGAAACACCTGTTCATCGATGAAATCCATAAGTATGAAGGTTGGTCGAGGGAGTTGAAGCAAATTTACGATAGTTATGATGATTTGCAAATCGTCATCTCCGGATCATCCATTCTTGATATATACAAAGGACTTGCCGACCTGAGCCGACGGATGCCCATTTATACGATGCAAGGGCTTTCGTTCCGTGAATACCTGCATTTGTTCCACCAAATCGAAGTACCGATATATAGCCTTGAGGAAATAGTGACGCATAAGGCCATGCTTCCTATCGAACATCCATTGCCGCTTTTCAAGGATTATCTCCGCAATGGATATTACCCTTTCGGCAAAGATGAAGAGTACGAAATGGAGCTGATGCAAGTTATCAATCAAACGATGGAAGCGGATATCCCGCAACACATACAAGCGAACATCTCTTTGGGACGGAAACTGAAAAGCCTCCTGATGGTGATAGCCAAAAGCGTGCCTTTCAAACCGGTCATGCAAAAGCTGGCGGAGGCTACAGGCATCAGCCGGAATGACATCCCGAATTACCTGATTTATATGGAAAAAGCAGGTATGATAGCCCAACTCAGGGACACTACAGAAGGCATACGCGGCTTGGGGAAAGTAGAAAAACTTTACCTTGACAACACGAACCTGATTTATACGTTAGCTCCGGAACAAGCGGAAATAGGCAACGTGCGGGAAACCTTTTTTATGAATCAGACAAGAGTAGCGAATGAAGTGACCAGTTCCAGCCTCTCCGATTTCGAAATAAACGGAAAAGTATTCGAAATCGGAGGACGCAAAAAAGGGCAAAAACAAATCGAAAGTACACAAGAGGGATATATCGTGAAAGACGATATCGAAAACGGTTACGCCAACATCATCCCCCTATGGGCTTTCGGGCTGAACTATTAGTCTCTTCTCACTCCTCTATCACTTCCACATCCGTTATCACCTGATTGCTCTTCCTCCGGTAACGGATGATGCGGAAGAGGTCGGTCAAACCATAGACGATAGAAGATGCGCCTAATACGATGAAGGGGATTTTTGCGGCTTCGAATGGGTTTACTAAAATCAGGATGCCCGCCAGCAAGAGCAAGACCGGAATGACATAGAAGATAGCCGGAACGCTTCCCGTGAGCTTCCGTACCGAAATGAAGTTCATCAGTTGGCCGATGCCGCCCAATACGAGCAAAGCTCCCAATACATACATCAGGATGCCGACAAAGAAAGCAGGCATGACGATGAGCCATAGCCCCAACAAGGCACTACCCAACGCTACAATAGGGAATGCCCTTCCGCTTCCGTCTTCCGCACGACTACGGGAAGCGAAATAGGCGAATATCCCGTACAAACCCGGCAAAAGGAACAATACCCCGACCGTTATCACCAGATAAATCATCGCAGCTTCGGGCCACATCACCAGCAGAACCCCCATTATCAATGCGCACAAGCTGCACATTACTGAATAACCGAATAGTCTCATTTTTATTTCCTCCTTATTTATTACAATACTACGAAGATAATCGTTTTTTCTTGTTTATACAAATAAACAACTACAGATATAAAACAAAAAAAATCCCATTTTGTTTGCATATTCAAATTTTATCGCTACTTTTGCTCCCGAATCAAAACAAAAGCATAACAAAAACTTATGAACTCATTGATGACAAATACATATCGTTGGTGGCGTTACTTACTACTCATAAAGTCGTAAGCTAACCCAGTCCGCGTGTATTTGTCCTTTTTCATATCACAAACATAGTATTTAGACATTATTCAAAGGCTGTCGTTCTTACGACAGCCTTTTTTGTTTTTATCCCTTGCATCATAAATAATTAACAATATAAACCAACATGGAAAAGTATCAAGTAGACTCAAACGGATTTTATGGAGATTTCGGAGGCGCATACATCCCCGAAATACTCCACCGGTGTGTGACCGAACTGAAAGAAGCGTATCTGAACGTATTGGATAGCGACGAGTTCAAGCAAGAATTCTCCAACTTGCTTCGCGATTATGTGGGGCGCCCCTCGCCGCTCTACCTTGCCCGCAGGCTTTCGGAGAAATACGGATGCAAGATTTACCTGAAGCGCGAAGACCTGAACCATACCGGCGCACACAAGATAAACAACGCTATCGGGCAAGCTTTGCTGGCACGCCACATGGGAAAGAAACGCATCATCGCCGAGACCGGAGCAGGACAACATGGGGTAGCAACGGCTACGGTATGTGCCCTGATGAACATGGAATGCGTGGTCTACATGGGCGAAACCGACATCAAGCGCCAGCACATCAACGTAGAAAAGATGAAGATGCTGGGGGCGGAAGTACGTCCGGTCACATCGGGAAACAAGACCCTGAAGGATGCCACCAACGAAGCCATACGCGACTGGTGTTGCCATCCCGAAGACACATACTACATAATAGGCTCTACCGTAGGCCCTCACCCGTATCCCGACATGGTGGCACGCCTCCAGTCGGTGATTAGTGAAGAGATTAAGAAACAACTCTTAGCACACGAAGGGCGCGATTATCCCGATTATCTGATAGCGTGTGTGGGAGGAGGAAGCAATGCCGCGGGCACCGTCTATCATTATTTGGATGACGAACGTGTGAAGATTGTCCTTGCCGAAGCCGGAGGGAAAGGCATCCATTCGGGATATTCCGCCGCCACTATCCATTTAGGACGATTGGGCATCATACACGGCTCGAAGACCTTGGTGATGCAAGACGAAGACGGGCAAATCTTAGAGCCTTATTCCGTCTCCGCCGGACTGGACTATCCAGGCATCGGACCGCTCCACGCCAATCTTGCCGCCCGGCACCGTGCCACGGTATATGCCATTAACGATGATGAAGCTATCCGTGCCGCCTTCGAGTTGACCCGATTGGAAGGCATCATCCCGGCACTCGAATCAGCACATGCCTTGGGAGCGTTGGAGAAACTCAGCTTCAAGCCCGAAGACATCGTAGTGCTCACCGTGTCGGGACGGGGAGACAAGGATATTGAGACGTATTTAGTTAATAATTAATAGTTAAAAATGAATAGTTATTCCCCTATACCTATTAATTATCAACTATAACCAACTATTAATTATTAACTCTTAACTATTAACTAAAGACATGACCTACCATTACCATACCCACCACAAAGTCTTATTGGGCGACCTCCATACCCCGGTAAGCACTTACCTGAAGGTGCGCGACCTGTTTCCGCAAAGCGCCCTGATGGAAAGTTCCGACTATCACGGGACGGAGAACAACCGCTCGTTCATCGGGCTGAACCCGATAGCCAGCATCAGCGTGAGCCACGGGATAGCCACCCTGCTCTATCCCGACCATTCGCGCGAGGAAATCGAGATAACCGATACATGCAGCGTAGAGCAAGTGATGAACCGCTTCCTTTCGCGTTTCCACGTAACGGGAGAGTATGCCGGATATTGCGGGCTTTACGGATACACAACGTTCAATGCCGTGCGCTATTTCGAACCTATCGAAGTGAAAGACAGCACCGAGGCGAAGAACGATGCGCCCGATATCCTTTACATCCTGTATAAGTACATCATCGTTTTCCACGATTTCAAGAGCGAAATGGTACTGGTGGAAATGGCTGGCGGAGAAGAGCCGAGCCACATTGCCAAGATAGAATGCGCCATCCACGACCGCAACTATACCACGTACGGTTTCCACCCCATAGGCGAGACCTCCAGCACCCTGACCGACGAGGAGCACAAGGCGAACATCCGCAAAGGAATCGCCCGATGCCTGCGGGGAGACGTGTTCCAAATCGTCCTCTCGCGCCGGTTCGTCCAGCGGTTCCAGGGCGATGACTTCAAACTCTACCGTGCCTTGCGGAGCATCAACCCCTCGCCTTACCTCTTCTATTTCGACTTCGGCGGATTCCGCATCTTCGGCTCTTCGCCCGAAACGCATTGCAAGATAGAAGGCGGACAAGCCACTATCGACCCCATTGCGGGCACTACCCGAAGAAGCGGAGACAAGGAGACCGACCGGAAGCTGACCGAAGCCCTCCTTGCCGACCCGAAAGAGAACGCCGAACACGTGATGCTGGTCGACCTCGCCCGGAACGACCTGAACCGGAACTGCACCGGCACGCACGTGGCTTTCTACAAAGAGCCGCAATATTATAGCCACGTCATCCACCTCGTGAGCCGGGTGTGCGGAACGCTTCGGAAAGACACCAATGCCATCCGCACCTTCATCGACACCTTCCCCGCCGGAACATTGAGCGGTGCGCCGAAAGTGCGTGCCATGCAACTCATCAGCGAAATCGAGCCGCACAACCGGGGTGCCTACGGAGGGTGCATCGGCTTCATCGGGCTGGACGGCACGCTCAACCAAGCCATTACCATCCGCACCTTCGTAAGCCGCAACCACGAACTATGGTTCCAAGCGGGAGGAGGCATCACCGCCCTGAGCGATGAAGAAAACGAATTGCAAGAAGTAAACAACAAACTGGGTGCCTTGAAGAAAGCCATCCTGATAGCCGAACAACTTTAAGAACAAGAGCTTATGAAAACCGTTATCATAGACAATTACGACTCGTTCACCTATAACCTGAGCCAGCTATTGCAAGAATCGGGAGCCGAGGTCACCGTACTCCGAAACGACAAGTTCCGCATGGAAGACCTCGAAGCGTACGACAAGATTGTGCTCTCTCCCGGTCCGGGCATCCCCGAAGAAGCCGGCTTGCTCCTCGACGTCATCCGCACGTATGCCGGACGAAAGCCCATTTTAGGCATCTGCCTGGGCGAGCAAGCCATCGGCGAAGTGTTCGGAGGAAAGCTCGTCAACCTCTCCACCGTCTTCCACGGCATCCAAAGCACGGTATCCGTCGATACCCAAGATTACCTCTTCCGAGGGCTTCCGCACGAGATTCCTGTAGGCAGGTACCACTCGTGGGTAGTAGACAAGGCCTCGCTCCCGCCCGTCCTCCAGGTGATAGCCGAAAGCCGGGAAGGACAGGTCATGGCGCTCCGCCACCGCGAATACGACATCCGGGGCATCCAGTTCCACCCCGAGTCGGTGCTTACCCCCGACGGGAAACGCATCATAGCCAACTGGATGAAAGGTCAATTATCAAATTAAACGCAGATTAACGCAGATTTCCGCAGATTTTTTAATTATTATCTCTGTGACCCCCTGTGTCCTCTGTGGTGAATATGAATAATCTGCGTTAATCTGCGAAAATCTGCGTTTCAAAAAGCATAAAACTTCACGCAATATGAAAGCAATACTTACCCGCCTTTTCGCCCACGAAGAACTCTCGCACGAAGAGGCACGCACGCTGATGCAAGGCATCACGCAAGGCAAATACAACGATACGCAAGTGGCATCCCTCCTCACCGTATTCCAGATGCGGGGAATCAAGGTCGATGAACTGGCTGGATTCCGCCAAGCCCTGTTAGAGACCCGCATTCCCGTGGACTTCTCCGACTATGCTCCCATTGACATCGTAGGGACGGGAGGCGACGGGAAAAACACCTTCAACATCTCCACCTGTGCCTGCTTTGTGGTGGCTGGAGCGGGCTATGCCGTAGCCAAGCACGGCAACTACGGAGCCACATCGGTGAGCGGAGCCAGCAACGTGATGGAACAACACGGGGTGCGCTTCACGTCCGACGAAGCCCGCTTGCGCCGTTCCATCGAAACGTGCCGCATGGCATACCTCCACGCCCCGCTCTTCAATCCCGCCATGAAGCACGTAGCCGGGGTGCGCAAAGCCCTGCAAGTACGCACGCTCTTCAACCTCCTCGGACCGCTCATCAACCCCTGCCAGCCCCCGTACCAGCTCTTAGGCGTGGCAGACCTAGCGCAAATGCGGCTCTACACCAACACCCTCCAGCGGTTGGGCATCGGGTTTGCCGTGGTCAACAACCTGGACGGGTACGACGAAATATCCCTCACCGACGAGTTTAAGGTGATGACCAACCGCTACGAAACTATCTACCGCCCCGCCGACTTGGGTTTCTCGCTCGCCCCGCAAGAGGAGCTATCGGGAGGAAGCACCCCGCAAGAAGCAGCCCGGATATTCGACTCCGTCCTGCAGAACCGCGCCACCCGTGCCCAGACCGAATGCGTCCTGATAAACGCCTCGTTCGCTATCCAAGCCCGCGAGCCCGGAAAGCCCATAGAAGCCTGCGTGGCATTGGCGCGCGAATCATTGGAAAGCGGACGGGCATGGAAAACCTTATGCCGGTTTGTGGAAATAAATAGTTAGTTAATAGTTAATAATGAATAATTAATAACGAGCAACTATTAACTATCTAATTATCAACAATTCACTATTAATTATTAACTATTAATTATTAACTACATGAAGGACATTTTAAAAGAAATCATCGCGCACAAGCGCATCGAGATAGCGGAGCAAGAGAAAGCCGTCTCCGCCGCCTTCCTCGAAAAACAGATAGAAGGAAGCCGCCCCGCGCGAAGCCTGAAGCAAAGCCTCCTCGCCTCGTCCACGGGCATCATCGCCGAGTTCAAACGCCGCTCGCCCTCGAAAGGGTGGATAAAGCAAGACGCCGATGCCGCACGCATACCCGCCGGTTACGAGCAAGCCGGAGCCGCCGCACTCTCCATCCTCACCGATGAACGGTTCTTCGGAGGCTCGTTAAGAGACATCCGCACGGCACGCCCCACGGTCTCCCTCCCCATCCTGCGCAAGGACTTCATCATCAGCCCCTACCAACTCTTGCAAGCCAAGGCGGTACAGGCGGATGTCGTCCTCTTGATAGCCTCGGCACTCACCCGGCAAGAATGCCTCGTCTTGGCACGGGAAGCGCATACATTAGGGCTGGAAACCCTGCTGGAAATCCATACCGAAGCCGAACTGGAGTATTTAAGCGAAAACATTGATGTGGTGGGAATCAACAACCGCCACCTCGGCACGTTCCATACCGATGCGTCCCATTCGCTCCGGCTCATCGAAGCATTGCCTCCCGACGTGGTGAAAATCTCCGAGAGCGGCATCTCCAGTCCCGGCACCGTCCGTCGGCTCCGCCAAGCTGGATTCCGCGGATTCCTCATCGGCGAAGCCTTCATGAAGACACCCGCCCCGGGAAAGACCTTGCGGCACTTTATTGCTGATTTTTTCACCACAGATTACACAGATTTAAATAATTAATAAGAATTACCAATGTAGGGGTGGGGTCTGCCCACCCAAATACATCAACTGATACATCCGTGAGTACATTCGGGCAGGCAAACCCTGCCCCTACAAACAAACGGAATGCGGACATTTATTAATCTGTAGTTACCACCATAAAAAATAAACAACATGATAGTAAAAGTATGCGGCATGCGCGAGCCCGAAAACATCCGCGCCGTAGAGCAAACCGGAGCCGACTGGATGGGATTCATCTGCTACGAAGGCTCGTCCCGCTACGTGGCGGACCTGCCCCGATACCTGCCCCGCCAAGCCAAACGGGTCGGCGTATTCGTCAATGCCGATATAGACAACATACGAAGCCATGCCCAAAAGTTCCAGTACGATTACCTGCAACTCCACGGCACGGAAAGCCCCGACACCTGCCAGACATTACACGAAGAAGGCTTCCGCCTCATCAAGGCATTCGCGCTCCGAAGCATAGCCGACCTGCGGCAGATTCCGCCCTACGCTCCGTCGTGCGATTACCTGCTCTTCGATACGCCTTGCACCGGTTTCGGAGGCTCGGGTACGGCGTTCGACTGGGACCTGCTCCGGCACTACGAGGGCAGCACGCCTTTCCTCCTGAGCGGAGGCATCCGCCCCGAAAGCCTCGAAGCCCTAAAGCGTTTCCGTCATCCTCGCTGGGCAGGCATCGACCTGAACAGCGGCTTCGAAACCGCTCCGGCGGTGAAAGACGCACCGAAACTGAAAGCGTTTATCGAGGCGGTCAGAAAAGCCATGAATATTGAAACGCAGATTTCCGTGTTTCAAAAAACAACTCTTAATTATTAACTATTAATTATCAACTACACACCATGAACCGTATCAACCAATTATTCGAACAAAAGAGCCGCGGCATTCTTTCTATTTACTTTTGTGCCGGAAGCCCGAAAACCGACAATACCGTCGAAGTAATCCGTACCCTCGAAGCGCAAGGCATCGACCTGATAGAAATCGGAATCCCCTTTAGCGACCCCATGGCAGACGGGCCCGTCATACAGGATGCCGCCACCCAAGCTCTCCGGGGCGGCATGACCCTCCGCCGCCTGCTCGACCAGTTGAAAGACGTGCGGAGCGAAGTCCGTATCCCCCTCATCCTCATGGGCTACCTCAACCCTATCATGCAATACGGGTTCGAACGCCTGTGCCAGGCCTGCCAAGCATACGGCATCGACGGGCTCATCATCCCCGACCTGCCTTTCAAGGACTACATCGAAGAATACCGCCCCATAGCCGAGCGGTACGACGTGCGTATCATTATGCTCATCACCCCCGAAACCAGCGAAGAACGCATCCGCGAGATAGACCGCCACACCGAAGGCTTCATCTATATGGTTTCGTCCGCCGCCATCACCGGAGCACAGAAGGACTTCAACGAGCAGAAGCAAGCCTACTTCCGCCGCATCGAGGCGATGCACCTGCGCAACCCCCGCATGATAGGCTTCGGCATCTCCAACCGCCAGACTTACGAGTCCGCTTCCGCCCACGCCGCCGGATGCATCATCGGGAGCAAGTTCGTCACGCTCTTACAAGAAGAACAAGGCGACGCTCTCCGCGCCATCACCCGGCTGAAGGAAGCGTTAAACAATTAATAATGAATAGTTAATAGTGAATAATGAAAATGCTATTCACAAAAATCTAACAAATCTAACAACTAACAATTAACTTTTTTGTTAGTTAGTACCGATAGGAAAAATACAATTATATACTATATATATAAATAAATATATATATACAACTTTTTCTATTCCTACATTCATTCACTAAACATAATTGTTAGTTGTTAGATTTGTTAGATTTGTTAGATTTGTTGTTTTAGTGATTAGTTGATAATTGGTTGTTATAAGCTATTGATTATCAATGTCTATATGCAATTATCTTCCCAATCG
>NZ_NFIN01000049.1 GCF_002161765.1 Bacteroides sp. An322 | reverse complement strand
TTTGGCTGCAAGCCAGTGTTAATTTTCAAAACTAATTTTTAACATAACTCGATTTAGGGCACTGCTTAGTGCCCTTTCAACGGGGGATGCCCTAAATTGAGTGCTTACATTTCATCGAGACTTTTTTCAAAAAATCTTTAATGGGTGCAGGGACTATGCGAATAGGATTCCTGACAAAATCACTTTGATAACCAGTCAATGTTAAATTCAAAACTAATTAATTAACAAAACTCAGTTTAGGGCACAGAAAAGTGCCCTTTCAAAGAGGGATGGCCTAAATTGAGTGCTTACTAAACGTATGGCAAATACTTCAGCAAACAACAAACGCATAGCCAAAAACACATTATTGCTTTACTTCCGGATGCTCTTTATGATGGCGGTCAGCCTCTACACATCACGAGTAGTACTGAACGCTTTAGGAATAGAAGATTTCGGTATTTATAATGTAGTCGGAGGAGTCGTATCAATGATGAGTTTTTTTAACAATTCTATGGCTACAGCTACCCAACGTTATCTGAACTATGAAATGGGAAAGAATAATACAAAAACATTAAATGACATATTTTCCACTTCCGTTATTTGTTATGGAATTATTATAATATTAGCTTTACTAATTGCTGAGACCTTTGGATTATGGTTCATAAAACATAAATTAACAATACCTAACAGTCGAGAATTTGCTGCATTTTGGGTTTTTCAGTTCAGCATATTAACATTCATTTTCAATATGCTTTCTGTTCCATATAATGCAGCAATAATAGCCCATGAAAAAATGTCAGCATTCGCATATATAAGTATTTTAGAAGCCATCGGAAAATTAACAATTGCTTACTTGATTACAATCTCACCTATTGACAAACTTATATTCTACTCAATTCTAATATGCTGTATATCTATAATAATACGACTCATATATACTTATTATTGTCGAATTCATTTTAGTGAATGTAGACTAAAATGGATCTGGAATGTAAATATTCTCAAAAATTTGTTTGGATTTTCAAGCTGGATGCTGGCGGGCACTCTATCCCAAATGTTTAGTACACAAGGTATAAACATTATCATCAATATCTTTTTTGGTCCTATATATAATGCAGCTAGAGCTATTGCCATGCAAGTATATGGTGCCGTGAATGGTTTTGTTGCAAATTTCATGACAGCAACTAGACCGCAAATGATTAAATCTTACGCACAAGGAGACATAAATTACACTTACAAACTTATTTTTAGCTCATCAAAAATCGCATTTTATTTATTGTTTATTTTATCTGTCAGCATCCTTTTTGAAACTCAAAATATTTTAAATTTGTGGTTAAAAAAAACTCCTGAGTTTGCTTCACTTTTCACCCAATTAATATTGATAGATTTATTTATCACAACTGCATATAGTCCTATTGCCGTTCTGTCACAAGCTTCGGGAAAAATCAAGATTTATCAACTAACCATTATGATATGTTTTGCACTTATTTTCATCATGTCTTTGATAGTATTTAAGTTAGGATACAAAGCATATTCTACTTTCATTATACTTATCATTATAGACTTCATTGGTTTATTCGCAAGATTAATCGTTTTAAATAAAACAGTCGGTTTTCCTATTCACAAATATTTGAAAGAAACAATGTTACCAATAGCCATTGTCTTTATCCTTACATTAATACCATGTTATCTTATACAAAACTTTTTAAAAGGAAATGATTTAATATATTTTATTACAAGGATATTATCATACATAAGTTGTGCTTTACTTATTATTTACAGCATTGGATTAAACAAAAATGAAAAAAATTCCATACATAAAATGATCCATTCAAAATTAAAGAACTAACATGAATTCAAAAGTGATTATAAATGATATTTCACCAGCAAACAATGTTGTTTACATATCGTTTACTGTTGACAAAAATATAGACAAATATTTTCGTAAAAAAAACTTTATATACTCTTGTTCAGGATGTGAAATTGTCCCTAAAAGTATTTTAGTCATTCCTTTTGTATGCAATGTATTGCCTATAATTTGGCTTACAAACTCTAATCTGATAATTCAAGAGTTAGATAAAACTTTTTTCAATAGCATTCAAGAATTTAAAAAAGGATATATTAACATGTATCCACAGCTTGAATTCAAAGGTAATATAACTGCTAATGAATTAATCAACAACTATTACGAACCTAAAGTAAATCTCGTTCTTCTTAGTGGAGGAATAGATGCTATTTGTACAGTTCTCAGACATCAATATGAGAACCTTAATTTATTAACCTTATGGGGCAGTGCAGATTTTCCTACAAACGATACAAAAGGATGGAATATTCAATGGGAAAATATTAAATACAACGCCAAACAATTAGGATTTACTCCCTATTATATTAAAACAAACTTTTGTGATTTCATTCCACTATGGGGAAAAGAATTGTCAAAACTAATAAAACCCGTACATGGGGGATGGTGGCATGAAATGCAACACGGAATCGGCATATTAGGGCATGCAGCTCCGTATTTATATATTCATAAAATCGGGAAAGTATATATAGCTTCCAGTTTTGATGAAAGTAGAAAACCTTACACATGTGCAAGCGATCCGACAATAGACAATTTTGTAGCATTTGGATCTACTCAAGTAGTACACGATGGTTATGAATGGAATAGACAAAATAAGATACATTATATAGTAAAAGAAGGTCACAAACAAAACCTCAAATTTAAGATACACGTTTGTTTGCGGCAATACCAAATCGAAAATTGTTGTCATTGTGAAAAATGTTATCGTACTATATTAGGTCTACTAGCAGAGGGGGTTTCTCCAACAGATTACAACTTCAACTATCAGCCAGAAGATTTAAAACATATCCTTTACGATTTGAAATACAACATTTTCTTAAATAGGGACAAAATAATAGCCTACAAAAAAATACAAGAAAGGATTCTTGAAAACCAAAACAATATTAAAGACAAAAGATTAGTAGATTGGTTTAAGAAAACAGATTTAAATAAAATCAACCAGAATCTACCTAAAATGAAAAAACGCATTTATCAACAAATGCGACATTTAATAGGCAAAATATTACGCAATTTTTATCTAATAAAATGAAATGATGAAGTATAAACTATTAGCTGTAAGCACAGAAGAACAAGTCAATATTGGAGATTATATCCAAGCGTTGGCGTCTTCACAATTCTTACCACGAATTGACGGTTTCATCCAAAGAGAACAGCTCAAAGATTATGATGAAGAAGAATGCAAAATCATTATGAATGGTTGGTATATACACCATCCTGAACAATGGCCTCCTTCAGAAAAAATAAAGCCACTCTTTGTCGCCACACATTTCAACACCTTAGTACAGAAACAACTTTTATCTAATGAAAGCATTGCATACTTAAAGAGACATGAACCTATTGGATGCAGGGATTATTTTACAAGAGACTTGCTAAAGAGGAAAGGAATAGATGCTTATTTTTCTGGATGTATGACACTGACATTAGGTTACAAATACAAATCAGAAAAAAAGGAAAACAAATGCTATTTTGTAGATCCCTATTTTGTAACACACTGGAATACATTCACCATTCTTTATAATGCGATATACCTTCTTTTCCATTGGAAACCCATCAGTATCATCGCAAAAAAATTCCCAGAAGAGAAAAAAGGCTTAAGAAAAAAAATGATACTCTCCACATTTTATCGGAAATACAAACGCATCTTTACTAAAGAAACCCTTATAAATGCAGAATATATCTGCCAGCAAAGCAAATATTACAAACGGAATTTCTCGACAGATGAGGAGCGTCTGCAAGAAGCTGAACGTTTGGTGAAAAAATATGCAAAAGCCCGCTTGGTCGTTACTTCAAGAATCCATTGTGCCTTACCATGTCTCGGATTGGGAACTCCTGTCATCTATACAGAAGACGCCAACCAATCGGAAGCCAGCGCATGCCGCTTAGGAGGTCTCCGAGAACTGTTCAATATTCTAAAATGGAACAAATCACATTTGGAAGCAGGATTTTTAGCAAAAGGAAAGATCTCCATACAAAATACACCGAACAACAAAAATGAATGGAAACAACGAGCTAATCAACTGACTAAAACTTGTTATAACTTCATCAATGCTAAATAAAACCATTTCTAACAAAACTTATAGATTCTGCGTACTGATATTATTAATCACGCTACAAACAGGAATATCATGGAGCAAATTGCCTATCGGCAACACATTTTTATGGTGGTCTATTGATTTCATTACTCTGTTTACAGTTCTACAATTCCGCAAAAATTCATCTCATTACCCACTGATAAAAATTTATTCATGCTGGATGATTATTTCTTGTATTCGTGGCGCTTTCATCGCAGAGAATTATTGGGAATGGAAACAATTGATAACAGGTTTTCTAACCCTGTCATTACCTATTTTGGTTTACATATTTGACAAAGCTAATATCACATTATGCATTTTAAGATATTGGTTTAAATATGCAATTATCGCATTCATTCTATTTCTCCCATTTTTATCTACCGGTGCCTATCATTTTTACCTAGGTCCTATATTCCTTATCGGATGCTTCATACCAATTCTTCCTAAGAAATGGAGAATTATTTTAGGAGGCCTTTTAATCATCATGTTGTTCATCAATTTAGGAGCTAGGAGTCAAGTCATTAAGTCGGCTATTGTTCTAATGATAGCCCTCGGAATACATTTTAGAAAATTTATTTCAAACCGAATTCTACAAATCGTTCATTTAACATGTTATATTCTTCCTATTATATTGCTTTACTTAGGCATTTCTGGTATATTCAACATCTTTGAAGATTTATCATCCAATAAAGGTAAATATATTCAAAGGAAAGTTGTAAACGGACAAATAGTAGAAGATGATTTGTCTGCTGACACTCGTACTTTTATCTATATAGAAGTAATAAAATCCGCCTTACAACATAACTATGTAATTTGGGGACGTACGCCTGCGCGAGGCAATGACAGCATGGCGTTTGGTGCATTAAATGCTGAAGAACTCAAAACAGGGAAATACGAACGACATAGCAACGAATTATGCCACACCAATATATTCACTTGGTTAGGCTTAATAGGCGTGGTATTATACAGCCTCATCTATTTGAGAAGTTCTTATCTGGCCGTATATAAATCTAATAACATCTATATCAAGTTTTTGGGTTGCTTCATCGCTTTTCGTTGGGCATACGGATGGATAGAGGATATTAACAGATTTGATATAGCGAACATATCTCTTTGGATGATGATTGCAATGGGACTTTCCGTCCAATTTAGAAATATGAACAATAAAGAATTTGCTAACTTCATAAAAAAAATCTTCGTCAAAGAAACCTGCCACTCTCTACATTATAACAAACAAATTCAATGAATATAATTACATAAAGCATTATGAAAATTCTTTGGGTATCAAATATCATTTTTCCGGAAGCTTGTCAGAAACTCAACATTACCGCTCCTGTTGTAGGAGGCTGGATGCAATCTGCAGCAAAATCTCTTATTGAATTAAATAAAGACATTAAGCTTGCCGTTATTTCGCTTTACAATGGCAAAGCTTTACTAAAAATTACCGATTTTCCTATTTTGTACTATTTGATACCTAATAAAAAAGGCAATCAAATATATAATCCTCAATTAGAAAAATTCTTTTCTCAAATTGAGAAAGATTTTAATCCCGATATCATCCATATACACGGAAGTGAATATCCCCATTCTTTAGCCTGTGCAAAAGCATGTACAAACAAAAATATCATCGTATCAATTCAAGGTTTAGTCAGCACTTATTATTATTATTATTATTATTATTGGGGAGGAATCCAAATAAAAGACATAAAAAAGTTTAGGACATTCCGAGATTTTATTCGGCATGATGACTTAATAAGCCAACAAAAAAAAAATGCAACAAAGAGGAGAGTATGAAAAAGAACTTATAAAAACTGTATCTCATATCATAGGCAGAACCTCATGGGACAGGGCCAATACATGGGCTATCAATCCAAATGCACAATATCACTTTTGTAATGAAACTTTAAGACCCCAATTTTATCGAACCAATTGGGATTATGAAAAGTGTAATAAACATACAATATTCTTAAGTCAAGGCTATTACCCTTTAAAAGGAATTCAACAAGTCTTGCATGCACTACCTCTTATATTGTCGCATTATCCAGACACAAAAATCCTAGTCGCTGGAAATAATTTCATCAACAAAAAATCCTACCTAATTAGAAGCTGTTTTGATTTCATTCGATAAATCTGTTAAGCATGATTTGGATGAATGCAATCTGTACCATAGCTTCTGCGGTTTCAGCAAGGAATTCGTAATCGATGGTCAGCCTTCTGAAGTTTTCCAGCCATGAGAAAGA
>NZ_NFIN01000048.1 GCF_002161765.1 Bacteroides sp. An322 | reverse complement strand
TATTGTTTGGTACCTGTAAAGATATAACATTTTTCCAATTGACCGGCTGATTCTGAATTGTATGTAGCCCTATAACATTATTCTTAAATCAATTCAAAACAGTTTCTAAGTATGATAGATTTTATTCGTATACAAATTGAGGTTTTCCGCTTCCTGCTATCAACCAATCGTACAATTGTATCATCATCTTTGCTACTTGAGTATCTTGGTATTTCTCTTGCACCAACCGCTTGCCGTTTTCGCCCATTCTTTGAATTTCATCTTCTGGCAAAGACAATACCTGCTCTATGGTTTCTGCCAATGTCTGTACATCATTGCTTACCCAATACCCGCAATGTCGGGCGTTCAGTTCTTGCCATGGCGTTCCTAAACTGGCTATAATGGGTGTGCCGACTAATAATGATTCGGCAATGGTCATACCGAAATTCTCGGAAAAACTCGGAACACATAAAGCTGTAAGAGAAGCTAAACGTTCAAACTTCTCTTTACCATTAATAAAACCCGCAAATTCAACATTCGTTAAACGATGCTGTTTTACTAAACTTTTCAATTTGCTTTCATATTCCGGTTCTCCTCTACCCATTATAATAAGCTGGGCATTATCAACCTGTTTCCCTAATGAAATCCAAGCCTTTACTAATGCTTCGGGATTTTTATAAGGATGAATTCTGCCCAAAAAACCAATCCGTTTGATGTTACGATTATTGTTCACTTCATTAATAAACGATGGAATAGGTACAGGATTAGGAATTACTGCGACTGGATTTTTATATCCTAAATCTCGATAATGTTTCATTTCCTCCATGCAAGTACAATGAATGCAATCCGCCAACTTCAAATCTTTATTTACTCCACCTATAGTCAACATCAATTTCTTTTTCCATGCCGAACGTGCTAACGCTTGAGGATAAAGCATACCATGCGGTGTAATAATATAGGGTCTATTTTTCTTTCGTGCTATACGGCAAGTTTCATGGTTGCAATACATCCACATCCCATTTGTATGATAAAGCTCATAATCCGATTGTTCTAAAAAGCATTGGATATTGCGTGAATAACCGTAAGGAGTTATTGCATCATTAGATAAAGCTTTTATCCAATTTTCACCATGTCCCACTATGTCACTAGTATGCAATGTCATCAAATCTACGTTGTCATTAATATGATGCATAGCTAATAATAAATCATAAATACAAGTGGTAGTACCACCGGAATGAATTCCTAAATTAGCTATAGTTTGAAGAAATTTCATTATCAACGCCCTCCTGTTAATATTTTATAACCTGACGGAAAAACTTTCTGCAACAATTTTGCTACAATAATTGCTACTCCGACCATAATTAAAGGATTAATAAAATAAAATAGAATAAGTGTGTAAGCACTCAATTTATGGCATACCCCTTTGAAAGGGCACTTTTGAGTGCCCTAAATCGAGTTTTGTTAATTAATTAGCTTTGAATTTAACATTGGCTGGCAGCCAAAGTGATTTTGCCAGGAACCATGTTAACATAATCCCTGCACCCGTTAAAGATGTTTTTGAAAAAAGTTCCGATGAAGTTCCAGACAGAACTGCCATGAAGCTTTACCGTGCCTATTACACTATGATAAGTCGCAGCCATCTCAGCCCCGGCATCACTGCCATAATGGAGTGAATTGTTGCGTTGGGTAGTCAGCTTCCGAATGGTCCGCTCGGCAAGATTGTTGTCTATCGGGAGTTCACCGTCATCCAAGTAAGCGAAGATCTCTTTCCAGAACCGGTTCAGGTAATTAAGGGCTTCCGTGTAATATTGGCTTCTAAATTCTGAATCCTTTGACAGTTCACTGTCCAACAGGCTGCGCAATTCTATCAGGAGTCCTTTCGTTTCCAGGCTTTGCCTTTCCCGCAACCTCTCTTCCGGGGTAAATCCGGCATCATCATATTTACGCTCCCTCATAAAGAACTCCTTTAAGATAGTGGAAAAGCGTTCAGCCGTCGGTTCACCACCCTGGTTGGAAGCCTTGACAAACTTGTTTTTAGCATGGGACATGCAAACTTGATGTATGGTATCCTTAAACCGGGCGGATTTCAACTCATCCCCGATAAATACATAAGCGTTGTATCCGTCGGACATGATGCTCTTCAATTCCGCATCACCCAGGAAGTCTGTAAGCACCTCACGGCCGCGGGAGCCATTCTCATAGAAGAAAATAACCGTTTTCTGAGCCTTGTTGACCAATACCCAGATGTAACACTTCTTGTAGTGGTCATATTTGCGCACCTTGCACCAGGTCTCATCGCAGTTCACAATCGAGTCCTTTTCCAAGGCAACGGACTTCAATACACGAACCAACTCATCAAGGTATTTCTTGCCTTTCTTAAGCCAGTTGTGCAAGGTGTTTTTAGAAAAGGTCATTCCCATATCCGTCAGGACGATTGCTCAGGTCACGTTCCTTTCGGGGAAGGGCCGGCTCATTCCGGGATTCGTTATTGTCTACAGAGTCCGTACGGAGCGTATCGTCCGTACCGTCATAATCATCTTTTTCCTTTTGCCGGTCAGAAGCGTCCTGTTTAGCTTTAGGGTTTATCCGTTGACGCCTGTCACCAAAACGCTCCTGATTGGCAAAATCAAGTTTTTCCTGGAGAGACTTTGCCTTACGTTCAGCCGATTGGCGAAGCTTGCGCTCTTCCGATAACTGATTTTCCAAATCGGACTGTTTCGATTGCATGGAGGACATCTGCTCCTTCAGTCCCTTCATTTGAGCCATGAAATCCTCCAAGACAAGCTTCATGGCCTTGATGGTCAACTCATCCTCCTGATGTTGTTCCGCCAGGTACTGGATAAACCGGTCTTTTTGGTCGTCTGCCATACCTTCACTATAATTTATAGGGGTCCGTGAGTAGGTTTCCCTACTCAACAATTCCCTTTTTAAGTCTATTATATGTTGCAGCCCGATCATGTTTAAACCTTTGATTTACAGATATAAAGGTACTAAAATAATCGCAGAACCGCAAGCAAACAGACATATTAATTATCTGATTTTTAATGTTTTAACTATAGGGTTTTCCAGTATCAGAACCACATCTTTCCAGTCAATCCGATAAACGGTATCCGCCCCGTTCCGCTCCACTTTCATGAACTGGTAGCCCGCGACAAACTTCTTTTCGAACAGGCTGTATGAATGATTGTCAAATGAAAACATACGGACTATCCTTCGGTTTCGCGACATGACAATAAAGACATCCCCGTCACAGGGTTCCCGGTGAAGCCGTTCACGGATGATGGACAACACACGGCTGTGCTTGCAACGCATGTCGGTAAAGTCACGCACATAATAAAAATGATTCAGGCCGGTAACACTCAGCATAAACCCTCCAGCTTCTCTATCATCCGGACTAAATCCTGATAGCTTAAATTCTTTTGGGACAAGTGTAACCCATTACTGATACGGATGTCAATCCATATGCGGACGGGATTGTCATTGCAGCCTTTTGATACAGGTTTAGGCCGGTCATCAGTCTTGGTCTTTTCTTCATGGGTAATCTCAGGAGCACCATCAACCTGGACTTCAACTACTTTTTTGCGGGTATCCTTAAACCATTTCTGGAAAATGTTATAAGGGACTTTGTGCTTTAAACAAAACGACTGGAGAGACTCTCCATGAGGCAAAGCCTCGGTCTGGTACTGAAAGTAAAACCTTTCAAGATCTTCACTGCTATACATGATTTTTTAAATTTTGATTTGCAGCGAAGGTAGGGATTTATATCAATAGCCATTTTTTGACTGCTTACAGACATAATATACTTGTTTTAATAAATTTCATTAGTGCCATTTATCAAAAAGATTCATTATTATATCCGCAATTTCTTTAGCCTTTTTTCGAGGAGAAATTTGTTGTGCTGAAATGTATGCTTTTTCTGCGACTTCTAGATATATAGATTTATTTGATATTAATAAATCTAAGCAATCGGCTAACATGCGATAATTCCCTCGCTCAAAGGTAAAACCACAAGCATAATCATCAACTAATTTACTTCCACCCATTCCTTTATTTACTACTAAAGGAGAACCACATTGTAAAACATCATTTAAACGCATTCCCCATGGTTCATTTGTCCCTGCACCAACATATACAGAACAAGTTTGATATAATTCAATTAATTTATCTAAACTAACAAAACCCATAAAACTTATATTGTCCAGCCGATGCTGCA
The DNA here is from genome assembly GCF_002161765.1 of Bacteroides sp. An322. GTDB lineage: Bacteria > Bacteroidota > Bacteroidia > Bacteroidales > Bacteroidaceae > Phocaeicola > Phocaeicola merdavium. Next base: position 4,350 of record NZ_NFIN01000048.1, on the reverse strand, counting down.
ATGCATATTTTTTAAGTTCTTCAAGCAATGGTCCTTCTTGTGTAATCACACATTTACAAACTCGTCCTCGTTGTTTCAATATATTTAATGCTTTTAATAATAAAATTGGAGACCTATGCCACTGGTGAATGCCAGAAAGTAGTATTGTAAAATTTTCCCAGTTTTGTATATTTCGTTTAATGCATTGGCTACCTACTATTGGTGGAGAATAATATCCACAAGATATAATTTTATTTTGCGACCAACCTAAATTAAGCATTTCTCTTTCATAGTGCCCGGAGAAATTGATTATAAATTCTGCATTCTTTATATATGCCTTAAGTTTATAAGGAAGTATGTATGATATATAGAGAGATTTTATAAAACGTAAAGGAAATCTATACATATTGCAAGGAGCTTCAGAAGCAATTGCGTATACAATATTTTCAGAAATTGCAATTTGCATTAATTTTTGAAATAACGGAACATTCTGATAAGCAGTAAATATATGATTCCATGTTCTATGCTTTTTTAAAATATTAATTGCAAAATTATTTCCCTCCTCTAAAATATAGATATTATTATCCTCTATTTCCCTACGAGAAAATCCTACATTTTCTCGTAAAGAATAATCTGTACGCCATACATAGATTTTCAGTGGAACAGAAAAAAAATTCCCTAATTCCAAATAAAAACTAATTGTTGAACGGCAATAAGAATAAGCCCAAATAATTAATCCATTCATAAATATATTCCTGAATATTGATTCCCTAATAATTTCCGGTCTATAAACCTCGAATAAAACGAAGTATTAAATAGTTTTGAGAATTTCCATAATTTAATCCAAAACCAAGAACATGAATAATGTTTTTTTAAAAATGATGATTCTTTTTCTTTTTGAATCCATGAAGGATGATTTTTATTTGCTAATATGGAATTTTTAAAATTATGTCCAGACATTTTGGCAGCTTCATGTAGTCTAAGCCCCCAACAATATTTATTAATCCGAACAAAAGGATGTCCACACATTATAAACCGATGCCAAAGTTCAGTATCCATCATATAATGAAAATCTTCCCGTAAGCCTCCTAACTCTGTAAAACAAGATTTTCTCATAAAAGCAGAAGGCCCCCCATTAGAAAATAAATGCTTTTTATTCCAAAATGTATTTTCCTTTTCTGTTTTGCCAACTTTTATAACATACCCTTTTTTATCCATCCATAATACATTGCCTAGGAACCAATCAATATCAGGATTTGCCTGAATGTATTCATTCACAGTAAATAAAGTATTATCAAGTAAAACATCATCAGAATTCAACCATGTTACAAATGTTCCTTTAGCATGTTTAACCCCTTCATTAATAGCGGCACTTTGCCCATTATCTTTTTGACTTTGCCAATATATAATATTTGACTCATATTTTTTTATTATTTCTATTGAATTGTCTGTTGACCCTCCATCCATTACTATAACTTCAACATTGGGATATTGTTGATTTATTATAGATTGCAAAGTCTGCTCTAAATATAATCCTTGATTAAAAGATGGAATAATTATAGAAATATCTACCAATTTATTTTGCATATTCTTTGCTATATTGCGTCTGTATAATTAATGACATTATAAAAAATAGAAAATTTAACCTATCACTAAATGGAGAAAAAAATATATTCCATAGCATCATACAAATTAAAAGGATATTGATGCCCATTAGTTTTAAATCATAAACTAAACCAACATATAAGAATTTAAATATTAACCTAAGAATATAAAGCCAAAATATTAATCCTAAAATACCTGTATAAACCCATCCTCCCATTAAATAAGAATGTCCTGGTAATATTTCGTCTTTTGAGAATTCTTTTTCATCCAAAGAATAATAAGTTAACATGTTACTATTTGCTTTTGCGTAACTGCCATATCCTATAATAGGTTTTTTAGATACAAGCTCTAAAGATTGAAAAAAATCTCCACGAGCAGAAAGTAAACCTAATTCTGAATTATGTTGCATTATGTATTTCTGATATGCTCTTTCTCCTAAAATCTTATGACTAGCCAAATATTCATAACCATAACTAATGCTAAAAATTGAAAAGCATAAAATCAATATTAAAATTAAACATTTATCTTTTAAAAAACGTATTCTATCATAGAATTCCAAATATTTGAGATTTGTCATAAATATTAGCAAACAAACTCCAATAGTCATGCATAAAAAAACATTACGACTCATATGCCAAAGAGACCATATAGCAAAACTTTCTATAAATAAATAAGATAGAAATCGTTTTTGATTATAATACAATAAACCTGAAATTGCTATACATAATGGATAATAAGCATACACGCTCCAAACTTCTGCTTCATATAAATTTAATGATGGTACTTTTTGAAAATAAAATCCCATTAAAGATGAAATTCCAGCTCCCAACCAAAAAAATAACATTCGGCTAGGTTTATCATACAGTGCCCAATATACAAATGGTATCAAAAGAAGAAGAAAAATTACATTAAAAAGCCCTTTAAGCGAATCGATTATAGGTGTCCCATTTAACTGATCTGAAATAAAAACACCCAATAACCATAAAAAAGTCATACCATATAAATACACAACATTCTTGTTCTCTAAAAAGGAAAAAGGATTAATAAGTCCTATATATAAACCTATAATTAATATTTCGCTAATACCAAGCGTGCCTAAAATGCGTATTTTAATAAATGAAAAAAGTCCGATTATAAAAACGACACAATTTTTTTTACTTAAAAATTTTTCATTTGTTCCAAATGCCATTAGCTTCTTTCTTTAATATTTTACTTAATTGAACTTTAGCAAATAATGCCTGAATAAGATAAACAAAGGCTAAAGCTGCAAGAATACCTGAAATTCCCCAATATGTACAAAAGACATAACACAAAGGTATAGAGATAAAAGCAAAAATTACATATATAATCATTTGTATAAAAATTTTCCCAATACCATTAATGATTATCATCAACATATTGGAATAGCTTAATATTAAAACATATAAATACATACTAATTGCTATATCCCAAGTGATAGAAACTGATTGAGAAAGCCATAAATTAAAAACAAAGGGATAAATTAGCAGCATGATAAAACCGACAATTATTGTATATATATAAATATGATTAAGTTTCCTGTACACTTTTTGCATCCATACAAAATCCTGTTTTACATATGCATCTGTATAAGCTATCCAAAATGGAGATAATATTATATTAAGCACCATTTGAATTATAGAAAAATATTTATATAAAACATTATATTGAGTCACGGCTTCAGGTCCTTCTATTCTTGAAAGAATAATATTAGTAATTTGAAATATTATCAACATTGATAATTGAATTAGAAAGAATTTCCCACCGAGAACTACAATGTCTTTTGTCAAAGAGAAATTGACATATTTAAAAGATGGAATATATTGTTTATATTTATAAGAAAAGAGTAATATGGTCGCAAGAAGTAAAACTATGCATGGAATTCCTGATAAAGCAAAAGAAATATACAACATACTTTTGCCAGAGAAAAATGTTAAAATGTAGATACAAATTAAAGCTACCCCTTGACCGATAGTTGTAATAATAGCAGCTAGTGCAGAATGTTGGTCTGCCATAAGTAAAGCAGAAATAATCCCTAATATTAATTGCAATCCTACAAATAAAAAAAGAACAGAACAAACAGATGTTAATAACGAATTGTAAGATTCATCTATATTAAGAAAACCTGCCCAATCAATATAATAATTAATACATTCTGAAATAACAATAATACAACCAAATATAATAATTAACGCAGCATAAGTAGTGCTAACATATTGACATGCTAATTTTAAATTTCCATTAGCTTTGGCTTCGGCAAATTTGTTCTTAAATCCATGTACTAAGCCAATGTCAAAATATGAAATCCATCCAACAATTGAACTTATTGTGAGCCATATCCCATACTGTGTCGGATTCAAATAATTAATTGTCGTTGGTATTAGCAACAATGAGATTAAAATGGCAATCCCTTTATTAAACAGAGATGCTATAACATTTTTTTTTACCAAAATAGAGCGTTCATTGCCTCTATTTAGATAAATCTTCAATTGTTTCATAAACATGTAAGTACTCAATTTAGGGCATCCTCTTTTGATAAAAGGCTGTCTCAAAACGAAAATTGCCTATCAAAAGTAATGTCTAAGGAAGCGTAGCAAAGAAACAACGTCAACGAAGTCAACCTCGTATACATCAGCTTGTGTAAGCACTCAATTTAGGGCATCCCCCGTTGAAAGGGCACTAAGCAGTGCCCTAAATCGAGTTATGTTAAAAATTAGTTTTGAAAATTAACACTGGCTTGCAGCCAAA
>NZ_NFIN01000047.1 GCF_002161765.1 Bacteroides sp. An322 | reverse complement strand
TTCTCCAAAAAGTTTTTCTTGGCTTGATGTATCCGTTTTCGTGTGTGCTTTGGGCGATTTTTTGGTCCTTTTCGCTCCTGTTCTTCGTCAGATAGCCCGCTATCTTCCTTATCACAGAAGCGAAAATGCCTCAAAAACTCATCCCAAATCATCACACGATAAATTCAAAACAGCTTCTTAATAAAAAAGTACAAATACGCATGGCATAAAAACGGTGGAATCGCTACATATACAAAAAAATGATTATTTTTGCCAAATACTTGCATGGAGTTACAACAAAGTGAAAACCAACAAGTGCCTGCAATAAAAATAAACATCTTAACCCGCCGTAAGCTATGAAATATTTAAAAGTTACACTCATCTCCATCTTAACCGTCATATTGGGTCTCGGTTTATTATCCGTTATTGCATTTGTAGTAGCAAAAACATTCTACCTGACACCTGAAAAGCTGACAAACTTGATAAAACAAGAGGTTAACGAACAGACCAATATCTTGTTTGATTGTCAATCAATCGAACTTAGCTATTGGGATACATGGCCTACCATCTCTATCGCTGTAAAAGAAGGGAAAATCAAATTGCCGGCACGCACTCCACACGATTCCATAAAATATGTTCTGTCTGGTACATTCAAGAAAGCGACCGGCAGCATACAATTCACGCAGTTCCTAAAAAACAGAGAACTGAGCATCAATAACATACAAGTATACCAACCCTATATTCACTGTATAGGCGGGAAAAAGATGTTGCCTATAGTCAAAAAAAAGCCGAACAAGGGTAAACAAAAAGTACACCTGCAAGTAAATAAAATAAAAGTATACGAAGGCAGCTTGTCTTATCTGACTAAAAAAGGGACTACATGGAAAGTCTCACAAGCCTATGCGGAAGCCAAAGGCGAATTGGGTATGCCCGACAAGGAATTCGACCTGACTGTGCAAATCCCCCAAATCTATTCGGACAACAAGGCATTTATCCCCAACAAAAACATATCGCTTACATTAACTTCTCATTGTAACGCTGTCAATAAATTCAAATCCATCACGCTGAATGACGCCAGACTAATGGTCAATGATTTCCCTTTCTCGCTGAACGGCACAATCCATCAGACAGAAAAAGGAAAAGCTCCTGACGTAGACCTCCGTTTCAAGTTATTAGCAGCCGACCTGAAAGACTTAATCGAATTTATCCCCGAAAAATCTATCTCACAATGCAAAGATTATAAGATTAACGGTAAAGTAGCGTTGGAAGGCAGCATCGAAGGAGCGACCAGAGGAGACACTTTGCCTGACATTCAGATAAGCGGATTTATACAAAACGGCTCTTTAATCCGAAAGGATATGCCTTACGGAATTGATAAATTAAGCCTGAATCTTAATTTCAATCACCTGCAGGACAAACCGGATTCTTCTTTCCTTGCCATAGACAATCTAAATGCTGAAGGATTAGGCAGTAAAATCAATATGAGGTGCATGATTTCCAACCTCTTAACCAATCCTTACATTGCAGCCGACATCTTAGGGAATTTAGACTTCAACCGATTCAGCAAAGAATTCTTGCCTGAAAATACCACCCAAATGGAAGGGAAAGTCAAGATGGATATGGCTTGCGCCTTCTTATGGGACGACGTATTGAAACAAAAATTCCAACAAATTAAAATCCAAGGCGATTTCCAGGCAGACAACATTTCAGCCATTAATGAAAAAGAAAAACTAAATTTATATACGAAAAACGTCAATATCCATATAGGCAACCAAAAAAACAAAAGTGATTTCATTAAAGAAAACGAAATTCTTAATGGCATTATTGACATCGACACGCTTCACGTAGTCTATAAGCAAGCGACAAACCTCAATCTGTCGCAACTCCACATACGCACCAATACGACCCTGACTCCAAACAAAGAAGCGATACAACCCATTACCGCCCATGCCGAATGTAGCAACCTACGTGCCCAAACAAACCAAAAACAATGGATAGCGGGAAATAACATCGAAATACATGCCGGAAGCAAGGCTTCACCCTCCAACCCGCTGAAAGAAGAAAGGGCCTTGGTCGTAAAGGCCGATATGCTCAGATATGTAGATACGGGACAACAACATGCCGCTATATTGAGAAACAGCAATTTCATAGCTGAATTCAGGCCCTCATCTCATCAAGGCAGGACATGGGACATCAAAGGAATCATCGAACTGAAAAATTCACAGGTCTATACAGCTTTATTCCCGCTGAAAATAAATATACCCAAAGGATTCCTGCATTTTCAAAATGACCAATTTTCATTAAACCGCTTCGAAATACAAGCCGGAAAATCGGATTGTTTCTTATCCGGTTCATTGGCTGCCGACTCCCAAACAAAAGAACTGGAAGGTTCGTTGCAAATGTCCGCGCAATATATCGACTATGACGAACTCTACCAAACGTTTCTATACGGGAAAGCAAACAACCAAAAGAAAGAAACAAGAAACATACAAGACCTCACCATCGATAATTTTGAACAAAAAATACAATCCATTAAAAAAGAAACCACCATTACCGACCGCAGCATCTATCTGCCGAAAAACCTTTCACTGAATATCCTTTTCGATATCGATGAAAGCAATTACAAAGAAATGAGCCTGCAACAAATCAAGGGAAACATCACACTAAAAGAGCAAAAGGCTTTAGCCGATTTCTCTACCAGAACAAATTTAGGCAAAACAGCCATCCATCTGCTCTACGACAGTCATCAAAAAGATAACATAAAAACTGTTTTCGATATCAACCTGGAAGATATTCTGGTAGCGCAAATCCATAAAGTCATCCCTACCATAGGCACGATGCTCCCTTTAACCAAATCAATGGATGGACTGGCCGATTGCCATGTCACTGCCTTTACCCAACTGGACAACCAAATGTTGCCAGTCTTAGCCTCAACCAAGGCTATCTGTACCTTCAAGGGACAGAAATTAGTAGTTTTAGACAACAAGACTTTTAATGAAATAGCCAAACGATTCCGATTCAAAGACAGAACGAACAAAGTCATCAACCAACTGGAAGCCAACATTGTAATGAACAACGGAAAAATCGAAGTCATCCCATTTGCTGTCGAATGGGACCGATACAAAGCTATCATAGGAGGAAACCACGGGATAGACATGAATTACAATTACCACATTGATATGCTAAAGTCACCCATCCCGATAGACTTTGGAATAAAAATCACAGGCAACGATGGCGACCTCAAATTTAAAATCAGCAAGTGTAAATACAAGAATCTATTTAAAAACGAAAATGTACAATATAGTAAGGAAGTAAACCAGAAGATACGCCAAACACGCCAAAGTATCGCTGAGTTAATCAAACTATAATTCTTTGATATTGCCTTCTGCCAAAATGTTTACTTTTCCTTCCGGCAGGACAGGATTCTGCTGGTGAACTCAACCAGACAAAAAGGGCTGACTCCGCAAATAAAGCCAGCCCTTTTTGTTTTGCTCCCAACAGGAATCAATAACAGAAACCAATACCGATAGCGTGACGGGTCCTGCTGAACTTATCTTCGTATTCTTTCGATACAGAGAAACGATATTGGAAGGTATAACGCAGTACTAAAATATTAAAAATCTTACCGGCAATACCTATCTCCGGAGATATTCCACTGTACACCTTAAAATCGGGCTTATTCTCTTCTTCACCATAAACAGGCAATTCTTCATCCATGGCGGTACTTGTACTTTCTTCCGGCTCGAAATAACGATTGCCCTCACTATCCACAAATTCACCGACACCCGTATAACCAACGCCAAAGAAAATCCAGACAGGATATTTCTTCACCGGATTGACCGTCCAACCAAATGAAACGTTAAATTCGGCTTCATCTACCTCATTATATGATTTCTGCATCGCCTTAAAAAGATCCGGATTAAAGCTCAAACTAAAATAGCCGCCTACCCTGCTTTTATAAGTACCGGTAGTAATACCAATAGGAGCACTTTTACTCCATTCGTACAACCAAGCACGCGCACGCTGCTTACGGCTATACACATCTTTGCGCAACGCTTTCAAGTTCGCACTTGCAAGAACCGCATTCTGGCAATTGGCGTCGACCACTTTCTGATACAGGGCTATCGCCTTTTCATACTCCCCTTCATAGCGGTAGGCCTCTGCCGCATCATAATTCTTCTGGCAATCAATATTATAATTACGAGTACAATCAAACAATCTTGAAGATGCACTTTCATCAGAAGGATTCAATGCCAGGACTCTGCCATAATATTCTTTTGCCAATTCGTAATCCATCAATTCGAATGCCGACTCTGCCTTACTTTTATAAGATGAAATAGAATCGATATTCGCAATCAACACATCCAGCCCTGAATTTTCGGGACAGTCAGAACATTCCTGGGCAATGGCATATTGTTCTCTTGCTTCCGAATACATCGCTTGCTGGAAATATTCTGTTCCCCGCTTACGATATTCATAATAACACCCATAAACAAATTCTACATCCGGGTCTATCAACTGATAACGTTTTAATTCCTTCGGATTCAATTCCGCCATAATCGTTACAGGAGCATATCCATCGGCCCTGATTGTCAACTTACGCCCACGATAGCGCTTGCCTGTTTCAAACCGCAGATAATAAAAAATTTCTTCTCCCTTATCTTCCGTATTATATACATCAACAACCTTATCATGCGATGACTCAATAGTCAATTTAATATTAGCAGGACAAGAAATCACAATACCTGCCTCCGTATCCTTCCCCGAAAACACATCACGAGGCTTAGTGATATCTTTTATTTCCAAACTCCGCTGGCCAAAAGCTGACGCTATGGCCAATACTAATCCACCTAACAACAAGAACAATTTCTTTTTCATAATTTAATCATATTGGTTAATCGTTTACTAAAGAGCGAACTATATCAAAATCTCCCAGATTGAACACTTCCTCACGAGCCAACACTTTTCCATCCAATTTCTCTGGCTGCCATGTACGAACCTGAATCAACGGATGCATTTCATCCTGAAAATCTATCATCAGAAAAATAAAACCGACATCACGGTATCTGTCAGAATTCCATTCTTGCTTCAACGTGACTCCGTAAATATCAGTCAGTTTCGGATGCTGGATGACTTCAACCTCATCAAACAACACATTGATATATTTATTCGATTTGAAAACTTTTTTCAAATTCGAAATATATTCTTTCTTCGTACGTTTTTGATAGACTATCTTCTCGCGGCTCAAAGCACGCATGGCATAATCCGACTTCGGCTTCTCACGAATGACCTTTCCCGTAAGAATCAACGCATTGTCACTGAATACAGATTCGATATACGACAAATCCTTCCGGTTATAAGCGGTTCTGTAATTTTCCACAAAATCTATAATCACCTGACGACGATATAAATCCTCAACAGATTCATGCTCGGCAATAATATCTTTATACCTATGTTCTTCAAGGGCTATCGAAATATTATCAATCAAACCAGAAGAAGTAAAATGAAGCACCAGTTCCTGGTCTTGTTCCCCTTCGGCAGCCGCCATCATAGTCACTGGAATATTCCTCACTTGATATCCTTCCGAAGTTTGCAAACAAACTTCCTCCACCGTAGATACCGGACAAGACATGGGACTCATTTTCCACATTTCTTTCAGCACCTCCTCGGCGTCCTTCGTCAATCCTTCTTCAATATCGGGCTTTTCCCCTTCCATCACAGCTACATTGCAAGCCTTCAAAAACAAAGATACATTATTCTCCATAACAGCTTTCAAAGAAGCATTATCCAAACCATCGGTAATAACAAGCTTCGTATCTTCTAACTGAGCAAAAGAAAACAATGGTATCAACACGAATAATAAAATCAACTTAACCTTTTTCATTGTAATAACGTTTTAATATATTGTTGCGGTATATTGGAATAAAAATCAGCTTTCAACACCGGATTCGTGGCAAATAATTGCTTCGCGTCCAGCGATACTTTCAACAAATGAATGTAATTCAGTTTCTTATGGCTGAAAACCACTATGGTTTCTAAATTCCCTTTCCTGTTATATCCCGTATAAGAATAGGTGATAAAATCATCGGCAAAACATTTTAGAAAATTCAGAAGAGGTATGGTGATTTCCGGAGTAAACTGCCCATACTTACGATGGGTAATCAACAGGAATTTTCCTTTTCCGTTCAGATAAGTCTGAAACAAATTATTAGCCGAATATTCTACATATTCCTTCTGAAAAAGCGGAACATATTGATTTCCGTTCCACACATAATACCGATTGGAAGACAGAGGCTGAACCGCAAACACTTCTCCCTTATTCACCCATACCTTTCCTCCTTCAATCGGCTGCAAATTCTGCTTATCTACCGGTTTGTCAACCAGCGTCGCGGTATCAAAAACCGCTACCTGCAATTGATGATAGACATTATCATCAGACTCTTTCTTGTCTGTCCCGTCTATCAGTTCCCGATACAAAGGAAACGACATACTTAGCGTGTGATGTCCGAACTTCCAATAAGCTTCCGCCTGCTTATCCTTATGCCGCAAAGAAAAGTTCACAGGCATTTCCATCAGTTCCAGCATATTGCTTAAAGACATCATATTCCCTTTACCATAAGCCTTACCATCCAAAAACAAACCGATATGGTATTCCGTCAGTTTCCGCTGTACCGACTGGTTGCTTTCTTGCAACAGCAGCTCAAGCAAACAACGCTCTAAGAAATTACAAATACTTTTATCCAAAAGAAGTTTTGTCGCATCACTAAACAAAGACAATCCGATATGGGACACTTCTTTCCGGTCGTTAAAAAGAAACACCAACGATTTGTTTTTAATCACCTGAGGCACAGCTATTATCGTATCACGGTCCGGAATCTGCCGCATCGGCAACAAGGAGGCCAATTGCTTTATTTTCCGACTTGCAAAACTTACATCAGCCTTTCCATTGCCTGCGTTTGCACAAACAACAGAGACCAAACATAAAAAGAAAGCCACTAAAACCCTCCGCATAAGCTCTATTTTTTAGCGTGAATAATCGATTTTATCTGTTTCTTTATTGAAGAGTATCCCTTCAATATTGAATTATCCGCATCCATTGACCTGCGCAACCATTCTTTGGCTAATTTAAAATCGGGCTGGACACCTTCACCGCGCAAAAACATCTGGTAAATCTCATACATAGCCTTTACATTTTCTTTGGCCGCAGCCTTTTGCAGATATTCCATCGCTTTCTTATAATCCCGTTCCACCAGTATTCCTTTACGGTAAAAACTTCCCATATCAGCCAAAGCGTCCGGATAAGACATCGATACAGCCTGCTTATAATAATTCAAGGCTTTCACCGTATCCTGCTCCACGCCTAAGCCTTCATTATACAACCATCCCAAACGGAAAGCCGCATACGGGCAACGGCGCAACATCGCTTTCTGATAACATGCCAACGCCTTCGAGTAATCGGGGGTCATCCCGTCTTCCGACTCCCAATACGAATCTCCACACAGCACCAACGCATCTGTATACCCCGATTCATAGGCACGCATAAACAAATCACGGGCTTTGTTCAAATCCTTTTCTACTCCATAACCGTCCTGATACAACAAAGCCAGATTCAAAGTCGCAAAGAGGTTGTTCTTCATCGATGCTTCCATAAAATAAGATAGTGCCATTTTCATATTGCGATGCGTACCTACTCCCCACATGGAAAGGCATCCTAAATCATTCAAGGAAGACACATTATCAGAATCAGACGCACGTCTTTTTTGGTTATAGATTTCGCAAAGTTCGGGCATACTTGACAACTCCACATCAGAAGGTTGCACATACGTAAAGCCGAGATAATCATCGGGTGCCTTAAAGAGTTCGCACGTATGGCTCAAATCCGACAAATAGCCTCCATTTGAATGAGCGTCATACATCCGCGTATTCACTCTTCCTTCAAGCTTCATGCCGTCAAACTTCAAAGTAAACACATAAGCATGTATGATTTTAGGTTCAACCCAAGCGGCCGAATCCAGGGCAACCGTATCCATTGCCAGTGCCGTAGAATCTTCTTTCCGCTTCCTATCATTTCCTCCCATCAGGCTGCCCAAATCAAAACTCAAGATGTCATCTATGATAGTAGACAGGGCATCCGTTTTTCCGTCCTCTTTCTCCGACGGCAAAAGGTCTTTCTTCTCTTCTATCTCGAAAGAGAACACCAAGCTGTCTCCTCGTTGCATACCTTTCGCTTTAAGCCCGGAAGCATTAGCCAACCAGATATCTTTCTTTTTCATATAAGCACTATCGGTCAGTTGCATCCACATGGCATTATCCTCCGCGTAAATATCAAAAATCCACATCTCCCGGCCATCAAAATTCAACTCATCCGAAGCCCAACGTCCCAGCAATCTCGAATCGATGGAAGCTACAATGTCTTGTTCGGCCGGCATCACTCTTGGTATCGTTACCACCGTATCTTGAGGAGACGCTACTTTTTCCTGTACTTTTTCCACTGCCACAGAAGCAATCTCACCAGAAGTTACAGGCAACACCACGGCAGGTTCGGGTTGCTTGATTTCAATAGGACGAACCCCTTCCCCCTTTTCCGCCAAAGCGGTAAGACGGCTTATTTCCGATTTCAAAGCTTCAGCATCCGATGCTTCCGGTTTTAATCTTAAGTAATTAGAGAAGCAGATGCAAGCCTTTTTTAACGAAACGGCATCTGCTTTGGCCGCATATAATTTCCCTAACTTCAAATAAGGATCCGGCAAACCGGGCGAAAGTTTCAATACAGAAAGATAAATGTCAATGGCTTTATCTGTGTCATTAGCTTTCTGAGCCACATTCGCCTGATAAAACAACTTCAGCAACTGCTCTTTCGTTACATGTTGGGCACAAATATTGTGACAAAAACATACAATCAAAATCCCAACTAACCAACTTTTAATAGTCTGACCACTCATAATTAGCATAATTATTTATTTGGCAAATATATTGATTTTTAAATAAAAACGCACAATCAAATGCCAAAATAATTACACAGCCCCACGGCTCTTTCATTTAAAACAACCTCTATAATCCTTGTTATTCTCCGAAAAACCATTATTTTTGCGCACAGCGATGCAGGAAGCACCGCTTCCGGTGTTTCTTTTT
>NZ_NFIN01000046.1 GCF_002161765.1 Bacteroides sp. An322 | reverse complement strand
CTGACCATCGATTATGAATTCCTTGCTGAAACCGCAGAAGCTATGGTACAGATTGCATTCATCCAAATCATGCTTAACAGATTTATCGAATGAAATCAAAACAGCTTCTCAATAGTTTCCAATAATAGAAAACAGCGGAATCCAACCGTGCAGTCTTCTCGTAATACTCTCCTATATAAGAATAGAATATTTCATATCCGGACCAAACACTATCGTTACTTTCAAAAAAGCCTGAACCGTTCCGGTATTCGTCTAATGCCTGTTTAGCTTTGTCAAGGCTGTCATGCTTCAAATAATAATCTGCCATAACGATTCGAGTAGCTGCTGCCCAATCTTCCCTGCCGTATTTCAAGTAATTACGATAAGCTTGTTGAATGAAATACACCACCGAATCTTCTTTGCTCAAAAGAAAATAAGCACCACTTATATAATCCTGACACTGAATATACATCAACGTGTCTTTCGCTAACAGGGCATAACGCATGGCTTGCTTCCATTGCTCCAATTCCATCTGCGGATAACACTGCCTGTCAAATAACAGAGCCATTTGTGCATAAATACGGCTCACTTGTGCATAGTCGCAATCGGTTTCCGTAGTATCGGCTTCGCCGATGGCATCACGATAGTATTGCAAAGCAAGCGGGCTGTTCCCTTGGTCGCGGTATATGCTCCCCATCAAGTAGTAGGCACGCATCCGCTCGTCCCGGTTGCCATGCGAAAGGTAATAATCGAGCACTTCGTCCATGCCGTCCATACTGTCTAAGGGAAGAAAAGCCTTGTTCATCGCTTCGGCTTGAAGCAGCCGGCAACGCATCCGGTTGCGGCGTGAATAAGAAGCGGCTTCCTTCTCCACCTGTTCAAGCAGAGACAAAGCCGAATCGGGATATGCCCGCATCAGCTGTTCGGCTTCTGCTAACACATCCTCGCCTTTGGGATTCACGCAAGCAGTAATCCCTATCAGCAATCCTATCCAATAAAGCAACCGTTTCATTCCGCTCTGTTTCGCTTACAGCTGCAAAGATACGAATTTTCTTATTATAGACGTATTTGAACATCTTACAAACGCAGAGACGCAAAGACGCAGAGATTTTTATTTTTTGAGAGGGCAAAGAGCGCAAGAGAGTGGCATCGGTTAGCTCCACATCCCGCACACAGTATAATCCGCTTCGGGCTGGCTACGTTTGCCTTTTCGGATAATCAACAATCAGTTTGCAGCTATCTCCCTTTTATGGTTTCCGTCCCAAAACCGTACGTTCTCCGAACCAAAACCGTATGTTTTTGGGACGGAAACCGTACGGTTTTGGTTCGGAGAACGTAAAATGCAGTTATCTGTTTGCAGAAAATCCTACTTTTATAAACACAAACTAATAAGTTAGAAAAACAATTTGCCCGGACCTGTATTCGATTGCAGGTCCGGGCAAATCCTTCTTCATTCTTATAGCCAAACAAAATTGATTTGCGAAAAATAGTTGATGTATTGTCATCCTGAACGCACGTGAAGGATCTCGTGTACATCCACGCAGACGCATTCGAGATTCTTCACATTCGTTCAGAATGACAACTATTTTTCGCAATTCATTTCTGATTGACTATAACTCTTCATTTTACATCAGAACTGGTATCCTGTCCATCCGAAGTCTGCGGCAGAAGCTCCGGTATTGCCTTCGGCTACGGTCACTTCTCCTTCGCCCTTCACTTCCTCACCTGTAAGGGTTGAAGTCAATCCGTTGGTTACAGAAATGCTTGTAGTAGCCTGTGCGTCACCTTTTCCATCGGTCAAGTCTACCAAATCATCTACAGCACCTGTACCGATGACCAGCGCATTCTTGATTGTAGCTTTCGCGCCCCGGCGAATCTTGATAGCGTCTACCATTTCGGCTGCTTCCGACAAATTCTCGATAGTCATGTTCTCGATAGTGAAATCGGATTGTGGCGTATGGTCGGCACCGTTTCCGTCCAAGTTACCGTCGGCTTCTACGCCACGCGGGTCTTCCTCGGTGCTGGTGAAGCTGGCTTCCCAACGTCCGTAGCAATTCTTCAACGTTCCGCAATAACCTTGGGTAAAGTCGAACATATCATCATCGCAATTTACGGCAAGCAGTCCGGTTACGTTTACCGAGCCTCCGAAGAACTCGATGGCATCATCGGCACCGTCCGCAATGTAGATGTTTTCAATCACTGTACCATTACCTACGGCATTCAGAGTCAACCCATTGTGCTCGATGTCCGCACTTGAACGTGCTCCGGTGTACAACAGTTTCACATATTTCAATACACCTGAATTGTCTGCATTATCATCGCCTCCATACGGCTGGTTATTGTCGATTTCGGTAGCGCCTTCGGTTACGGTTCCGGCTACACCCGAAATGCGTGCCTTACCGTTGATAATCAATCCACCCCAGTAACCCGGTCCGGCATTGGTTTCATCTTCTGCAGTAAAGGTGATAGGAGCTTCAGCCGTTCCTTCTGCCATAATCTTACCGCCACGCTCTACGAGCAAATAGTTGCCGAAACCTTCTTTTGCCTTGATAGTCATGCCGGCAGGGATAGTCAGGGTAGCCCCGTCTTTTACTACTACAGCACCGCTAATCGTATATTCGGTATTCGCATCCAGTGTCATATCCGAAGCGATGTCGCCCGAAAGCTCTGCTTTTTCAGGTTCCGGAGCTTCGGTTTCACCCGGGAAGTCATAGCCTGTCCATGCCAATGCGCTGGTATTTGCGCCGGTATTTCCAGCTTCGATTACAACGCCTTCGTATGTACCTTCCGCATTCAAATCACCGTCGGTCGTAGCGTTCGCCAACTGATTGCTTACGCTTATTTCGGTAGCTTCGCCTGCACCGCCTTTTCCGTCATTCAGGTCAATCAGGTTTTCAACGGCTCCTGTACCCATTACTAACGCATTGGTGATGTGTGCCGTAGCGCCACGGCGAACTTTAATTGCATCCTGCATAGACTGGCTTGCAGAGAAATTAGCGATAGTCATGTTTTCTACACGGAAGTCGGATTGCGGTGTATGGTCGGCACCGTTTCCGTCCAAGTTACCGTCGGCTTCGATGCCGCGCGGGTCTTCTTCGGTGCTGGTGAAACCGTCTTCCCAAATGCCGTAGCAGTTAGACAAAGTACCAGAATAACCTTGAGTAAAGTCGAACATATCGTCATCGCAGTTTACGGCAAGCAAGTTACTTACGTTTACCGAGCCTCCGAAGAATTCGATGGCATCGTCGGCACCTTCTACGATATATACATTGTTAATGGTTGTACCGTTGCCCACAGCGTTCAAGGTCAAACCGTTGTGCTCGATATCCGCACTTGAACGGGCACCGGTGTACCACAATTCGATGTACTCCAGTGTACCGCTATTGTCGGCAGCATCGCTTCCTCCGTAAGGCATGTTGTTATCTACTTCGGTTGCACCTGTAGCCGTAGTTCCGGCAGGACCTGAGATAGGAGCCTTACCGTTGATAATCAGTCCGCCCCAATAACCCGGTCCGGCATTGCTTTCGTCTTCAGCGGTGAAGATGATAGGAGCCTGAGCAGTACCACGTGCATTGATTTTACCGCCTTGAGCAACAATAATGTATTTATCAAAACCTTGTTTTGCCTTGATGGTTGTTCCGGCAGGGATTTCAAGTGTTGCGCCGTCGGGTACGGTCAATGTACCAGCCAAGATGTATTCCGTTTCAGCATCCAACGTCATGGTTCCCTCTACACTTCCAGACAACTCAACGACTTCGGTCGGTTCCGGTTCAGGTTCCGGATCGGGAGTGTTCTGAATATCTTCGTCATCACTACAAGAAGTAAGTGATACACTGCTTGCCAATGCGGCAAACAACATCGCATTTAAGAAAAACTTTTTCATTGTTCGATAATTTGGTTAAAATTATAGTTTGGTTTAATTGTTTTATGGAGTTAGAGGGAGTTAAAGGGAGTGACAGGGAGTTAGAAGCCAATAGTTCCGTTAGAGCTTGCATTAGTAAAAGTATTAACCTTTAACTCCTGCGAGCGAAGCGAAGCATAACTCCTTCTTACTCCTTTTAACTTCTTCTCTCAAAACGTACACGCCACTCCGAGGCTGAAATCGATTCCTCTGCGGTACTTGCTTAATACCACTTCTTCGTTCGTCGCATTTCCTTTACGGGTCAGCTGATGAACCGAATTCAATAAGTTCTGCGCCTTCAGGCTGACGGTGAAATGCTCGCCTATCTTAGCCGAAGATACAAAGTCGAGTGTCGGTATGCCGTTTTCCACAATGTCCTGATATCCCTGCGTACCGATGGTATATAAACGGTCGCTGAAATAATTGAACACCAAGGTATTGGTAAACGAATTACGTCCCTTCCGCACCAAGTAAGTCAGGTCGGCATTGGCAAGCCAAGGAGCAGCACCTTCCAGTTGCGAACCGGTCGGGTCTGTTGCCAAAGGCACTTTGGCACACGTATAAGTATAAGCGCCGTTCACACCGAAGCTCAGCTTATGCAAGCCTCCGTCTTGCATCGGACGAGAGAACAAGTCTTTCCGTACTTCGATTTCCGCACCAGCTACCGTAGCATGGTCGGCAATGTTCTCATACGAAAGGAATCCGCCGGCACTGGCAATCTCGATACGTGATATGGGGTTCTTGATGTATTTGTAGAATCCGGTCACCGAAATCAGTTCGCCGGGCGAAAGATACCAGTCCCACTTCAAGTCTACGTTATAGTTGTCCGAAGGCTGCAAGTCGGGATTACCTTGGCTATTGAACGTTACGTTTACATAGCGGAACGGAGATATTTCCTTTGCCTGAGGCAATGTATAAGTCTTGCTTGCAGCGAAGCGGAGCGAATGCTTGTCATTGAAATTATAACGCAAGTTCAGGCTGGGCAATATGTAATCCTTGTTGATAGATTGCTGCCCTTTCGTTCCGCCGCGGTTCACATTGTAATCCACGTCCATATTCACCTTGTCATATTTCACACCGAGATTGGCGATGAAGCCTTCGGTAAACTGGTAAGTGGCTTCCGCGTATGCCGAATGAATCTTCTTGTCAACGGTATATTCGTCCACGTTTCTATCGAGGATAAAGTAGTTGTTATCCAGATTCGTTTGCGTATAATAGTTGTCAAACCGCACATCGTTGATGTCGAACACTTCCTGACGCACTACCGACATGTCGTATTCGGTAGCCGTAAAGTTATCGTCTACGATTCGCCCCGCATAACCCAATTGGATATTGGATTCCCCGGCGAAATTATCCGGGAGCTTGTAAGTAAAGCCCGCACGGACATTCAAATCGTCTTCATTCAGTTCCGAGAAATAACGCTGCTGGATGCCCGTCCCCTTCATCGGCACATAGCCCCGGTCGGTCTTTACCAAGTTGTTGATGCGCCGGTCGGGCTCCAAACCTTTGATGATATTATAAGCCGCGCCTGCATTGAAGTCGAGCTTATCTGTCAGTGCCCATTTCGTATCGAGCTGGTTGACGAAGAGCAGGTTGTCGTTGGTCTGCTGGCGGCGCATGAAACCTTCGTATGTATCCGAAGACTGATAATCGGCATCCATACCCAAATAGTCGCCCACCGATTCGCGCGAAGCATGCAACATAATGAAATTGTATGTCAGCTCATGCTTCTGGTTATGCAGATAGTTCAGGTTTGCCATAACGACTTGCGAAGTCTCTACATTCGACTTCTTGCCTAACATGTCCTGCGAAAGCTCGCCCGTGGTAATCGAATTGCGCACCTCTTCTTCGTAATACGAATAATCGCGGTTGTGGCTGCCAATCAGATAGAACGAAAGCGGATTGTCGTTGATGTCGAACTTCTTTCCGCCCGAAATGCTGTAGCTTTGGTTCACCAGCCCGCTCTTCTTCGAAGGGTCCAAACGGTTCTGGAAGTTATATGCATCCAAGTTATCGCCCGGCTGCTTGCTATCGGCAAACCCGAAAGCGTTCACTCCGTCCAGTTTCAAAAAATCAGCGGAAAGGCTCTGCGTATTGAATCCGCCCGACACACCGGCATTGATTTCACCATAACCCACCAGTTCTTTCGAAGAAATATTGATGTTCGCGCCTGCCACATCGGCATACGTGTTTCCATAAAAAGCCTTGTTGACATCCACCGACTGGATAATGTCGGTAGAGAAAATATCGAGCGCGATGTTCTTGTATTCCGGGTCTTCCGAAGGAATCGGATAACGGTTCAGCGTAGTCAGATTATACCGGTCGCCCAGCCCGCGCACGAATACATTCTTCACACCGTCCTGCTTCGAGATGCCCGAAATCTTCGTAACCGCCCCTTCGGCATCTCCCACACCCTTGCGGGACAGCTCCTGAGCGCCTACCGACTGAATAGCCACCACCGATTTCTTTTGCTCCAATAAAGTAACGTTTTCCGATTCGCGGTTCGCCTTCGCCACCACTACCACGTCTGATAACACCTGCGCGTCAGGCTCCAGTTCGAAGTCGAGCGTAGTCACTTGGTTGTTTTCCACTTTCACCTGACGCTTCACCGTCGTTTTGTAGCCTACATACTTAATCTCAATGTCATAGATGCCGTCTTCCACCCCCGTCAGCTGGAAATTCCCGTCTATATCCGTCACTGCACCGATATTGCTCCCCACAATCCGGATAGTAGCTCCGATAAGAGGCTCCTTCGAGTTCTGGTCCTTGATGCACCCCTTTACGTTCACATTCACCTCAACCGCTAAAACATTGGCTGCAAACATCGATAAGAGAACAGCCGAAGTCATCCATTTTCTAACTCTTTTCATTACCTTATTTACTAAACTTTTTCCGTTTGCAAAGAAAAAGCTTCCCCTTTACAGGCATAAGACAATCGGATAACTTTCCGTTTACAAGTCTGTTGCGATAAGGTTACAAGGCGGAAGAACCTCTTATTATCATCAATATATTTGCGTTTCTTATCGTAGGTGTATTTACATAAATTCAGCCAACTTGCGGAATGAAAATGCGCCAACTTGCGGATTAAAATCCAGCCAACTTGCGGAATTCAAATTTCTTATGTAACTTTGTACCACAAAATCAACTCTTTATGAAAGATTACAAACCACGCATAGCAGATAAAATACTGACCCGGAAACTAAAAGGTTTTGGAGCAGTACTGATACAAGGTCCTAAATGGTGTGGAAAGACTACCACAGCCGAACAACAAGCCCAAAGCGTCATTTATATGGATGATCCGGAAGCTATGGAACAGAACTTGGAACTTGCCAGCCTGTCACCTAAAAAATTATTATTAGGAGCAAACCCAAGACTGATAGACGAATGGCAACTTGCTCCACAATTATGGGATGCCATCCGTTTCGACACCGATCACCGTGAAGGCACAGGGCATTTCATTTTGACTGGTTCCGCCGTTCCCGCAGATACAAGCAAGATACACCATACCGGCACAGGACGATTCAGTTGGCTGACTATGCGCACAATGAGTTTGTTTGAATCTGGAGATTCAACTGG
Organism: Bacteroides sp. An322; assembly: GCF_002161765.1. Classification (GTDB taxonomy): domain Bacteria; phylum Bacteroidota; class Bacteroidia; order Bacteroidales; family Bacteroidaceae; genus Phocaeicola; species Phocaeicola merdavium. The sequence continues at coordinate 5,380 of NZ_NFIN01000046.1, read as the reverse complement.
AGAAATCAGCCTGAAAGAATTATTCGAGAAACCCGGCATGGATATTTTTGCCAATAATACACTTACAATTGACAATATCGCATGGCTGATATGCCGTGGCGGCTGGCCACGGGCAACAATAACAGATAAAGAAGTAGCGTTAGACCAAGCATACGGATATTACGAAGCGGTGGTAAATTCCGATATATCCCGTGTAGACGGTGTAAACCGTGATTCCGAACGGGCAAAACGCATTCTCCGTTCTTTAGCCCGTAACCAATGCGCCCAAGTCAATATAAGCACCATTTGTGAAGATATAGAAATCAATGACGAAATTGCAGCTAACCGTGAGACAGTATCGGCTTATATCGAAGCACTCAAAAAAATATTCGTATTGGAAGACTCTTTAGCCTGGAATCCGAATCTGAGAAGCAAAACTGCTATACGGACATCCGACACCCGCTACTTCTCAGACCCATCCATAGGCATTGCCGCTCTAGGTATCGGACCAGATGACCTCATAAATGACCTCAATACGATGGGACTGTTTTTCGAATCAATGTGCATACGCGACTTACGTGTCTATGCAGATGCCATAAACGGCACCATTTACCATTATCGGGATAAATCCGGACTGGAATGTGATGCTGTCATCCATCTAAGAAACGGGCAGTATGGACTTGTTGAGATAAAACTTGGAGGAGATAAGAATATCGAAAGCGGTGCCAAGACATTAAAGATATTGGCTGAAAAAATAGATTCCGACAAAATGAAAGCACCCTCTTTTCTAATGGTGCTAACCGGAACTGCCAAATATGCCATGCGGAGAGAAGACGGAGTATATGTCGTACCTATCGGATGCTTACGGGATTAACTATCAATCAATGCGTATCCTGATACCACTCTGTATCTATCCAATCGGCAGCTTGGGAGCTTATGCTGGGGGCGGAAGTGGTGATGCCGGAGAAAGTCCAAATGGACTTAATGCCACCAGCAGCCGAGAAGTAACGTCCCGTATGTGCTTTATAAGGAACGGTACATTCCAACTGAGCTTGGAATTGATTGAATAAAGCCGGGTCTCCACACAGATGTGCCACGTAGTCACCGTAATCATAGAAGATGGTCGGTGTGTATCCGTCCATCGGTTGCAGGTCGCGGCGTTGCGATTCGTCAAATACGTACTGCCCGTTTATTTCTCTCATCAACGAGGCTAACGCATCCAGTTCGGAACAATCGGTAATGCCGAACGTAGCGTATGGGGATTGGTAAGTGGAATAAAACTCATAAAACTCCCGGCAGATAGATTCATAATCCGGTTCGCCTAAAAGGTATCGCCCTATTTCACCGTAGGGCATACCGAATGCCATAATCTCCGTAGGGCAAGCTATCAGGTATTCGGCTACATGGCGCAAGGCGTATGCTACTTCGATAGACGACATATAGCAATCGTCGAACAAGATGTATTCCATCGGCATGCCAGCTTGTTCCAAACTCTCTTTTAACGTACTGATATCGGTCTGATAGGCACTCGAAGTCCCGCCGAAATAACGGGTAGGCAACGTATGTTCATATTCCCAATGCGGCTTAAACATATCCACCGAACGGCTCCGGAGGCTATGCACCGGAAGCCACCCCATGCCGTGACATCCGATAGTCATCGCATAACTTTGTGCAGGGGCAAAGCTCTTTACGTCATTCAATATGGAAGTCAGCCCTTCGATAGTAGTAAATGCAGGAGAAGTGTATTCTTTCAACGTAACCTGCTGGCAATTTCCATCCGTACAGGTGATTTCGAACATCGTAGCTTCGGAAGAACTGGTGGAAAGAAACACCACTACCCGTTCGTCATCCAAACCTACTTCACGAATGGCATCTTCCATATCCGAGATATTCGTATAGAAATACGAAGTCAACGCATAGCTATCACCCGACCAAGGCATATACATAAACAAAGTCCTTTCGCAAGGAGACACATCGGGAGCGTCTTCTTTATGGCATGAGGCAAAAAGCAATATCATCATGCCTAACAAGCATAAACGAACGGCAAATAATCCTTTCATATCACTTTCCTGTAACTATCCGTTTAATATCATTCAACTTATTCAGAGCTTCAATCGGCGTCAGATTATTCACATCGAGATGCAGGATTTCATCCCGTATCTGACATAAGACCGGGTCATCGAGCTGGAAGAAACTGAGCTGCACACCGTCCTGGCTCTTCGAAGCCGCCTGCACTTTGGGCTTCGAGGCAATGCCGTCCTGACGGTTCTCTTGCTCTAAGCGGTGCAATATCTCGTCGGCACGGCGGACGATGCTTTGGGGCATACCCGCCATTTTTGCCACATGGATACCAAACGAGTGCTCGCTTCCCCCACGCTCTAACTTGCGAAGGAATATCACTTTATTGTTGACTTCCTTCACCGTCACGTTGTAGTTCTTGATGCGCGGGAAGAGTTCTTCCATGTCGTTCAGCTCGTGATAGTGCGTGGCAAAAAGCGTGCGGGCACGGGCTTTTTTGTTCTCATGGATATGCTCCACGATAGCCCACGCGATAGAAATGCCGTCATACGTAGACGTGCCGCGCCCTAATTCATCGAAGAGCACCAAGCTCCGCGGCGAAAGGTTGTTCAGGATATTGGCGGCTTCGTTCATCTCGACCATGAAAGTCGATTCGCCCACCGAAATGTTGTCGCTCGCTCCCACACGGGTGAAAATCTTATCCACTAATCCGATGTGCGCGCTCTCGGCAGGGACAAAACAACCTATCTGAGCCAAGAGCGTGATAAGAGCCGTCTGGCGGAGCAGGGCGGACTTACCTGCCATGTTGGGACCGGTGATGATGATAACCTGTTGCGTTTCGGTATCGAGGTAGACATCGTTGGCAATGTATTTCTCGCCCACGGGCAATTGCTTCTCGATGACCGGATGCCGGCCTTGCTTGATGTCGAGCACATCATCATCGGCTATCACCGGACGGATATACTTGTTCTCCCGCGCCACATCGGCAAAGGAAAGCAAGCAATCCAAGCGTGCAATTTGCGTAGCATTTATCTGAATAGCCGGAATGAACTCGGCAAGGTCTGCCACCAATTCATTGTAGAGCTTCGTCTCTAAGATTAAAATCTTGTCTTCCGCCCCTAATATCTTTTCTTCGTATTCCTTCAGTTCTTGCGTGATATACCGCTCGGCGTTCACCAACGTCTGCTTGCGTATCCATTCGGGCGGCACTTTGTCTTTATGCGTATTGCGCACTTCGATGTAATAGCCGAACACGTTGTTATAGGCAATCTTCAGGCTGGGAATGCCCGTCTGCTCGATTTCGCGTTGCTGGATTTGAAGCAGATAGTCCTTGCCCGAATAGGAGATGCGGCGCAACTCGTCCAGTTCGGCATTCACCCCATCGGCTATCACCCCTCCTTTGTTCACCAACAGAGGAGGGTCGTTGACTATCTCTTTCGCTATCTTGTCCCGAATCGAGACACACAGATTCAGTTGCTCCCCGATGCGCCGGAGGCTTTCGTTATCGGCATTCAGACAAGCGTTCTTGATAGGTTCAATGGCTTGAAGAGCCACCTTCAGCTGCACCACCTCACGGGGCGAGATACGTCCCACCGCGGCTTTCGACACGATGCGTTCCAAATCGCCTATCAGATGCAGCTTCTCCTCAATGAAATCCTTGAAGTCGGGCTCGCGGAAGAAATACTCCACCACGTCCAGCCGGGTGTTAATCGGTTTCACTTCCTTCAGGGGAAACACCATCCAGCGTTTCAGCAAGCGGGCACCCATCGGGCTAATGGTATGGTCGATGACATCTAACAGGCTTGTGCCTCCCTCGTTCATGCTGCCTATCAATTCCAGGCTATGCACCGTAAACTTATCCAGCCTTACATAACGTTCCTCTTCGATGCGGACCAACGAAGTGATGTGCCCGATTTGATAATGTTGGGTCATGTCGAGGTATTGCAGGATAGCCCCCGCCGCGATGATGCCGTTCTTCAGGTGCTCTACGCCGAAGCCCTTCAGGTTCTTGGTCTCAAAATGCTTCAAGAGCTTTTCGCGTGCCGAAGCCTCGGTAAACACCCAGTCATCCAGTTCGAAGGTAAAGAACTTGTTTCCGAAGTTCCCTTCGAACATCGGTTTCTTGCCCCGCTCGAAAAGCACTTCCTTCGGAGCGAAATTATTCAAAAGCTTATCAATGTAATCAAAAGGCCCCTCGGCGGTCAGAAACTCGCCGGTGGATATATCGAGGAAAGCGATGCCGCATGCGGTTTTCCCGAAATGGATAGCGGCAAGGAAATTGTTCTCTTTATACGACAACACATTATCGCTGATAGCCACGCCCGGCGTCACCAGCTCGGTAATGCCCCGCTTCACTAATTTCTTCGTGGTCTTCGGGTCTTCCAACTGGTCGCAGATAGCCACACGCCTTCCGGCACGGATAAGTTTGGGCAAGTACGTGTCGAGCGCATGATGCGGGAATCCAGCCATTTCCACCGTCTTCCCCTGCCCGTTGGCACGCTTGGTCAAAGTGATTCCCAGTATTTGCGAAGCGGTCACGGCATCCTCGGAATAAGTCTCGTAGAAGTCACCGCACCGGAAGAGCATCAAAGCATCGGGATGCTTCGCCTTCAGGTCGAAATACTGTTTCATCATGGGGGTTAATACCACGTCGTTATCTTTAGCCACTGTGTTGTCCTTTCTTTAAATAAATGTGTCGTTCGCACCTGCAAAGATACATCATTTTATGGAGCAGTCGAAAATTAGTGGAGATTAATTTTTATTATCTCATAATAATTCCGACCTTCCAACCTTTGCTTTATGAAAAAGAATCAATTGGAAGTGCTTGCGCATATTGTGCTGCCTTCAGAAATAGTGGATCATTTTGAGATAACAAGTGATACGTTGACGAAGTCAGGAAAAAATAACTTTCCCATAACAAAAAAAGTCCCCGGCATCCGACTGGATACCGGGGACCCCCACTTAAAACGGCGGCTGCCTACTCTCCCACTTGCGCAGTACCATCGGCGATGCGAAGCTTAACTTCTCTGTTCGGAATGGGAAGAGGTGGAACCTTCGCGCTATAGCCACCTGAATATCTTCATTCACAACATGCGGCTCAAACTGAAGCCGGACGCCATGAACTGACATGGACAAGGACAAGCGAAAGAAAAAAAAGCACGGCCAAACCAACGCATATGCCTATGCATGCGCCATGAAAGTTTCGGGCAATTAGTAATGCTCGGCTGTGGTGTCTCCACCTATACACCTGCATCCTATCAACGTCATAGTCTCTGACGGCCCTCCAGGAAATCTAATCTTGCGGCCGGCTTCGCGCTTAGATGCTTTCAGCGCTTATCCGATCCAGACGCGGATACCCGGCAATGCACCTGGCGGCACAACC
>NZ_NFIN01000045.1 GCF_002161765.1 Bacteroides sp. An322 | reverse complement strand
TGCATATGCTGGCTCAAAAATGAGATAATTTGTAATTTCAGAGGATTCGTAACATATTGGGTATCAATTACAACAAAATTCCTGCTTCCAATAAGAAGTGGGTGGGGGGGATTATGTGCCTTTATCTAAGCTTAAATGAAAGAGCCGTGTTGCACTTGCTGTTGGACTCTGCACATTTGTATGCTTTTCAATGATTTTTTAAACTTTCTCTTTAAAAAGTTTGCAGATTCAAAAACTTTGCCTATTTTTGCACCCGAAATTAAGAACAAACGGTTGTAAAGTCGGTGCCATAGCTCAGTTGGTAGAGCAAAGGACTGAAAATCCTTGTGTCCCCGGTTCGATTCCTGGTGGCACCACTTTGAAGAAAAGAAAAAGACAGTAAAATCCTGATTTCCAAGCGAAATCGGGATTTTTTGTTTTCCCCAAGCACGCAAAAAACGGCAAAATATTACCGTTCGAGGTGGAGCAAAAGGTGGAGATAAAAGGTGGAGCAAAAATCTCCACCGAATTAGAGTCTTTCTCACTGATTTGCAATGTTTTGCGTATCAAGAAAACGTGGTCGGTTTCCTACTTTTGTCCAAACTAAAAACTGTAGGAAAATGAAAAGAAGTTCATTTAATGTGCTTTTCTTCTTGAAGAAGACCAAGCTGCTGAAAAACGGAGAAGCATCCGTTTGTATGCGTATCACTGTAGATGGTACGCGAGTTGAAAACAACATCCGCAAAAGCATTGACCCGTCTCTCTGGAGTCAGGCAAAGGAATCTGCCAGAGGCAAAAGTCGCAAATCATGCGATCTGAATGCCTATATCGAAAATGCGAGAATCAAGTTACATCAGATTTTTTGTGAGCTGGAAGAACAGAACCAGCCTATAACGGCACGTCTGTTACAGGAAATATTTTTCGGACAGGACAAAGAACCGGAAGCGGTACGCACCCTCATCGGTACCATGCAGGAGCACAATGACCAATGCCGTGCCTTGGTCGGTAAAGACTACGCCCTGATTACCGTTCGCCGTTATGAAAGCTGCAAGCGCTATCTTGCCGAACTTATCAGACAGAAATACGGAAAGGATGATCTGCCGCTGGCTGAAGTCAACGGTGAGCTGGTACGTGCCTTTGAATTTTATTTGAAGACTGAAAAAGAATGTCAGCAGAATACCGTTATCCGTTATATGAAATGTCTGAAGAAGATTACCAATCTGGCACTGGCCAATGAATGGATAGCCAAGGATCCGTTTATCGGTATCAAGTTCCACGAAAAAGAAGTAATCCGTGAATTTCTTACCATGGACGAACTGCTGACTATCTACCACAAGGAGTTTCCTTTGGAGCGAATCACCGTAGTCCGTGATGTTTTTATTTTTGCTGCCTTTACCGGCCTGGCTTTCATTGACGTACAACAGCTTTCCCCTGAGCATATCGTAAAAGACAACAACGGCAACCTGTGGATCAGGAAGCCACGTCAGAAAACAAAGAACATGTGTAACATTCCGCTACTGGATATTCCTTTGGAAATCCTGAGAAAATATGCAGATTATCCTGCCTGCAAAAAGAAAGGAGTATTACTGCCTGTTCCCTGCAATCAGAAGATGAACAGTTACCTGAAAGAGATTGCCGACCTGTGTCTGATAAAGAAGAACCTGACTACACATATAGCCCGCCACTCGTACGCCACATCTGTTTGTTTGGCCAATGGGGTAAACATTGAGAATGTAGCCAAAATGCTTGGTCACTCCAATATCAAGATGACGCAACACTATGCAAGGGTACTCGACAGTTCCATTCTGAAAGATATGAATAATGTAAGGGATGTACTTTCAAATTGTCTGTAGCTTATGAAAAGAGAAATTATCCATATAACGGAGGACGGCAGGATTGTTATTCCTGCTGTCCATCCTGATAAGATTCGTATGGACGAAGCCGAACTTGTCGGCTTGTTCAATGTAGTTGCACCAACTTTAAGGGCTGCGAAAAGAAGAATATATAAACTGGGGATATTGCAACCATTCACCGCAGAACAACGTATTCCGTTAAAAGAGAGGTATCAGGTAGTCTATAACCTGGAAATGATATTTGCACTTGCCTTTCAGATTAATACTTATCCGGCCCAACAATTACGTAAGTATATAATCAGCAGACTGTTCCAATCTGAAAAGTCAATGGTTATCTGCATGGTGAATGGTAACCATAAGTCATATCTAAAATGCTGATAAATATTAATTTCACTGTTTTATGCGGATAATAAGCCGCAAATATTGCGGTTAATTATCCGCAAAACCGTATATTTGCAGAAAACAGTGATACCTATGTATATACATGAACATAAAGAATGGCCTTCCTTTTCGTGGAACAAGGAACTTGTCGGTGAGAAGCTGAACAAGGTAAACAAAGCTGTCGGTTATCTGATGGGACGCCTTAGTGTAATCGGTTTTAACGACAGGATGTCTGCCGTAGTTGAATCCATCTCTCATGACATCATTGCATCATCAGAAATTGAAGGAGTGGAATTGAACAATGAGCAGGTACGTTCATCTGTAGCCCGCAAACTCGGAGTACAACTACCGAATCCGACCGAATCCTCACGATATATAGACGGAGTAGTGGAAATGGCACTTGACGCAACCGTCAATTTCAACAGTCCGCTTACCCATGAAAGACTCTTCGGCTGGCACAACTGCCTGTTTCCTACCGGATGGAGCGGTCCAACGAAAATAGATGTAGCTCGATACCGCAGTGGAGAGATGAAAGTTATTTCTGGAATGTTCGGTCGGGAAAAGATACATTATGTAGCGCCTGCTCCTGAAAGAATAGACGAAGAAATGAATCGGTTTCTGGACTGGTTCAATTCAGATGCACATAACGGCTATGTAAAATCGGCGATAGCCCATTTGTGGTTTGTCTGCATCCATCCTTTCGATGACGGAAACGGACGAATCGGACGAGCCATTGCTGATATGGCACTTTCACAGGCCGAAAACTCAAAGATGCGTTTTTTCAGTATCTCACATCAGATAAACAAAGATAAAAAACAGTATTACGACATATTGGAGAAAACGCAGAAGGGAGATTGCGAAATTACTGAATGGATCATCTGGTATCTTGACTGCCTGCTCCGTTCTGTCGAGCAATCCGACGAAACATTGTCAAAGGTTCTTAACAAGGCCATATTCTGGCAAACCCATGCCGAAACAGTCCTGTCCGAACGACAACGTGAAGTCTTGAATTTATATTTGGACGGTTATCCCGGTAAACTGACGGCTAAGAATTGGGCAAAACGTGTAAAGGTATCACCAGATACAGCAGCACGCGATATAAAAGATCTGGTAGAAAAGGGTATTCTGATACCTCAGCAGGGGCGGGTTCGTGACGTATTCTACGGAATCCGGTGCAGTGAGTCTATCCTTGTCATCCCCATGCCGGAAGATGTATAATTGTTCATCATACAAGCATAAAGGCTGTGTGACATTGGTTTATCCAAACCGGCACACAGCCTTTATGCTTATCTTTTATTTACTACTCATATATGCTTCCCGATAATTCTCCTGAAGCATTTTCTCAATGTCACTCTCTCGATAAAGTATCTTACCACCCAACTGGTAGTAGGATATTCTCCCTTCATTACGATAATCCTGAAGCGTACGTCTGCTCAGTTTTAATTGTGCCGACACTTCCTTGTCGGTCAGATAGCGTTCGCCGCCCAGCACGGGACGGTTTCCGACCGCCAGATTCTCGATCCCGACCAGCATACGGTCAAGACTTCCCATGATACGGTGTACCCATTCTCTGCTGTCTGTTCTCAGTTCACTCATGTTATTATGGATTTAGTGGTTATTGTTTAACTATTATATGTTACGTCCTCTGTAAAATGCCTCTTTCCTTCTGTCCTCAACTTTCTTGACGATACCCTGCACATCTTCCGGCTTGTAGAATATCTTGTGATTGATTTGAGAAAAAGGCAGGGTACCGTTATCACGGAGTGTCTGCAAGGTGCGGGGCGAAATGTTCAAATACCGGCATACGTCCTGATTATCCATCCACTTGTGCAGCGTCCTGTCGTTCTCCCGGTTGCAAATTTCCATGACCCGATGCTCAAAGTATTCAAACATATGCACCAATTCCTCAAACAGTTGTTTTTCTATTCCTACAAATTCCATATCGTTTCCTTTTTTGTTGATTGATGTTTATTCTTTTTTCGTTGTTTGCGACAAAGAAAAGCCATATATTCTGAAAGGCAATGGTTTCCGCTTAACAGGCAGCATGTGGCGCTGATTATCCTAGTTATGAGGCCATATTCATATCATTTTCTGCAAATATCCCTATATTCAGGGACTCCATCCAATAACGATTTACAGAATAAAAGATCTATGAATCTGATTCAATAAATGTCCATAGCAATGGATAAGGAATGGTTTATTTCCATGTAACCTTATTTAATCACTTTTCCAAGCCATTGATTAGATAAGGAAGCAAAGAAGTGTTCCTTCAATGATTCACAGACATGAATATTTACTACAGTACGACAATACGACATTAAGTCAGTAAATATTCAAGTCAATAAATCACTAACAGTTTGACTCCCTAGTTCATTGTTTCATCAAACAGGAAAAATACCGCATTCCACACCGATTGCCCTATATGCAAAGTGCAACAGGCTACATTGTTGCCACATCCCGACCAACTGTTTGACTATTGGTAACTTATATTCTTTTTTTGCCAGAGAATTCATTCCGAGATATATCGGGATATGGCAAACAAAATAAGAAAATACATGATGAACAGAAACGGAAAAACAGGCCTGTCCCCTCCATAAGATGATACCGGAACGGTATTATTTCTCCCGAATTTATAGAGGGCATATTCAGAGCTGCTCAAAATAGCGGGACTCTGGTTTTTAGTGGAGCAAGTTTGTGTTTCGGGCAGACCGAAACCGCTTGCTCCCACTACAGGAAGCAGTGAGAGGTTCATCCCGCTGGTCTAATCAGTACATTCATTTTATAAAATAGTCAACAGATGGAAAAGAAACAGAATACAGAAAGAAACAACAAGGGCGGCCGTCCTCCCAAGAGTACGACCGACAAACTGAAATATCGTGTTACCGTGAAACTGGCGACACCGGATTACTATACACTGAAAAGCAGGGCAAGAAGCGCAGGCATATCGGCAAGCGAATACCTGAGGGAATGTTTCCGTAAGGGATATGTCCGACAAAGACTTACAGCGGAACATTCCGACTATATCCGTAAGTTATGCGGTATGGCGAACAATCTGAACCAGCTGGCTCATAAGGCAAATGCCGGAGGGTTCAATACGGCAAAGCTGGAATGCCGTGTACAGGTGGCAAGAATCGAAGAACTGCTGAACCATATCCTACTATGATTGCGAAGATTGTAAAGGGAAGCGGATTCCGTGAGGTTACCGGTTATATCATTGACAGTAAAAAGGATGCCAGGATTATTGCACATGCCGGTTTGTTCATTGAGGATGTTGCTACAATAACAAAGGCTTTCGAAGCACAGGCCGGCATGAATCCGAAAGTATCCAGACCGGTCGGACACATTGCACTGGGATTTTCCAAAGAGGATGAAAGCAGGCTGACCAGCCGGATTATGGCAGAAATAGCTTTGGAATACATGGAACGGATGGGCATAAGGAACACACAGTTCTTTATAGCCAGACATTTCGACAAGGAGCATCCCCATATACATATTGCCTACAACCGGATAGATAATGACGGCAGGACCATATCCGACAAAAACGAGCGGTTACGGAGTGCACGCATCTGTAAGGAACTGACCTTGAAATATGGTCTTCACATGGCCAAAGGCAAGGATCATGTCACGATTGAACGCTTAAGGGAACCGGACAAGACAAAATATGAACTTTACAGTCTGCTTAAAACGGAAGTCAGAAAAGCCGAAAACTGGAAGGAGCTGATTGCCGGATTAAGCGAAAAGGGAGTGGATGTACGGTTCAAATACAAGGGAAATTCGGATGAAGTACAGGGTATCGTGTTCATCATGAATGGCTATTCCTTCAGCGGCTCCAAGATAGACAGACAGTTCAGCTATTCCAAGATAGATGCCGCGTTAAAGACACTGTCATATTCGGAAACAGAAAGACAGGTAGTTGTTCAGAGTGAACCGGTATATCAGCAGGAATCGCATGGCAATGAATTATACAGCGGTTCTTTAGGCCTGTTCACACCTAACTCGCAACCGGAACAACCTGAAGGTTATTTGGACGATTATTTGAGAAAGAAGAAAAAGAAAAAACAACGTAAAATAAGATGGTAAAGTATGGAAAAAGACAATGTATATGTTTTGTTTGAAGAAATCAAGAACAAGATTGAGATGATAAACGGGAAGCTGGAACAGAAGCCCGGAACACCTACTGACGGACAGGCAGAAGAAGTGATCCCGACATGCGTAAGGCATATTCACCGGCATAGTTTTGACATCAGGTCAAGCAAAGTATTTTCTCTTTTGGTCGGAATGGGAGTGGTATGCAGCCTGTCCTTATGGGGAAATATCAGACTTTGGCAGTCCAACCGGCAATATGCAGACGATGCCCTGAAGTTCCGTGCCATCCGTTCCTGGAGCGGGTGTACTCCGGAAGATATTCTCTAGTTGAACAAGGTTTTCGACATCCATCGTGACGAGAAGGCCATTGAATGGGTCAGGAAACAGGCTTACGGGTACGAGAACGAGCTGAAAGCTGTTTCCGACAGCCTGATGCAGGAGAAACTTAAATTACAGGTAGAATCTGAATCCGATTGATATGGCCAGTGTTAAAGTAAAATTCAGACCTTCCACCATAGAGGGAAAGGAAGGAACCATCTATTATCAGATTATCCAGAACCGTGTAATCCGTCAGTTAAAGACGGATTACCGGATATTTACGGATGAATGGAACGAAGCTGGAAGCTGTATCATTGTTGTTAGTTCGGAACGAAGCAATCTGCTTCTTTCCTTGCAGGAACGCATGGAATGGGACTTGAAACGACTGGACATGATTATCCGCCAACTGGATAACCGGAAAGCTGCATATACGGCAGATGATATTGTCGCTTCTTTTCAAAACAATACAGAGGGACAGTCGCTGTTCAACTTTATGCAGGGCATCATAGCCCGTCTCAAACAAATGGGCAAGATACGCACGGCTGAAAATTATTCCTGCACCCTGAAAAGTTTCATGCAGTTCAGAGGGGAAAGGGATGTTCTGCTGTCCGAAATTGATTCAGATTTGATGCAGCTTTATGAAGCCTACCTTCATGGGAAAGGGGCCATACGGAATACCAGTTCATTCTACATGCGTATCCTTCGGGCGGTATATAACCGTGCCCTGGAAAAGGAACTGATGGAACAGCGCAATCCTTTCAGGCATGTCTATACGGGAGTGGACAAGACCGTCAAGCGTGCCGTTCCCTTATCTGCCATCAAGCGTATGAAGAATCTGAATCTGTCCTTACAGCCTAATCTGGAATTTGCAAGGGACATGTTCCTGTTCAGCTTCTATACCCGTGGCATGTCGTTCATAGATATGGCTCACCTGAAAAAGAAAGATCTTCAGAACGGATTCTTATCATATCGCAGACGAAAGACCGGGCAGCAGCTGGTTATCAGGTGGGAAAAATGTATGCAGGAGATTGTCGGCAAATATCCGGAAGACAGTCTCAGTCCTTATCTTTTGCCGGTATTGAAATATCCTTTTAAGGATACGCACAGGCATTACAGGAATGTCATGTCCGGAATAAACAGGAACCTGAAAGAAATAGCCAGACTGGCCGATATATCCGTTCCTCTTAGCATGTACTGTGCCCGTCATTCATGGGCAAGCGCAGCCAAAGGCAAGAACATTCCGATTTCGGTTATCAGTGAAGGAATGGGACATGATTCCGAGGCAACCACACAAATTTATCTGGCCTCATTAGACAATTCCGTAGTGGACAAAGCTAATGCACAAATTCTGAAAAGTCTGTAGGATTGGAGAACGTTTAGCAAAAGCATTCATTTCTTAGACAGAGGGACTCACTCTTGCGCAAAGTTATACATTTTATTGAAAATCCTGCAATTCCGGCCGTTGGATTTTCATCCGGAAGTCATTGAATTTCAACTGTTGTTTAGCAATTCTACATATAATTCATCAGCAAATCAACCTTATAGCCTGAAATCTCCCTCTGTCTAAGAAAGACGCAGACACCGGGACTTTCTCATCCCCTTTACGCACAGAAAGAAGATGGAGAAAACGAACGGAGAAGCCGACATACAGGAGAACAAGCTGAAAGAACTTTCACCCGACTTACTGAATACCTTGCTCAAAGATCATACGACGAGTAAGGAAGGAAAACAGTGTAATATATTCTGGGCTACTTCCGATTATGAACAGCTCGGCAAAGGTTATGAATACGGGTCACAGATTCTCCCAGAGTTGATAACCGGAGAGAACGGGCATGTGGTCATGCCCCGTGTCCTGAAACACAGGGATACCCAAAGCACACGTTCCCGGGAAATGGCGGAGGTATTTACTCCGTCCTGGATATGTAATGCCCAGAACAACCTTATCGATGAAGCCTGGTTTGGCAGAAAGGATGTATTCAACCATGAAGTGACATCTAAAGACGGTACACATTCATGGGAAATCAATCCTGATAAAATTGCTTTTCCTGAAGGCAGGACATGGAAAGACTATGTACGGGAAAACCGGTTGGAAATTACCTGTGGAGAAGCTCCTTATCTGGTAAGCCGGTATGATACGACTACCGGAACATTCATTCCTGTGGAGAAACGTATCGGCCTGCTTGACCGTAAGCTCCGTATTGTCAGTGAGAATACTACGACAACGCGTGAATGGCTGGAGGCAGCCAAGGATGCTTACAGAAGCATCTATGCCTATGAATGGCAGGGCGACAGTCTTCTTCTTGCCCGTGAAGCCCTTCTCTTATCCTTCATCGAATATTACCGGAACAAGTTCGGTAAAGATCCGCAAATTAAATCCATCAACCATATAGCCTATATCATCTCCTGGAATGTATGGCAGATGGACGGACTGAAAGGTGTTGTTCCGGACAGTTGCGGAGAACGTGTGCGGATGGAACCAAGTCTGTTCGGTACGATTGAAAGACGGGAGCCGTGCGAGGGCTGTCTGAAAAATGACCTGACCAAGCACAACGGAATTTACTGTATTATCAAGGACTGGCGGGCTACGGACAAGGCAACAGGCAAAAAGGGGAAACGAATCCGATTTATCGACCTCATAAATGAAGAAGCATGAGATTCACATCGTCCCTGAAACTAAAACTTATCTATGTGTTTCGTATCAATGATACGGCACACCGTGGATGCCTGAAGATTGGCGAGGCAACCTGTGAGGATGAAAACGTGTTCGGTCTGTCTCCTAACAGCAAGGCACTTAATGAAGCGGCAAGAAAGCGTATTAACCAGTACACACAGACGGCAGGCATCGCATACGATCTACTATATACGGAACTTACCGTTTACAACCGTGGCGGACTCCGTTCGTTCACCGACAAAGAGGTACACAATGTTCTGGAACGCTCCGGTATCAAAAAGAAAGTCTTCGATACTGTCAACAAGGCTAATGAATGGTTCATCACCGATCTGGAAACCGTCAAGCGTGCCATTGCGGCTGTCAAGGAAGGCCGGAGCTCTCTTTCATCAGCGGAAGTTACCTAGGAATATTCCCCGATTGTATTCCGGCCGGAACAACAAGAAGCCATCAACAAGACTAAAAAACAGTTCAGAAAAGGCAACCAGATGCTCTGGAACGCAAAAATGCGTTTCGGAAAGACCCTGTCTGCTCTGCAGGTTGTCAAGGATATGGAGTTTCAGCGTATCCTGATTCTGACTCATCGTCCTGTGGTGGATGCCGGATGGTTTGAGGATTTCGGTAAGATATTTTACGACCGCAAGGATTTTGCATACGGTTCCAAGAACAACGGGGAAAGTTACGACAGTCTTGAACGGCAGGCAGAAAGTCACGGATTGCATTATGTCTATTTTGCCTCCATGCAGGATTTGCGCGGTTCTGAACTTGTAGGTGGTAACTTTGACAAGAATAACAAGGTTTTTGCTACCGATTGGGACCTGATTATCGTTGATGAAGCGCACGAAGGCACCCAGACCGAACTGGGTAAAGCGGTTATGGGAGAGCTGGTCAAGGAACAGACCAAAGTATTACGCCTGTCAGGTACTCCATTCAACCTGCTGGATGATTTCAAAGAGAATGAAATCTATACATGGGACTATGTGATGGAACAGCGGGCCAAGGTGAGCTGGGACGAACTCCATTTTGGTGATCCCAATCCGTATGCCTCACTGCCTACACTCAATATCTATACCTACGATTTGGGACGGCTGCTTCATGAGTTTGTAGATGAGGATGTCGCCTTTAACTTCAGGGAATTTTTCCGGGTCAATGAGGCTGGCGGTTTCTGTCATGAAAAAGATGTGCGGGCTTTTCTGAATCTTCTTACCAAGGAGGACAAGGACAGCCTTTATCCATATGCCAACGAGGAATATAGGAATATTTTCCGCCATACCCTCTGGATGGTGCCCGGCGTGAAGGAAGCACGGGCACTGAGTGCCATGCTCCAGACACATCCGGTGTTCCAGCATTTCAAGGTAGTCAATGTAGCCGGTGACGGTGATCAGGACGAGGAGAGCCGTGATGCCCTGGAAGCCGTGGAACAGGCTATCGGAAAAGATCCGGATGCTACACGGACCATTACCCTCTCTTGTGGACGGCTGACGACTGGAGTAAGTGTAAAGGCATGGACTGCCGTGTTCATGCTGTCCGGTTCCTATAATACAGCCGCATCCAGTTATATGCAAACCATCTTCCGCGTACAGACACCGGCAACCATCAACGGACGGATGAAGGAGCAGTGCTATGTTTTTGATTTTGCTCCTGACCGTACCCTGAAAGTGATTGCTGAAACAGCCAAAATATCGTCCAAAGCCGGAAAAACTTCACAAAGCGACCGTAAGGCTATGGGTGAGTTTATCAATTTCTGTCCCATCATATCCATAGAGGGCTCACAGATGAACCGCTTTGATGTACCCCGTATGTTGGAACAGTTGAAACGGGTATATGTGGAACGTGTCGTCCGTAACGGGTTTGAAGACAACAGTCTGTATAACGATGAGCTGATGAAACTGGATGATCTGGAACTACAGGAATTCGATGCCCTGAAAAAGATTATCGGCCAGACCAAAGCTATGCCAAAGACCAACCAGGTGGACATCAACAGTCAAGGCCTGAACAATGAGGAATACGAGGAAAAGGAGAAGCTGGAAAAGAAACCCAAGAAGGAACTTACGGAGGAAGAACTGAAACGGCTGGAAGAACTGAAAAAGAAGACCAAGAACAGGGAAGCGGCCATTTCCATACTCCGAGGCATCTCCATCCGTATGCCCCTGTTGATTTATGGTGCAGAACTGAGTGATGAGAATCAGGAAATCACGATTGATAATTTCGCCTCACTTATTGACCCACAGTCGTGGGAAGAGTTCATGCCCAAGGGAGTGACCAAGCAGAAATTCAACAGCTTCAAGAAATATTATGATCCAGAAATATTCTGTGCTGCCGGAAAACGAATCCGCGCGATGGCCCGTGCTGCGGACAAACTGAGTATTGAGGAACGAATAGAACGTATTACGGACATCTTCAGTACTTTCCGCAATCCGGACAAGGAAACGGTGCTTACTCCGTGGCGTGTAGTAAACATGCACCTCGGCGACTGTCTGGGAGGCTATAACTTCTATGACACAGAGTATCAGAATGTAATATCTGAACCACGGTTTATAGATAAAGGAGAAGTTACCGCAGAAGTTTTCTCCCCTGAATCCCGTATTCTGGAGATCAATTCCAAATCCGGACTTTATCCGCTTTATATGGCATACGGCATTTACCGAGCCAGAGTGAAGGCTTCTCTGTTCGCTGTAGAAACGATAGAGGAGCAGCAGACTGTATGGGACAAGGTCATAGCTGAAAACATCTTTGTCATCTGTAAGACTCCAATGGCAAAGAGCATTACCAAGCGTACGCTTGCCGGATTCCGTAAAGCAAAGACAAATATGTGGGCTCCAGAAGATCTTATCAACAAAATAAAGAATCAATCAGAATTATTCATTAAAAAAGTGCATGACTTAATAGGCAAAGACATGAAGATTAATGCTATAGTTGGTAATCCTCCATACCAAATCAATGATGGAAGCGGTGCATCTGACGATGCTGCAAATCCTATATACCAAATATTTGTACGGATAGCAAAACAGATCAGACCTGAATACTTTTCCCTGATTATGCCTTCAAAATGGATGATTGGAGGAAAAGCTGTTCTCAAACCATTCAGAAAAGAAATGATGGAAGATAAACATATTGCATCCATCTATGATTATGAGGATTCTGGCGAATGCTTTAACGGACAGCATATAGATGGTGGAGTCTGTTATTTTCTTTGGAGTAATAAACACAATGGCAAGTTGCGTTATACTTATATTTCTGCAAATAAAGAGTTTCTTGTATCTACAAGATTCTTATCCGATGGAAATTCTGATATCGTTATACGTGACAACCGTCGTCAATCTATTATTGCTAAAACTTCGACAAATTGCTCCTTATTTAAGGAGATAGTCTCATTAACTCAGCCGTTTGGAATCAGAAAGGATTTATTTAATTCGCCAGAAAGATATCCACTGTCTAATTTACAAGCAGATCCTTTCTATGGGAGCGTAAAAATTTATGGTGTGAAAGGAATTAAAGGAGGAGCAAGAAGGACGATTGGATATATTTCACCTGAAATTATAACAAAAAACAAAGCAGCAGTAAACAAGTATAAATTATTTTTTACAACCAGCTATTCTACAAATGCTTTCAATCCACCTGAAACCATCATAGGAGAACAAAACTCAGTCTGTACAGAGACTTTCCTTTTGATTGGACCTTTTGACACTAAGATTGAACAAAAAAATTGTTACAAATATATCTGTACTAATTTTTTTAAGACATTATTGTTTTTTGGACGAGGTACTATGCAGGTCTCACAAGATGTTTTTAGATTTATTCCACTGCAAGACTTTAGTAATCAAAGTGATATTAATTGGGATCAATCTATTATAGAAATAGATCGACAGCTTTATGAGAAATACAATTTTAATGAAAAAGAAAAATCCATTTTTGCAATAAGTTTCTCATCGTAAAATTGATATTAAATTATATGTAGGTGATAATCTGATTGAGTTTGATATATTACCTTCTGTGGTAAAACAGAGTCTAATGCAAATATGAAATAATGATATAGAGTTAGAAACTGTTTTGAATTGATTTAAGAATAATGTTATAGGGCTACATACAATTCAGAATCAGCCGGTCAATTGGAAAAATGTTATATCTTTACAGGTACCAAACAATA
>NZ_NFIN01000044.1 GCF_002161765.1 Bacteroides sp. An322 | reverse complement strand
AATTTCCCTTGTCTGTCCTGCGGTAATCCGGCACTGATTTCACAAATTCTTTCAGATGTTTCATTATGCTGCCACGACGGCAGGCTGCATGTTTCTTTTTAATATATTATACACGCAAAATGTTGCATATCAGCAAAATAAATCGTATTTTCGCGTAGCGAAAATCAAGGCGGAAATCAAAAAACGGCCTCTGTCGCATTTGATTTCCGCCTACAAAAATAATTTTATATGAACGATAAAAAGAAACACCGGAAGCGGTGCTTCCTGCATCGCTGTGCGCAAAAATAATGGTTTTTCGGAGAATAACAAGGATTATAGAGGTTGTTTTAAATGAAAGAGCCGTGCAAGTGCAATAAATATTTTTTCTTTGCCTATCAATTTATTCAAAAATAATATGTATCTTTGCAATCGATAAAATAATTATATATCGAAGGGCTTGACTGGATTTGACAGCAAGAGATGTGGTATGTAAGCATGCAGTGCGTCAGTGATTTGCACTATAATCTCAGTTACTGAACAATTATCTGGCAACGAAAACTATGCTCTCGCTGCTTAATCGAAGTACAGTAGATTAACTTTATTTTCGCCACAGTGGCGGAAACGAGACATCGCTCAAAAGCTCTTGTTCCGAAGCGTTTGGTAAAGCGGTGCAGCAAAATCGGGAATAGTTCTAGCCTTGCCTTGCGGCCTGAATGAAATTTTAAAGGCTAAGGCGTAAGTGGGTGGCTCTGGTCTTGCTTGCGCACGAAAACCGAAGGCAGAGATAAGCATGTAGAAAGCGTATGGCTTCCTTGTTTGGACGAGGGTTCGATTCCCTCCAGGTCCACCTTTATTGAGACATAAACAACAAAACCTAGCTAAAATGGTTGTTTTTAGCTAGGTTTCTTGTTGTCAAACGACACTTAATAAAAAAACCACATTCACAAGGTGCCATATTTAAAATTCTTATTAATCTACGCCTTAATAATCTTCAAAAATTTCTCCACATCCCTGCGAATCATGGCATAAACCGGCGAATTCTTATAATTGGTGTTCTTATGAATCACCAACGATACATCCACCTGGCTACGCTGGTATGCTGTAAGCTCATTGTGCAATTGGGTATCATGCAAAGCCAGTTGATGGATTTGTTCTTCCCGCTCCCGCCTTAAATAGGTGCAGACCGGAGCCAAGAGACGCATCACGACATTATCCAAGATATGATGCCCTTGAATGAACATATAGGTATTCTCCGGATATACTCCCAGCCGTTTGAATTCATCTTTCATCGCTTCTACTTCGGGAATGCCTTCTGGATGATGACGTTCCAAATCATGCAATTTACGGTTTACTTTCTTAGCCATTATTCCCAAACTATTCTCCGGATGCCGGATGCCAACTTGCTCAATCCGGACATACGAACAGAAGTCGAGTAAGGAAAACTCATTCAAATAGTGCTTGCGGTAAAACCATACCGACCATACAAACAAAGGATAAGCTATCTGAGAATAGAGTTTCATATAATTGGGGAAGTCTATCAAGACATGGTCATTCAACGTTGCCATTACGCACACCTCGTGCAGCCCTTCGGCATAACAATGATAATTTTCAATGGCATACGCGTAAGTCTGAAGCACGTAGGGGCACTCTATCATGTAGCGCGAAGTCTGGGTACGCCCCTGCAGAAGATAATCGTAATCGCTATCCACACATGCAATCATATTCTCGCCCAATTGCTTTCCCAATTGGTTCATCAACACGCTTTTCTTGCCTTTAGCCAATGAAGTGCGCGAGGGGAGCATGACCTCGAAATAACGGTTCTCGTTCTCGTAATCGGCTAATAAGGAACGCCAAAAAGAAATATCATCGTAGCTTTCTACGTATGCCACGATTTTCCTCCGCGCACGTTTGGGCTTCAAGCTATTGGCTGCCCCCAAATACATCGAAGACAGGTTTTCGGTAAGTCTTTTTCCCATAGCCGTAAGTTTTTAGTGTGTCGTAATATCGCTCACTTCGGTCACGGCATCCAGCCAACCGTTCATGATGACCGCAGGCGAGTGAGTGGTAAGTATGATTTGCACATTCGGGTTCAAGGTGCGGATAAGCGAGATGAGTCTTTGTTGCCATTCCACATGCAGGGAGATTTCGGGCTCGTCCATGAAAAGGGAACAATGCTGATTGTCCTGAACCAAGACCGTAAGCAAGATGACCAGCATCTGTTTTTCGCCCGAAGAAAGCTGGTAAGGGGTCAGTTCATCTCCGTCCTGCTCGAAGAGGATTTCATTGCTCTTGCGGTTTATCTTCTTGCCGGTATCACTAAAGAGGTCATCTACCAAATCTTGGAATTTGGTCTTGGGCTTAGAAACTTCGGCGGCTTGTGCCTGCTGCTCCAATATTCCGCTGGTCAGCATTTCGATAATGCGGTTTCCGATATTCACCTGATAATCCAAGTACCGGCGTTGCAATTGATACAATTGCCAATCCAACTCGGTCTTGACATTCTGGTTCCCGATTTTCTCGAGCAACCCCGAACTGATAAGCGGGCGGTCGAAGCTCCGTATCACATCGAAATTGATATAAGTGGCATCCTCGGGAGAAAAGACGAACGATACGCCTTCTTTTTCAAAATCATTGGTCAACGCACCTCCTTCCAGTGCGGTCAGGCTCCGCACGGAATTGTTCAATATCGTGCTTTTCCCGATACCGTTCACTCCACTCAGGATATTCACATCAGCACGCAGGTCCCACGAGATGTTCTTGCGTCCCCACATGCCTTTGATTTCAATGCGTTTGATATAATCTGCTTGCTTTTTCATGGCTATTATTGGATTTATGCCTTTAATCTTCGTAAAAATACGGATAATAATGGAATTAATCAATGTTTTCGCCTTTCTTTTTTCACAGAACTTGTACCTTTGCAAGAAGAAATACCCAAGATATGAAAGAAACGACATCCATACATTCACCCATCCTCTATTTGCAACACCAATACGAGTTGCTCAAAATGGAATATGAATACGAGAAAGAGCAATTCAAACAACAAACGGAACTGATGGGAATCGGAAGGAAAGTGAAGCGCGGGATGTGCTGGTATCCGCTGAACATCGGACGGAGCTATTACAATGCCCTGAACCAACTGGTGGTAGAGGTGGAACGCCGTGAGGATAAAGACATTGAGCATCTGTTCGAATACGGACGCCCCGTATGTTTCTTTACGCAAGACATTTCGGGGAAACTGAACTATTTCCCCTTTGTAGCCACGGTGAACTATGCCGATGAAGAGCGCATGGTCGTGGTTCTTCCCAATCCTGACGCTTTAACTTCTTTGCAGGGAAGGGAGATGTTGGGAGTACAGCTCTATTTCGATGAAACCAGCTACCGGTTGATGTTCGAAGCTTTAAAGCAAGTCATTTCCGCTAAGAATAACCGGTTGGCAGAGCTGCGCGATATCTTCCATGGGACTCAACCCGCTTCGGTATTTTCTTTCCAGCCTATGCGTTTCCCTTGGCTGAACCCTACGCAAGAAGCTGCGGTAAATAAGGTGCTCCATGCCAAAGACGTGGCAATCGTACACGGACCTCCGGGAACGGGGAAAACCACGACATTAGTAGAAGCCATTTATGAGACCTTGCACCGGGAAAACCAAGTTTTAGTTTGCGCACAAAGCAACATGGCGGTAGACTGGATTAGCGAGAAATTGGTAGACCGGGGCGTAAACGTTTTGCGTATCGGGAATCCGACCCGCGTGAACGACAAGATGCTTTCGTTTACCTACGAACGCCGGTTCGAGTCACATCCCGACTATACCCAACTATGGGGCATCCGCCGGGCAATCCGTGACCTCTATGCCCGCCTGCATAAGGCAAGCGACCGCGAGAATATCCGCACGAAAATCAATTCGTTGAAAGACCGTGCTTCGGAACTGGAAATCCGCATCAATGCCGACTTGTTTTCCGAAGCAAGAGTCATCGCCTGCACCTTGACGGGAAGCGCCAGCCGGTTATTAATCGGGCAGAAGTTCGGGACGCTATTCATCGATGAAGCCGCCCAAGCCCTTGAAGCGGCTTGCTGGATAGCCATCCGCAAGGCAGACCGGGTCATCTTTGCCGGAGACCATTGCCAGCTTCCTCCCACGGTAAAGAGCATGGAAGCGATGCGTGGCGGATTAGGGCATACCTTGATGCAATGCATTGTCAAGCAAAAGCCCGACACGGTTTCCTTATTAAAATTGCAATACCGGATGAACGATGAAATCATGCGTTTCTCTTCCGAATGGTTCTACGGAGGCATGCTCCAGTCGGCTCCCGAAGTGAAATACCGTAGCATACTCGACTTCGACACCCCTATCGAATGGGTGAATACAGAAGGGATGGATTGCAACGAAGAGTTTGTAGGCGAAAGCTACGGGCGCATCAACAAGCCCGAAGCCGAACTTTCCATCAGCCAATTGAAATCCTACATCAACCGCATCGGCAAGGAACGTTTCCTCGAAGAGCGCATCGATATAGGATTGATTTCCCCCTACAAGGCACAAGTGCAATACCTCCGCCAGTTGCTCCGGCGCGATGCCTTCTTCAAGCCCTTCCGCTCCTTGATTACGGTCAATACAGTCGATGGCTTCCAAGGGCAAGAGCGTGATGTAATCCTCATCAGCTTAGTGCGCGCCAATGAGGACGGTCAAATCGGATTCTTGAATGATTTGCGCCGGATGAATGTAGCCATCACCCGTGCCCGCATGAAGCTCATCATCTTAGGCGATGCATCCACCCTGACCCGCCATGCCTTCTACCGGAAGTTGTATGAATATATTGAGAAACTGCATGAAGCGTAATGATTGTACTTCATGCCGATTGTACTTCATCCTAATATAAATCTAAAAAGCAAAAGAAAAATTTGTATTCTCTCCTTTTCTTTTTATATTTGCAGTACTACAAATTATACTTAAAAGTCACAGAGAGTATGGATGCTACGATTTCATTAGATGGAATATTATCTTTCATCAATTCGCTTTCTTTATCAGCTAATAATAAACAATGGCTGGGTGAAAAATTGTTGGAAGAAGCCAAACAGGAAAAGGCACAGCAGAGTTATGCAGATTTCATTCATAGCCTATGCGGCTCATGGAAAGATGACCCGCGTTCTGCAGAAGAGATAGCAGATGATATTCGGAACTCCCGTCAGTTCAATACAACACGCCATATAATGCCATTGGATGATGAAAAATAACTATTTGCTTGATACTGTATTGCCTTATTGCGAGGCAATCGGGATGTAGCTCAGAAATTAATAGACCTCGGCGAAGGACGTTGTTGTTTGTCCGTCATTACATTATATGAATTAATGTTTGGTGCCTATTACTCAAGACATGAAGAGCAAGAAGTGCCAAAGGTTAAATTATTTATCGAACGTTTCCCGATTATTCCATTAATTAATGCGGCAGAAAAATATGCTATTCTTAAAACAAACCTTCGATCATCAGGTCTTTTGATTGATGAATTCGATTTAATGATAGCCGCTACAGCTTTAGCCGGAAACTATATCTTAGTAACAGACAATACAAAACATTTTCAACGCATAGCCGGTTTGAAAATAGAAAATTGGATTAAGCGATAGATGAGGCTGCCTCAAAATGGTAATTAAGTATCAAAAAGTAATGTCATCCTAAGCAAAGCGAAGGATCTCGTGTGCATCAGCTTGTGTTTCGAGATTGACTTCGTCGAACGTTGTTTTTTCACTACGTTCTGAATGACAAAAAGAAAGCCTATTTCTATTTTGAGACAGCCTCATATAAATAAGGTATATCTTTACCCCGCTTGCCGTTTCTTCCGATAGGCATACAAACGCTTTAAGGCGTGTTTTCGGCTTAACAGGATTTCTCTTCGGTAGAGGAAGAAAGTAAGGAAGAAATACACGCCGGTCTGTATCCACAAAGCACGGTATTCGGGCAATACGTCGTTTAATGTAGCACCCATCGTATTGATGCGTATGTAGCCGTTGATGCCGAATGTGGAAGGGAATATCCACGATACGACTTTCCAAAACGGAGGGATGGCTGAGCCGGGCCATGAGATCCCGGATATGAACAACAAGGGCAACGAGGTGAACACGAATATCATCATGCAATCTTCGCGTCTCCGGATAAGGCACGAACATGCCATGGCAAAAAAGATACATGCTAACAGATAGGGCAAGACGAATGCCGCCAACGTACCCGGAGAGGCAAGAAATACCAGACGGAACATCCGAGGCACCGCACAGAGGATATAAGCCGCAACGGCAATGTAAACCAAAAGATAAGCCAATGATTTCCCGAAAATGATACGGACCGTACCTTGATAATGGCGGGTGATAGGCACCAAATCCCGGAAGCGGTTGTTCTCGCGTGCCGTACCGGCTGATAATCCTATCCCCAACAACAAGGTCTGCTGGATAATTAGAATAAGCACGGCAGGGATAAGGAAGCTGGCAAATCCGTCTTGCGGATTATAGAGCGATACCGCTTCGTAATCTATCGGACGGACCGTTATCTCGTCTTGCCGGTCGGTGGTATTGCCCGCACGCCGGATTTGAATATCCTTATTCATTTCCAACGAGGCTTCGGTATTGGCAAGCAGAAGCGCCTTGTAATAAAGCATACCGCTCATGTCGGCGTATATCGAGACATGTGCCTGACGTCCTGAAGCAAGGTCGCGGCTGAAGCTTTCGGGAATGTAAACCACTCCGTACACTTTTTGTTGTTTCAATAAAAGTTTGGCTTCTTCCATATTCGAGCAATAAGACATAACGTGAATATCCGGAGTCCCGTCTACATGACGGATGTATTCACGGCTTAAAGAAGAATTATCCGCATTGACCACCGCCGCCGGCACTTCACGCACCACTTCATTGGTATAGATGAATGCATAAACCAGCGGATATGCCAAAGGCACGAGGAGGAAGAAAATCAACACTCCTTGGTCTTTGACGGTCATCTTCAGTTCCTCTTTACAAATATGGAACAATCCGGTAATGCCTTGCTTTAGGGTATGTTTGAACGAATATTTTTTCATGATTCATCGTTTTTAGGGGATATATACATAGTGCAGCATTTCCGTGCGCAACCTCTTCAACACAAAGAACGGAAGAAGCAGGAAAAGCAAAAGAGCCACGATGGGTTGCCATACATACACAAACGGATAACCGTTCAGGGCAAGATTGACATAAATCAGGAAATAATGCCGCAAGGGAAATAAGACCGCCAGACCTTGCAATACGGGATGCATCGCCATGACCGGAAACGTGAAACCGGAGATGGAGAAGGAAATGACTCCCCATAATGAAGCCGCACTCAATGCCAAACGGAGGGTGCCGAACATGCCGAAGAAGAAGATACCTACGGCTTGCGAAGCCAATACCAACAACAATCCGGCAAGAAGCATCGGGACAACACCGCCATTGCAAGGATAATGCAAGAACCCGTACAGATAGACATTATAGAACACGGTCACGATGAAGAAGATAACCGTATGGGGCAAGAGTTTCCCAACTAATGCCGTACCGATGGAATTATCCGCCAAACGCATCAAGACTTGTGCCGTATTTTCCTTCAGTTCCGTACCCAATGCGTATGCGGTGGTCAGGAAAATGAGCAGCATCAAGATGCCCGGCAACAAGGTGTTGCACAAGTAAACCGAATAGTTCAGCCACGGATTGTTCAGCGCATGGGTATCGATAACGATAGGCTGGAGAAATGCCATAGCCTGGTCTTCGGTCGCTCCTTTAGCTAAGAGTGTGCTTTGTCCGATGGCTCCACTGGCAAGTTCCGACATCGTGCGCTGGTCCCGATAGAGCAATGACCCAGCAATGAGGTAAGCATAATTAATATAAAACGACACACGGGGTTGCCTTCCCGCTATGGCTTCTTCGGTAGTGCCTTCGGGGATATAATAGAAAGCATAAATCTCACCGCGTTGCACCGCCTTGCGTGCTTCATAAAAGTTAGCATAATGCGCCGTGACGCGAGTTTGCTGGAATGCGTCCAAGTTACGGATGATAGTCCGCGTAGTCGCCGTATTGTCCATATCCACAACGCCTGCAGGCATGCTTACAGGCAAGCCGTTTGCCATCAGCGTGGTAAAGAAGATATAGCAGAATATCGGTGCTATTACCATGCAGAAGAGGTAAATGGGCCGGGCAACTATCCGACGCAGTTCGCGTACAGCTATCCGATACAGACGTTTATGAACCGTTATTTGCATAATTCGTTATTTAGATTGATATATCGCCGACATTCCCGGACGCAGGTTCTCTACCGGTTGTACGGGCTTGGCTTTGACCTCGAAGGTCTTCAGGTCGAAGCCTCCCGTGGTCTTAGTTGCTTTCCATGCGGCATACGTGCCTAAGTCTTTCATGTAAGTCACCTTGAATGTAGCGTCTTTATCCAATGCAGGGATAAATGCCGAGATTTCGCCTCCTACGTGGAAGTCTTTCAGGTAATCTTCTCGCACATTGAATGTTACCCACATATCGTCCAGTTGGGCTACGTTCATAATAGGCGCTCCGGTTCCGACCAGTTCGCCTACCTTGGGGAATATCTCCGTCACTTCCCCGTCGGCAGATGCCGTCAGATACGTCTCGTTGATGTACGAACTCACTTCGGCTACAGCCCCTTCGGCTTGCCTTACCTTGGCTTGCGCCATGAGTTTATCTTCGCGTTGCGCCCCGTTCTTTGCCATGGTGTATTGGGCTTCCGCCGCCCGTTCGGTAGCGGTCATGGCATCGTATTGCGCTTTTGCCTCGTCCCGTTTCTGAGCCGACATTACGCCTTCTTCATACAGGCGGTTGACCCGTTGGTATGATTTCTCGGCTATTTCTTTTCCTGCCTTCGCTTTTTGCCACATTTCGTATGCCGCCTGAAGTTGCTCGGCACGTGTGCCCCGTTCGGCTTTCTCGTTCAAAGCCTGAGCCGCTTGTTCCAAGGCTTGCGCTTGCGAGAGCTTCGCCATTACATCGGGTGCTTCGAGAATGGCAAGCGTATCACCCGCCTTTACCTGATCGCCCTCGCTTACAAAGAATTTCAAGATACGTCCGGGCACTTTGCTTGATACCCGGTATTCGGTCGCTTCGGCTTGTCCTTGAATGATATCTGTTCCTTTACGGAAGGTAAAAAAGCCGATGACACTGACGATTATAACCACCCCAACCAAGGTGATAAATGCCAGCGTGATGTTGTTGCGTTGAGTTCTTTCTGTCATATCGTTTGTTTTATTTTAATGTTCCCATTGATTTGTTCAAATAAACTTCACTCATTTTCAGGTCGATTTGCGCGTCAATCTTGCCCGAACGGGCAGAGAGCCAAGCTGTTTGGGCTTCGAGCACATTGCTGGTCGGGATAACCCCTTCCCTGAATCCAAGATTCGCATAGCGGAGGTTCTCTTCCGCCTTTTCCATATTCTTTTCAGCCATTGTAAGCTTCTTGGCGGCTTCGTTCACCTTATACGAACTTTGAGTCACCTGAAGCTCTATCTTTTCCCGTGCGTCGTCCAGCCGATAGCGGGCTATGTTGGCTTCGGCTTTTGCCGCACGCACCTTATAAATATTTTCTCCCCAATGGAATACAGGGATTTTCACGACTACCCCGACAGCCCACGTTCCGCGGAACTTATTCTCAAATCCGTTGAAGAGCGAAGGATTGGTAAACAGATAGTTAGCGGTCAGTCCGATAGAGGGAAGATAATTAGCTCGTGCCACGTTCACCTTTTGCCGGTAGATTTTCGAAGCAAGCTCCAGGCTTTTCAGTTCCTCGCGGTTAGCCAAAGCCGTGTTCACATTGCTTTCGGTAAATGTGTCGGGCAAGGTAAGGTCAGTCATATCTTCATCGGCAAGCCGGATTTCGGTATCGAGAGGCAATCCGCACAATTGGCAAAGCACCATCTTCGATAAGCTCAACCCGCCTTCCACCTGCACCAAAGTCATTTCCGCCTCGTTCACCTTCACCCTTACACTCAATGCGTCGGCTTGGGTAGCAACGCCTTCTTCCACCATTTTGTTCACATCCGAATCTAACTTCTGCACCAATTCCACAAAGCTCTCGGCGAGCCGTTTCTTATTAATTAAGGAAATAACCTGCCAATAAGCCTGGTCGGTACTCAGTATCACGTCTTGCATACCCGTAGCGTGCTGCGACTCAGCCAATTGCTCGGCATATTTCGTTATCTTGTTATAGGCTATGATTTTACCTCCCATGAAAAGCGGTTGGGTCAGTGTTGCCGCACCGGCATAAAGGTTTCGCGTATCGGTACGGAAAGCGTCCACAATTCCCTCGCCTACCTTATTCAATGCATCGGGCAATTCCCCCATAATGCCACTTAGAGGCTGAAGCAAAGGAAGCAACTCCGGACGGCTAACGGCTATCTGTTGCAATTGCCCTCCCAATTGTTGTAACTGGCCACCCACCGCCGTTCCCATATTCCCGATGGCATTTTGCTGGGCATCGCTTAACAAAGAGATTTCTTTTTGGGTGCGCATATAAGTCCCCGCCACATCAATTTTAGGCAAGAAATTGGTGAAAGCCGCTTTTTGTTCGTAATGAGCAGCCTTGATTTTTTCTTGCGACATGCGTAACTCCTTATTATTAGCCAGAGCCAAAGCACGGCAACTATCCAGCGTAAGCACGCGCTGGGCATGTGAAGCTACGGCAAGCGTCAACAATAAGACAAGATTCAGAATTTTTTTCATGCTAATTCAGTTTTTAGTACCCTTGTTTATCAGGCATATACTGCCTGAATAAACATAGCAAATTTACAAAAACAAAACAAATAAGCAAGGGGTTTGTTCGAGAAAAATGGCTGAAAAAATGGTATAATATTCCAGCTCGCCAGAAAAACAAAATGCATCTGTATCTATTTGCCGTATGCAACCGCATGCGAAGCCTTACGGAGGATGTGTTTTTTACATCTATTATAGCATTTTTAATGCCAATTTGATGACCTGTTCTACGGTAGCGTCTGGTTCGGCTTTCAGGATGTTTATTACCGCTTTTTGTGAAGGGGCTTGTGCGAATCCCAACATCACGAGGGCAGCTACGGCTTCTTCATAGATTTCCGAATTGACCGTTATCCTTACCGATGCGACAGTACCTGTTTCTTCCATGTCCGTTGAAGCGATCTTGTCTTTTAAGTCTACGATGATGCGTTGGGCAGTCTTTAGTCCGATTCCTTTTACGGTTTTCAGCAATTTATCATTACCCGTGCTGATGACATGGCATAATTCGCGGGGCGAAAGTGCTGAAAGAATCATGCGTGCAGTATTGCCCCCAATGCCCGGCACACTGATAAGCAAAAGAAACAATTCGCGCTCTTGTTTCGTAGAAAATCCGTAAAGCACGTATGCATCTTCACGGATAGCTTCGTAAATGAACAGCTTCACCTCTTTTTTCCCTTGTATGGCTGAATAGGTATTGAGCGACACATTAATGCCATATCCTACTCCATTGCAATCTACTACCGCCAATGCCGGTGTAGCTTCGGCTAGTTCTCCTTTGATATATTCAATCATGTTTCTACGTCGAATTATAAGTTTCAGGGCAAAAATAACCATAAAAAACTTATAAATCGTAAGTTTGTTCTGAATATTTGCAAATTCGCACACCTTTATTTTGTTGGATTTATTACAAGTTTTGTATTTTTGCGAAGAAAAAGAAAACAATACATTAAACAAACCGATAACGAAAATGAAGAAAATTAGAGCAGCCGTAGTGGGTTACGGCAACATCGGGAAATTTACTTTGGAAGCCCTCGAAGCGGCTCCCGATTTTGAAGTGGCTGGCATCGTGCGCCGCCACGGTGCAGAAAACAAGCCTGCAGAATTGTCTGGTTATGAAGTAGTAAAAGACATTAAAGAATTAAAGGATGTAGATGTGGCTATTTTGGCTACTCCGACCCGTAGCGTAGAACAATATGCGAAAGAAATTTTGGCTCTTGGCATCAATACAGTAGACAGCTTTGATATCCATACTCAGATTTCTGATTTACGCCGCACATTGAACGAAACAGCTAAAGCACATGGAACTGTATCTGTTATCTCTGCAGGTTGGGATCCGGGAAGCGACTCCGTAGTCCGCACATTGTTGGAAGCTATTGCTCCGAAGGGGATTACTTATACCAATTTCGGTCCGGGACGTAGTATGGGCCATTCTGTAGCTGTACGTGCTATCGAAGGAGTAAAAGACGCTTTGTCGATGACCATTCCAGTCGGTACGGGTATTCATCGCCGTATGGTGTATGTAGAGCTGGAAGAAGGAGCCGATTTCAAGAAAGTAGAAGCGGCTATTAAGGCTGACCCGTATTTCGTGAATGATGAAACACACGTAAAACAAGTGGCTTGTGTAGATGACCTGAATGATGTCGGCCATGGTGTAAACTTAGTCCGCAAAGGTGTATCAGGCAAAACTCATAACCAATTGTTCGAATTTGATATGAAAATCAACAATCCGGCTCTGACCGCTCAAGTATTGGTTTGCGTGGCTCGTGCTTCAATGCGCCAACAACCGGGATGCTATACAATGATTGAAATCCCTGTAGTAGACCTGCTTCCGGGCGACCGTGATGAATGGATTGCGCATTTGGTATAAGAGTTTTGAAGAGCTTTTTGATAGTTAATACTGAATAATGAACAATTAATAACGGAAAGTGTTTCCACCAGCCGCTATTAACTGTTCATTATTAATTATTCATTGCCTTACATGCAGCTGGTTACTCCCAGCGATGTCCCGATAGCGGTCAGAATCGTAATCAAAGTCTGGATGATAATCCCCCAAATGTTTTTCTTTTTGTTTTCCATGTCAATAGTTAAGAGTTAATAATTAAGAGTTTTCTTCAGTTGATAATCAATAGTTAAGCCGGCGTTATTAATTATTAACTATTAATTATTAACTAATTTCACGCTTTCGCCGCCTCAAGGTCGACGGTGCTCAGCCCCTCTTTCTCGGCTTTCAGCGTAGCTGCCTGAGCGGTGCGGCTGGCTACGGGGTTGAACTTCGCTTTCTCCAGCAAGCCGTCGAAGTCCGCTCCGGGAGTGAACACCACGTTGATGCTCTTGATTTTGGCTGCGGTGAACGCCTTCAGGCTTTCCGCCCCGACCGAATTAAGCGAAATGAAGAAGTCGCCTAACGCAGCCTAACTGCACCTTCTTTCCTTCGAGCAGCATTTCTACGAGGCACTCGCACATGTCGAGGATAACGCCCTGCACCGTGCCGCGCGTGTACACCCCGTTGTGGTCGGCAATGTGTTTCACAAACTTGTCGAACGTCATCGATTCCGACATCTGCGCCCGCGCATACGCCTTTTCCGGCGCCATTTCGTCCATCGGGTTTCCAGTCAAATAAACAGAATAGTCAATCATAGTCTTAGTCTTTAGTTTTTCACCACAGATTACACAGATTAATAAAATTATTTTCTCTGTGTCCGTGGTTTGGTTAATAATAAATTGTTCAAATCTGTGTAATCTGTGGTG
>NZ_NFIN01000043.1 GCF_002161765.1 Bacteroides sp. An322 | reverse complement strand
TTATAGTTTGGTACCTTTAAAGATATAACATTTTTCCAATTGGCCTGCTGATTTCAAATTTTAAGGAGACTGTAACATTATTCTTGAATCAATTCAAAACAGTTTCTAAACTTTTGAAAAGCATATAATATACATACATGAAACTTCATCTATGAATAAAACACTATGTTCACATAATCCTCAGTAATCTGATAATCAGATTGGATATTAGTCCGGATAAAGTTTCATAATGTCGGCAGAAAATACTAACTTTGTACATTTTCAAAAAGAATAAGATTATGGAGACAATTGAATTTAATGACTATTATAAAGATATATTATTCTCAATACCACTATTCCGTGATTTAAATACTATATTAAAAAAGAGACTCATTCAGGAACTTGATTTTAATTTATTCAAGATTCAAAATAATGAAATAATTGCAGAACAAGGAGAAGCCTGTTCCAGGCTATATATCTTATTAAAAGGAGAATTAGAGGTCAATATTATTGATGCAAATGGCAATGAGGTTCTAATCGAAAATATTGTGGCCCCACGTGCATTTGCAACTCCTCATTTGTTTAAAGAAGACAACAGATTCCCCGCAACATTTAAAACGATTGAAGAATCTATACTTCTGACAGCTACAAAGGATTCCACATTCCGTCTCATCAGTGAATGTCCTGATATTTTAAGAAGTTTTCTTTGTGTATCCGGAAAATGTAATATATGTACAACTGTACGTTTGGATGTTTTATCCAGAAAAACAATTAGAGAACGTATCCTAGTATATCTGTTTAAAAAGCAGGCTAAAGACTCTAATATCATTAAGATGCCTCATACTTTAACGCAGCTGGCTGAATATTTGAATGTTACAAGACCTGCATTATCAACTGAATTCAATAAAATGGAAAAGGAAGGATTAATAAAAAGAATACCTAATGGTAACATAGAATTAAACTTGGCTAAAATTAAAAGGCCCATATAATATCAAGATTAATTTCAATTATAATAGAAGACCTGACAAATAGCTCATTTACTTTTATTTCATGACTATTTGCCAGGTCTTCTATTTTCTACTTACAGTAAATTATATGTAATTTACTCAATTGAGCGTTCTGTTTAATATACATTTTATTATCGAAACTTGAATTCAGAATAATTACCACCAAAACTCATACAGGAATCGTCACTTACAAAAGATTTGTGGGTTTATATTCAGTGATATCCATCCCCAGTCTTGCCAGCTGTTATGGTTACCTCCTTTTACAATATCCATTGTTGAAGTCCCGAACATTACAGAATAGCCTAAAGACAAACTTACATCCTTCATTATCTTCCACTCCAGCTGATAATCAATTTCAGATCCTAATGAACGTTCCAGATTTTCAAGTTTCACAGCTGTAGCAAAATAATGATAATTCATTCCCATCGATACTGAAGAAGACACCTTATAACCAACTCCAATCTGAGTATCGGAAAGCCCTGGGTTATAACCTCCAATAAAATCAGAAGCATAGAAATAATCCATTGCCCCATAAAACTTATGGTGTGTTCCATATAATGGGTTGAAAGCCTTATATGTTCCGTCAGACTTATCATTTCCACTCAAGTAATCAGTTCCAACATTTACAGACCAGCTTTTATTTATATTATATGAAGCACGTGCACTACCCATAAAAGCTGATACTGAACGTGATGATACATTCTTGCCGAACTGATAATAAAATGCACC
This sequence comes from Bacteroides sp. An322, assembly GCF_002161765.1. GTDB lineage: Bacteria > Bacteroidota > Bacteroidia > Bacteroidales > Bacteroidaceae > Phocaeicola > Phocaeicola merdavium. The sequence continues at coordinate 12,984 of NZ_NFIN01000043.1, read as the reverse complement.
GGATAAATTCCATTGGCCGGGAGCATATTTAATGTATGTTCCGAATGTCTGCATATATTGAGTGTCAGATTTTCTTGACTCAGCATCGCCTCCCTCCTGACCAAGATTCATTGCCATAATTGAAAACTGTAAAGGGGTTGAAGCAAAATCATAATGATACCATAAAGTCTGCATATTCTTATACAGCTTTGTCTTGCTGCTATCATAGAATGTTCCTCCTATAACATTCTCGTCATTCTGATTAAATGCAAATATACCATGAAGCTGATGCCCATTTTTTCTATATCCAATTTTCAGAGCATCGTGATAACGTCCGGCTACATTCCAGTCCAACCCTCCGAGAATACGCTCATCGTCATACGAAAGAGCCTGTCTTCCCAACTGCATAAACCAATAATCATTAAATTCAAATGCAGCCCATGCTTCATTCAATATGAAACGGCCGTTCTTATCCACCAAGGCATCCTGTCCCCATACACCTACATGCTGAGCAGAGAATTTCAGAGAAAGGCGTTGACGTTCATATCCCAATGAAAGTCTGGCACGTTCATTTATAAAACCGGACGGCAAATCACTTTCATTACGCGGATACAATGCTCCATTACGGTATTCACCTCTTGTACGAATCTGGGCCGAAACAAAAAATTTGTCTTTTTCGTTATTTTCTTCCTGGGCATAAGAGATTGATACATTTCCTATAAATAAGAATGCTATCAACATAGATAAGTTTCTTCTTCTCATAAATCATAAGGTTTAATCAGTTCATATTATAAGTATGTATACTGCTACCTTGTGCAGACGGCAAATAATTTATTCCCCACCAGCACATCTGCAGAAACACAAACGATAACAGTAAAACATACAAGGATGCTTTCCGTTTATTATGCATTCCTATCCTCATATGTATATATGTGAGATATGAAAACCATGTAACTGCAGCCCATGTTTCTTTTGGGTCCCATGACCAGTAATGTCCCCATGCTTCCTTTGCCCATAATGCTCCGGTCAACATACCTAGAGTCATGAATGACAATCCGACATATACCAGGTTATCACACAAGGCCATTTCTTTGACATCGCCTTGATTTTTCTTTATCCATAAAAGATAAATTCCCATTATGGCCGAAGCCCCAAGCATAGCATAAGCAAACATGTATATAATGACATGAGGAGCAAACCATGGGCTTTGCAACGCAGGCATCAAAGCCTTATTGTGAATTTCAGGTTTAAGAATGTTTACACAAATGAATACTACAGACAGTATAGTACTGAATCCAAGTATCCATTTATACCTCCATCTCATATAGGTAATCAACCCAGCAAATGGCAGGAAAAAAGAATACCACAGACGGGTCTCTCCCATTGTGCGCAAAGGAGGTCTCTCCAATGAATACCACAACAAGACTATAAATGTTCCAAAGACAAGAAGTCCTATAAAAGTAAATGTACATGCTCGTATTTTGAATTCTTTAAAAGCATTCCATGAACCTATAATCCAGAACAATACAGACGCTATGGCAAAATATATAAACCAGTCCCAACTCATCATATTTCCCTATTTTCTAATTATTTTTCTTTTGGGCAGTGACAAACATACACACAGCACCAAACATCATCATTATAATTCCTACATAAACAGCCGGAAGCCAAGGATCTAAAACCAGTTCAAAAACACTTATATCACTCCAACGTCCTTTGCTTTCATCATAACTCAACTGATAAATCTTCCAGTTTTCTATATCTGCAGGTTTGTTTACTTCTATTGTTTTTTCCTGTTTTTTTCCGCTTTCTGTATATATAACTACATCTGAAGAGAAACGTCTGGGTTCTCTATCCGGCATTACCAGACTGCAAATACTATCAAGGCGAAGAGCCTGATATGGGAACAGAAAACTTCCACAGCTTACCCAACCACTTGCAGTTCGTTTCCCATCACAGGAAACAGCCTTCACGTTTACAGCATAAGTGGCTCCGGTACTTGGCCATTCAACATACCTTACACTATCTTCTCCTGATACTGATGCAGCCATTTCTATTCTGTCCAATATTTCAAACTTCCACTCTGACAGCTTACCTGAATTTACCCCATCTTCCAGCAAAAGGTGTTCAGGTTTATCATATGGTAAAGCCTTTCCTGTAGAATTATCTATCAGCATCAGTTTCGGTGGGTATTCGTCTATACTGAAGTCCTTTAGTTCTATGGCTAACGGCAATTCATGTAAATTCCCGTTAATGTCTGTAGCACGCCATTCAGTCTGACCAATACGGGTATTCATAGTCAGCCTCTTCATGTCAGCACTTCCCAAAGTAGCTGAAACCAAAGCTATAAACAACCCTAAATGATTTAGCAGAAATGGTATTCTGGCAACACGAAATGAGAACAAATATTTTATAGAAACTAGCCCCACTATTGAAGTCATCCAAATATAAACCAGAATGAAAGGCCAAAAAGAAAGCATACTGTTAAATATGGAAAATCCGTCCGAAGAAACAGAAGACGGCATCTGTTTTATCATCCCCATAAGGAATGTCAGAAATACAACTGCTATCAATGATGGTACAGCTGCATTATACGACATTGTCCAACGAACAAAATATAGCTTTTTCCTTAAAATATAAAGCATTATCAAAACCACTACATACACTGTTAAAATACAGATATTAAGTGGCCAAGCAAAACTGCTCCAGTCAACAGCCCCCGTAAATAGATGCAAAATAAGACCTATGGCTATCAATCCGCCACAGGTCATTATTCCTTCTTTTACTCCCCAAGTATTCTTCCACATAAATATCAAATAATACGTCCGTTAGACTTTGCCTCTTTCAACCAACCTGGTACAGTCTTATTCATAAAACGCTCCTTTGCAGCTTTCTCTGCTGGAATATCCAATCCGATAAATTTCTGAGCCTTTTCCTTGGTTGAAATATCAGGCATAGGTACATTGTCCGTATATCCATGCTTTGCCAATATCCTGGAAATAGACAATCTCGCTTGTAAGGCTCTGTCAAGTCCATGCGAAAGGATTCTCTGTATTTCCTGAGGCGCATGAAATGCTGCTCCGTGTGATGCTACTCCAAAGTCCCATCTCCACTGTGCCTCGCGAAGAAGCTTTAGAACAGGCTTCATTTCATTATCCGTAGCTCCCTTGTCCCATGCAAATTTGGCTTCAATATGTGCAGAAGCCAGTTCTTCTTCCAGACGGTTTCTTATTTCATTAGCCTTACGCTGACGTTCATAAACATTATTACGCAAAGTTTCCTCACTTTCACGGTGGCAAACCTGACATGTACGGTCTATCATGGCAAGAGGGCTCTGGATATGATGGTCACTGAACTTCATACCACCTTCACTCTTATACGGCATGTGGCAGTCTGCACATGATACCCCACGCTGTCCATGAATTCCCATCTGGGATATTTCATAGTCAGGATGTTGTGCCTTGATAATAGGAGCACGGCTTAAGGCATGTGTATAGTCAGAGAAATTGTTCTCATCATAATATTGTTCTATTGTTTCCACTGTCATACCCTTGTCCCAAGGAAATGTCAGATATTTTCCATCCCCTTTGAAGTAATATTCCACATGGCACTGCGCACAGACCAAAGAACGCATTTCCTGCGGTGTTGCCTTTGTTATATCTTTTCCCTGACGTGCAAATGCTTCAATCAAAGCCGGACGGCTTATATGAAGATCCATAGTCTCTGCATCGTGACAGTCTGAACATCCTATAGGATTTACAATCTCAGAGCCAAAAGCAGCCCACTTATTATTATAGAATGAATCAACACCTATTTCCTGCATCATACGTGGGACATCAGGACTCTTGCATGTCCAGCATGTAGAAGGCTGGGGACCGTCATTTTCGTTTTCCGGAGAACCAGTACGTAATGTTGCTCGTATATCCTCTATTGCATGCATATGTCCACGCGGTGTAGAATAGTCCTTTGAGAAAGCATAACCAGCCCAAAGAATGACCATTTCAGGACGTTGTTCTAGGACGTCAACCATTACGTTTCCATTAAATTCACTCTGAAAATCAGTATTGGCAGTTTCTGTCCAAGTCTGATATTCTCTCGGGAAATCACTCTGGAACTTCTCATTCTGAGGTACAATACCCTTCATAGGATTTTTTCTGTTATTAAATATGCTTACCACTTCTGCCCTGCGTTCAGACAATGCAGAAACAGCAAGTCCCAAACAAAAAACAACGGTCATTGAAACACCAAACAACAACCATCCATGCCAAGATTTAAAATTATTGTTCATATACTATAGTTTTATTTTATTATTTCTTCATTTTCTTAAGCCATTCCGGTACGGGTGATTCAGGTAGTGGAACTATCGCATTGGGAGTGGAAGAGAGACTGTTTTTACCTCCATGAGGTACCTCCCTATGGCAATCCCAACATGCTTTCCCTTTTCCAACTTCAGACATCATATAGTCTATACGTCCTGTTCCCACAAATTCAGTATTAAGTTGCTGGTGGCATCGTATACAGTTATTCATTATTACTTGTGAGCTTGCAGGATGTGCCTGTATGACCTGTGGTTCAGAACTTGTCAGAAAAGCTGCAACATGCTTCATTCCATCCATTCCCTTAAAAGTCCATTTCTTTACAAAGTTCTCATGAGGAACGTGACAATCATTACAAGTAGCATTTATTGAATGAGAACTGTGCATCCATGTAGCGTAATAAGGGGACATAATATGACAATTCACACAAGCTGAAGGTTCATCAGTAAGATAAGTATGCGCCCTCAACATATAAAGGAAAAATAATCCACCTCCTACTATAGTTCCAGCCATGATGGCTGTTATTATTTTCTGCCTTTTAGATAATATCATATATATACATTTTTTTGCAAAAAAAACATTTTATCGAAATAATCAGTGTAAGAAATATGACACTTGCATTATTTTTTAAGTTATCTATTCCATTAAAGATAAATTTCAATACTGCTTTATCATCGTATTTGTTCCTTTCTTAAGGAGAATTTTCTTTATGACTATCGCCTTGAAAATTCATCTGAAAAAATGTGGTAGTAAACTGATTAAAATTAAAATGAAGATTATAGGAATTAACTACAAGCAACATGATGCTAGCCGTATAATCAAAAGGAGGCTATCGTTATATAACACTATAATTTTAACCAATACATTTTACCGACCGCTACCTGCTCAATCCGCGTCATCCGGTAACGGTATTCGTCATCGGAGCCGGAGGTACCGGCTCACAAGTGATAACCAATCTGGCACGCATGAGTATGGCACTTCAAGCATTGGGCCATCCCGGACTGCATGTCACCGTATTCGATCCCGACACAGTAAGCCAAGCCAATATAGGACGCCAGCTTTTCAGTGAGACGGAACTGGGACTGAACAAGGCTGTATCACTTGTCACACGCATCAACCGTTTCTTCGGATACGCATGGACTGCAGAACCGCAATGTTTCCCCACCAGGAACTTTTCTGGAGAAAGCACAGCAAATATCATCATAACCTGTACGGACAATATACGTTCACGTCTTACGCTTTGGAAGTTCCTGAAGAAAGTCCGCAAAGAAAACTTCAGTGACCATTCGGCTCCCATATACTGGATGGATTTTGGGAACAGCCAGACAAAAGGACAGGTCATCATCGGGACGGTACGTGAGAAAGTTCTCCAACCTTCTTCACAGGAATATATTCCCATGCCTAAAATGAATGTCATCACCGAGAAAGTGGACTATGCAAAAATCAAGGAAAAGGAATCAGGACCAAGCTGTTCTCTGGCGGAAGCTTTGGAAAAACAGGATTTGTTCATCAACTCCACACTGGCACATATCGGATGTGACATATTATGGAGAATGTTCAAGGAAGGAAAGACACTGTATCGCGGTGTCTATGTCAATCTGGATACATTGAAAATGACCGCAATCCCAGTGTAATGCATAAGTGACCGTATCATCTTTCCATCAGAATACGGTCACTTATTCTATTTGCTACTTATTATTTACTATGTTCTTACCTCGCTGGAGAAGGAAACTCTGTATCTCCGAGGCGAGATAGAATGATTTCCCGTTCTTTTCAACCGAGTAATATTTAATCTTGCCCTCTTGCCTATAACGTGCCAGAGTTCTTTGTGACACCCCAAGGAGTTCTGCCAGATCCACATTATCAAGCAGCCTGTCTCCGTTCATACATTCCTTCAGACGGTTCATCTGGTCCAGTTTCTTTTCAATGCGGGCAAATCCCTCTACCATGGTTCCTATCAGTCTTTCGAGTATCTCATTATCTATGTATGACATAATTCCAATGTTATTAAATGAATAAATCGATACTCCCGTTGTGCGCACTCAAGAGTATATACTTATAGTAATGAAAATAGTATGCCTAAATCTGAGACAAAGATCAACAAGCTTATTAAATACAGATAATCAGGAGTATAAAATTTTCTACTTAATATTTAGTGTAAACTAAAAGTGTAAACTATGTAATAAAGAATTGGAAACCGGTTAACACAGCCACCAACAATGACATCTGATGCTACCTGACGACACCTAATGACAACATTTTGTATCATATACATATTCAAAATACATTTGTACAAACTCAACTTTTTTGGATATGGAAATCATTGGAATTGAAACAGCTACATATGAAAAGACATTAAAGGAAATTGAAAACTTCTTTGATACCATTGATAAATTGATTACAGCTTCTTCACAGAAAACAATAGGGGAATGGTTGGATAATCAAGAAGTTTGCCTGATCCTCAAAATTTCTCCAAGAACATTACAGAATCTTAGAGATACAGACCAAATCTCTTATTCTCAAATTGGGAAAAAGATTTATTATAAAAAAGAAGATATTCAGAAGTTCATTGAAAAACACAACAGAAAATTATGAGCAAAGTAATTACCCAAGATAATGAGCAAGTTATTCAGATATACAATAGGTTAAAAGATACGCTAACAAGACTCGAAAATATTCTGAAGAGCAACAACCCAACACTTAATGGGCATAGATATATGAATGATGCAGAATTGGCAAATTACCTTAAAGTATCAAGACGCACTTTACAAGAATATAGAAATAATGGAATCTTATCCTATTATCAGATTGGAGGTAAAATTTTATATCGGGAATCTGATATAGAAGAACTTCTTGAGAAAAACAGACAGGAAGCATTCCGTTAAACATTTTTTGGAATTTTCGTTGATTTTCAAAGCAAAAATCCGTATCTTTGCAGTACTGACAAAGAGTTGTATATCAGTGCAGAACAAAGAAGTTCAATCGAGGTGAAATAGGTGGACTAAATGATAAACAGCAAGATAAGTAACTGATTATTAGCGATAAAAAATATAAGGTTCCGCCCCCAAGCGGATCACTCGTTTAAGAAGTAAAAAAGAAAAAGCTCTGATAATCAAATGGTCTCAGAGCTTTTTCTTTTTTATGATTCGTTGAATATTCTAGCCTTATTTGGATAAATAAGAAAAACTTTCTATCTTTGCCCCCGCAACGGTTCGGGCGAATGAAGCCCGATTAAAAGGGAATCAGGTGAGAGTCCTGAACAGTCCCGCTGCTGTAAGTTCCGTACGAGAAGTGTCGCAAGCCATTCTTTTGCCACTGGATGTATTCCGGGAAGGCGGCTTGCCGACAGGAACAAGTCAGAAGACCTGCCGTGTGCCTGAGTGTCTTCACTGCTTTCGAGGAAAAAGCGTGGGATGATAAACGCAGCCCGCAGGCGGCTTCTTTTTTATTCCCCTTTACTTGACGCAGTGTTAGTTTTACTCACCACAGATTAACCGGTTTAATTGATTAATGGTTAATAACGGCAATCATTCTTCATTAATAGTTTTAATCTGTGTAATCTGTGGTGAAAAACGCAAAATGAAACGAATGAAACACGTAATTAGCATCATCCTTGGAGTGTGCTTCCCCTTGGCAGGGCAGGCGCAGGCCGACACGGTGCGGGCGTATGCCTTGCCCGAAGTGACGGTGACGGATAGCCATCGCATCCGTGAGGTGCGCTCTGTAGCTCCGGTTCAATCGCTTTCGCGTGAAGAGCTGGAGCATCAGCACGCCTTGCAGTTATCGGATGCCGTGAAGCGCTTTTCGGGTGTCACGGTGAAAGACTACGGAGGGGTAGGCGGGCTGAAAACGGTATCTGTGCGCAGCTTAGGGGCGCAACATACGGTCATCGGGTATGACGGCATCGCTATAACCGATTGCCAGACAGGGCAAATAGACCTTGGGCGTTTCTCGTTGGAGAATGTAAGCCGGGTGGCATTGAGCAACGGGCAGGATGATAACATTTTCCAGCCCGCGCGTTTCTTTGCTTCGGCGGGTGTCTTGCATATCGAGACGCTGGCTCCGGAATTCGAAGCGGAAGAGCGTACCCATCTCCGCGCGAAAGTGAAGGCTGGCTCATGGGGGTTGGCGAATCCTTCGCTTCGGATAGAGCGGAAGGCGGGACGGAAATGGGTGTTGACCGGCGATGCGGAATGGATGTCTTCGGACGGGCGCTATCCGTTTACGCTATATTATGGGGACGAAAACGATGCTTCTTCGCGCGAGAAACGTCAGAACACAGAGGTGCGGGCCTTGCGTGCCGAAGCTGGACTGTACGGGACGTTTTCCATCCGTGAGCAATGGCGGCTCAAGGCTTATTACTATCAGTCTTCGCGCGGGCTTCCTGCAGCCGCTACTTATTATTACAATCATTTTAACCAGCATTTATGGGACAAGAACGCTTTCGTGCAAAGCAATTACCGGAAAGAGTTCGGCCGGCGTTTCGCTCTTCGGCTTGCCGGGAAATGGAACTGGAGCTACCAGCGTTACCTCGACCCCGATTATAAGGGCAGCACGGGGCAGACGGAGAACAACTATTACCAGCAAGAGTATTATCTTTCGGCTTCGGCGCTTTGGCGGGCGTTGGATAATCTTTCGTTCTCATTGGCAACGGACGGAAGCGTGAACCGGATGAACGCCGACCTGCACGCTTTTGCCAAGCCTGTGCGCTGCTCGTGGCTGACGGCACTGGCGGGGAAATACGTTACTGATCGGATGACGCTTTCGGCATCGGTCTTGGCTACCTGGGTGCATGAAGACGCGGAGCGGGGGAACAGCGCGGGCATGCACCGCAAGCTGAGTCCCTACGTAGGCGTATCGTTCAAGCCTTTTGCGGCTGAAGAGTTCCGCTTGCGCGCTTTTTACAAGGACATTTTCCGCTTGCCCAGTTTCAATGATTTATATTATGGGCAGACGGGTAATATCGGCTTGAAGCCCGAAAATGCTCGTCAGTTGAATGTCGGGTTGACCTATACGAAACGTATTTGCGATGTCATTCCTTACCTGACGCTTACCGCCGATGCTTACATGAACCGGGTGACCGATAAGATTGTGGCGATACCGACCAAGAATTTGTTTGTATGGAGTATGGTCAATTTAGGGAAGGTGGACATCAAAGGGATGGATGTGACGGGCAGCCTTGGCATCCGTCCGTGCGAAGGATATGCTTTAAACCTTTCGGGCAATTATACGTATCAGCGTGCGTTGGACGTGACGGACCCCGACCCTTCTACCGCCGAAGGGAAGACATACAAGCATCAGATTGCCTATACGCCCCGGGTGTCGGGGTCGGGACAAGCTGTGCTGGAGACGCCGTGGGTGGACTTGTCGTATGCTGTGCTGTTTTCCGGAAAGCGGTATATGTTAGGTCAGAACATTGCCGAAAACCGCTTGTCCGGATATACCGACCATAGTGTCTCGGCACGCCGTGAGTTCCGTTGGCGGGACGTTTCGGCTTCGGTAGCGGTGGAAGTATTGAACTTGGCGGATAAGAATTATGAGATTGTGAAAAACTTCCCGATGCCGGGGCGTTCGTTCCGGGTAACGGTCGGCATAGACTATTGACAAGATGATGAAGAAAAAGATACTTGGACTAATCGGAATATTTTTGTCGCTGGCGGTTGCTTGCGATGATTTGGAAGACAAGCCCGCATTGCCGGATAACGGACAAGAAACGGTGCACGATGATGGTACGGCGGAAATGTATGTCCTCTGCGAAGGCCTGTTCAATCTGAACAACAGTACATTAGCACGCTATTCTTTCGAAACGGATGCCTGTATGCCCGATTATTTCCGGACGATGAACCGCCGGGGATTGGGCGATACGGCAAACGATATGGATATATACGGAGGAAAGTTGTATGTCGTGGTGAATGTGTCGAGTACGGTCGAAGTGATTGATTTGCATACCGGCTTGTCGGTAGGTCAGGTTTCTTTCGTAGCGGAGGACGGCAGTTCGCGCCAGCCGCGTGCCGTTGCTTTCGACGGAGGCAAGGCGTATGTATGCTCTTACGACGGGACGGTGGCTCGTATTGACACCGCTTCGCTTCAGGTGGAAGCGTTGGCGGAGGTCGGGCGGAATCCTGAAGACTTGTGTGTGCAGGACGGAAAGCTTTATGTATCTAATTCGGGCGGCCTCGATTGGGAAGGCATCGGAGTGGACCGTACGGTTTCGGTCGTGGATTTGGATGCGTTTCGTGAAGTGAAACAGATTGAAGTCGGTCCGAACCCGGGTAAAATACTTGCCGGACAAGCGCATACGGTATGGGTGGCTACGTATGGCGGGAATATAGAAGAGGGTGATTATCACTTGGTGAAAATCAATGCGCAAACCGATGCCGTTGAGGCGGTTTACGATGAGCCGGTAATGGACTTTGCCATCGATTACAATCTTGCTTACTTATATAATTATGATTATCAGACCAATCGGTCTTCGGTTAAGGTCTTCGATTTGGCTTCGGGAAAGGTGGCCCGAGAGCAATTCATCACCGATGGGACGAAGATAGAGCGTCCGTATGCCATTGCGGTCAATCCGTATAGCAGCAATGTCTATATCACGGAAGCGTACAATTATCAGGTGGAGGGCGACTTGCTTTGCTTTGCTCCCGATGGGAAGCTGATGTTCCGGTTGAATGGGGTAGGGCTGAATCCGAATACCGTGTTGTTCCGCGATGTGTCTGCCTCTGTGGACGATTCCGGCTCGGAAGACAATCCGGATGCACCTTCGGCTTTTGCCGATAAAGTGTTCGAATATGTTCCGGCTCCTACGCAATTTATGAATACCGTTACGGTGGCGTATCAAGAAGGGTTTAATGAGGAAGATAGGTTGAGCCTGGCTTCCGAGCGGCTTCGCAAACGTTCGCTCTTGTCCTTAGGGGCGTACGGAGGATATATTGTGGTGGGTTTCTCCCAGCCTGTCCCCAATGTGGAAGGAGCCTATGATTTTAAAATCTATGGCAATGCCAACTACAATCCGAATGCTTGGCAAGACCGTCCGGGAGGAAGCGCCGAGCCGGGCATTGTGCTGGTTTCGAAAGACGAGAACGGGAACGGGATGCCCGATGACCCGTGGTATGAACTGGCTGGAAGCGAATACGGGAAAGATACGGAGACGCGTGATTACGAGATAACTTATTATCGTCCTCAGCCTGAAAATGCCGATGTGCGTTGGACGGATAATCTGGGTAATGAGGGCTATGTGTACCGCAACGAGTATCATACGCAGAACTCGTATTATCCGGAGTGGGTAGAAGACGACCGGATGGTTTTTTGCGGAAAGCGTTTGAAAGACAATGCGGTAGAAGAGAACGGCGTTTGGGTAGGCTATGCCTACGATTGGGGGTATGCCGACAATCACCCCAACAGCGAAGAAATGTCGCAGTTCAAGCTTGAATGGGCGGTAGATGCCGATGGGAATCCGGTGCATCTGGATGAGATAGACTTTGTGAAGGTTTATACGGCGGTCAATCAGTATGCCGGTCGGGTAGGGGAATTGTCTACCGAAATAGCCGGCATAGAGAACCTGCATTTCGATGCAAGCAATTAAAAACAATCATAATTATGTATCAATTAAAACAAGTAAGAGAAATGAAAAAGTTAACGTGGATTATGGCGGCATTGTTGTGCGTGTCGCTTTGGAGTTGTAGCGAGGATGAGAATCCGGCAGGAGAAGAGCAGAAAGAGGACGTGGTAATCAGTTTTGAGGGTGAATTGAGCGAGCCTAACAGTTCTTTCCTTGCAACCGAAGGCGAAGAAGATGGCTTTTATATGAAGACGGCTTTTTCGGATCCCCAGAATGTTGTGTCTTTTACACATTATTTCAGCGATTGGGGCTTCGGAGGAGGATTCACCTATACCAATGGGACAGATACGGCTACACCGGGATATGCCAACTTGAGTGCCATTACAGGAGCGGGAGAGAACGGAAGTGTTTATCTGACTGCTAATGCAAGCAGCTATACAGAGGCTCGTATAACCAATCTGCAAGCCGGAACGTACCGTTTCAAAGGGGCATGGGTGACCAATACCACGTATGACTATCTGGCTATCAAAGACGGAAACGATGGAGGTTCGGGCTTGGTGGCTAAATTTGAGGATGGTGACTGGTTTATGCTGACCGCAGTAGGGCATGCAAGCAATGATGCCGAGATTGGGCGTGTCGACTTCTATTTGGCGGACTTCCGTGACGGGAAAAGTGAGATTGTCAATACGTGGAAATGGTTCGATTGGAGCGAGCTGGCGGATGCCGCTTATATTACGTTCGAGTTGGAATCGACCGATATGGGCGATTATGGGATGAATACGCCTTCTTATTTCTGTCTTGACGGAGTGACATTGCAAAAGAATTAAGCTTCTTAAAAATGAGTGTTAAAGCTTGCTTTAACGAAGAGTTTCTTTGTTAAAGTGAGCTTTTTTGTATATAGGATAGATTGTTCAAACTCATCCGTCTTCGTACCCAGTTTCATCCTAATGTGATTCCAATTTCATCCTGCTTGGATTGCCTTTTCACCCTGCTTCCTTTTTTGTGCCATATATCTAGTCGGTTTTTGTGAAAAAAAAATCAGGCGCTGTTTTTTTTCTTCCCGCGTATATAATATAATAATGTATACGGTTCAGTGCACCTAAGTCCTTTCATAAAAAATCATTCATC
>NZ_NFIN01000042.1 GCF_002161765.1 Bacteroides sp. An322 | reverse complement strand
TAGCGCGAAGGTTCCACCTCTTCCCATTCCGAACAGAGAAGTTAAGCTTCGCATCGCCGATGGTACTGCGCAAGTGGGAGAGTAGGCAGCCGCCGTTTTAAGTGGGGGTTCCCGGTATCCAGTCGGATGCCGGGGACTTTTTTATTTATGAAAAAACAGATTGGTTTTAATATTGGTAATTTGTCTTGACAAATGATTGCTTGTAAGCTCTTCTTCTTTTTCTTTTGATTACAATTGGCTATTATTATAAAAATGTGTATATCAAATGTTATTTCAATCTCTTTAAAGGTAAGTTGAAAAACCGCTTTATTTCTTCGTAGATTTAATTCTTTTTCGTACCTTCGCACTGATTTAGAAAATATTAAAGAGAATGACGAAACAGCTATTGAAACCTGATTACATTTTCGAATCAAGTTGGGAAGTATGTAATAAGGTCGGTGGAATTTACACCGTGTTATCAACAAGGGCAAAAACCTTGCAAGCTGCATTTCCGGATCGAATTTTCTTTATCGGCCCGGATGTTTGGAGAGGTAAGGAGAATCCTTTGTTTGCCGAAGATGAGAATACACTCCAATCATGGCGTAAGAATGCCGAGGATGAAGGATTGAAAGTGCGTGTGGGGCGTTGGAATATACCAGGACATCCGATCTCGATCTTGGTAGATTTTACTCCTTTTTATGATCGGAAAAATGAAATTTATACACAGGCATGGATTGATTATCATGTAGATTCTTTACATGCGTATGGGGATTATGACGAGGCATCTATGTTTTCTTATGCTGCCGGAAGAGTAGTAGAGAGTTTCTATCGTTATAATTTATCAGTTCAAGATAAGGTGATTTATCAAGCTCATGAATGGATGACGGGGCTGGGGGCTTTATATATACAGAAAAAAGTGCCTGAAATTGCTACTATCTTTACTACACATGCTACTTCTATTGGTCGTTCGATTGCGGGCAACAACAAACCTTTGTATGATTATCTGTTTGCTTATAATGGCGATCAAATGGCTGAAGAATTGAATATGCAATCCAAGCATTCAATAGAAAAGCAGACTGCTCATCATGTGGATTGTTTTACTACGGTAAGTGAGATTACCAATAATGAATGTCGCGAATTGCTGGATAAGCCTGCAGATGTAGTCTTAATGAATGGCTTTGAAGATGATTTTGTCCCGAAAGGCTCTTCTTTTAATGAAAAGCGTAAGCATGCCCGTAAAGTCATGTTGCGCATGGCTAATAAATTATTGGGAACTCAATTGGGCGATGATACCTTAATTATAGGAACGAGCGGCAGGTATGAATTCAAGAATAAAGGGATTAATGTTTATCTTGAAGCGTTGAACCGGTTGACCCGTGATAAAAATCTGAAAAAAGATGTGTTAGCCTTTATTAATGTTCCAGGCTGGGTAGGCGATGCCCGTGAAGATTTACTGGAACGTATGAATGATGACCAGACTTATACAACTCCGCTTAAGGTTCCTTTCATTACTCATTGGTTGCATAATATGACTCATGATCAAGTATTGGATATGTTGAAATATTTGAACATGTCTAATGCTGCAGATACAAAAGTAAAAGTTATCTTTGTACCTTGTTATTTAGATGGAAAGGACGGCATTCTGAATGAGTCTTATTATGATTTGTTAATCGGAATGGATTTAAGTGTATATCCTTCTTATTATGAGCCGTGGGGCTATACGCCGTTAGAAAGCGTTGCATTCCATGTGCCTACCGTCACTACTGATTTGGCTGGTTTTGGCTTGTGGGTAAATTCGGTTGTAAAACATGAAGGGGCATTGCCAGATGGTGTAAAAGTTATTCATCGTACCGATTATAATTATTCGGAGGTTGCAGATTCGATAAAGGATACAGTTTCAGATTTCTCTGCTCTGTCGGTTCAGGAAATAGATAAAATACGTGAACATGCGGCATCAATAGCCGAAAAGGCCTTGTGGAAACACTTTATACAATATTATTATGAAGCTTACGACATTGCTTTGCGTAATGCGGAAAAACGTATGAAACAACAATAACAGAAATAATTTACACTAAAATTAAACAATATGAAAGTCAAGACTAATTATGCTAACACTCCTGCCTGGAGAGAGGTAAACGTGAAATCTCATATCCCGGAATCTTTAAAGATGTTAGATAAAATGGCCCGTAATATTTGGTGGGCTTGGAATGATGAAGCGACAGAAATGTTTAAAGAACTGGATCCGGAATTGTGGAAAGCTGTAGGGCAGAATCCGGTGGCATTGCTGGAACGTTTAAGCTATGAAAAGTTGGAAGATTTATCGAATGATAAAGCAATGCTTAAGAAAATCAATGATGTCTATTCCAAATTTGAAGCTTACATGAATGAGAAGCCGGATGCATCTCGTCCTTCTGTTGCTTATTTCTGTATGGAATATGGTTTGACTCATGTTTTGAAAATCTATTCAGGAGGTTTGGGTATCTTGGCTGGTGATTATTTGAAAGAGGCATCAGACAGCAATGTAGACATGTGCGGTATCGGTTTCTTGTATCGTTATGGCTATTTTAAACAGACTTTGTCGATGGACGGTCAGCAGATTGCCAATTACGAAGCTCAAAACTTCGGTAGCCTGCCTTTGGAGCGTGTTGTCGATGCTGAAGGCAAGCCTTTGGTTCTTGATGTTCCTTATCTGAATTACTATGTTCATGCGTATGTATGGAGAGTAAATGTAGGACGTGTTCCTTTGTATTTGCTGGATACAGATAATGAAATGAATAGTGAATTTGACCGCCCGATTACTTATCAATTGTATGGCGGTGATTGGGAAAACCGTCTGAAGCAAGAAATTCTGTTAGGTATTGGCGGTGTGTTGTTGCTGAAAAAGATGGGCATCAAGAAAGATGTATACCACTGCAATGAAGGACATGCCGCTTTGTGTAATGTGCAGCGTTTGTGCGACTATGTAGAAAGCGGAATGACATTTGATGAAGCATTGGAAATCGTTCGTGCTTCTTCTCTTTACACTGTACATACTCCGGTTCCTGCCGGTCACGACTATTTCGATGAAGGTCTGTTCGGCAAATATATGGGCGGCTATCCGCAACGTATGGGCATCACTTGGGATGAATTGATGGATTTGGGTCGTATTAATCCGGGTGATCGCGGTGAACGTTTCTGTATGTCTACTTTTGCTTGCAATACTTGTCAGGAAGTCAATGGTGTAAGCTGGTTGCACGGAAAAGTTTCTCAGGAAATGTTCTCTGGTATTTGGAAAGGATATTTCCCCGAAGAAAATCACGTGGGTTATGTGACCAATGGCGTACACTTCCCGACTTGGTGCGCTTCTGAATGGAAGAAATTGTATAACAAATACTTTGATGCGAACTTCTTGAAAGACCAGTCTAATCCGAAAATCTGGGAAGCTATCTATAATGTGCCCGATGAAGAAATCTGGAAGACCCGTTTGGCTTTGAAGAATAAGCTGATTGATTATATCCGCGAACAATTCCGTAAGAACTGGTTGAAGAACCAAGGTAATCCGGCTTTGATTGTATCGTTGCTCGATAAGATTAATCCGAATGCGTTGACTATCGGTTTTGCACGCCGTTTTGCTACATACAAACGTGCGCATCTGTTGTTCAGCGATTTGGACCGTTTGTCTAAGATTGTAAACAATCCTGACTATCCGGTACAGTTCTTGTTTGCAGGAAAGGCTCACCCGCACGATGGTGCTGGTCAGGGATTGATTAAGCGTATCATTGAAATCTCTAACCGTCCGGAATTCTTGGGTAAGATTATCTTCTTGCAGGATTACGATATGAAGTTAGCACGCCGTTTGGTATCGGGTGTTGATATTTGGATGAATACTCCGACACGTCCGTTGGAAGCATCGGGTACATCAGGCGAAAAGGCTTTGATGAACGGTGTTGTAAACTTTTCTGTACTTGATGGCTGGTGGCTTGAAGGCTACCGCGAAGGTGCTGGTTGGGCATTGACAGAAAAGCGTACTTATCAGAACCAAGAATACCAAGACCAGTTGGATGCCGCTACTATCTATAGCTTGCTGGAAACTGAAATCCTGCCTCTGTATTACGCGCGCAATAAGAAAGGATATTCTGAAGGCTGGATTAAGACCATTAAGAACTCGATTGCCCAAATTGCTCCGCACTATACGATGAAACGCCAGTTGGATGACTATTTCACTAAGTTCTACGGAAAAGAAGCAGAACGTTTCCATGCTTTGGAAGCCGACAATTATGCAAGAGTGAAGGCTTTGGCTGCTTGGAAAGAAGAAGTTGCAGCAAAATGGGATTCTATCCAAATCGTATCAATGGACAAGTGTGAAGAGCTTCGTCAGGGCAATGTAGAGAGCGGTAAGGATTATACCATTACTTGCGTAGTAGACGAAAAGGGCTTAGATGATGCAGTAGGAATCGAAATGGTTGTTACTTATAAGAATGCCGAAGGTAAGGAATACATTTATAGTGTAGTACCGATGGAACTTGTGAAACGCGAAGGCAGCCTGTACACATTCAAGATGGAGTATGGCATGTCGAATGCCGGAAGCTTCAAGGTGGCATACCGTATGTATCCGAAGCACATCGACCTGCCTCACCGTCAGGACTTCTGCTATGTACGTTGGTTTAACGAATAATCCACACTCTTAAATGATAGGATGAAGAAACGCAGATTTTCGCAGATTCACGCAGATTGAATAGTATAATCTGCGAAATCCGCGTTAATCTGCGTTTTTTCTTGACTTCGTCACCGTGTCACCCAAAAACCATCAGAGAACAAAGGTGCGATCCGTTGATGCCGTTTCATGAGCATGGTTCGAGTGATAGTCTGTTTATTTTGAGGCAGCGTCATCTGTATTGTCACAATAGTCCGGGCAAGTTCGAGCACCTTGTCCACACTCATGTTTATATTTGATAGTTTCAGAAGTCTCTCTAATTCCTTGTAAACTTTCAACGCCACAAAGCAAATACACACGTGTGCCTCTATCCTACGTCGGGTAAAGTGGAACATCGGGCGTATTTCTATCTTCGATTTTGAGATGCGGAAAGCCCTTTCAACGTGCCATAGGTTGTGGTAGGCGGCGTAGACCTCCTCAGGCGGAATATTCGTATTGGTAAGGTATCCTTTCAGTCCGTCCCATTTCGCATCGGCTTCAAGTTTGCCGTAATCGATAGTTACCCTGATGTCACCCTCCGTCTTAAGGAACTTGTTGTAGCCGCGCTTGTTCATGTTTTCCTTCGTAAGAGTTCCACGGCTGTATGCCTTTTCCAGGCGGCGTATTCCCTTTTCCCTGTTATAGGCATCCTTACGGGCACGGTCGTCACTATATCCGACCAACAGCCTTCGCCCGCCTCCTTTGTCATACTCAACCATCCGTTTGTCGGCCTTCGGCTGCCGAAGTATCCATTCCTGTATCTTTCTGCTCTCGTTCTTGATTTTCGCACCAATAATATACTTGTAGCCGTTTGCCTCAAGTTCCACTATATTATCGCCGTTCATCAACCCGGAGTCTGCCACGACTATGAAGTCTTCCAGCTTGTATTTCCTGACAAATTCCGTCACTGCCGGCAGCATCGTGTGTCCTTCGTACCTGTTTCCCTCATGGATGCAATAGGCCAGCGGATACCCTCCCTGACTTACAAGCAGACCGAGTATGATCTGTGGATTCTTATGCCGTCCTTCCTTGGAAAAGCCCGTTTTCCGCAATTCATCCTCATAGTCCGCCTCAAAATAGAGAGTGGTCACATCATAGAACAGGATACCGATATGACCGCCAAGTATCCGCTTCGTATGCAGCACGCTTATATCCTGAACGATTTCATGCTGATTACCGCTGAGCTTGTCTAAATAACGGTATATCTTTGACAGGCTCACATCTTCATCAAAATGGTTCTTCAAATATTCTACCGTAGCCGCCTTGCTCGCGGGATAGGCCAAACGGGCCTTTACCAGTTGCCGGAACACGGTGTCCTCTATCCGGTTGAAGCCCACATTGTCAAATACGCGGTCCAGTATCAAATCAGCACCATTTATCGAAATGTTTGTTATGCAGGAAAGCATCTGTTCCGCATTTAACAGTTCTGCCTCGCATTTGCTCCGTTTCTCTCCAAATAAATCCAACCGGGGATGACGCCGTTTCTGTTCCCGGTCAATCCATTCACGACCTTTGGACATGAGCGTGTCAATTTCTTCGGGACTTTTAGCTATGCCAATTGTGGCAAGCTCTTTCATCCTGCCGTTAATCTTTTCTGCGACAACTATGCCGACATTACCAGAGGGATATTTCTTCTTTCGTATGAACATATTTTGCGACCGTGTCACCCTAAAATGGGTGACACAAAATTACAAAATGTTATTTATCAACATATTACAAAATTAATGTTTTTTGAGTGACGAAGTCAGGTGCGGAGTGATTGCTTTTTATTCACCACAGATTACACGGATTTCAAAAATTATTGTAGGGGCGTATCGCATACGCCCGAAAACATCCACGTAAATAAGCGGGTGCATTCGGGCGTATGCGATACGCCCCTACAAGCTGATTGGGGAAATGCGGGCGGGCTTTTCAGGAAGGTTCGTTTACGATGTATTCTTTCCGGAAAATGTCGAGGAACAGGAGGAACAGCGATACCATTAGCGGACCGAAGATGATGCCCATGAAACCGAAAATGGGAAGGCCTGCCACTACGCCGAAAATCGTAATCAGCGGATGGATGTTCGCCATTTTCTTTTGCAGGATGAAGCGGATGAGGTTATCGCATTGGGCAACGATGAGGCTGCCGTAGGCGAAAAGTATCAGCGCGTGTACCCAGTCGCCCATGACTAAGAAATAGGCCGTAACCGGGAGCCATACCAATACCGTCCCTACAATGGGGATAATCGACGCGAAGGCGGTGAGCATGGCTGTAAGGACGGGGTTCGGCGCTCCGCAAAGCAGGTATCCGAAGAGGGAGATGATGCCCTGGATGATTGCCAAAAGCGGGATGCCGATAGCGTTGGAGCGGACTATCAGCTGGATTTTCTGCAAGACCTCGCGCTTGTTGTTCTCTTCGAAGGGGAGCAGTTCGGAGATGAATTGCTCCATTTTGTCTCCTTCCCATAGCATGAAAAACAGCAGCATGATAGCTACGGCTAAGTTGATAATCAAGTCGCTCACGCCGGTCATAATGGAATGTCCGATAGAGGAGACTTGCGTAATGACGAACGAGAGGTTCTTTTCTGACAAGACGTCGAAACCGGTCCGCTCTTCGATGATTCCGATCATCTGCTGGGCGGGGCGGATGATGTCTGCTGTATCAAAGTGGAGGTTGGAGATTTGGTTGACCAACGCCCAGCTGAAAAGCGAAAGGGGAATCAGGATGAACAGGGTCGTCCCGATAGTGACTATCCATACGGCAGCCAGTGGCTTTATTTTGGTTTTCAGCCAATTGGTGAAGCCGCGCAGAAGCAGGTAGAGCGTAAATCCTCCCAAGATACCGTTCATGTAGGGCTGGGCTTGGCGGAACAAGAGGATTCCCAAGCCTACGATTAGAATGATGAGCGAGTATTTCCAATATGTCTCTTTCATATTATTATGTAGTTATTGATTGTTCTTCTTTTCTTCTCTCTTCCGCTTTTTCCAGAGCTGCCAGCTGTTGATGATGTTTTGCCAAGCCACGTAGCTGCCCGGTGCGATAGCCGTGACGGGGTTCAGGTAAGTGGTTGCCATCCAAATGGCGAGAATCGTGTTCTTTTGCCCTAATGCCTGCCCTCCGCTGATGCGGTCTTTGTATTTGCCTCCGATGGCTTTCCCTCCCCAGAACTGGAGGCAGCAGATAATCAGCGCCAAAGCCGCAATGATGAATTCCTCGCCAATGGATGTGTTCCCTTCGACGACCGATTGGGTAGTCTGCCCCATTACAATGGTCAAGGCGATTGCCCAGAGGTAGAACGCCATGTCTTTCAGCCCTATCAGGAAACGGTGGACGGGAGGCGCGTATTTCCGTAATAAGACTGCGATGAAAAACGGAAACAGCAAGAGCGGGAAAACTTTTCCTAAGATTTTCAGGAATGCGATGCCGAAAGAGATGTCGGAAGGCTCTATCAGCGGGAACAACAAAGGCACGACAACCGCTGCCAACAGATTGGATGCCAATGTGTAGGTGGTGAGCGATGCCGCGCTTCCTCCCAACTTTCCGGTAATGACGGCGGCAGCCGTGGCTGTCGGGCAGATGAGGCATACCATGGCGCCTTCTAAAGCCGCTTTCCAATAATTGTCGAATCTGAAAACCAATAAGGCTCCGGCAATGAACAGGCAGGAAATCAGCTGGATGAGCAACAGAATGTACGTCCAGCGTCTGGGAGACAAGTCTTTTACCTCTACTTTGCAAAAGGTGAGCAATAGTTGGGTAAAAATCAGGAACGGTGTCAGCCAGGCAATCTGAGCCTTGACGAAAGGCTTTAGCGGAGCAAGGAAGTCGAAGCATGCGAAGCAGAAGTATCCGATGATGCCTGCCAGCATAGCCAAGGGCAATGTCCAATTCTTTATAAACTGTAACATAGAGTGTTCTTTCTTATTTATGCCGCAAAAATAAGGAAAAAGTGAAAGAACGGTTGCATTTTTTTCTGTTTTTATAGACATTCTCCCTTAAAATACAGATTTCTTGTGTGGCATAAGGCAGAAAAGGCAAAAAACTATTACCTTTGCATCGGACT
Organism: Bacteroides sp. An322; assembly: GCF_002161765.1. GTDB lineage: Bacteria > Bacteroidota > Bacteroidia > Bacteroidales > Bacteroidaceae > Phocaeicola > Phocaeicola merdavium. Next base: position 8,628 of record NZ_NFIN01000042.1, on the reverse strand, counting down.
GATTATATGGAAAGGTATAAATTAAACATAGTATTCGTTTTCTGTATCTTTTTATCTTTCTTGCCTGAGATGCTGTCGGCAGGAGTTTCGGATAAATCGTTTACGGTTGTCATTGACGCCGGTCATGGAGGAAATGACCCCGGGGCAGTAGGACGCCGCGGGAAGGAGAAGAACATCAACCTGAGTGTCGCGTTGAAGTTGGGCAAATTGATAGAAGCTAATTGTGCAGATACAAAAGTGGTCTATACCCGTAAAAAAGACACGTTTGTCCCGCTTCACCGCCGTGCCGAGATTGCTAATGCGGCGAAAGCCGACCTGTTTATATCGATTCATACCAATTCATTGGCTTCCCGCAATAGCCGGGTGCAGGGAACTGAAACTTATACATTGGGTTTGCACCGGACGGAAGACAATTTAGAGGTAGCGAAGAAAGAGAACTCAGTAATCCTGATAGAGGCTGATTATCAGCAGCGTTATGCCGGATTCAATCCTAATTCGGCAGAGAGCTATATCATTTTCGAGTTTATGCAAGACAAGTATATGGCGCAAAGTGTAAGTTTTGCCCAATTAATCCAGAAACAGTTCAGGCAAAGTGCCCGCAGGGTGGATAAAGGGGTGCATCAGGCAGGCTTTCTGGTGTTGCGTGAGACTTCGATGCCCAGCGTGCTGATTGAATTAGGATACATTACCAATCCTTCGGAAGAGCAGTATTTGCTGTCGGAAAAAGGCAGTTCGGCTTTGGCGAAAAGCATCTATCAGGCATTCCTTAGTTATAAGCAGGCGGGGAAGCAAGGCAACGTAGCTGTATCGGGCAAAAACATTGAACAGGAAACAGTGGAGGACGAAGTGCAGGCTGAGCAAGATAAGAAGCCGCAGGCAACGCAGTCCGCCCAACCTGTATTCAAGATACAAATCCTTACTTCCGACCGTGTTCTTCCGGCGAAGAGCCGTTTGTTCAAGGGATTGGCTCCGGTAAGCCGGTATAAAGAAGGAGGCATCTATAAATATACGTATGGCGAGAGTACCGATTACAACCGGATCCTTCGTCTGAAGCGTTCGAAAGTCGATGCCAAGTTTAAAGATGCTTTCATTATTGCTTTTAAGAACGGCGAGAAGATGAACATAAACCAAGCGATAAAAGAATTTAAACAAAACAGATAAAAAAGACATGAAAAAGGAGTTTAAAATAGGTTTAGCGGGAATTGCGGCATTAGTCATTTTGTTTTGCGGCATCCATTACCTGAAAGGGATCAACATGTTCAAGCCCGAAAGTTATTATTTGGTCGAGTTTGAGAATGTAAACGGGCTTCCCGAATCGAGTCCGGTATTTGCCAATGGATTTAAGGTCGGCATTGTTCGCGATCTTCGGTATAATTATCAGAAGCCGGGACATGTGCTTGTCGGTGTTGAGTTAGACCAACACATGAAGGTGCCTAAGGGAAGCCGTGCCGAGTTGGTGACGGAAATGTTGGGTACCGTAAAGATGAATTTGTTGCTGAACTTAGAAAGTGCTGAATATTATGGTGAAAACGATACGATTCCCGGATTTGCTAACAATGGCATTATGGGGGCTGCCGAAAAAGACTTGCTTCCTCAACTTCAGCGAATGATGCCGAAAATAGATTCGATATTAGGCTCTTTAAATAAATTGCTTGCCGATCCGGCTTTGGCGAATACATTGCACAATGCCGAGCAGTTGACCGCATCTTTAAGTTCAACCAGCAGCCAATTGGACAAATTAATGCATACAGACGTTCCGCAACTGACCGAGAATATCAATGCTGTTACCTCTAACTTAAGGACAATCAGCGATAATTTGAAAGATGTAGACTATGCATCGACTATTTTGAAAGTGGATTCTACCTTGGCAAATGTGCGCTTGTTGACAGAAAAATTAAACCGGAAAGACAATACATTGGGACTGTTGATGAACGATTCTTCTTTGTATCAGAACCTGAATGCTACTTCTGCAAACGCGGCTAGTCTGTTGCAGGATTTGAAAGAGCATCCGAAACGTTATGTTCATTTCTCTTTGTTTGGGAAAAAAGATAAATAAACTATTATATAGAATTTGTCTAAATAATATGTAAGAAAAAAGGACTAGATGATTTAATGCTAATGCTTTGATATTCAATCGGTGAATATCAAAGCATTTGTGTCTTGTTAATTTGAGTGTTTGATTGGTAAGGAGTTGAATTGCAGGATGTTGTAATTTTACAAATTCTATGAAACAACTGTTTCGTAATCATTAAAAACAAGCTATTGAAAACCAATATATTATATTTTTGATGTAAAAAACAAGAGATTTTGCATTTGTTTTTATAGAAATAGATTCCGACATTTGCTTTTGAAAAAGTATTGCTTAAAAATAAAAACTGAAATATGATTGAGAACAATCAGGCTATTGTATTGTGGAAACGTTGCCTTGGTTTCATTCGGGATAACGTGAGTACGACAGCCTTTACTACTTGGTTCGAGCCTATCGTTCCTATTAAATATGAAGAGAAGGCATTGACTATTGGGGTTCCGAGTCCTTTCTTCTATGAATATTTGGAAGAAAAGTATGTGGAGCTTTTGCGTACCGCCATTTACAAAGAAATTGGTGAAGGTACAGAGTTGATGTATTCTATCCTTACAGATAAGACTAACCATATTGCGATGGATATGAAAGGGACAGAGCGTTCAGCCGCTTTGCCTCCCCAAAAGCCTATTCATGACGGGAATAAAGCTCCGACATTGTTGCAGGCTCCAGTCGTACAGGATTTAGACCCGCATTTGAATCCGAACTATAATTTTGAGAACTTTATCAAAGGAACAAGTAATGAGTTCTCGTTGACTGTAGCTGAAACGGTGGCACAGAATCCTGCCCGTACTTTCAATCCGTTGTTTTTGTATGGTCCGTCTGGAGTAGGGAAAACCCATTTGATTAATGCAATCGGAACACGCATTAAAGAATTGTATCCTGAAAAGCGGGTGCTTTATGTGTCGGCACATTTGTTTCAAGTGCAATATACCGATTCTGTACGTACCAATCATTTTAATGATTTCATCAACTTTTATCAGCAGATAGATGTACTGATTATTGATGATATTCAGGAATTTGCAGGGGTGACAAAAACGCAGAATACCTTTTTTCATATATTCAACCATTTGCATCAGACGGGCAAGCAGTTGATTTTGACTTCCGACCGTGCTCCGGTGATGTTGCAAGGGATGGAAGACCGTTTGTTGACCCGTTTTAAATGGGGGCTGATTGCAGAATTGGAACGACCGGATATAGAGTTGCGCAAGAATATTCTGCGTAGCAAAATCCGTCGTGATGGTTTGGTTATCCCGGAGTCTGTTATTTGTTACATAGCAGAGAATGTAAATGAAAGTGTACGTGAATTGGAGGGAATAGTCAATTCGTTGTTGGTTTATTCAATTCAATTAAAACGTGAAATTAATTTGGATTTGGCGCAACACATTGTGCAAAAGGCAGTGCGTTGTGCTGAAGTTAAACCGCTTACAGTCAATGATATCATCGAAAAGGTGTGCCAACACTATCAGATTGATGTTTCTGCCATTCATACGAAAACGCGGAAGCGCGAAGTCGTTCAGGTGCGCCAGATAGCGATGTATTTGGCAAAGAAACATACGGATGTGTCATCGGGAAAAATCGGTATGTTAATAGGTAATAAAGATCATGCAACAGTTCTGCATGCTTGTAAGATTATTAAGGACCAAGTGGAAGTAGATAAGGCTTTCAGACATGAAATAGAAGAAATAGAAGCCGGTTTGCGTTAAAATCAAACTTTTTAGAGATATTTCCGGTAGAAAAAATTGCAAATATCGAAAAAGAATACTACTTTTGCACTCGAATTAGAAAAACGGGGTTCCGTAGCTCAGCTGGATAGAGCAACGCCCTTCTAAGGCGTGGGTCGAGCGTTCGAATCGCTCCGGAATCACGGAATGAAAAGCCTACAGACGGATTGTTTGTAGGCTTTTTTGTTTTACTAGCATGTATGTTGCCTAATGGGTGCAAGTTCCTAATGGGGGCATGAATAGTAACCCAAAATTAATATATACCGTCTATGATAATGGCTCTATTCTCGGAGGCTTAACAGAGGTCCTTACGTTCCAATGGTCTTTGGAAACTGTTGTGAGATACCAAACTCTTGCATCATCATTAACAACAGACAATGCACGGTGTACATGTGACCAACTCAAAGAGGCTGTCTCAAAATGAGAATTGTCTATCAAAAGTAATGTTATTCTGAGCATAGCGAAGAAACAACGTTCGATGAAGTCAATCTCGTGTACATCAGCTTGTGTTTTCGAAATATATCATTCTTTTCCATATCCAAAAACATAATTGATTCGCTTTAAAAACACAACAAAGGCACAGAGAATATCATTTTCAAAATAATCTCTGTGCCTTTGTGCCTCTGCTTTTTAGTATCTTATTTCCGCTTCATCTTCTGCATCATCCCTGCCATCTTGTTGCTCGTTACCATCTTCATCATCTTGCGGGTCTGGTCGAATTGTTTCAAGAGGCGGTTCACTTCTTGGATGCTGGTGCCGCTACCCTTGGCGATACGGTTGCGGCGGCTTCCGTTCAGTATTTCGGGACGGGTGCGCTCTTCGGGAGTCATAGAGTAGATAATTGCCTCGATGCTTTTGAACGCATTATCGTCAATGTCGATGTCCTTGATAGCTTTGCCTACGCCTGGAATCATCGAAGCCAATTCCTTCAAGTTACCCATCTTCTTGATTTGCTGGATTTGTCCCAGGAAGTCGTTGAAGTCGAACTGGTTCTTCTGGATTTTCTTTTGCAGGCGTTTGGCTTCTTCTTCATCGTATTGTTCTTGCGCACGCTCTACCAACGAAACGATATCACCCATACCTAAGATACGGTCTGCCATACGTGCCGGGTGGAACAAGTCAACCGCATCCAACTTCTCGCCCGTACCTACAAACAGAATCGGTTTATTTACCACCGTGCGGATAGACAACGCCGCACCGCCACGGGTGTCACCGTCCAACTTCGTCAATACCACACCGGTAAAGTCGAGACGTTCGTTAAATTCGCGTGCCGTATTTACCGCATCCTGTCCGGTCATGGCATCTACTACGAAGAGCGTAGCATCGGGTGTAATGGCATTCTTGATAGCTTCGATTTCGTTCATCATCTGCTCGTCTACCGCCAAACGGCCGGCTGTATCGACAATGACCAAATCATATCCTTTCGCCTTGGCTTCTTGAATAGCGTTCTTCGCAATCTGTACCGGGTCTTTGCTTTCCGGCTCGCTATATACGGGCACTTCTACTTGCGTGCCTAACACTTTTAATTGTTCGATTGCCGCCGGACGGTACACGTCGCATGCCACAAGCAAGGGCTTACGGTTCTTCTTCGTCTTGAACATCCGCGCTAACTTGCCGGAGAAAGTTGTCTTACCCGAACCTTGCAGACCCGACATCAACACTACCGCCGGACGTCCTTTCAATTCCAGTTCCACGGTATCACCACCCATCAGTTTTGCCAACTCATCGTGGACAATCTTCACCATCAACTGGCTGGGCTTCACCGCCGTCAGCACGTTTTGCCCCATAGCTTTCTCTTTCACCGTATCGGTAAAGTTCTTTGCCACTTTATAGTTTACGTCGGCATCGAGCAGGGCACGACGCACGTCCTTCAAAGTCTCCGCTACATTGATTTCGGTGATTTTTCCTTCACCTTTCAATATCTTGAACGAACGCTCAAGTCTCTCACTTAAATTATCGAACATAGTATGTTATTGGTTATAGTTTATCTATTTTTATCTAACGCAGAGACGCAAAGACGCGGAGATTTTAATTTAGAGAAAGCAAAGCTCACAGAGTTTTTATAAAAAGACTCTGCGCCTTAGCGTCTCTGCGTTTAAAACTCAGTGCGCAAAAGTAATAAAAAACTTGCAGAGCATCAAATCTTTTTGTTCTGCCATTTCGCTTTTTTCAGATAAAGCAAGCTGAAAGCCAACATCAAGGTGTAATAAATCACCTCCGTGGTGAAACAAACCTCCACCGGAGCCTGTATGACCATGCCTACCACAATGATATAGAGGGCATAAAACACCTGTACGCCGATTTCGAGCACCAATGCCGCCTGTGTGTTGCCCGTGCCCGAAATGCCGTTGAAATAAACAAAGGCAAACGAAGCTATCAGCATTGACCCGCATATCACATAGAGCGACATCACCGACTCATCGAGCAACGCCGTCTCATTGGTATAAACCGAAAGGATGGAATGAGGGAAAATGACGCACAACGCCACGCAGACCACCATGATGTAGAATGACATCCGGGCGATGCGGTTGAGCAGATGCACCACCTTCGACACCCCGCCAGACCCGATAAGGTTGCTCACCAACGTGTTGGCGGTAGTAGAGAGTGATTGCACCGGAATCAGCATCACCACATACACGCTTCTCACGATATTAGCTATCGCTAACTGGCGTTCGCCCAGCCGTTCCAGTGCCATGAAGAACACGAACCAGATAGCCATCGAAAGAAAATACTGCACCATCGTGAAGCTGGAAATGTGCAAGATGCGCCCCACCATGTTCCAATCGAACCGCCCGAAGCGATGCAAGGCGTATTTATGCAGGTCGACCTTCGTGTACGTATATATAAGGTAGAACGCCAACGAAGACGCTTCGGCTATCACCGAAGCCAAAGCAGCCCCGCGCACACCCATTTCGGGAAATCCCCACTCGCCGAACACTAACACATAATCGAGCACCACATTGACCGCCGCCATAACTACGGCACTCATCGTGAGCACTTTCGTTTGCGTAATGCCGATATACAATGCGCGGAACATCACATTGACGAAAGCGAACAGAAAGCCCCAAATGCGCCAGATAAAAAACTCGTACGTGGCATGATAGACATTGTCCGACGTGATGAGCAAACGTATCAACGGCTCGGCAAACAGATACATCGCCCCCAAGAGCACCACCGCCATGCCGAGGCTGAAAGCGGAACCTTGCCACATAATCGGGCCGATAGCGTGAAAGTTCCCTTCCCCGTTGCGCCGCGCGATGAGAATCTGCGAACCGACACTAAAGCCGAAAGCCACCGTATAAAAACAGATATACAGCAGCCCGCCCATAGCCGAAGCACCCAAAGCCACTTCGCTCACGTGCCCTAAAAAGGCGGTGTCGGTCACATTGATGACATTCTGCGCCAGCAATCCCAGAAAGATGGGATAAGTCACATTCCATATTTCCTTGTTCGTGTACATAAAAGAATAGATTGGTTTCGTTTCAAAAAAGCGCACAAAGATACGGATTTTATGCATACAAACCTAATCTTCCGTTTTTCCAACCGGTTAAATTTCGGTTTCCAACCGGTTGCATTTGCCTCGGCAATTAGTTGCATTCGCCTTTTCAGATAACTGGGTTTTATGGTTTCCGTCCCAAAACCGTACGGTTTCCGAACCAAAAACATACGGTTTCCGTACCAAGAACGTACGGTTTTGGGACGGAAAACGTAAAAGGAAGCCAACTGCACAAACGATTCTAGCTAATTGACCATGCGATATTCCTTAGGTGTACATCCTACTTCCTTTTTAAAGAAGCGGACAAAATGTTGAGGATATTGGAATCCGAGCATATCCGCCACCTGCTTCATGCTTAAATCTGGAGCGAGCAAAGCGTTTTTGGCTATTTCCACAATCTTAAGATGGATGTATTCTCGCGGCGTCTTCCCGGTCTCCGACTTCACCAAATCACCGAAATAATTGGGAGAAAGGCATATCTTGTCGGCAAAATACTTCACCGTTGGCAATCCTTCCTGACGGGCTATCCCCGCGTCCCAATATTCGTCCAATAATTGCTCGAAACGCATAAGCACATCGTTGTTCAATACTTCGCGGGTCACAAACTGGCGTTCATAAAAGCGCATGCAATAATTAAGCAGCACCTCGATGTTCGAAATAATCAAAGGTTTGGAAAAACGGTCAATCGGGTGCTCCAGCTCACGGGCTATCTTGTCCATATAGTCTTGCACAATCATCCGCTCATCCGCCGACAAGTGAAGGGCTTCATTGGAAGCATACGAAAAGAAAGTGTATTGCTTTATCTTCTGAGCCAAAGGCGTGCGGAGCAGGAAATCGGGATGAAACAACAAAGCGTCCGCTTCGGGCACAGGACCGTCTTCTATCGGCTGAACCCCAACGGTTTGCCCTGGTGCGAAACACACCACGGTCTCATCATCATAATCGTATTTCGTTTTCCCGTAATTGATAGTGCATCCTACCGTCTTCTTCAAGAAAAGCGCATAAAACCCGAAAGTCATCTTATGTTCCGGCTGGCTTCCGGAACGGTTGAAATGCACGACATCCACCAACGGGTGCCGGGTCTGGAATCCGAAGAAACGGTTGTATTGCTCGATGGTATCTGCTTTTATTATTTCCATATCGTTTTCGCGTGATGTTTATCTTGTGGCAAATATATGCTTTTTCCCGATAACACGAAAACAAGCCCCCTCACAAAAAGTAACTCTGTGTGGTGATAAATGTACTAAAATCTGTTAAGTCCGATGGTGCAGCTTTTCTAATGGAATGAAAGCCACTAAATTTGCAAGAAAAGCCATATGCTGCTAAGT
>NZ_NFIN01000041.1 GCF_002161765.1 Bacteroides sp. An322 | reverse complement strand
ATTCGAACCCCGGGTACCTCGCGGTACAACGGTTTTCAAGACCGCCGCAATCGACCACTCTGCCACCTCTCCAAACTTCTTTGTCAAGTGCTTTTGTTTTTCAAAAGCGATGCAAAGGTACGCATTATTTTTGAATATGCAAGCATTTGGGCAAAAAAAGTTCGAGGAAAGGAAATATTCGCTAAGATTTGCCTATCTTTGCCGCGGTATAATTTAATAAAAAGAGGATTATGAATAAGTCAATCATTACGGTAGTAGGAAAAGATTCAGTCGGTATTATCGCAAAGGTATGCTCGTATCTGGCAGAGAACAATATTAATATCTTGGATATATCACAGACCATCGTACAGGAATATTTCAATATGATGATGATTGTGGATATGACACGCATCGAAAAACCATTCGAACAAATATCGAAGGAATTGGCAGAAGTAGGAAACGAGATGGGTGTTCAAGTGAAATGCCAGCGTGAAGAGATTTTCGACAAAATGCATCGAATTTAAAAAGGAGTTAGTTTATGATAAACATATCAGAGGTTCTCGAAACCAATAAAATGATAGAGAAAGAAAATCTGGATGTGCGCACCATTACGATGGGTATTAATCTGTTGGAGTGTGCCAATAGTAATCTGGATGTTCTTTGCCGGAATATATATGAGAAAATAACCCGCCTTGCCAAGGACTTGGTGAAGACCGGAGAAGACATTTCGCAAGAATATGGAATCCCTATCGTGAACAAACGTATCTCAATTACACCGATTTCGTTGGTGGGAGGTGCGGCTTGTCAAACTCCTGATGATTATGTCAAGATTGCTCAAACATTGGACCGTGCTGCGGAAGAATTGGGCGTGAATTTCATCGGAGGATATTCGGCTATTGTATCGAAAGGCATGACCCGGAGTGATGAATTGCTGATTCGTTCGATTCCGAAAGCTTTGGCTTGCACAGAGCGGATTTGCAGTTCGGTCAATGTCGGTTCTACCAAGACAGGCATTAATATGGATGCGGTACGTCTGATGGGAGATATTATTAAGGAGACGGCACGCATGACCGCCGACCGTGATTCATTGGGATGTGCCAAATTGGTGGTGTTGTGTAATGCACCGGATGACAATCCGTTTATGGCTGGAGCTTTCCATGGCGTTTCGGAAGACGATGCGATTATCAATGTGGGCGTAAGCGGTCCGGGTGTAGTGAAATATGTACTCGAACAGATTCGTGACGCTAATTTTGAAGTATTGTGCGAGACTATCAAGCGCACGGCGTTCAAGATTACCCGTGTAGGTCAATTAGTGGCACAAGAGGCTTCTCGCCGGTTGGGTGTGCCGTTCGGGATTATTGATTTGTCTTTGGCGCCTACACCGGCAATCGGGGATAGCGTGGCAGATATTTTAAAGGAAATCGGATTGGAACATCCGGGTGCACCGGGAACTACGGCTGCCTTGGCTTTGCTGAATGATCAGGTGAAGAAGGGAGGCGTAATGGCATCATCTTACGTTGGAGGATTAAGCGGCGCTTTCATTCCGGTAAGTGAAGACCAAGGTATGATTGATGCGGTAGAAGCCGGAGCTTTGACCATCGAAAAGTTAGAAGCGATGACTTGCGTATGTTCGGTAGGTTTGGATATGATAGCCATTCCAGGCGATACTCCAGCAACAACAATTGCCGGAATCATTGCGGACGAGTCGGCTATCGGTATGGTAAACCAGAAGACTACAGCGGTGCGTATCATTCCGGTAGAAGGAAAGAATATCGGAGATACGGTCGAATTCGGAGGTTTGTTGGGTTATGCTCCGATTATGCCGGTCAACCGGTTTAGTTGTGAGGCGTTTGTAAACCGTGGCGGACGCATTCCGGCACCGATACATAGCTTTAAGAACTAATTGGAAGCTATGGCGGATTTCTTGGACGAACTGAACGAAAGCCAGCGCGAGGCGGTCTTGTATATTGACGGTCCTTCACTTGTGATAGCAGGTGCAGGGTCGGGGAAGACACGTGTGCTGACTTATAAGATAGCTTATTTATTGGACCAGGGTTATGAACCTTGGTCCATTCTTGCCTTGACTTTCACCAACAAGGCGGCACGTGAGATGAAAGAACGTATTGCCAAACAGGTTGGAATGGACCGGGCACGTTATTTGTGGATGGGTACGTTCCATTCTATATTCTCACGTATCTTGCGTACCGAAGCGGCGTTGTTGGGTTTCTCGCCTAATTTTACCGTGTACGATGCGGCAGATTCCAAAAGCTTAGTTAAGGCGATTATCAAAGAAATGCATTTGGATGATAAGGTTTATCGTCCGGGAATGGTGCAGAGCCGCATCAGCAATGCGAAGAATCATTTGGTGTTGCCCGAAGCGTATGCGGCAAGTGCCGAGTTTTATCAAAGCGATTTAGAGGCGAAAGTGCCTTCCTTGCGGGATATATACACCCGTTATTGGGAGAGATGTAAGCAGAGCGATGCGATGGATTTCGATGATTTGTTAGTATATACGTATCTGCTTTTCGAAAAATATCCGGAAGTGCGTGAGAAATATGCTTCCCGTTTCCGCTTTGTATTGGTGGATGAGTATCAAGATACGAATTTCGCCCAGCATCGCATTGTTTGGCAATTGACCGAAAAGAACCGGAGGGTATGTGTCGTAGGAGATGACGCACAAAGCATTTATTCGTTCCGTGGTGCCAATATTGACAATATTCTTAAGTTTACAAAAGAATATAAGGAGGCGCGTCTCTTTAAGTTGGAACAGAATTACCGGTCTACGCAAACCATTGTAAATGCTGCTAATAGCCTGATTGCCAAGAATAGCGAACAGATTCGGAAGGAAGTCTTTTCGGAAAAAGCCAAGGGCGAGCCTATACCGGTGTTCAATGCGTATAGCGATGTGGAAGAGGGCGATATCGTTGCCAATCAAATCGTGAAATTAGCGGCTGGAGGTGCATACGGGTATGATGATTTTGCGATTCTGTATCGCACGAACGCGCAAAGCCGTATCTTCGAGGAAGCTTTGCGTAAACGGGGACTTCCGTACCGTATTTATGGAGGCCTTTCTTTCTATCAGCGGAAAGAAATCAAGGATATCGTGGCTTATTTCCGTTTGGTGGTGAACCCCAATGACGAAGAAGCGTTTAAGCGAATCATCAATTTCCCGGCACGTGGTATTGGCGATACGACCTTAAACAAAATCATTGATGCAGCCACACGGGCGAATGTGAGCCTTTGGGCGGTATTGAATGAACCGCTTGCGTATGGTTTGTCGTTGGCGAAGAATACATGCGCTAAGTTGCAAGGCTTTCGTGACCTGATAGCCGGTTTTGCGGAAGATGCGTTGCAAAAGAATGCATACGAGGTGGGGCAGGACATTGTGCGCCGTTCGGGGATTATTGCAGAGGTCTATCGAGACCGTACGCCGGAGAATCTGAGCCGTCAAGAAAACGTAGAAGAATTAATCAATGGTATGCACGATTTTTGTGCCAGCCGGGAAGAGGAAGGCAATGAGCGGGTTTCCCTTTCCGATTATTTGTCCGAGATTTCTTTGCTTACCGATTTGGATAGCGAAGAAGGGGAAGGGGCGCGGATTACGCTTATGACTATCCATTCGGCAAAAGGGCTGGAGTTCAAGAATGTGTTTGTAGTGGGGCTGGAAGAGAATTTGTTTCCCAGTCCGATGGCATCCGGGTCTTATCGCCAGTTGGAAGAGGAACGCCGTTTGTTTTATGTTGCGATAACCCGTGCCGAAGAGCATTGTTTCTTGTCTTTTGCTAAGTCTCGGTTTAAATACGGGAAAATGGAGTTCAGCAATCCCAGCCGTTTCTTGCGGGATATTGATGCCCGTTATTTGAAGTTGCCTTTGGGAGAGAATATTCCTGCAAGCCCGAAGCGGGTCATATCCGATGCTCCGCGTTTTGTCAAGCCCGAACCGCCTCGCATGTTGCGCAAAGTATCCCTCTCTTCGGTTTCGGAAGGAAAGCCTTCTTCTCAAGCTGGAACAGGAGTGGAAGTAGGGCAGACTATCGAGCACGAGCGTTTCGGCATAGGCGAGATAATAAAGGTAGAAGGGACGGGTGATAATTGCAAGGCAACGGTCCGTTTCCGACATGCCGGAACCAAGCAGCTCTTGTTAAAGTTCGCGAGATTTAAAGTAATAGAATAATGTTTATTATAATGTTTTCCACAGATTGCACAGATTTCAATCAATTAATAGTGGAGGCTGTCTCAAAACGAGAATTGCCTATCAAAAAGTGATGTCATTCTGAGCGTAGCGAAGAATCTCGTGTACATCAGTTTGTGTATTCGAGATCCTTCACTACGTTCAGGATGACAAAATGAAAGCTAATTTCTATTTTGAGACAGCATCTTTGTTTCCCTTAATTAAATCTGTGTAATCTGTGGTGATAAAAAACACATACGATGTTAGATATAACGAAAGTTCCTTCTCCTTGTTATGTGATGGAAGAAGATTTGCTCAGGAAGAACCTGAGTTTGATAAAGTCGGTGGCAGACCGGGCAGGAGTGGAAATCATTCTTGCTTTCAAGGCATTTGCGATGTGGAAAACGTTTCCGATATTCCGCGAGTATATCCGTCATACGACGGCTAGCTCGGTGTATGAGGCACGGCTGGCTTTCGAAGAGTTCGGAAGTAAGGCGCATACATATTCGCCTGCTTATACCGATGAGAATTTCCCTGAGTTTCTGAAATATAGCAATCACATTACGTTCAATTCCCTGTCGCAATTCGAGCGGTTTTATCCGCAGGCGAAAGCATATTCCGAACCGGTATCTTGTGGAATCCGCATCAATCCGGAGTATTCGGAAGTGGAAGTGGAATTATATAACCCTTGTGCGTCTGGAACTCGTTTCGGGGTAACGGCAGATGTCTTGCCTGAGCATTTGCCCGAAGGCATTGAAGGTTTTCATTGCCATTGCCATTGTGAGTCAAGTTCGTATGAGTTGGCACGTACTTTAGAGCATATTGAAGCGAAATTTGCCCGTTGGTTCCCTCAATTGAAATGGCTGAACTTGGGAGGCGGGCATCTGATGACCCGTAAGGATTATGACGTGGAACATCTGATAGGCTTGTTGCAAGGGTTAAGGGCACGTTATCCGCATTTGCAGATTATTCTGGAGCCGGGTTCTGCTTTTGCTTGGCAGACCGGACCGTTGGTGGCTTCGGTGGTTGATGTAGTGGAGAGCCGAGGTATCCGTACCGCGATTTTGGATGTAAGTTTCACGTGCCACATGCCCGATTGCTTGGAAATGCCTTACCAGCCTGTGGTACGTGGGGCGGAATCGCTTCCGGCTGAGGCGGTCAAGGCGGCACGGCCCGAAGAGCATGTTTATCGGTTGGGCGGGAATAGTTGCTTGAGCGGGGATTATATGGGCAGTTGGAAGTTCGACCATGCCTTGCAGGTGGGCGAACGGATTGTATTCGAAGACATGATTCATTATACTATGGTCAAAACGAATATGTTCAACGGCATCCAGCATCCTTCTATCGCTTTGTGTCATAGCAACGGTGAACTGGAGGTTTATCGCACGTTCCGTTACGAGGATTATCGTGACCGTATGTGTTGATAGCTGGGTCGGTTTTTTAATGCATACGGCTTCGAAGGCAGAAGAAGCCTGCTTCATCGGGTGATGCATACGGCTTCGTGAGTCGATGAAGCCGTATGCATTTTTGTCTGTATGTAGCTGACTTTTTGTCATATAATGGGGCGAGGGATATTTTTTATGAAAAAAAAGTGTTTCCTTTGTTTGGGTTTTTAAGAAAAAGCATTACCTTTGCAACCGCAAAATCAGAAAAAATGTTTTGCGGTTCTTTGAATGTTTGTTGCGGAAATAGCTCAGTTGGTAGAGCACAACCTTGCCAAGGTTGGGGTCGCGAGTTCGAGTCTCGTTTTCCGCTCAACGCAGAAGCCCAGGTGGCGGAATGGTAGACGCGCACGTTTCAGGTGCGTGTGTCGAGAGGCATGCAGGTTCGAGTCCTGTTCTGGGCACGTTCTTTTATTTGTTTATAGTTGGAGAGATGGCGGAATTGGTAGACGCGCTACTTTGAGGGGGTAGTGACATTATGTCGTGGGAGTTCGAGTCTCCTTCTCTTCACCCGATATTGCGGAAATAGCTCAGTTGGTAGAGCACAACCTTGCCAAGGTTGGGGTCGCGAGTTCGAGTCTCGTTTTCCGCTCGATGCAGAAGCCCAGGTGGCGGAATGGTAGACGCGCACGTTTCAGGTGCGTGTGTCGAGAGGCATGCAGGTTCGAGTCCTGTTCTGGGCACTAAATGCGGAAATAGCTCAGTTGGTAGAGCACAACCTTGCCAAGGTTGGGGTCGCGAGTTCGAGTCTCGTTTTCCGCTCTCGTTAGTTATTTTGGTTTATTGCGGAAATAGCTCAGTTGGTAGAGCACAACCTTGCCAAGGTTGGGGTCGCGAGTTCGAGTCTCGTTTTCCGCTCCTGAAGAGGTCGGTTTTTTGTCGGTCTCTTTTTTTTATACTTGTTCCGGAACATAAAAATTGTTGTTTTCTTGTTTCCTATTTATAGCCTGTATATATTTGCATATCCATTAAAAATAGTATAGGACGAAATGAAAACGTATGACATTTATTTCTCGGACAAGAATTCGAGTGACAATAAAGGATTTGCTATCAAAACGGAAGAGAAAGCCATTCACATGGCAGAAGATATGATAGCCAAGGGGAGCAGTTATGTAGAAGAGTATGCCGGAGGAACCATTTCGGTGGTAGACTCTGAGGGGGTGACGGTTTGGAGCAAGCCGATACCGGAAAAGTAACAAACTAATAAACTTAAAGATTGACACAATATGTTCTCAGGAATAGTAGAAGAATGCGCGAAAGTGGTAAAGGTGGTAAAAGAGCAGGAGAATTTGCATCTCACCTTGACCTGTTCGTTTGTAAGCGAATTGAAAGTAGACCAAAGTGTATCGCATAACGGTGTATGCCTGACGGTGGTCCGTATCGAAGGGGACACTTATACCGTGACCGCCATGAAAGAGACGATTGAGCGGTCGAATATCGGCTTGTTAAAAGAAGGGGATGAAGTAAACGTGGAGCGCAGTATGATGATGAATGGCAGATTGGACGGGCATATCGTACAAGGGCATGTAGACCAGACCGCTACGTGTGTGGCTATAGAAGATGCGGAAGGAAGTTGGTATTTCACGTTTAAGTATGATTTCCATCCGGATATGGCGAAACGCGGCTATTTCACGGTAGATAAAGGCTCGGTGACGGTAAACGGGGTCAGTCTGACGGTATGCAATCCTACGCAAGACACGTTTCAGGTGGCAATAATCCCTTATACGTTCGAGCATACCAATTTCCATACATTCCGTGTGGGAAGTGTGGTAAATTTGGAATTTGACATTATCGGGAAATACTTGAGCCGGATGATGCAGTTGGCTGGTGAATGATTTTGTTTAATACCTATAATTTCATTAACTTAAATTTAGAAGCATGAGAAAAGCATTTTGGTTGAGTCTTTTGGGCGGGTTCTTTCTTGCCGGTCATGCCCAGACCTTTCGCGAATGGCAAGATCCAGAAGTAAATGCAATCAACCGTGCTCCGATGCATGCGGCTTTTTTTGCATTCGAGAATGAAGAAGCTGCAGAGGGAGCAAAAGAACAATCCCAGAACTTTATGAGCCTGGACGGCACATGGAAATTCTTTTGGGTGGCAAATGCCGACCAGCGTCCTACCGATTTTTGGAAAGTCGGTTTCAATGATAAAGGTTGGGATGATATGCAGGTGCCCGGGGTATGGGAATTGAACGGATATGGTGACCCTATCTATGTGAATACCGGTTTCCCTTGGCGCAATCAGTATAAGAACAATCCTCCGTATGTGCCGACCGAAAAGAATCATGTCGGTTCTTACCGGAAGGAAATAACGGTGCCTGCTTCGTGGAGCGGAAAAGACATTATCGCTCATTTCGGTGCGGTCAGTTCGAATATGTATATATGGGTGAACGGGAAATTCGTAGGTTATAGCGAGGATAGCAAATTGGAAGCTGAATTCGACTTGACCCGTTATCTGAAGCCGGGACAGAAGAATCTTATCGCTTTCCAAGTATTCCGTTGGTGTGACGGTTCTTATTTGGAAGACCAAGACTTTTTCCGTTATACAGGTGTAGCACGTCATTGCTATTTGTATGCCCGCAATAAGAAACGCATCGATGATATCCGCATTACGCCTGACTTGGATGCTAACTATCAGAACGGAACTTTGGCGGTAAATTTGAGCCTGAAAGGAAACGCTTCGGTGTCATTGGAATTGACAGATGCAGATAATCAGGTGGTAGCCAGCAAAGAAGTGCGCGGTTCGGGCAAAGTAAGTACTACAATCGAGGTGGAAAACCCGAATAAATGGACGGCAGAGACTCCTTATTTATATACGTTGCGTGCAAGCCTGAAAGAGGGAAGCAAAGTGACGGAAGTGGTGCCGGTCAAAGTCGGTTTCCGTAAAATTGAAATGAAGAATGCGCAAATCTTGGTAAACGGCAAGCCGGTCTTGTTTAAGGGCGCGAACCGTCATGAAATGGATCCGGATGGCGGTTATTATGTCTCACGCGAACGGATGATTCAAGACGTATTGCGCATGAAGGAACTCAATATCAATGCGGTACGTACTTGCCATTATCCAGATGACGCTTTCTGGTATGACTTGTGCGACCGGTATGGAATTTATATGGTGGCAGAGGCGAATATTGAATCTCACGGTATGGGATATGGTGACGAGACGTTGGCGAAAAACAAATCGTATGCCAAGGCACACATGGAACGTAATCAACGCAATGTGCAACGTTCGTTCAATCATCCCAGCATTATTTTCTGGTCGTTGGGTAATGAAGCCGGTTATGGACCGAACTTTGAAGCCGCATACGACTGGATAAAGGCAGAAGACCCCAGCCGTCCGGTACAATATGAACAAGCACGGCAAGACGGAAAGACCGATGTGTTCTGCCCGATGTATTATGATTACAAGGGCTGTATTGCTTATTGCGAAGACGATAGCAAGCAGAAACCGTTGATTCAGTGCGAGTATGCGCATGCCATGGGTAACTCGGAAGGCGGCTTCAAAGAATATTGGGATTTGGTGCGCAAGTATCCGAAATACCAAGGTGGATTTATTTGGGACTTTGTTGACCAATCTTGCCGCTGGACCGGAAAGAACGGTAAAATGATTTATGCATACGGAGGTGATTTCAACCGTTTCGATGCAAGTGATATCAACTTCTGCGATAACGGGTTGATCAGTCCCGACCGTGTTCCGAACCCGCATGCATACGAAGTGAAACATTTCTATCAGGATATTTGGACATCATTGGCTGGCGAAGGTCAGGTGAAAGTATTCAATGAGTATTTCTTCCGCGATTTGTCGGCATACCGTATGCAATGGGAATTGCTTCATGACGGTAAAGCAGTTCGTTCCGGAATTATTGAGCAGGTTGAAGTTGCTCCTCAACAAACGAAGACAATCCAACTGGATTACGGAACTATCGGTACAGAAGGCGAATGGTTGCTGAATGTGAACTATGCATTGAAGAATCAGGAAGGCTTGCTTCCGGCAGGTCATGTGATTGCTTCTAACCAATTGGTTTTGAAGGAATATGAAGCTCCGGCTTTGGAAATTGCCAATGCAAAAGAAACGAATCTGGATGTGGTTGAGCCGGAAATCCGTACGGAAAACTACAATTATTTGGTAGTAGAAGGCGAGAACTTTACTATCGAGTTTAATAAACGTACCGGTTATTTGTCTATTTATCAAGTAAATGGAGTAGACTACATTAAAGAAGGCGAAGCACTTGTTCCTAATTTCTGGCGTGCTCCTACGGATAATGATTTCGGTGCAAACCTGCAACAGAAGTATGTCGTATGGAAGAATCCTGCAATCCGTTTGACCTCATTGGAAGGAACACAAGAGAACGGCATGGCTAAAATCAGTGCGGAATATGAGATGAAAGAAGTTTCGGCTACCCTCTCGCTTACTTATCTGATTAATAATGAAGGAGAAATAAAAGTCGTACAATCTATGAAATCGACTCCGGGCACTAAGGTTTCGGATATGTTCCGTTTCGGAATGAACCTGACTATGCCAAAGAGCTTTGAGACAATCGCTTATTACGGACGTGGACCGATTGAAAATTATTCCGACCGTAATCATTGCACTCCGTTGGGTATCTATCGCCAGCAAGTGAGCGACCAATATTATCCGTATATCCGTCCGCAAGAAAGTGGAACGAAGACGGATATCCGTTGGTGGACAATGGCAGATGCGGCTGGAAACGGACTGACATTTATTTCGGAAGCTCCTTTCTCGGCTTCGGCTTTGCATTATCGCATTGCTGATTTGGATGAAGGTTGGGAGAAGTGCCAACGTCATTCAGGCGAACTGGAAGAAGCAGACTTGACCAGCCTTTGCATTGATAAGGCTCAAATGGGCTTGGGATGTGTCAATAGCTGGGGAGCGCTTCCGTTGGAGAAATACCGTTTGCCATACGGTGATTATGAATTTACATTCATCATGAAGCCTTGCAAGAATCAGATTGCTATGTAAAAAAGTTGAAATTCAGGCTCGTTGAGTTTTACATAATAGAAAAGGTCGCGGAGAAAAGTATTGGCTCCGCGCCCTTTTCTATTATGTAGAAATCGCTTTTTGCACCTTTGTTTTATCTGTTACAAATCTTTTATCAGTACCTGATTGTTTTGATAGAGGTAAGTCTCTTTGGCATCAATCAATGCTTGCCATGAAGCGCTGTATTGCGTTTTGTCTATCTTGAAATTTTCTGCTCCGGCTTCATCCAGCTTTTCTATCAGTACGCCTACCGTCAGTTGGTTAATATCCATTCCGGGCAAGTAACGGACGCTTCCTTCTTTATCATCGCTGAATGTTTCGTACAATAACCGTATGTCGGTCAATTCGTATAAGATGTTTTTGGTGAGCCGGATGGGGATTTTATGTTCTTTGCTTAGTTCTTCGGCAGTATAAGGTGTTTGTTCGTCTTCAAATCGTTTACAAATAGCGGAGAGAATGACGGTGCAGAAAAAATCATGGTATCTGCGGCTGATGCGAGCGGTCTCTTTGCCGAAACTGAATGAAGGAAGGTTTTGGCTGATATAGCTCATTTGCGCTCCGAATAAGCAGATAGTCCATGAAATTTGAGTCCATAACAAGAACATCGGGATAGCTGCAAAGCTTCCGTAAATGGCATTGTAGTTTGAAATCCAGATTTGGCTATTGACATAGAAGTATTGGAATGCCTGAAAAGCACTTCCAGCCAGGATTCCCGGAAACCAGGCATGTTTTAGTTTGACGCTGGTATTGGGCATGAATACATATAGCCCGATAAACATTCCCCAAGTCAAGGCATACGGGATAAGCCGTATCAGGAATTTCAGCATTGGTCCCAATAAAAGGAAAGTCTCTAAATCTTTCACATACGTGGTCATGAAGATAGTCAGACCGCTGGAGATAACAATCAATAAGGGGAGCAATAATAACATCGAAAAATAATCGGTTATTTGCCGGAAGACCGTGCGCGGACGTTTTACTTGCCAAATGGCATTGAAGCTGCGCTCGATATTGTCTATCAGCATCAGAATGGTGAACAGCAACATAATCAGGCCGATACCGATAAAGATGCCGCTCTGTGCGTGTTGTAAGTAGGAATTGACCCACGAAAAGATCAGTTCGCTTTGTTGGCTCATTACGCCGCTTTTGATTTGTTCTTCCATTAATGCGTCGAATCCGAAGCCGCGGGCTATCGCAAACAAAAGGGCAAGTATCGGGATGATAGATAATAGAGTGCTGTATGTCAGGGCAGAGGCACGCACCGGAATGCGGTCGTTCAAGAACTGGTCTACCGAAAGGTAAATGATTTTCACGCACGAATACAGACGTTTCCTGACAGGCGTTACTTCATCTTCGGTTATCCGCCAAATGCCGTCTGTTAAGAATTGAAGCCAAGATTGCAGTTGCATAGCATTTAATTTAAGAAATGAAGAATTAAGAATGAAGAATTAGGAATGAGGTTGAATGTTGCCTTAGTAGGATATTCTTCATTCTTAATTCTTCATTAAAAAAAGCAGCCGGTCTATAAGCCGGGTTCTGTGCCTTTATTAGATAAAGGTGTCTGTCATTTATCTACGCCTTTTGTCACCAAAAAGCTCTAGCGGTCTACCCTCCGACGTTGGGCGAGCAACCCTCATGATGCCGGTTTACATGACCTTACAACTCCTAAGATGCACAGCCCGTATGTCGCCATACGGCTGGTAGGCTCTTACCCTGCCTTCTCACCCTTACCTCTCCGGGTAGGAAAGGCGGTTGTTTTCTTCTGCATTACTCTACCCTTGCGGATAGCTTTCTGTTAGGAAGTAGGATGCTCTGTGTTGCCCGGACTTTCCTCTTGTATCAAAGATACCAGCGACAGACCGTCCGGCTGCTTTCTGTATGCAAAGGTACACAATAAAAACGTACTTCCTGCCATTTTTGCAAGAAATATCTTTTATGCCTGTAAAAGTGACTGATAATGAATGCAAATTTGTCAGTTTACCCCGTTAAGCGCGGTTAAGCAGACAAGTAGCTTTGTTAAAAGAGAAAAAAAAGAATCCTTAGGAAGTACAACCGCATGATTTTTGTTCTACTTTAGCAGATGAAATGTTAAACAAGTATTGAAATTAACAATTTAAACGATTTATAGTTATGAAAAAAACAACTAAATTTGCACTGGGAGCTATCGCATTGATAGCAGTAAGTGCAGGTGTGGCAGGAGTAACCTCGTATGCCATTCTTCAATCTAAAGATACAAAGAATGCTTCTTTTTATGATGAATTTAAAACCGCTACTCCGGCAAGGTTTGCCGCACTTGATGCATCTAAAATGCAGCCGGTAGATTTGACTCAAGCCGCAGAGAGTTCACTCAATTCGGTGGTACACATCATGGCGGTGCAACACAGTAAGACGAAGATGATACAGACCCAACCGGATATTTTCGATTTCTTTTTCGGTGACGGTCGCGGTCGCCAGCAGCAAGTCCAGACTCCCGAACAACGTGGATTCGGCTCAGGCGTAATTATTTCGAAAGACGGCTATATCGTGACGAATAATCATGTGATAGACGATGCCGATGAAATTTCGGTCAAATTGCATGACGGACGTGAGATGAAAGGACGTGTTATCGGAACCGACGCTTCCACCGATTTGGCTTTGGTCAAGATAGAAGGAGATGATTTCCCTGCTATTCCGGTCGGCGATTCGGATGCCTTGAAGGTAGGCGAATGGGTGCTTGCCGTAGGTAATCCTTTCAACTTAGGCTCTACTGTGACCGCCGGTGTGGTAAGTGCCAAGGCACGTAGTTTGCGAGCCAATGACGTAGAATCGTTTATCCAGACCGATGCAGCAATCAATAAAGGGAACAGTGGAGGCGCATTGGTCAACGCGCGCGGCGAACTGGTAGGTATCAATGCCATGCTTTATTCTCCTACAGGCACTTATTCGGGTTACGGATTTGCCATTCCGACTAGTATCATGACGAAAGTGGTGACCGACTTGAAACAGTATGGAACCGTGCAGCGCGCATTGTTGGGCATTGCCGGACGCGACATGGGACGGGAAGAATATCCTGAAGAAATGCGCAAGGAACAGAAAGAATTAGGCATCGGATACGGTGTTCAGGTAATAGAAGTACAAGATGAAGGTTCGGCTGCCGGTATCTTGAAGGAAAACGATGTCATCATCGGCGTAGACGGAGAGAAAGTAGAGACAATGGCTGCCCTGCAAGGCATTCTTGCCAAGAAACGTCCGGGTGATAAGGTGAAAGTGAAAGTTTTCCGTGACAAAAAAGACCAAGAATTTACTATCACGTTGAAGAATGCCCAAGGCAATACGAAGGTAGTGAAGAAAGCCGACATGGAAATTCTGGGCGCAGCCTTCCGTGAAGTGCCTGCCGAACTGAAACGCCAGTTGAACTTGGGCTATGGCGTACAGGTAACGGGTGTGAGCGACGGACGTATGGCTGATAGTGGTATCCGCAAGGGATTCATCATTCTGAAAGCGAACGGTGAACAATTGCGTACCGTAGACGATTTGGAAGAAGTGATGAAAGCCGCTTCCCAATCTCCCGACCAGGTACTGTTCATGACGGGTGTTTATCCGTCGGGCAAACGTGCCAACTATGCGGTAGATTTAGCGCAAAATTAATGATAAAGTAGTTTTCATAGGAATAAGGTAAAAGAAAGATTGTACTTGTTTTAGAGGCAGTTGCGCTTCATGCGTGACTGCCTTTTTTTCGTATCCTCTTTTTCTATACAAAGATGTACATTCATGTAAGTATGCGTTGTTAGTTTTAAAAGAATAAACTATATTTGCAATGTGGAAAGAGAAATTAGGAGGATACTTGATTGATGTATCCAAGTATGTATTAACGGGCGTTGTTATCGCTTCTTTATTCAAGGATATGGGCGATAATAGGTATTTGATTTATGGAATCGGTATATTGGTTGCTGGTTTTACGTTATTGTCTGGTTTATTGTTAAGTAATAAAAAGGAGAAGAAATAATGGAAGCAATATTTGTTTTGTCCGTTATCGGATTGCCTTGCGTAGTGTTTTTGTTATGGTGCCTTACTCCGTGGGGCAGGCGATGGCTTAAGGCTAATCACATGATTTGAATAGTTAATAGTTAATAATGAATAGTGAACAACGAGGAGTGGATATATTCCCGTTATTCATTATTAACTATTAACTAAAGAACCCTATCGGCTTCCTAAGTACAGGAAGAACATACCGATAAGTACTAAGGCGAGGTCAATGGCTTTGCTTCGCAAGTTCTTTTCGCGGAACAACATTGCACCGAAGAGGAACGATACCACTACACTGCCTCTACGCACCATTGATACAATGGAAATCATAGACTCGTCCATTCCCAATGCATAGAAATATACGAAGTCTGCAGCCGACAGGAAGATGGAAATCAGCGGGATACACCAGTCCCAGTGGAAAGGGGTGCTGGTTTTGCGCTTCGGAAGCCATAAGAAAAGCAGGATGCCTCCCATCATGAAAAGCTGGTAGATGTTATACCATGCCTGCACCACCATATTATTGAACATCCCCATTAGGTATTTATCGTATAGTCCGCTTACCGCGCCTAGTAGAGCTGCCAGCACCACGAACCATACCCAACGGTTGTGTTCGAAATTGATTCCTTCCTTTTTTCCCGAACGACTTAACATAAAAAACGATACTATTGCCAGCATCACACCAATCCATTGATACAGGTTCAGCCGTTCGCCGAAGACGAGCAGTGCACCCACAAGTGTCATTACGGGTCGCGTGGCGTTTATTGGTCCCACGATAGTCAAAGGCAAGTGTTTCATGCCGAAATAGCCGAAAGTCCAAGATGAGAGTACTATGACTGATTTCAGGAGGATGTATTTATGGGTTTCCCATCCACCCGTTTCGGGCACGAAGAAAATGGTGTCTTGCAATGCCGAAGGATAAAAGCGGGAAATCAGGATAAACGGGATAAAGATGAGGCTGGAGAACAACGTGTTCAGAGCCAGTACGGGAAGCACTGCGTTTCCGTTGAGTGATTTCTTTTTGAATACATCATAAAAGCCCAGCAACGCCGCCGAGCAGAACGCTAATAATAACCACATATCGTATTGTTTAGTTTAATCGGGTGCAAAGGTACAAAATATTTCGGTTGATAGTTTAGAATGTTTGCATAAACCGGAAACTCTCCGTATCTTTGGATTTGAAATGATTCTAAATAATTGGTGATTTCGGATGAACGAACAGGTGTTACATAAACTGAAAGTGCTTGCCGAATCGGCGAAATACGATGTGTCGTGCGCATCGAGCGGCACGGTGCGCCGCAATACGAAGGGAGGCGTGGGCAATACGGTGGGCGGCATCGGCATCTGCCATAGCTTTGCCGAAGACGGGCGGTGCATCTCGTTGCTGAAAATCATGCTGACCAATTATTGCATCTACGATTGTGCCTATTGCATCAACCGCGTGAGCAACGACATTCCGCGTGCCACGCTTTCGGTGACCGAACTGGTCGACTTGACTATGGAGTTCTACCGGCGCAACTACATCGAGGGATTGTTTTTGAGTTCGGGCGTAGTGCGTAATCCCGATTATACCATGGAACGCTTGGTAAGGGTAGCGAAAGACCTCCGCCTGAAGCACCGTTTCAATGGATATATCCACCTAAAAAGCATACCCGGAGCGAGTGAAGAACTGGTACACGAAGCCGGACTTTATGCCGACCGTATGAGCGTGAACTTGGAAATCCCTACCGAAAAGAACCTGAAGCTTTTGGCTCCGGAGAAAGACCACCGAAGCGTCTATCTGCCGATGCGCTATATCCAGCAAGGAGTGTTGGAGAGTGCAGAAGAGCGTAAGCGCCACCGCCATGCACCACGTTTCGTGCCGGCAGGGCAGAGCACGCAGATGATAGTGGGTGCTACGAGCGAGACGGACAAGGACATCCTCCGGGTATCTTCGGCACTTTACCGCCAGCCCACCATGAAGCGGGTGTATTATTCGGGATATGTGGCGGTCAATACCTACGATAAGCGTCTGCCACTCCTGAAACAGCCTCCGCTGGTGCGAGAGAACCGTCTCTATCAGGCAGATTGGCTCTTGCGGTATTATCAGTTTACGGTAGACGAGTTGGTAGACGATGCTTCACCCGACCTCGATATGGAGATAGACCCTAAGTTGGCATGGGCGTTAAAGCACCCCGAGTTCTTTCCTGTTAATATCCAGACGGCTGATTATGAGATGTTGCTCCGTGTGCCGGGCATCGGGGTGAAGTCGGCAAAGATGATTGTGATGTCTCGCCGTTTCTCCCGCATTGGTTTCTACGAATTGAAGCAGATGGGGGCAGTGATGAAGAAGGCGCGTTACTTCATCACGTGCCACGAACTGCCCGAAAAGACCATCCACGAATTGGGACCACAAGGCGTGCGCCGCCTCTTGCTCCCGAAGCCGAAGCGGAAGACGGACGAGAACCAACTGAAGCTGGATTTTGTTTTTGAAGACGAATGAAGAACACCACAGATGACACAGATTTAAATAATTAAAAATGTAGTCACTATAATACACCATTATTTATTCATAATCAATAAAGTCTGTGTAATTTGTGGTGAATAACAAATACATACTATTATGCTAAAGAAATTACTCAACGAATTGAAACGGAAAGACCACCAGCGGTATTTAGGTGGATTGGATTTCTTTAAATATATCGGTCCCGGATTGTTGGTGACGGTAGGGTTTATCGACCCGGGCAATTGGGCTTCGAATTTTGCTGCAGGGTCAGAATTCGGGTATACGCTGTTATGGGTAGTTACACTCTCTACGGTGATGCTTATCGTGCTCCAGCATAATGTGGCACACCTGGGCATCGTAACCGGTCTATGTTTGAGTGAGGCTGCCGAGAAGTATGCGCCTCGTTGGTTGTCTCGCCCTATATTGGGCAGTGCGGTACTTGCCTCTATCTCCACATCGCTTGCCGAGATATTGGGAGGAGCCATAGCCTTGCAGATGTTGTTGGGAATGCCTATCGTTTGGGGTGCTTTAATAACAACGGTATTGGTCATCATCTTGTTATTCACCAATTCCTACAGACGCATCGAGCGTGCCATTATCGGTTTTGTGTCCGTCATCGGGCTTTCTTTCCTTTACGAACTCTTCTTGGTAGATATCGACTGGCATTTGGCGGCTCGTTCATGGGTGGTGCCAAGCATTCCCGAAGGCAGCCTGCTTATTATTATGAGTGTATTAGGTGCGGTGGTGATGCCGCACAACCTCTTCTTGCATTCGGAGGTGGTACAGAGCCGCGAATATAATAAAGGAGACGAGCGTTCTATCCGCCGTCTGCTGAAATATGAGTTCTACGATACGTTGTTCTCAATGGGTGTAGGTTGGGCGATAAATAGTGCGATGATTCTCTTGGCTGCCTCTACGTTCTTTGCGAATGGTATACATGTGGAGGAGTTGCAACAAGCCAAATCCTTGCTTGACCCCTTATTGGGCAGTCAGGCGGGTACTATTTTTGCTTTGGCATTATTGATGGCAGGGCTTTCGTCTACCGTTACCAGCGGTATGGCAGCAGGTTCTATCTTCGCCGGTATGTTCGGCGAGTCTTATCACATCAAGGATATACACTCCCGCGTAGGTATCTTGCTCTCTTTAGGAGTCGCTTTGCTGATTATTTTCTTCATCAGCGACCCCTTCCAAGGGCTGATTATCTCACAAATGGCATTAAGCGTGCAGCTTCCTTTCACCGTCTTTCTTCAAGTAGGGCTTACTTCCTCCCGCCGTGTAATGGGGCAGTACGTCAATTCCCGTTGGAGCACCTTCGTGCTCTACACCATCGCTATCGTGGTCTCGGTGCTGAATGTGATGCTGTTGTTCAGTTGAGGGAGAGGCATTTAGAAGCTGTTTTGATTTCATTCGATAAATTTGTTAAGCATGATTTGTATGAATGCAATCTGTACCATAGCTTCTGCGGTTTCAGCAAGGAATTCGTAATCGATGGTCAGCCTTCTGAAGTTTTCCAGCCATGAGAAAGAGCGTTCCACAATCCAGCGTTTGGGCAGTACCTGAAATTTGGACGGACATTCGTCCGGTCTGAGTACGAGCTCCAATATCCATCCGAATTTCTTCTTGACCCAATCAGCCAAATCTCCCCTGTAGCCTCCATCCGCCAATATTTTAACCAAGCGCGGAAATTTATAAGCGAGTTTTTCTATGGCTTGTGGGGCGCCCTTGCTGTCATGCAGGCTGGCTTCATGGATTGCGACGGCTAACGGAAGGCCGAGCGTATCGACTATGATGTGCTCTTTCCGTCCTTTGATTTTCTTGTTCCCGTCTATACCACGGTCAGAATCAACATGATGGGAGGTCTTTACGCTTCTGGAATCCATGATACCAAGACTGGGACTTTCCTCCCATCCCGCCT
>NZ_NFIN01000040.1 GCF_002161765.1 Bacteroides sp. An322 | reverse complement strand
TATTAATACCTTTTATTATCATTTTTATAAACCTTCTTTCAAAAAGTATTGCGAAAGACGAATTCCAGCATTAACCTAACGATAACATAAGCATAACATATCCTCTTTTTTAGAACGGTTACTTTTGTCCTGTGAAAAGGAAACAGAAGTAACCGTTTTTAATTTAAAAAAGATATGCTATTACCGAACGAATGGATAGAGAACAGTATCGAGACGTACATCTATCAGCACACAACGAAATCGCAGGTGATCTACTGGGTTGTCCTGCTTGCCGTGACCGTCACATTAGTGGCACTTCCCTTTGTCTATGTGGATATCTCCGTACAGGGAAGCGGCGTAGTGAGACCGGTTGCGGAAAAGGCTGAAATCACTTCCTCCATTACCGAAATTGTGGATTCGGTATTCGTGAAGGAAGGTGACCAGGTGAACAAGGGAGATGTGATTCTCCGGTTCCGCACCAACAATTCGGACTACAAGATCAATTACCAGACCAGCCGGTTGAACGACTGCAGCGCACAGCTTGCCGACCTTGCCTTTTTAGCGAAGGGCGAACGTCCGGAACGGTTCAGTTCTCCGGTAAGGCAGCAGGAATACGCCTATTTCATCCGGAAGAAACAGGAACTGGAAACGGCACTGGCACAGGCGGAAAAGGAATACACCCGGAACAGGACGCTTTTTGAGAAGAAGGTCATTTCGGAAGAGGAATACGACAGTTATTACTTCAAGCTGAAAAGCCAGCAGAACGAACTGGCATCGCTGGTACAGAGCCAGCTCAGCACCTGGCAGGCGGATCAGAACACCTATCGGAACACATACAACGAGATGAACTCCAGTTTGAATCAGGAGATAAAGGACAAGGACATGTATATTGTGCGCAGCCCGGTGGACGGGACGGTAGACCAGTTCTCCGGCGTGTACCGCGGAAGCAGCATTCAGTCAGGTCAGTCGCTGGCGGTTATCAGCCCCGACTCCACGCTCTGCCTGGAGGTCTATGTCACGCCGAGAAACATCGGGTTCATGAGCGTGGGTATGCCGGTGAACGTGCAGGTGGAATCGTTCAATTACAACGAATGGGGAACGATACCTGGAAGAGTAAAGGATATATCATCGGACTTCCTGACGGACAGCCAAGGCAATTCCTTCTACAAGGTGAAATGCGAGATGGAACGTGATTATCTCCAGCTGAAGAACGGAAGGGTAGGGAAACTGAAAAAAGGAATGACGGTGAACGCACACTTCATGGTGACGCGCCGTTCGCTGTTCGACCTGCTCTATCAGAAAATGGACGGATGGGTGAACCCGAAACAATATGAGAACGAGACAATGGTAGCGAATTTGAATTGAATGGAAAAACGGAAAAAAACAGAATGACTATGCATAAGAAAGGTATCAAGATAAAACAGCATGACATTACGGACTGCGGCGCGGCATGCCTTGCCTCTGTCTGCGCACATTACGGGCTTCAGTTTCCGGTTGCCCGCATCCGGCAGTACGCGTTCACCGACCAGAAAGGTACAAATGTGTTGGGACTGATAGAGGCTGCCAATCGGCTCGGACTTTCGGCAAAAGGCGTGAGGGCACAGTTTGAAGCGCTTGCCATCGTTCCGAAACCGACCATTGCCCATGTGATCGTGCATGAGCATCTGCAGCACTTCGTGGTCATCTATAGGGTGGAGAAGGGACACATCACCTATATGGATCCGGGAGACGGAAGGATGCACAAGGTGACGGACGAAGAGTTCAAGAGGATGTGGACGGGCGTACTCGTGCTGATGGAACCGGAAGAGACCTTCAAGAAAGGGAACATGAAAACCAGCATGACGCGGAAGTTCTTCTCACTGCTGGCACCGCACAAGAGCGTCATGATGCAGGCGGTGTTCGGGGCGTTGGTGTACAGCATTCTCGGACTGTCCACCTCGGTATATGTGGGTAAAATCACCGATTACGTGCTGGTGGACGGAAACATCAACCTGCTCAACCTGATGGGCGTGGTGATGATTGTCATCCTGATTCTCCGCACCTTTATCGGAGCCATGAAGAGCATCCTGGCACTGAAGACCGGACAGCGCATCGACGCCGCCTTGATACTGGGATATTACAAGCACCTGCTGACACTCCCGCAACAGTTCTTCGACACGATGCGTGTGGGTGAGATTATTTCACGTGTGAACGATGCGGTGAAAATCCGGAACTTCATCAACAATGTGTCGCTCGACCTGGTAGTGAACATGATGATCCTGCTTTTCTCTGTGGGTCTGATGTTCGTGTATTCGTGGGAGCTTGCCCTTGTGACGTTGGCATCCGCACCGCTTTTCCTGCTTATCTTCTGGGGGTTCAATCGGCTGAACAGGAAATACCAGCGTGGTATCATGGAGAGCAGCGCGGACTTGGAGGCACAACTGGTGGAATCCATCAACTCCATCTCCACCATCAAGCGTTTCGGCATAGAGGACTTTGCCAACCTGAAGACGGAGACCCGCTTCGTGCATCTGTTGAAGAACACGTTCCGCAGCATTTACGGAGCGATCATGGCACAGGGTGGCATCCAGTTCGTCTCTACAGCCATCACCATTGCGGTGCTCTGGATGGGAAGTGTGCTGGTCATCGACAAGGAACTGACACCGGGAACACTGATGGTGTTCTATTCGCTCATCAGCTACGTCATCTCGCCCATCGGCTCGCTGATATCTTCCAACCAGACCATTCAGGATGCGCTGATTGCAGCCGACCGCCTGTTTCAGATTATGGACTTAGAGCGTGAACAGGACGACAGCCAAAAGATAGAGCTTGAACCGGACATGATTGGTGACATCACGTTTGAGAACGTGTCGTTCCGTTACGGTTCGCGGAAAGAAGTGTTCAAAGAACTTAACCTGAAGATAGAAAAAGGAAAGACCACCGCCGTCATCGGCGAGAGCGGTTCGGGAAAAACCACGTTGATCTCCCTTTTGCAGCATATCTATCCCATCCAGTCCGGGCAGATCCGCATCGGCGAATATGACATCGCCCAGATAAGCAACCGGAGCCTCCGCCGCATGGTTGGGACGGTGCCGCAGCAGATTGAGCTGTTTGCCGGGACAATCATCGAGAACATTGCGGTGGGAGACCTGCAGCCGGACATGAAACGGATTGTAGACCTTGTGGAACAGCTCGGGCTGAAGGATTTCATCGAGCGTCTGCCCAACGGATACATGACCTATATCGGCGAGCACGGTGCTTCCCTTTCCGGGGGAGAACGGCAGCGCATTGCTATCGCACGCGCCTTGTATAAGGAACCGGAGATTCTGATTTTTGATGAAGCGACCTCCTCGCTGGATTCCATATCGGAGAAGCACGTGAAGCAGACGCTGGACGCACTGGCTAAACGGGGAAAGACCGTTATTGTCATTGCGCACCGCCTGAGCACGGTGAAGAACGCGGATAGGATTGTGGTACTCGACAAGGGTCAGGTAGCCGAGACGGGTACGCACAAGGAACTGTTCAACTCAGGCGGCATCTACAGCCGATTGTGGAACGAGCAGTTTGACCAGTTGGATTAGAATTGGTATATGAACTAATTCAATTGATAAATAGACTATTGCAATAGTATAAAATAAGTATTAACAACTAAAAAAGTAACAATTATGAGAAACAATGAATTTAAAATGATGCAAGAAATGAGTGTACAAGAAGCAGCAAATACTGTTGGTGGTATTAGTATCATTCGTGTTACCGGTGCCATGGATGGAATCAAAGGCAATACTGAAGTATTCATTTTTGGTATTCGTGTGTTCCATGGTAAAAATGTAGATTAATCAGTAACAGCATTTGTAACCAGTCTATCCTGAATTGGAAAAACAATTCAGGATAGACTATATTTTTTCAAAGATGAAACTAAAAAGATTAGCTTTTATATTATCATTGTCATGGATAATATCCGGATATGTGTTAGGGCAGGTTCGTGTAATTGATAATGTCGATGGAAGAATTGTACCTTATGCTCAGATTATGGATGAGAAGGGTGTTACAATAGGTTTCGTAGATGCAAACGGGATATTTCCTGAAGATATAAATAAAGGGAAGGTAACAATTCAGCATATGTCTTATTACCCAAAGGAAATAGAATGCTCAAAATTTAGGAAAGATACATGCATATCCCTCACTCCAAGGGATTATATGTTGGATGAAGTGGAGATAACGTCTAAAGCCAATGACTATATCCATTTGAGGACTTATTTCCGGAGTTATCAACTGAATGATTCTTGTTTAAAATATTTCAAGGAAGGTTTTGCTGATTTTTTCATTAGGCTGAAGAATAGAAAGGTGAAAAGGTTTGTTACTCAAACCCGTGTTTTGGCGAATAAGAAAATGATATCGGAAGATAAGAAACATGCAAATATGTTGGTAGACAAATATATAACAACACCTTCATTAGGAAATGGCACATTATTGGAAGAACTTAAGGAGGATGGCTGTAGTTATCAATCAGATTCGACATTGGCTTATTTATATGATGATGGAATACGGGTCGGTAGTGTAGAAAAGGATACGAAAAATGGGGTATGTGTTGTGACTTATGATGCTTTGGAAGGCAGGGGAGAGAAAAAAGGGACATTATTTGGATATACGACAAGGTTGGTGTATAATTATCAAACAGAAGTCTATCGGAATTTAAATGAATACAAGTCTTTTATAGACTTACTATGTAAGAAAGGTTATAGGAAGCTCTTTTATAGGTATAAAAAAGACCCTAAAGAACAGATGGTAGAGGTTATGGACGAACTATATGTTTTAAAAGGTGAGTATATTTCGTCTGATAAAATGAAAGATGTAATTTCATATTTGAAGTTAGCAGAAAACAAGGAAAGCGTGGAGACTTTAATTATTCCTCCGCTAAACGAGCATTTTTCTTTCGTATTAAAGACAGAAATGGTGCCTATAAAATAAATTCGTTAACTTAACGATAACTGTCAGATAACATAATTCTTTGTTTTTGTCTTCTATTTTTGCCATGTTAAAAAACTAAAAACAAAGAATTGTAGATTATGAATAGATTGGTGAGCTTTATTATAGTTGTAGTTGTTTCTTTAGTTGGCATGTGTAACATACAAGCACAATCGAAGAAATGGACATTAACTGAATGTATTGAATATGCCGTTAAGCATAATATTGAGGTAAAGCAAAGCGATAACCAGATTCAGAGCCTGAAAGTGCAGAAGAATACATTAAGGAACAGTTTCCTTCCGGATCTGAATGCAGGTGTCTCGCAGAACTTCACATTCGGACGTTCGCTGAACCAGAAAAATACGTATGAGAACAGCAACATACAGAACTCTTCTTTCTCTGTAACTACGGAAATCCCGATATTTGCTGGATTCAAGCGGACGGCATCAATTGCGCAGAATCGCTTCGACCTGCTTGCCGCAGAGGCGAACCGGGAACTGATAGAAAACAACCTGTCGCTGAACGTGGCTGGAGCCTATTTCCAGATTCTTCTGGACAAGGAAATCTATCGGATAGCATTGGAACAGATACAGCTGACCAAGGAACAGGAAACCTGCACGCAGCTTCTTATCGAGAATGGGAAGGCTGCCGAATCACAACTTTATGATGTGCGTGCACAGCTGGCGGATGACGAACTGACCGCTACCGAAGCGAGAAATTCCCTCCGGCTCGCTTATCTTGACTTGGCACAACTGATGGAGCTGAAAGGGCATGAACAGTTTGATATCGATTCGCTTGGTGGAGAGATTGCCATCGCCGACACGCTGAGTCCGGTGAGCATCTATCAGTCCGCCCTGACCTGTATGCCTCAGATACGTCAGGCATATTACACCCTGCAGAGCAAGACGAAAGGCATCCGGATAGCCAAGTCCGGATATTACCCGACCCTTTCATTCGCAGCAGGAATCAACACGAATTATTACGACAACGGGAGCGGACTTGGCGAAACGTTCCGGAGGCAGCTTAACAACAACATGCAGAAAAGCCTGTGCCTTACAATCAGCATCCCGTTGTTCGACCGCTTTTCCACTCGGAACCAGGTGAGGGCGGCACGTATCGATGAGGATAATGCGAGACTGTCATTGGAAAACGAGAAAAAGCAGTTGTACAAAGAAATCGAGCAGGCTTATACGGATGCGATATCCGCATTCGAGAAATACCGTTCCACCACGAAAGCAGTAATAGCCAATCAGGAAGCACATCGGTATGCATTGGAAAAATATGCAGCCGGGAAATCGACTGTATTCGAATACAATGAAATCAAGATGAAACTTGCCGACGCGCTTTCCCAACAGTCACAGGCTAAATATACCTATCTGCTGAAAGACCGTATACTGGCTTTCTATTCCTGCTTTTCACTGACAGATTAACTACCTGTAATTATGCATTCAATAAAGATAAATCTCGATGTCGTTTTAAATAAAAGAGGAATGACGTTGAAGGAACTTTCGGAAAAACAGGCGTGTCTATAGCCAACCTTTCTAACTTGAAAAACAACCGTGTCGTTTCAGTCAGGTTTTCTATGCTTGATAAAATCTGTAAATCCTTGGAATGCCAGCCTGCCGACATCTTAAAGTATGAAGATGATTAACTTAATGATAACATTCTGATAACCTGAAAGGGGATAAATCCTTCTTACCTTTGTGTCAGTAAAAGGAAATAAAGACGAAACAATAAAAATAGCAAGATATGGAAATTATTACAGCAACAACGATTTTTTTAGCGTCATTGAACGTATATGGCGAGTGTGGGTTTGCATACAATGCAGAAACCTCTGAGGATGGGATTGTCACAGCCAAGACTGTGTACCGTAAGTCGGTATGTGGAAAGTATCTGTCTCCTACTTTGAAATACAACTATGTGTATGACGGAGAGCAACGTTTGGCACAGAAAGAAGTGTTGAAGTGGAACGGCGTAACGGGGGAATGGGATAAATCGCACATTTTGAATTACATGTATGATGAAAACGGGTATGCCATTGAATATGCCGTATGGAACAGTGGCAAAAATGAATACGCTGATGTGGTTGCCAAGCAGACTTATAATGAAGGCATTGACGGTGCGCTTTATATCGCTTTGTATAAATGGGATAACTCCGGGAACGACTGGGTGAAGCAGAATGACATGGTTGCCATGAACCTGTCAGGCGAACTTCTGACATCTTTTGAATTTGAATTATAATAAAATGTATAACAATAAAATATGAATTTATGGAAAAGAAAAATTTAGAACGGAAAGTAAGACTGATTGCAATCGAAGAAATGAGAAATGTGAACGGCGGAGCGACTATTGTAGACGGGGACGAATTTGCACAGCTGAAACTACCGATTGGCATGCGCAAGAAATTCTAATCTGATGTCGTTTGGAAAAATAAGATAGGTTATGGAAGGTTGGATTGGATAATAAATTGAATGTGTGAATCCTTGTCTGTATGTTTTTAGGGATGCCTGTGTGTGGCATCCCTTTTTTATGGAAACTAAACTATGGAGCATATCTTTCTCCTTTGTCGCTTAAATATAGATCTATGGCTTCGTTGAATGCTTGAAGTAAGGTCATTCCGTTGTCTGTTGCATATCGTTTCAGCCGGTTGTGGCGTGAAGGGTCTGTTATGTAATTGCAAGTCTTATATTTGGGCTTTTCTTGTGTACGTAAATCCGGTTGCTTTATCGCTTCTGTCGTTGGTCTTACCAATGAGCTTAGCCCGGCTTTCATGTTTTCTCTCAGGTTGTTCCTTTTGTTTTCCATACGGCTGTATTAATTGAATGTTGATTCTTTTTTTAGAAATTCATCACAAAATGAAGCATAATCTTCCGCTCCTGAAGATTTTGGCGCATAGTGGAATATATCATGTTTAGCAGCTGTTGCTTCTCCGATGGCGACATTGGTTCGGATTGTAGTAGTGAACACATCCCCTTGAAAAGTGTCACGGATTATCTCTTGTATATCTTGATTGAAATTTTTCCGTCTGTCGTATTTGGTAATCAGTATTCCAGAAATGCGCAATTTAGGGTTCAGATTGTTTTTTACTTCCTGGATGACGTTTGTCAACCTGCCCATTCCTCGCATTGCTAAGTATTCTGCTTCTACGGGGATGATGATACAATCCGAAGCAGTCATTGCGTTGATAGTCAGTATAGATAAGGATGGAGGACAATCTATAAGAATATAATCGTATTGTTCCTGTACCGGGCGGAGTAATTTGTGAAGAATCTGCTCCCGTGCATACTTTTGCATTATTTCCATTTCTATTGCTGACATATCCAAACATGACGGTACAATATCCAGACCGTCTTCGTTCTTTACAATCGGAAGCGGACTGTAGCCTCTCATGGCTTGATAAATGGTATCGTCTAGTTCTGTGGAAACTCCTAAGCAGTCCGTCAGGTTTGACTGTGCGTCCATATCAATGAGCAGTACCCGTTTTCCCCGAATTTGCAGTGCTGCACCTAAATTAGCCGCAGTTGCCGTTTTCCCGACACCTCCTTTGTGGTTGATTATTGATACTATTTTCGCCATACTGTTGATTATAAATGCTAACTGAAAAACTAAATCACTAAAATTAGTTGATTAGTGGCAAAGTTACT
Organism: Bacteroides sp. An322; assembly: GCF_002161765.1. Taxonomy (GTDB): domain Bacteria; phylum Bacteroidota; class Bacteroidia; order Bacteroidales; family Bacteroidaceae; genus Phocaeicola; species Phocaeicola merdavium. Next base: position 10,676 of record NZ_NFIN01000040.1, on the reverse strand, counting down.
ATAAATGCAGAATAAATCAAATGAATCAACGATTTTATTTTTCCCGTTTACTCACTTCCGTTTTCTCTATTGCATTTTAAGATGGAATAGGACATATCCTTATTGGACTATTTGGAAGACAAGAATTTAATCTTTGTGCATCATGTGTGTGTTATTTCCACTAATCCACTAAAACACTAATATTTGTAATGTACATTATGTTTTATATAAATATTTGATAAACAATAAAGTATAAGAAGCATATATACACTAATCCACTAATAAACTAAACAACTAATAAACTATTTTTTGTAATGTACATTAAAAATAATACTTTTGCAAGAAAATAAACATCAGAAAAATGATAACGACTATACAGTTTAAGACGCTTGACGATTTGTTTCAGTTCTATAATAACCGCCTGTTCGAAGGGAAGCTGCCAGAATGCATTGTGAATATGAGCCGGAAAGGAGGTTCTTATGGTTTTTTCGCTGCAGACCGATGGGAAGGGGATTCAATGCAAAAGAAAATCATCCATGAAATCAGTATCAATCCGGATTTTATGGATCGACCGGATAAAGAATGGCATTCGACTTTAGTGCACGAAATGTGCCATCTTTGGCAGCATGATTTTGGGAATCCAAGCCGGAACTGTTATCATAACAAGCAATGGGCGTCTAAAATGATACAGGTCGGTCTGATGCCGACAGATACGGGAGAACCGGGAGGGAAGCAAACAGGGCAACAGATGTCCCATTATGTAATTGAAGGCGGTTTGTTTGATAATGTTTTCAATGCGCTTGGGGCTGATGAATTGGAGAACCTACGCTTGAAATACAGACCTTTGCCCGCTTCTTTCCGGATGCTTCCAGTGCCTGTTCCTCCACTGGGAAAATCTGCAGATACAGAAAAAGCTGAAGATAAGGAGGGGGATTGGGAGAAAAGCGGGAAACGCAAGAGATACACTTGTGGATGCGGAAACCATGTATGGGGAAAATCCGGTTTGTGGATCAGGTGCGAAGAGTGCAATATGCTGTTTTTGGAGGATTAAATGAAACGGGAGTGCCGGCGAATTGAAGCCGGTTCTTTATTCTGTATAATGGCATAAAAAAACAAAACCCTGAAGTTTGTCTTTCGACAGGGACGACAGGGGATTACTTTGCAAAAGTACGCATTTGTATTTATATTTGCAAATAAAACAATAGAAATCATGAAATACAACGATTATGAAGCGGCTTTCTCCCAAGCCCGTTTAAGCAGATACCTAAATGCTTGCGCTGGAGACAAGAATAAGGCACTCATACTATACAGGCACAATTTGAAATTGTGCCAGAAATTTTATGGCGTACTTGGATTGTTTGAAGTCGTTTTTCGCAATGCGGTAAATGAACACTATAAGCGTCATTTCGGTGATGAAGATTGGATTCGGACGCAGATTCATGCAGGAGGAATGTTAGAGAGCAGTCCACAGGTATCAGATGTAACCCGTTATATCTCAAAACTATCGGATGCGGGGAAGTACACGCATGACAGGTTGGTATCTTCGGTAAGCTTCGGCTTCTGGACCTATCTTTTCAACAAACAGCCATTCCGAAAAGGCGGTCAGAGTCTATTGGCTATCTTTCCGCACAAGACCAAAGGGTTGGGGCAAAGGGCAATTTACAACGAGTTGATGGAAATCAAAAGTTTTAGGAACCGAATAGCCCACCATGAACCCATATGTTTTGATATGGACGGAAATAAGGACGTGGAATTTGCACAATCCAATTACAACCAAATCCTGAAGTATGTTGATTTTTTAGGGTACAATAAGAATGAATTATTCTATGGGTTGGATGTGTTGCCTGACAGGACAATCCAAAAAATAAGAGACCTATAACATTTGAAGCTGGGATTATCCGTTTCAAATATCCCGGCTTCATCCTTGTTTGTCCTTCAGTTTTCCTTTAAGTGCATTGATGATATACCCTTTGGGATTGCCTTTATCTCTCGATTTGCCTTTCAGTATAGCCAGTTCCCCCAGGATGTCCGGCAGTTCGAACTGTGCGGCAATGAAAACAGCCCGGTTGTTCTTGATTTCCTTGTCTGAAAATCCAAGCGAGAGCTTCAAGTAGCCAAGCACTTGCCTATTCAGATCCCATGAAAGGTTTGTCTGCTTCTGGATTTCCTGCCGGTAGAGGTCATTATCCCTGAACTGCGGCTGTAGTATCGGATAAAAACAGAACCCAACAATTTTCTTTCCTTCTTTCTGAGGGGTCCACTCGAAAGTATAGGGGGAGCACTCGTCCAGCTCTTTCTTTGCCGGTTCAATGACTTTTCGTATGAAATCCGCCGTCAGTTTGTATTTGTCGGTTACCTGGAACATTTCCTTGAGATGGTTAAGTGAGAATGACATTTTCGCTTTCTGACCGCTCATCAGTTCATAGAAGCGCATTGTATAGACGCTTTTGAAGTTCATGGCTGTCACTAATTCGTATTTGCGGAATCCTTTAGTGAAATCAAGGCAGCAGCTCCAAATCTTTGGGTCTATTTGAAATGTGAATGTGCTCTTGTACTTTTGAATTTTGGGCAAAACGATGATGTTTATTTTTTCCCATGTTTTTTCATCTTCATATTCAAAATATTTCTGAGACAAGGCTATCAAGGCTTTTTTCGCTTTCGCATAGTTGTTATCGTCTTCATTGGATAGTATCGATGTGACCGGGAGGGTTACTATTAAGTTCCCCCAAAGCGTGTGTTCCACTTTTCTACAATCTTCCGGGAATTTCAACCCCTGCAATTCACATTGGGCAAGTTCTACAAGCCTGTATAGAATCCTTTTTTCGTACACATTGAAATCGTATTTTGCCGTAGTCATGATATAGCTTTGTATTTGGTCTTTGTTTCTGACTACTACTCCGTTGTTTTTTTTCTGCTTCGTGCGTTCCATAATCCAATTGGCTTTATGTTGTTTTGCAAAGATAGCTATTATTATGACTTGTACAAATGAAAGTCATCGATAATATAAAAATCCATTCCAAAAGTCATAGTTTGAGGCGAAAAATCCATTCCAAAAGTCATAGTTTGTATTCCAAAAGTCATAATAAAATGTTAAATACTTTCTGTAATTGATTGATAATCAGCTAAAATTTAGTTAAAACAAAAAAGGCGATAAGTATATACAAGTTATGCATATAAACAAGTCAAAGAATTTTTTAGCGGAATGTCACGAAATCCATTCCAGAAGTCATAATTCCGTTGACAAGGAAAAGCAAATTGTTAGCATAGCAGGAATAGGGACGGATTTTTCTGCGCGTTAAATTATGTATATTTATGTAATTATGTATTTAATTTATGCTGAAAAACATATTTACATATGAATACCCTTGTTTGTGCCTAATCCGAATATCTTCTGTAGTCTTATCCATAGCTGTTTGAAAAATTCCTTGAAGTGAATTTTGTTCAGCCAAATGGTCGTATTTCCAGCCTTGCTTTTGGCAATGTCTATCTTCACGTCCTTGACCTGATGCTTTTTTCTTCGTTCCCGGTCGTACAAGAATCCCGAATAGGTTATCTCTTTTCCCGTGAGCAGGAGCCGGATATCGTTGTCTCCGACACCCATTTCCCGGAGTTCCTCGATGTTTTCTTTGGCGTTTTCCATACAGGGGAACAGGTTGGTTATCGGCTTCAGTCTTTCTTCCCCGGTTCTGACAGCCCTGCGTGTGGCTTCCCGTTCCCTTTCGTTTTGGGCGTTTGCTGTACGCAGGTTGCTCTGGAGGTTCTGGCTTTTCATCTCCAGTTCGTAATTCTCCCTTTTCAGTTCCGCAATCTCCTGCTCCTGCCGTTTGACCTTTCCGGAGTTGAAAAGGCTGGCTGTAGCATCGATGACGGTAGTTCCGGCTTTCAGCAAGGCTGTCCCCGTGTCGGCTGCCGCCCCTTTCAGCTTTTCCACCTTTATTTCGGCGGCTGCTTCCTTGAGCTTCTTTTGGGTGTCCTCCAGCTTTTCCCCTGCCTGCTTCACTTCGTCCTCTATGGCGTTGCGCTCACTCTCCATTTGCCGGCATTCTTTTTCGATTTGCGCCGCTTTCTCAGCTTCGACCATATTCTTATACTGGATGGCGGAAAGGTGCTTACGGTCGGAAGAAATGCCTCTTTCCATGCCAAGGCATTCCGCCAGTATGGTCTGCATTTCCGCCATGTCCTGCTTGTTCAGTTTCCGGGTTCTTCCAGTTTCCCCGTCCGTCCAGTCGAAAATCATGTGCGCATGGTAGTTCGGCTTCCATGTTTCCGCGTTTCCGTCCCAAACGCTGGCTCCTTCGTCCTTGTGCGTGTAGATTTGGAACGTGTGTATTCCGAAGCGTTCCTCCAACCTCTCGGCAAAGTCCTGAAGCTGCCGGAGTGTCGTGCCGTCCTCGATCACGACCACTCCCTCCCGGATGGGTGTCGCCTTCTTCTGCATGGACTGCCCGGTGTGCTGCCTGTACTTTTCCCTTATGTCCTCCAGCACGTCCGCAATCTTCATTTCCGACCATTGCTCGTTGCGGTGGGAGAGTTCCGGACGTATGTAGTCGAGTTCCTTGCTGCGGAGGTTGTGCCGTTCCGCGCTGCCGATGTTGCAGGGTCTTACGTTGATGCTTGTCTTTGCCATAACCTTTCTCTTTTCGTTGGTGGATATCCGTTTGCATCGCCATCGAGCTTGCCGATGGCGGACGGGGTCGAGGGGGGTCCCCTCGCACACGACCCTTTAGGGTCATAGTGTGCTATAACCTCGCAAGCAAAGTTAAGCCATTCGGACGGAATTTGCAAATGCCAAGTGTGGAAAGAGCACATAGGTCGGTACACAAAGTACACTCAGAAAAATCATCGGTCGGGGAACGCCTGCACGGCAAGGGGGTGCACCCGCACTCCCGACGAGTGCATCCATTAGAAGCCATTTTTCCGAAAGTAATTTCATTGTATCAAATTCATGTAGATTAACTATTGAAATTGTTACATAATCAAAATTTGTTGTACTTTTGCGATGGAAAAAGGTGTCATTTATGGTGGATAAGAATAAAAATTTAAATGAGATGAAAGAAGGAGATTTGGTATCAGTGTCCGCTGAAGCCACAGGTTTAGGCAGACCAATGGAGGCTGTTATAGACAAGATTGAAACATTCCTTGGGCAAACCCTTGTCACGGTCAGTTATACACAGCCTGACGCAAATTCCGGATTCGGAGGTTGCTTTGTTGATGCGCACATCACCGTGAAGGAATAAAAACAAATGAATTTGATTAATTGGAAGTATGGTAAATGAAAATGTATCAAAATCAAAAAGAGGTGGGAAGCGGGAAGGAGCCGGCAGGAAGAGCCGTGCCGGAATCCATTCGGTAGTCATGCGTGTACCTGCATCGATGGAGGAACTGGTACAGGCATTCATTGACATTTATTCGGATTGGATTCGCGAAGAAGGAGATAAATTTGCTCCGCACAAAACCAATGAAATGCAAAGGGCTTTTTTTAGGCAAACGGTTTCAGGAATGTTGGAATTTGAACGTGAACGGTTGGCGAAAAGGAACAAGGAGGATAGTGACAAGCGTCAACTCCGATTGTTTGAAAACGAAACGAAATCGGAATAGCGAATTGCAAAAAACGAAGGTTTTTCATACACGTTCCGGTCTTTCCCAGTTATGCAGGAAATGCTGTTCCTGTTTGTCTGAAAACCGGTCTTTTTATCAAAGTATGAAAAATAGTATGTATGACATATTACAGACAAGACCATGATTATAGGATATGCAAGGGTTTCGAAGAATGACCAGCACCTTGACCGGCAGATAGACCGGTTGAAAAAAGAGGGATGCGAGCGTATTTATCAGGAAAAAGTGTCTGGCGCGGGAAAATTAAGACCTGAACTGGATAGGATGCTGGATGCGCTTCGTGAAGGAGATACAGTCATCGTATGCGAACTGACCAGGTTGGGTCGTTCCGTAAAGGAGCTTTTTATGCTGGCTGAACGTATTGGCGCAACGGGTGCGGATTTGCGTTCGATTAAAGAGCCTTGGCTTGACACGACCACTCCGCAAGGTAAATTGCTTTTTGCCGTATTTTCAGGCGTGAGCCAGTTTGAGCGTGACATTATCCGGGAAAGAACCCTTGAAGGGCTGGAATCCGCACGGGCAAGGGGGCGCAAAGGAGGGAGACCGAAAGCCGATGCAGGACGCATAGAACTTGCCATGAAGCTTTATGATTCCCGTGCGTGTCCCGTGTCTGACATTCTCAAGGCTTCAGGTATAAGCAAAGCTACCCTGTACGCCTATTTAAAGGACAGGGAAAGTACGGAAAAGGAAACCTGAATGGAATCCTTTCCCGTAAGGTTATGTATTCCGATACGTTACTTTGCCACCAGCATCAGTCCGACACCTCTTGCGGTCTTAATTTCCACATCCGGATCATCGGTAAAGAGCTTGCGGAGTTTGGTGACAAATACATCCAGGCTACGGGATGCGAAAAAATCGTCTTCCGTATTCCAGCAACGGCTCAGGATGGCTTCGCGGCGGATGACCTCATTCTTGTTTTCGGCGAGAAGTTGCAGGATTTTGGCTTCCGTTGTGGTCAATACACGGATTTTACCCGTGTTGTCATCACGCAAGGTGGCATGTACGGTGTCGAGCGTGTAATGACCGAACCTGCAGTGCCCCTCTACCGACCTGCTTCTGGCACCTTCCTTCATTTTCAGGATGGCGTGGATGTGTGCGTCTATCTCTTCCGGTACAAACGGCTTCTTCACGTAGTTGTTCACGCCCAGTTCGTAGCCGTGTTTCACGTCTTTGGGCGATGTCATGGCGGAAGCGAACAGGATGGGCGTTTCTCCGTCCGTCTCACGGATGCGCCTTACCATCTCGAACCCGTCCATTTCGGGCATGTCGATATCGGATATGATGATGTCCGGTTTGTGTTCCTCCCAAGCGTGCAGACCCTCCAGACCGTTTCCGGCGGTAATCACTTCATAGCCGCCGATTACATCCTGCAGACCTGCCTGTACGATGTAGCATAAGTTCACATCGTCTTCAACGAGTAGTAGCTTTATCATAGTTCTTTGACCATTAAGGGTAAATAGATAATAAATTCAGTAAACTCACCTTCTATGCTGTTGACGAAGATTTTTCCTTTGTGCGATTCGATTACCTGCTGCACGAAGTTCAGCCCAAGCCCGAAACCGGACGCTTTCTTCCTGCGGCTCCTGCTTCCAGCCGCTGCACGCTCGTATTTGTTGAATATGCTGCGCTGGTCCTTTTCCGATATGCCAAGACCGTTGTCGTATATCTTGATAATGGAATAAAGGTCGTTTCTCGATGACGAGATGCGTATGTCCACACGCTCTTTGGAATATTTGATGGAATTGTCTATCAGGTTACTGAACGCCTCTTCGATGTATTCCGCATCGGCGTATATCTCCGGTGTTTGCAAGTCAAACTCGAACGATACGGGCTTGTGTGATTTCACCTTGAACTTATCCGCCAGCCTGACGAGCATCGGCTCCAGCGCAATCTTTTCACACTCCATCTTCATCTTCTTGTTCTCCAGTTTCGATATGGTGAGCAGCTTGTTGGTCAGTGTCAGCAGGCGGTCCGCCTCTTCCTTGGCAACATTGAAGAATTTCTCTTTTGTCTCCGGCTTGTCATCCAGCCTTCCGCTGTGCAGAAAGCTCAATGCTGTGAATATGGTGGTAAGCGGGGTCTTCATATCATGCACCATTGCGTATGAGAAATCTTCCCGTATTTGGGATATCTTATTTATGCGGGCAATGATTCTTATTTGATATGCTATGCAGGATATAACAAATATAACAAGTATGATGGTTGAGATAAGAAGTAATCCCATTCTTCCTATAATATATATATATGGACTATCCAACATCATTTGTATGCCATATGAAAAATCTATTCTTGTTGGTATAATATTTGATTTTATAATACCGAGTTGGGATAAGTTGTGATTATTGCTTTTTTCATAGATAATTTGATTTTTTGGATTAATAGATAATATGACAAATTCAGAATATATATTCCTCTCTTTTAATTGTATTCCAATAATTGAATCTATTTCATGGATAGAATATTGAATTCCAAGTTTATGTAGTCCGTCATAAAGATATGTCATTGATGATATAGAATCATTTTGAGGTCCTCCTGTGATTTCTGTTCCTTCTGGAATATGTTTTGAAGCAAGGTTTATTTCTGTATATAATGCATTATCTAATATGTTATTACACTCTTTTTGAATGTCTTGTTGAATCAATTTATATGTATTGTAAAGCCATATAAATTGCAATGTAATTATAGCTAATAAGCTAATAAATGTAAACCATCGAATATATGAGAAATGTTTCATCTTTTTTTGTGTAAAGGTATATAATTTATTCTTTATAATATCATTTTTATGTCAATTTCTTAATATGTAATTTTTTGTATAAGCAAATTAATATAATATTCGATGATTTAATAACATAATGTTAACCTTATGATAACAATACTACGCATGTATTCTTAATATATTTGCATCGTAACAATTAAAATAAATAGCAATGAAAGCAATAATAGAGGAAATGAGTAAAAAAGAATTGATAGAAACATTTGGAGGTGAGATTGTATGGCGTTTTGTGGATGGTATATGGATAGAAGTAAAATCACCAACTGAGTAAAAAATATTTAAACTGTTATTAGATGACATTTAACCTAACGATAACATAAAGGTAACATAATTCCAGATAATGTTGACTTACCTTTGCATCAGTAAAACAAACAAAGAGTATAATAACAATTAAATAGAAATGCGTATGAAAAAGAATGAATTGAAAACTTTGGAGATTGAAGAATTGAAAAACGTGAGTGGAGGAGTGGCACCTGGACCTGACGGTGAAAGCTGTACGGAACATGGGCTGCCGGATTTCTTGAAAAACAAGACTCTCTTGGATATTCTTAAACTTCGATAGTGGAAGAATGGCATTTGAGAGAATCAGAAAGGAAATAGTATTAACAAATAAACTTATTGCGTATGAAAGAATTGAACAAAGATGAGAACCAGTCAATTACAGGCGGGTATTTTCCTCCGACAGAGGAACAGTTGGAAAAGTTGAATCCTATCGAGAGAATTATCATTTGTTGGTAAAGTAAAAATGTAGTGTATGGAAAAGAATGAAATGATGCGTACTATGAGCCTGCAAGAACAACAGGATATCAATGGCGGTGGAGCCTTGGATATTTTGATAAATACGATTGTAGACGTTTTGAATGGAAGAATACCTGTATATGCTTAATGCATTAAAATGTAATAGTATGAAAGAACTGAAGTGGATGAAATGAGATTGATTGATGGTGAGATAATTAAATTGATTAAAAATATATAAACGTGAAAACAGTATGAAAGAAAATGTATTTATGGTTGAGTTAAATCAGCAAGAAATGAGTGAAGTAAATGGAGGAGGTCTTTGGAAAGAAGTGCTAAAAGCTCTTATTGCATCTTATGAGATGGCAAGTGATTTTAAGGAAGGATGGGATTCTGTTCCAGACCGTTAATTGATTTATGAAATTAGAAACTGATGAAAATAATTATCTATTAGAAAGGAGTATTTATGATGAAGAATGAATCATATGTAGAGCTTAGTAAGAAAGAAAATTCAGAAATCTATGGTGGTAAAAGTTTTTTGACTACTGCAGGTGAACTTTGCCATAAGGCATGGAATGAAGTAAAATCATGGTTTCGATAAATGTTAAATAGATGAAGAAGATGTAGTATAAATGTGAACTTTACTATATCTTCTTCATTTGGATTATTTGCTTATGTGTTATATTGTGAAAAAAAATAGAGTTCCATTATGGGCTGATTTGTTGATATTTTTAGTGTTTCTTTTTATTGCATCTTTGATAGGAGTAGAGAGCACATTGTCATTGATAGGTTCAACAGAATTTGAAAGTGTTAAATATTTCTTTTTGTCTACAATTATTTCTTCTATAATTGTCTTATTAGCTATTTTACTTCAACATTATGTTATAGACAAACGACCTTTAAGTGAATTGGGTTTATGTACTACTCACTTTGTATGGAAACATTCAAGTATGGTTGTTGTGTGGACGTTTATAGTGTTTGTTATTGGTTTTTTGATTTGTTTATTAAGTGGTAATGTCTCTATTGTATCGGTACATTGGAATTTGAAAGACTTGTCATTGAGTCTATTGATGTTTACTTTTGGTGCTTTCTATGAGGAAATTATAATGAGAGGATATCTATTGACACGTTTATGCCGATCTGGATTAAATGTTTGGCTATGTTTAATAATAACCGCAATTATTTTCTCTGCAATGCATTTAGCAAATCCTAATGTGAATTTTTGTTCTGTTGTTAACCTCTTTTTGTTTGGAATTTTAGACGGATGTATTTTTCTATATACTAAAAGTCTATGGGTGTCTGTAATAGCTCATTGTGCGTGGAATTGGATACAAGGATCAATTTTTGGGTTTAAAGTTAGTGGTTGTGAATTCTTTCAGCCTATTATAAATTTGGATATGCCGTCTTATAATTTAGTAAATGGCGGATTATTTGGATTTGAAGGTTCTATAATCTGTACTATATTATTAATACCTTTTATTATCATTTTTATAAACCTTCTTTCAAAAAGTATTGCGAAAGACGAATTCCAGCATTAACCTAACGATAACATAAGCATAACATATCCTCTTTT
>NZ_NFIN01000004.1 GCF_002161765.1 Bacteroides sp. An322 | reverse complement strand
ACAAGTTTGTGAAACACATTGCCGACCACAACGGGGTGTACACGCGCGGCACGGTGCAGGGCGTTATCCTCGACATGTGCGAGTGCCTCGTAGAAATGCTGCTCGAAGGCAAGAAGGTGCAGCTGGGCGCATTGGGTGATTTCTTCATTTCGCTTAATTCGGTGGGGGCGGAAAGCTTGAAGGCGTTCACCGCAGCCAACATCAAGGCTGTCAACGTGGTGTTCACGCCCGGCACGGACTTCGACGGGCTGATTGAACGGGCGAAGTTCAACCCCGTAGCCAGCCGCACCGCTCAGGCAGCTACGTTGAAAGCCGAGAAAGAGGGGCTGAGCACCGTCGACCTTGAGGCGGCGAAAGGGTGAGACTGAACGAACACTGTAGGGGCAGGGTTCGCCTGCCCGGATGCGCCCACAGATGCATACGCGGATGTATTCAGGGCGGGCAGACCCCGCCCCTACAGGTTTAACTACTAAATTTTACTGAACTATGGAAAACAAAAAGAAAAACATTTGGGGGATTATCATTCAGACGCTGATTACGATTCTTACCGCTATCGGGACGTCGCTGGGAGTGACTTCGTGCCTCTAAATAATTGATAGTTAAGCCGGCATTATCAACTATCAATTATCAACTATGAACTATCAACTGAATACCGTATTCCGCATATCGCCTGTTTCGGCGTATGCCAAATGCATACGGAAGGCGTTCAAGAGCGACATGGGGGTGTGGCATTTGCCTTCGGATAGTTTCAGGTAATCCCAAAGCAGCTGCTTGTAGTCGGGGTGCGCGCAGTTCTCGATGATGAGCCGGGCACGCTCGGAAGGCGATTTGCCTCGCAGGTCTGCCACGCCTTGCTCGGTGACAAGGACGCGCACATCGTGTTCGGTGCTGTCTACATGTGATACCTGAGGCACAATAGACGAGATAAGCCCGCCTTTTGCCGTAGAAGGTGTGGTAAAGATAGAAAGGTAGGCGTTGCGTGCGAAGTCGCCCGAGCCTCCGATGCCGTTCATCATCTTGCTGCCCGACACATGGGTGCTGTTCACGTTTCCGAAGATGTCGGCTTCGAGTGCGGTGTTGACCGCTATGATGCCCAGCCGGCGGATGACTTCGGGATGGTTGGTGATTTCCTGCGGACGGAGCAGGACACGGTCTTTCATCTCATCGATGTGTTCGTAAAGGATGTTCAGCTTATCATCGGACAAGGTGAGCGAGCTTCCTGCCACGAAACGGATGCGGTCTTTCATCATCAGGTCGATGACGGAGTTTTGGATGACCTCGGTGTACATCGAGAAGGCGGGCAAGTGCGGGTCGTCGCCCAAGGCGCCCAATACGGCATTGGCAATGTTTCCCACGCCCGACTGGAGCGGGAGGAATTCTTTCGGGATAGCCCCCCGGCGGTATTCTTTCAGCAAGAAGTCTGCCACGTTCTGCCCGATTTGCTTGGTGGTTTCGTTCAGGGGGGTGAAGGCGGCTATTTGGTCGCGCTCATGCGTCAATACCACGCCTGCCACTTTCTTGGGGTCTACCTTTACGCTGATGCTTCCGGTTCGGTCGTTCACCTTATATATAGGTATTTCGCGCCGGTAGGGCGGATTGTCGAGCACGAAAATGTCGTGCATTCCCGTGAGCTTGTCTGTATGCTCGGCGTTCATTTCTACGATGACTTTATCCGCCACACATGCCAAAGTGGGCGAGATGCCTACCGAGGTGCTCAAGATAAGTTCACCTTCGGGAGTGATGTCGGAAGCCTCGATGATGGCTACGTCGATTTTCCCTAAGAATCCGTAGCGCACGTCTTGCCCTATCTGTGAGAGGTGGAGGTCAAAGTAGCGCACTTCGCCGCTATTAATGGCTCCGCGCATTTCCTTGTTCGACTGGAACGGGGTTCGGAAAGTCACGGCGTGGGCTTCGGTCAGTGCGCTATCCACTTGGTTGCCCGTGGCTCCTCCGGTGATGAGCCCTATCTTGAATGGTTTTCCTTCGTTGTGTAAGGCTTCGGCGTGTTTCGCCAATGCTGCGGGTACTGCTTTCGGTGTCCCTACCGACGAGAACCCTCCGATGCCGACCGTTTGCCCGTCGGCTATAAGTGCTGCTGCCTCTTCGGCTGATAAAATTGGGTATTTCATATATGCTGTTATTATTAGTGCCGCAAAAGTAGGTGTTTTTAGATAAAATAGCAAGATGAATAAGGAAATATCTAACAAATAACTGAATATTTTAGTCTAGTGTGTAATAAAATGATATTTTTATGCAAGACGGAGCGGCTCTTTTATTTAATTAGCTTATATTATGTGCTTATTGGGAAACGTAGATTATATGAATGTCCGTATTTCTCAAAATTAGTTTTCAGAGCGTATGCAATACGCCCTGAAAACATTCACGTGGATAAGTTGGTGTATTCGGGCGTATGCGATACGACCCTACATTGGCATTCATTTAATCCGCGTGAATCTGCGTTTTTCATAATATCTGTTTTTTGAAAAACTTTCGAAAAAAAATCCCGATTCCTTTTGTAAATCCGAAGAAAGCCGTATCTTTGCATCGCTTTTCAGAAAGGGCGATAAGCCGAAATAACTCAGTTGGTAGAGTAACTCATTCGTAATGAGTAAGTCGCGGGTTCGAGTCCCGCTTTCGGCTCACGGATTCACAGAATGTGGGTCTTTTTTTATATCCGAACAAAAGAGAAATCTATGTGTAGTTTATACTTCGACATAAAGATATACGTTAGAATATGATACCTGAACTTACCGCTTCGGTAATTCAGGTATTTTTTTTATATTTACGGCAATACTAAACGAAAACGAACGATATGGAACCACTTAAACACGAATGCGGGGTAGCGATGATACGGTTGCTCAAGCCGCTGGAATATTATCAGGAGAAGTACGGGACGTGGATGTATGGGCTGAACAAGCTCTATCTGCTTATGGAGAAGCAGCACAACCGCGGACAGGAAGGCGCAGGGCTGGCTTGCGTGAAGCTTCAGGCAGACCCCGGAGAGGAATACATGTTCCGCGAGCGGGCGTTGGGCTCGGGGGCGATTACCGAGATATTCGGTACGGTGCACAGCCAGTTTAAGGACTTGACTCCCGAACAATTTGCTGATGCGGAATATGCAAAGAAATGCCTGCCCTTTGCGGGCGAGTTGTATATGGGGCATTTGCGCTATTCCACCACGGGGCGGAGCGGCATTTCGTATGTGCATCCTTTCTTGCGCCGCAACAACTGGCGGGCAAAGAACCTTGCCTTGTGCGGGAACTTCAACCTGACGAACGTGGACGAGATATTCGCCGACATCACCGCCGCAGGCCAGCATCCGCGCAAGTATGCCGATACGTATATCATGCTGGAACAAGTGGGGCACAGGCTCGACCGCGAAGTGGAACGGCTCTTCAACGAATGCAAGGCAGAAGGGTTGGAAGGGATGGACATCACCCATGCCATTGAGGACCGCATCGACCTGACCAATGTATTGAAAACGTCCAGCCCTAAGTGGGACGGAGGCTATGTAATCTGCGGATTGACGGGAAGCGGAGAATGTTTTGCCGTGCGCGACCCGTGGGGTATTCGTCCGGGTTTCTGGTATATGGACGATGAAATTATGGTGCTCGCTTCCGAGCGTCCGGTCATTCAGACGGTGCTGAACGTACCTGCCGATAGCGTTAACGAGCTTCAGCCCGGACAAGCTATCTTAGTAAATAAGAAAGGCGAGATGCGTTTGGCTCAAATCAATGAGCCGAAAGCGAAGAAAGCCTGTTCGTTTGAGCGGATTTACTTTAGCCGCGGAAGCGATGTGGATATTTACCGCGAGCGGAAACTATTGGGCGAGAAGTTAGTAGAACCTATCCTGAAAGCTGTTGATTATGACGTGGTGCACACCGTCTTTTCGTTTATCCCGAATACAGCGGAGGTGGCGTTTTACGGGATGTTAGAAGGATTCGACAATTACCTGAACCAGCTTAAAGTGCAACGCATCGAAGCGCTCGGGCATAAGCCCAGCCATACCGAACTGGAGCAAATTCTTTCGCAACGTATCCGGAGCGAGAAAGTGGCGATAAAGGACATCAAGCTCCGCACCTTCATTGCCGAAGGAAATACGCGGAATGACCTTGCCGCCCATGTTTATGACATCACTTACGGAAGCTTGGTTCCATACGCTGATAATCTGGTTATCATTGACGATAGCATCGTGCGGGGTACTACGTTGAAGCAAAGCATCATCGGTATCCTCGACCGCCTGCATCCGAAGAAAATCGTTATCGTGTCTTCTTCTCCCCAAGTGCGTTATCCTGATTATTACGGCATTGACATGGCAAGCATGGAGCAGTTCATCGCTTTCCGTGCCGCTATTGCCTTGCTTGAGGACCGGGGCATGCACGGAGTCATCGAGGAAGCCTACCGGAAGTCGAAAGCGCAAGTAGGTTTGCCCAAGGAAGAAATGGTGAATTACGTGAAAGACATTTATGCGCCATTTACCGATGAGGAAGTGTCGCGCAAGATGGTGGAACTCCTTACTCCCGCAGGTACTCAGGCGAAGGTTGAAATCGTCTATCAGACTTTGGAAGGCTTGCACGAGGCTTGTCCTGACCATGAAGGCGACTGGTACTTTAGCGGCAATTATCCCACACCGGGCGGAGTGAAGCTGGTGAATCAGGCGTTTATCGATTATGTGGAACAAAATATGAGTTTTTAATAATAGATGAAGAAGCGATATGAAAGAGAAAAAGCAACCGGAATTTGATGCCGGTTATGGCTTGGCGGTAGGGTTGATGTTAGGAGTGGCGATTGGTGTTTGCCTCGATAATATTGGCGTATGGATGCCTATAGGCTTGCTTTTTGGCTTGGCTATTGATTATAGTTTGAAAAGAAAGAAAAACGATAAGAACAAAACACAAAACAATAAAGACGAATTAGATTAGATGAGAAACGTGACGTTAATCCTTGACGACGGGAGCCGGTTTAGCGGCAAGTCGTTCGGTTATGAAAAGCCGGTAGCGGGCGAAGTGGTGTTCAATACGGCGATGACCGGTTATCCGGAGAGCCTGACCGACCCTTCGTATGCAGGCCAGCTGATGACGTTGACCTATCCGTTGGTAGGCAATTATGGGGTGCCTCCGTTTACGTTTGCGGAGAACGGTCTGCCTACGTTTATGGAGAGTGAGAAAATACACGCCGAGGCGATTATCGTGAGCGATTATAGCGAGCGGTACAATCATTGGAATGCCGTAGAGAGCCTTGCGGACTGGTTGAAGCGCGAACAAGTGCCGGGCATTACGGGCATCGATACCCGCGAATTGACCAAGGTGCTTCGCGAACATGGGGTGATGATGGGGAAAATCGTCTTCGATGATGAAATTGAAAATGGAGAATTGACAATTGACAATTATGGAGACATAAATTATGTAGACCGTGTATCGTGCAAGGACATCATTGTCTATGCAGGCAACGAAAGCCGTACATTCTCTGTTGATACTCCCAAAGAAGAACTGAATAGTCAATTGTCAATTGTCAATTGTCAATTGAAGAAGGTTCTCCTTGTGGATTGCGGCGTGAAGGCTAATATAATAAGGTGTCTCTTGAAGCGGAACGTAGAAGTCATCCGTGTGCCTTGGGATTATGATTTCAACGGGTTGGACTTCGATGGTCTTTTCATCTCCAACGGTCCCGGCGACCCCGATACGTGCGATGCCGCCGTGCAGAACATCCGTAAGGCAATGCAGAACGAGAAACTCCCTATCTTCGGCATCTGTATGGGAAACCAATTGCTCTCGAAAGCGGGAGGAGCGAAGATATACAAGTTGAAATACGGACACCGGAGCCATAACCAACCGGTGCGTATGGTAGGCACGGAGCGTTGTTTCATCACCAGCCAAAACCACGGATATGCCGTAGATAACAATACGCTGGGTACCGACTGGGAACCGCTCTTCATCAATATGAACGACGGGTCGAACGAAGGCATTCGCCACAAGCGCAATCCGTGGTTCTCTGCTCAGTTCCATCCCGAAGCCGCCAGCGGTCCTACGGATACGGAGTTCCTTTTCGATGAGTTCGTAAAGCTGATTTAAATAAAACTTACCACAGATTACACAGATTAATCAAATTATTATTCATATCATATCCTGCAAAATAAATTTTATGAATCTGTGTAATCTGTGGTGCAAAAAAAGAGAAACATCAATGAAAGAAAACATAAAGAAAGTATTGTTATTAGGGTCAGGCGCGTTGAAAATCGGCGAGGCGGGCGAGTTCGACTATTCGGGAAGCCAAGCCTTGAAAGCCTTGAAAGAAGAAGGCATCGAAACGGTGCTTATCAACCCCAATATTGCCACGGTACAGACTTCGGAAGGCGTGGCGGATAAGATTTATTTCCTTCCCGTTACTCCTTATTTTGTGGAGAAAGTAATAGACAAGGAACGTCCCGACGGCGTGCTGCTCTCGTTTGGAGGGCAGACGGCATTGAATTGCGGTGTGGCGCTTTATAAAGAAGGCGTGTTCGAGAAATACGGTACGCGTGTGCTCGGTACGCCCGTACAAGCCATTATGGACACCGAAGACCGCGAACTCTTTGTGAAGAAGCTCGATGAAATTGATGTGAAGACCATTAAGAGCGAGGCATGCGAGAACATTGAGCAGGCACGTCGGGCGGCTAAAGATTTGGGTTATCCCGTCATTATCCGTGCCGCATACGCTTTGGGCGGGCTTGGTTCGGGCTTTTGCGATAACGAAGAAGAACTGAACGTATTGGCGGAAAAAGCCTTCTCGTTCTCTCCGCAGGTTTTGGTAGAGAAGAGCCTCAAGGGCTGGAAGGAAGTGGAATACGAAGTGGTGCGCGACCGTTTTGATAATTGCATCACGGTTTGTAACATGGAGAATTTCGACCCGCTGGGCATCCATACGGGTGAATCTATCGTGATTGCCCCTTCGCAGACCCTGACCAATAGCGAATACCATAAACTCCGTGAACTTGCCATCCGCATCATCCGCCATATCGGTATCGTAGGCGAATGCAATGTGCAATACGCTTTCGACCCCGAATCGGAAGATTATCGGGTGATTGAGGTGAACGCCCGCTTGAGCCGTTCTTCGGCTTTGGCTTCGAAAGCTACGGGATATCCCTTGGCGTTTGTAGCCGCTAAACTCGGATTGGGTTACGGCTTGTTCGACTTAAAGAACTCGGTGACCAAGACCACTTCGGCATTCTTCGAGCCTGCACTCGACTATGTGGTGTGCAAGATTCCGCGTTGGGACTTAGGCAAGTTCCACGGGGTAGACCGTGAGTTAGGCTCTTCGATGAAGTCGGTAGGAGAGGTGATGGCTATCGGGCGCACCTTTGAAGAAGCTATCCAAAAAGGACTCCGCATGATAGGGCAGGGAATGCACGGATTTGTGGAAAACAAGGAACTGGTGATTTCCGACATCGACAAGGCTTTGCGCGAACCGACCGATAAGCGTATCTTCGTTATTTCGAAGGCAATGCGTGCGGGATATACCGTTGACCAGATTCACGAACTCACCAAGATAGACAAGTGGTTCCTCTATAAGTTGGAAAACATCATGGAGACCTCGAAAGAGTTGCATGAGTGGGGGAATAACCACATCCAGCTTTCCGAACTTCCGAAGGAATTGCTTTATCAGGCAAAGCGCCAGGGATTTTCTGATTTCCAAGTGGCACGTGCTATCGGTTGGCAGGGCGATATGGAGGACGGCATCTTGGCGGTACGCCAATACCGCAAGAGCGTAGGTATCGTGCCTGTGGTGAAACAGATAGATACCCTTGCCGCCGAATATCCCGCACAGACCAATTACTTGTATCTGACGTATAGCGGTACGGCGAACGATATACACTATTTGGGCGATCATAAGAGTATCGTGGTGCTTGGTTCGGGTGCTTATCGCATCGGCTCGTCGGTAGAGTTCGACTGGTGTGGAGTGCAGGCGTTGAATACCATTCGTAAGGAAGGATACCGTTCGGTGATGATTAACTATAATCCCGAAACCGTATCAACCGATTATGATATGTGCGACCGCCTTTATTTCGATGAATTGACATTCGAGCGTGTGATGGATATTCTCGACTTGGAAAACCCGCATGGCGTTATCGTGTCAACGGGAGGTCAGATTCCGAATAACCTCGCTATGCGCCTTGACGGACAAAAGGTGAATATCCTCGGAACCTCTGCCAAGAGCATTGACAATGCCGAAGACCGCGACAAGTTCTCGGCTATGCTCGACCGTATTGGAGTAGACCAGCCCGAATGGAGCGCGTTGACCTCAATGGATGACATCAATGCTTTTATTCAGAAGGTAGGTTTCCCCGTATTGGTGCGTCCTTCGTATGTACTTTCGGGAGCGGCAATGAATGTTTGTTCCAATCAGGAAGAACTGGAACGTTTCCTCCAGTTGGCGGCTAATGTATCGAAAAAACATCCTGTAGTAGTAAGCCAGTTCATCGAGCATGCCAAGGAAGTGGAAATGGATGCCGTGGCTCAGAACGGGGAGATTGTGGCGTATGCGATCTCCGAGCACATCGAGTTTGCAGGTGTGCATTCAGGTGATGCCACGATTCAGTTCCCGCCTCAGAAATTGTATGTAGAGACCGTGCGCCGCATCAAGCGCATCTCCCGTCAGATAGCGAAGGAATTGAACATTTCGGGTCCGTTCAACATCCAGTTCTTGGCACGCGATAATGATATTAAAGTAATCGAGTGTAACCTCCGTGCTTCGCGTTCGTTCCCCTTCGTGAGCAAGGTATTGAAGATAAACTTTATCGAACTTGCTACGAAAGTGATGTTGGGGCTTCCGGTAGAGAAACCCGAAAAGAACCTCTTCGACCTCGATTATGTAGGAATCAAGGCAAGCCAGTTCTCGTTCAACCGTCTTCAGAAAGCCGACCCTGTATTGGGTGTAGATATGGCATCTACAGGCGAGGTGGGATGTATTGGCGAAGACACTTCGTGTGCCATCCTCAAGTCGATGCTTTCCGTGGGCTATCGCATTCCCGAAAAGAACATCCTGCTCTCTACGGGTGCGGCACGTCAGAAGGTAGATATGCTTCAGGCGGCTAAAGCGTTGAAGAAGAAAGGATATAACCTCTATGCTACGGGAGGCACTTCGAAATTCCTTACCGAGAACGGGATTGAGAATACCCGTGTCTACTGGCCCAGCGAAGAAGGACATCCGCAAGCCTTGGAGATGCTTCATAAGAAGGAGATAGATATGGTGGTCAATATCCCGCGCGACCTTTCGGTGGGCGAGCTTACCAACGGATATAAAATCCGCCGTGCGGCTATCGACCTGAATATTCCGCTCATTACTAACGCCCGTTTGGCAAGCGCATTCATCAATGCCTTCTGTTCGATGACCATTGATGATATTGCCATTAAGAGTTGGGACGAGTATAAATAAAGTTGAAAATTGAGAATTGAGAATTGAAAATTATCCATGCGACATCGTAATTTTCAATTTTCAATTCTCAATTTCCTTAATTCTCAATTTACAACGTTACTCCCGTCTTGAAAATAGCGATTTCACGGTAGTTTTTCTTTTCATTGTTGACCCATTCTCCGCTGGCTACCCGGATGACATAATCAATGAAGCGTTTGCAGGTTACGTCCATGGGTTCGTTTTCTACAATTACTCCGGCATTAAAGTCAATCCATCCCGGTTTATGTTTAGCCAAATTTGAATTGGTCGAGATTTTCATGGTAGGTACATACGTGCCGAAAGGTGTTCCGCGTCCGGTGGTGAACAATACGATGTGGCATCCGCAAGAAGCGAGGGCTGTAGCTGCCACCAGGTCATTTCCCGGAGCCGAAAGCAGGTTCAAGCCTTTGGTTTGCAAGCGTTCGCCATACGGCATGACACCTGATACATAACTCTTTCCGCATTTTTGTGTACATCCCAATGCTTTTTCTTCTAAGGTAGAGATACCACCGGCTTTATTTCCTGGTGAAGGGTTTTCGCCAACGGGTTCGCCGTGTGAAAGGAAGTATTCTTTGAAGTCATTAATCAGGTGTACGGTCTGCTCGAACAATTCCGGAGTCTTGCAACGGTTCATCAGAATGGTTTCCGCGCCGAACATTTCGGGCACTTCGGTTAGTACGGAAGTACCGCCTTGTGCAATCAGGTAATCCGAGAACATGCCTAATAACGGATTGGCGGTAATGCCTGAGAATCCGTCTGAACCGCCGCACTTCAATCCTACGCGCAATTCCGACAAAGGAACATCTTCGCGCACGTCTTGTTTGCATTTGGCATACAGGTCGCGCAAAATTTTCATGCCTTCTTCGAATTCATCGTCTACTTTTTGTGCCACCATGAACTTGATACGGTCTTCGTCATACGGCCCTACAAATTCGCGGAAGATGTCCGGCTGGTTGTTTTCACATCCCAGTCCTACCACCAATACCGCTCCGGCATTGGGATGAAGCACCATGTCGCGGAGAATCTTTTTGGTGTTTTCGTGGTCTTCGCCCAATTGCGAACATCCGTAGTTGTGCGGGAAAGCCACTATGGCATCAATTCCCTCTTCGTTTGTTTCTTTACGCAACGCTTCGGCAAGCTGGTTTACGATGCCGTTTACGCAACCCACGGTCGGGATAATCCATATCTCGTTGCGGATACCTACATCGCCGTTCTTGCGCCGGTATCCTTTGAAAGTCCGGTTTTCGTGCGGGATGTCCAGCGATACTTCTATCGGGTTATAAGTATAATCCAATAATCCGGCAAGGTTGGTCTTGATTTCTTTTTCGCAAATCCAGCTTCCTTTAGGCATGGGTTTGATTGCATGCCCGATAGGATAACCGTATTTGATGATGTCCTCTCCTTCGTTAAAGTCTTTCAGAGTCACTTTGTGTCCGGCAGGAATATCTGTTTTCAAGGTGATGTTCTCGCCGTCTACTTGAATGGTCTCTCCTGCTTTGAGAGGGGAAATTGCGACAGCTACATTATCTGCCGGGTTAATTTTTAAATAAGTTGTTTCCATAAGTTATGTGTTAGTTATTATCAATGTATATTCAATTCTTGTTTTTTCTGTGTGCATCCAGGTAGAAGTCGATATTCTCAATGCTTAAAAAGTTGATAGGCATGTAGTTGCATGGCTTTATTTCCTTTTTTAATATCAAATGGTTGCAAAGGCTTTCAATGCTGTTAAATCCTTGCATGGCAGGTTGTTGGGCAATGATGAAGTCGATGTTTCCTTTTCTGAGGCAATCCACATTGCGTTGCAACAGGTCGTATCCCATTAGATGGAAATCCTTCTTTCCGTGCTTTTCCATATATTCGCCGATAATGTATGCTTTTGAGTTAAACGTGATGCCATATTTGATGTTCGGATATTCCTTGAAAAAACTGTCCAATAGTGTTGGGGCTTTCTCTGGAAGTTTTGCATATAAGTTCAGTTTATGTATGGTTATGTCGGGATGATGTTCTGACATATAGGTATGGAATCCTTCTTCCCTGCGTAATTGTTGGTTCGAACCGAGCTTGCCTTCGCTTATTTGCCTGAAAATGACCAGCTCTTTCGTGCCTTGCATCAGCATGTGCATCATTCGTGCGGCGAAATATCCGCTTTGCTTGGCGTGTTGCCCGTAAAAAGCGAGCGGATTCAGTTCCGGGAGATTCGAGTCTATAAATATATAAGGTATGTCTTGCGCTTGAAGTTCGTTGGTGAACTTTTCTGTTTCCGATTGGATACTGGGCGAAATGACTAGTCCGTCGGGCGATTGTGCCATGAGTTTTTGTCCGGCATCAAAAAAGTCGCCTAAGCTATATTGGTCATAATATTCAGTGACTAAAGAGATATTGAAGTCTGAAAAGGCTTTGACGGCTTGCCTCATTCCGTTTTCCACGTATGTCCAATATTCGCCTTCCGAGTGCACAGGCAATAGGCAGGCAAAGACATATTTCTTGTTCGATGCCAAAGCACTGGCATACATATTGGGCTGGTAGTCAAGTTGCTTTAGGATTTCTTCCACTTTTTTCCGGCTTGTTTCAGATACTCCGCTTCGTCCGTGAAGCACCCGGTCGACGGTGCCTACAGATACTCCAGCCAAGTGGGCTATATCTTTGATTCGGATACGTTCTTCAGGTTTGTCCATGTCTTTATACTTTAAAATAGATGTTCTTAAAGAGGGTTCGTTGTGTATAACGTAAAAAATATCGATACAAATATATTACTTTTTTTGGTATTTAAAAAATAAATCGTACCTTTGTGTGCGTACACAGCGGGGATATTTTTTAGTGTATGCCTTGTTGGGGACAAAATATGATTTAATCAAACTTAGTATAAATAGTATAAAAATTAGTAGTAATGGGAAAAATTGTTACGTTAGGCGAAATTATGCTGAGACTGTCTACTCCGGGAAATACCCGTTTCGTACAGTCTGATAATTTTGATGTTGTTTACGGTGGAGGTGAAGCAAATGTAGCCGTTAGCTGTGCCAACTATGGTCATGATGCTTATTTTGTGACTAAATTGCCTAAACATGAAATCGGACAATGTGCCCTCAACGCATTGCGTAAATATGGCGTAAAGACCGACTATATTGCTCGTGGCGGTGACCGTCTGGGCATCTATTATCTTGAGACAGGTGCTTCGATGCGTCCGAGTAAGGTGATTTACGACCGTGCTCATTCTTCTATTGCTGAAGCCGACCCTTCTGATTTCGATTTTGATGCTATTATGGAAGGTGCCGACTGGTTCCATTGGTCGGGCATTACTCCGGCTATTTCCGATAAGGCTGCCGAGTTGACCCGTTTGGCTTGCGAAGCCGCTAAACGTCATGGAGTAACAGTTTCGGTAGACTTGAATTTCCGTAAGAAATTGTGGACCAAAGAAAAAGCTCAGTCTATCATGCGCCCGTTGATGCAATATGTAGACGTATGTATCGGTAACGAAGAAGACGCCGAACTTTGCTTGGGATTCAAGCCCGATGCAGATGTAGAAGGCGGAAAGACTGATGCCGAAGGCTATAAAGGAATCTTTACCGCTATGGCAAAAGAATTCGGATTCAAGTATGTCATCTCTACGTTGCGCGAATCATTCTCGGCTACTCATAACGGTTGGAAGGCGATGATTTACAACGGCGAAGAATTCTATACTTCAAAACGTTACGACATCAACCCGATTATCGACCGTGTAGGTGGCGGCGATTCCTTCTCAGGCGGTATCATCCACGGATTGTTGACCAAGCCTAACCAAGGCGAAGCATTGGAATTTGCCGTAGCCGCTTCTGCATTGAAACACACCATCAACGGTGATTTCAACCTCGTATCGGTAGAAGAAGTGGAAGCTTTGGCTGGCGGTGACGCAAGCGGTCGCGTACAACGCTAAGCTTTAGTTAATAATTAATAGTTAAGAATTAATAACGGTGAGTGTTTCCGAAATGCGGATTGTTCGTTATATCCTCTGTGATGCTCTGTGTCCTCTGTGGTGAATAAATTTGCGTTAATCTGCGAAAATCTGCGTTTCGAATAGCATAAACTTTAAAATTATAAGATTGTGGCAAAATTTGATAAGATAGCCGTGTTGAACAAAATCGGTTCGACCGGTATGGTACCTGTGTTCTACCATAAAGACGCAGAAGTGGCAAAGAAAGTCGTAAAGGCTTGCTATGAGGGCGGTGTACGTGCTTTCGAGTTTACAAACCGTGGCGATTTCGCTCACGAAGTGTTTGCAGAAGTGGTGAAGTTCGCTGCTAAGGAATGCCCGGAAATGGCAATGGGTGTAGGCTCTGTAGTAGACCCTGCTACGGCTGCCCTCTACATTCAGTTGGGAGCTAATTTCGTGGTAGGTCCGTTGTTCAATCCCGAAATCGCTAAAGTATGCAACCGCCGCTTGGTGGCTTATACTCCGGGATGCGGAAGCGTGTCCGAAGTAGGCTTCGCTCAAGAAGTGGGATGCGACCTTTGCAAGATATTCCCGGGCGATGTATTAGGTCCGAAGCTGGTGAAAGGCATGTTAGCTCCGATGCCGTGGTCTAAGTTAATGGTAACCGGCGGTGTAGAGCCGACTCAGGAAAACCTGACCGCTTGGATTAAGGCAGGCGTGTTCTGCGTAGGTATGGGCTCGAAGCTGTTCCCGAAAGACAAGGTAGCGGCTGAAGATTGGGCATACATTACCGATAAATGTAAAGAAGCATTAGGCTATATTGCTGAAGCTCGTAAATAATAAAGAAAGAATCGGAACGAAAGTTCATTTTGTTTAAAGGTGTATAAAGCGAGAGGCATCGCGAGGCGTGCGTGAGCATGTTTTGCGATGCTTTCTTTTTAGGGGTGGGTACTGTCAGAAAGTCAGTTCCATACTGACAAAGATGCATACGGCTTCGTCGGCTTACGAAGCTATATGCATTGGCAGATGAAGCCTGCTTCGTAAGCCGATGAAGCCGTATGCATGAATTAACGCTATATCTGCATGGCAATAAATTCGTAAAGCGATAGTTGGTCGGATAGGTCAATTCCAAGCCGCTGGCGCAGGCGTAAGGTTTTGGTGCGTACCGATGTCGGGTTGATATTGAGGAGGGTTGCTTCATCATTCGTGTCGAATCCGAACATGTAAAGGCAACAGTATGCCCATTCCGAGTCGTTTAGGTCGGGGCAGCGGTTGATGACATAGCGGCGCAATCCGGGATATACCGTTTCCGCTTGCCGTTTGATTTGTTCCCATAGCTGAGGCGTGAGGAGCGGTTTATCGTTTCCGGGTTTCTTTTGCCGTGCCAGTTGATGCAGTTTCTTATAGATAGCCGATGTTTCCAGCATGTTTTGCCGTAGGGTGTGATAGCGGGCGGTCAGCCTCTGCATTTCTTCTTTCATTTCAGTTAATGCCTTTTTTTTAGGAACACGGATGCCCGCATTCCCCTGACAGTTTGTAGGAGAATGAGGACATCCGTGTTTTTTGTTCACGACCTATTGCTGAGCCTTGTGTAGGAATCGTTTCCTCACCCTTTTGCGATGTTCTCCTCTAAAAGACATAATATGCAACTTCCGCCGCCTTTGGGAATACAATTTTTCCCGCTGATGTGAATATTAGTTTAAAAGTTTTCCGAATATGCTTTTTTCTTATAAATTTGCAGCCTAAATTTGGGAAGAAGATTCCTCGACGCAAACAGAAAAGATAAACAAAAAACAGATATGAGTAAGAAATTTACTGAATATTCACAACTGAACCTTTCTGACATCAACAAGGAAGTGTTGAAGAAATGGGACGAGAACGATGTGTTCTCCCGTAGTATGACAGAACGTGAAGGACATCCTTCTTTTGTATTTTACGAAGGTCCTCCCTCGGCAAACGGTATGCCGGGCATTCACCACGTAATGGCACGTACGATTAAAGACACTTTCTGCCGTTATAAGACCATGAAAGGCTTTCAGGTGAAGCGCAAAGCCGGTTGGGACACACACGGATTGCCCGTGGAACTTGGTGTAGAAAAGGCGTTGGGCATTACGAAAGAAGACATAGGCAAGACCATATCGGTGGCTGAATATAACCAGCATTGCCGCACGGACGTGATGAAGTTCACCAAGGAATGGACCGACTTGACTCACAAAATGGGTTATTGGGTAGACCTGAACAATCCGTATATCACGTATGATAACCGCTATATCGAAACTCTGTGGTGGCTCTTGCAACAACTTTATAAGAAAGGCTTGTTGTATAAAGGATATACCATCCAGCCTTATTCTCCGGCGGCAGGTACGGGACTTAGCTCGCACGAACTGAACCAGCCGGGATGTTATCGGGACGTGAAAGACTTGACCGTAGTAGGGCAGTTCAAGATAAAGAACCCGAAACCCGAAATGGCTGAGTGGGGAACTCCTTATTTCTTGGCTTGGACCACGACTCCGTGGACGTTGCCTTCGAATACTGCGCTCTGCGTAGGCCCGAAGATAGATTATGTAGCCGTACAGACTTACAATCCTTATACTTCTGAAAAGATAACGGTAGTGTTGGCAAAGGCTTTGCTTTACACGCACTTCAACAAGAAGGCGGAAGGCATGGCATTGGAAGACTATAAGCCGGGCGATAAGTTAGTGCCGTTCAAAGTGGTAGGCGAATATAAAGGGCCGGACTTGGTAGGCATGGAATACGAACAACTCTTCCCGTGGGTGAAACCTGTAGAATTGGACGAAGATGGAAACTGGCGCGACGCTTCTGCCAAAGCC
Source organism: Bacteroides sp. An322 (assembly GCF_002161765.1). Classification (GTDB taxonomy): domain Bacteria; phylum Bacteroidota; class Bacteroidia; order Bacteroidales; family Bacteroidaceae; genus Phocaeicola; species Phocaeicola merdavium. Next base: position 165,189 of record NZ_NFIN01000004.1, on the reverse strand, counting down.
TTCCGTGTCATTCCGGGTGATTATGTGACCGTAGAAGACGGTACGGGTATCGTACACATCGCTCCTACCTTCGGTGCAGACGATGCTTTCGTGGCAAAAGCCGCCGGCATCCCTTCGCTCTTCATGATTAACAAGAAAGGCGAGACACGCCCGATGGTTGACCTGACCGGAAAATTCTACCTGCTGGATGAACTGGACGAAAAGTTTGTTGCCGAATGTGTGAATGCCGATATATATAAGGAGTATCAAGGCAGATGGGTGAAGAACGCATACGACCCTGCCTTCACCGTCGATGGCAAATATGATGAGAAGGCTGCGCAAGCGGCTGAGTCACTCGATGTATATATCTGCATGAAGATGAAGCAAGCGAATCAGGCATTCAAGATGGAAAAGCACGTGCACAACTATCCGCACTGCTGGCGTACCGACAAGCCGGTGCTCTATTATCCGCTCGATAGCTGGTTTATCCGCTCTACGGCATGCAAGGAACGGATGATAGAACTGAACAAGACCATCAACTGGAAACCGGAATCAACGGGTACGGGACGTTTCGGCAAATGGCTGGAGAACCTGAACGACTGGAACTTGAGCCGTTCGCGTTATTGGGGAACTCCGCTTCCTATCTGGCGCGATGAAGACGGTGCGGAAATCTGCATCGGTTCGGTGGAAGAATTGTATAATGAAATTGAGAAATCGGTTGAGGCTGGCTTTATGACGGAAAATCCGTATAAGAAGTTGGGCTTCGTGCCGGGCAAATATACGAAAGAGAATTACAATAAGATAGACCTGCACCGTCCTTACGTAGACGACATCATCCTGGTTTCGCCCGCAGGTAAACCGATGAAGCGTGAAGCGGACTTGATTGATGTTTGGTTTGATTCGGGTTCGATGCCCTACGCGCAATTGCATTATCCGTTTGAAAATAAAGAACTGATAGATAGCGGTTCGTATTATCCGGCTGATTTCATTGCCGAAGGTGTAGACCAGACCCGCGGTTGGTTCTTTACGTTGCACGCCATTGCCACAATGGTATTCGATAGCGTAGCATATAAGAATGTGATTTCGAACGGCTTGGTATTGGATAAGAACGGAAACAAGATGTCCAAGCGTTTGGGTAATGCGGTAGACCCGTTCAGTACTATCGAGAAATTCGGTTCTGACCCCTTGCGCTGGTACATGATAACGAACTCGGCTCCGTGGGATAACCTGAAGTTTGACACGGAAGGAGTAGACGAAGTGCGCCGCAAGTTCTTCGGCACCTTATATAATACGTATTCGTTCTTTGCGCTTTATGCCAATGTGGACGGATTTACGTATGCCGAGAAGAATGTGCCCGTATCAGAACGTCCGGAAATCGACCGCTGGATTTTGTCTTTGCTCAATTCGTTGATAAAGGATGTAGACGCTTGCTTCAATGATTATGAGCCTACGAAGGCAGGACGCTTGATTACGGATTTTGTAAACGATAATTTGAGTAACTGGTATGTGCGTCTGAACCGGAAACGTTTTTGGGGAAGTGCGATGTCGCAAGACAAGCTTTCGGCTTACCAGACCTTATATACTTGTCTGGAAACGGTGGCTAAGCTCATGGCTCCGATTGCTCCGTTCTATGCCGACCGCCTGTATATGGACCTGATTAAGGTGACGGAGCGTGACCATGTGGTATCGGTACACTTGGCTAATTTCCCTGAAGCGGATGAAAGTCTGATAGACAAGGAATTGGAAGCCCGTATGCAGATGGCACAAGATGTCACTTCCATGATTTTGGCTTTGCGCCGCAAGGTGAATATCAAGGTGCGCCAGCCGTTGCAATGTATTATGGTGCCCGTAGTGGATGAAGACCAGAAACGTCACATTGAAGCTGTAAAAGACCTGATTCTGAACGAAGTGAATGTAAAAGAACTCCAATTCGTGGAAGAAGCGGGTGTATTGGTGAAGAAAGTAAAATGCGACTTCAAGAAGTTGGGTCCGAAATTCGGAAAGCGCATGAAAGCCGTAGCCGCAGGTGTAGGCGAGATGTCGCAGGAAGCTATTGCCGAACTGGAACGGAACGGGAAATACACACTCCAATTGGCAGACGGAGAAGCTCTTATCGAGACTTCGGATGTAGAAATCTATAGCGAAGATATTCCGGGCTGGCTGGTAGCGAATGAAGGTAAGCTGACCGTAGCTCTTGAAGTGACAATTACCGAAGAATTGCGCCGTGAAGGCATAGCCCGCGAACTGGTGAACCGCATCCAGAACATCCGAAAGAGTAACGGATTTGAAATAACGGATAAGATTCATATCATGTTGTCAAAAAATCCGAATACCGATGATGCGGTAAAAGAATATAATACGTATATTTGTAACCAAGTATTGGCGAACTCCTTGGAATTGACCAATGAGGTGCCGGGTGGTGTTGAACTGAACTTTGATGATTTCATATTGTATGTGAAAGTGTCGAAACTCTAATTATTAACTTTAAAATACTTAATCATTATGGCTGAAAAAACAAGATACTCTGACGCTGAACTCGAAGAATTCCGCGCCATTATCATGGACAAACTTCAGCTCGCGGAACGCGACTATGAAAAATTAAAAAGCAGTATCATGAATACTGACGGTAATGACACGGATGATACTTCTCCCACATATAAAGTGCTGGAAGAAGGAGCCAATACATTATCGAAGGAAGAGACAACCCGTTTGGCTGCCCGCCAGTTGAAGTTCATTCAGAATTTGCGTGCCGCATTGGTGCGTATCGAGAATAAGACGTATGGCATCTGCCGCGAGACCGGGAAATTGATTCCGAAAGAACGTCTGCGTGCCGTGCCTCATGCTACGTTGAGCATTGAGGCGAAAAACCATGGCGTAAAATAAGTTCAATTGACAATTGATAATTGACAATTGATAATTCATTTTGCATATCATTGTCAATTGTCAATTGTCCATTGTCAATTGCAAAAAAGAGGATAAATGAAGAAAATTCTGACCCAAGGACGCTTGGCGGCTTTGATTGTTTTATTGGTATTAGTAATTGATCAGGTAATCAAGATTTGTGTAAAGACGGGAATGTATCTGCATGAGCATATTCACATTACCGATTGGTTTTATATCTTTTTTACGGAGAACAACGGGATGGCTTTCGGTATGGAGTTCCTTCCCAAGATATTCCTTACCTTGTTTCGGATTGTGGCGGTATGTTTTATCACGTGGTATTTGTATAAGCTTACCCATAGGGAAGAGAAACTGAAGACGGGGTATGTTGTATGTTTGGCGTTTATCCTTGCAGGTGCTTTGGGGAATATCATTGATTGTGTCTTTTATGGAGAGATATTTAGTGCAAGCACTCCTTATTCGATAGCCCAATGGGTGCCGGTAGGAGAGGGATATGCCGATTGGTTGCATGGAAAAGTGGTTGATATGTTCTATTTCCCGATTATTGACACTTATTGGCCCGAATGGATGCCCTTTTGCGGAGGCGAGCATTTCATATTCTTCAGTCCGATATTCAATTTTGCCGATGCTTCAATCAGTTGCGGCATGATTGCCTTATTGATTTTTTATAGCCATACCTTAGGGCAAGAATTTCAGAAGAAGGAAGAAATAAAGCAAGAAAAAGCGTAAGTCATGAAGAAGAAAGGATTGTATATGGTGATTGCTTTGGGAGTTTTGTCCGCATGTGGAAAAAAGATTCCCGATGATATTATCCAGCCGGATGCGATGCAGGATTTGTTGTATGATTATCATTTGGCTTCCACCATGAGCAGTTCGTTGCCTTATACAGAATCGTATCAGAAAGATGCTTATTTTGACTATGTTTTTCAGAAACACCATGTGACCGAAGCCGAGTTTGATTCATCTATGGTTTGGTACACCCGTCATGCCGAAGAATTAGCTACGATTTACCGGAGTCTTCAGGAACGTTTGGAGCGTGAAGAAAAACAAATGAAGGAGCAGGTGGCAAAACGGGATAATCAGATTGATGTATCTATGTCGGGCGATACGGTTGATGTATGGCAAGACCGTACATTGTATTGGCTTTCCACTTCTTCGCTGACCAATAAAGTGGTGTTCGACTTAAAGACCGATACCACCTTCAAGCCTCAGGATGCTATGGAACTTCAAGCCGATTTCCATTTCATACCATCGAAAGCGGTATCAGGCAAAGCCGTTATGGCACTTAATTTCTATTTCGATAACGATAGTGTGCAAGGCTTGACCCGCATCGTAACCCGTCCGGGCAAGCAACGCTTGTATCTGCGTCCCGATTCGGCATTTACTATTCAAAGCATCAGCGGATTCATTTATTATTCGAACAATGAGCATCCCGACGCTTCTTTACTGGTTGATGACATTCGTCTGACCCGTTATCATAATCATGAGATGCCGCAAGAACTAGTTGATACATTGAAGCAGGAACGAGATACGCTTCAGGCTTCAAGAGCAGGCGTGAGGACGATAGAGAACAAGAAATTGCAGCCCATGCGGAAAATGGAGAATCGGAAATGAGACGGATTGCGGCACATCGTATCTATCTTCTTCCTCAAGCGGAATGGCGGTCTGCATCAGTCATTGAATTGAATGAGGCGGGAGAAGTCGTCCGTGTATCTCCCTTAACAGAAGAAGGTGCGCATATCGAGTGGCTTTCGGGCGAAATTATCGTGTCTCCTTTTCCTCTTGTCAGGGAATCCCAAGAAAACTTTCAGGCTTTTTTGTCTCGCATCACGAAACAAGCAAAGGCGTATGCGGACAGTGTCCCGCGTCGGGCTTACCGAATATTATCCTCTTCTTCGGAATTCAGCGCATACGATTGCAGTGGCTATCGCTACATTCAATGATTCGCTTGTGGGTCTTCCTTGTGGGTAATTGGGTATAAGCAGGCGGTGTGAAATACATTGGGCTATCGGCATGCTGATGCCGTTCCCCTCATTTCCCATGACGATGATTCCCCGGTTTTCCAATGTCTCTTTATAGAGGTCTTTCCCGTCTAAGAACGTGCCGAACAACGGAATCCCTTGTGTGGAGGCAGACTGGATAAAATCAGGCAAATCGCAATAATGGAATTTTACTCGTGCAATGGCTCCCATCGTGGCTTGTACTGTTTTGGGATTATAGATATCGGCGGTGCCTTTTGAGCAGAAAATATGTTCAATGCCGAACCAGTCCGCTATCCGGGCGATAGTGCCTACATTTCCGGGGTCTTGCACATCATCCAATGCCAGGCATAACGAACGGGAGGCGATGCTTGCGTCCCATTCATAATGGGGCTGCTCGAATACTGCCAATACTTCTTGCGGGGTTTTCTGAAGGCTGGCACGCGAGAGTTCTTCTTCGCTCACTTCGATTATTTCTCCGGCACACAAGTCCGGATATTGTTCAAGCCAAGCTTTAGTGCCCGCTACCAGCCGGCACGGGAAATGTGCTAACAATTCTCCTACCAATTTGGGACCTTCTGCCAGAAAGGCTTGTTCTTCTTTCCGGTTCTTTTTCAGTTCCAGTGAACGGATGTATTTTATCTTATTTTTACTGAGCATGTCGGTTTTCTTCTAAAAATACCAAATATTCTTGGCAAAGCTAAGAAGATATTTTCAATAATTGCCTATCTTTGTCGGACAAATTTGCATTGTTCCCCATTTGATATATGAATAAACCGCTTGCGATAGTATTTCTTTTGGCTTTTCTCGTCCTGATGCTGGCTGGGTGTTCGGTCAGCAAGTTCATTCCGGAGGGGAGTTATTTGCTGGACAATGTAAAGATAGAATCCGACAATAAAGAAATCAAGCCTTCTCAAATGAATTTGTATGTCCGCCAGAAATCCAATGCCAAATGGTTCAGTCTGGTGAAGCTTCCCATGTATATTTACGGAGCATCGGGATTGGATTCTACCAAATGGATGAACCGTTTTTGGCGGAAGTTGGGAGAAGCTCCCGTTATTTATGATTCTGTTTTAGCCGAAGAGACCCGAAGCGAAATGGAAAAGGCTGTACAGAACATGGGATATATGAGTGCGTCGGTCAGTTTGCGAGAGGTGAGTGACGGAAATCGCATGAAGGTGTATTATACAGTCCGTTCGGGTGAACCGTATGTGGTAGACCGTTTGGCATACGACATTTCGGATGCAAAGATAGCGAATTATCTGGCGCAAGATTCGATACACGCAAGTTTGTACGAAGGTATGCGTTTCGATGTCAATGTGCTCGACGCCGAACGCCAACGCATCACTCAGTACCTGCAAGATAGGGGATATTACCGGTTTAATAAAGATTTCATTATGTATCAGGCAGATACGATGCTGAATACGCGTAAGGTGGACTTGACTTTGAAACTCCTTCCTTACCAGCGTACGAAGGAAGACCCTCCTCAGCCGCACCGCCAATACAAACTTCGTAATGTCCATTATATTTTGGATGTGGATTTCGCTACGTTATCCGAAGATGCGTTGCAGGGATTGGATTCGATATGTTCGGGAGGTGTTGGTTTGTTTTATAAAGGTAAGCCTTTTCTGCGCCCGAGGGTGGTGACGGACTATAATTACTTGAAGCCTGGGAATCTGTATCGGAATCGGAATGTGCAGGACACGTATTCGGCATTGGGGCGTTTGTCCATTTTGAAATATTCGAATATCCGGTTTGATGAAGTGAATTTACCGAATGACTCTACCCAATTGGATGCATACGTCTTTTTGTCGAAAAATAAGAAAAAATCATTGTCTTTCGAGATTGAAGGTACAAACTCTGCCGGAGACTTGGGAGCTGCGGCATCTGTGTCTTTTACACATCGCAATTTGTTTAAAGGGTCAGAAACATTTACGCTGGAACTTCGTGGGGCATACGAGGCGGTGAGCGGACTGGAAGGTTATGCAAATAGCAATTACATGGAATATGGTGTAGAGAGTAGCTTGAACTTTCCCGAATTTATGTTCCCGTTCTTGTCTTCCGATTTTAAGCGTCGCATCCGCGCCACTTCGGAAGTCAGCGTGAAATACAATTGGCAAATCCGTCCCGAATTTGAACGCACATTGGCAGCTGCTGCATGGAGTTACCGGTGGAGCCGTAGAGGGAAAGCGACCCATCGCTTCGATTTGCTTGACATCAACTACATCTATATGCCTTATACATCGGATGCTTTCAATGCGTATTTGGACCGCATGGATGAAATAAACCCCTTGTTGCGGCATAGTTATGAGGATTTGTTTATCGTTCGTTTGGGCTATACCTATACATATAATAGTGCCGGAGGAAATGCGATGAATGCAGCCAAACATAATTCGTATTCGATTCGTTTCAATATCGAGGAGTCGGGTAACCTGCTTTACGGACTTTCCAGAATGATACACAAGAAACCTAAATATGGCGAAGCATATCAATTGGCGAATATTGACTTTGCCCAGTATGTGAAAATGGATATTGATTTCGCCAAGAATTTTGTGATTGACGAACGCAATTCGCTGGTGTTCCATGCGGGATTGGGCATAGCCTGCCCGTATGGGAATTCGAAAAGCCTGCCTTTTGAAAAACTTTATTTTTCAGGTGGTGCCAATAGTGTGCGCGGCTGGAGGGTACGTTCGTTAGGTCCCGGTTCGTATCGAGGCGACGGGAATACAATTGATTATGTAAACCATACGGGTGATATCAAGCTTGATTTGAATGTGGAATACCGCACATATCTGTTCTGGAAGCTGAACGGAGCCGTTTTCATCGATGCCGGAAATGTGTGGAACATTCGTTCGCAAGGGACACAAACCGAAGGCGTGTTTAAGTTCAACCGTTTCTATAAGCAACTGGCTGTATCTTACGGGCTGGGTATCCGGTTTGATTTGGATTTCTTGATTTTACGTTTCGACGGAGGTATGAAAGCTATTAATCCGATGTATACGGGTAAAGACCGTTATCCGATTATTTCGCCCGATTTTGGACGGGATTTCGCTTTTCATTTTGCCGTTGGTTATCCGTTCTGATAATTGATAAAACTGAAAGATAAAATGGAATATGTAAGACATTTGTATACTGAAGAAGAGTTAAAGACTTTATTTAAGTGGTTTGATGCTCAGGTATTGCCCGATACGATGCAACTGGATAATGCGACTTATATTCCCGATGTTCGGGAAACGTTGTCACGTTTAAAAGACCAAGCGGTATTATGTCGTGAAAATCCGAAAATGCAAGGATGTATTATTTTGTTGGAACGTATTAAAGCGAAACTGGAAAATAAAAAGAATTAAGGATGAAGAATTAAGAATAGATTTGTATACATTCACTTATTCTTCATTCTTAATTCTTCATTTTTATTCTTCATTTTTCTCTGTTTTCACTTGGGCTTCTTCCGCATTGTCCGGATCGATGTTATAGACAGGTCTTGACTGAGGTATGGTGAAGTCTTTGTCGGCAAAAAGTTCTGCCAGTCCTGATATTTGTTTCAGGCGTAAAAGCTCGTCACGATCCATGCCGATATTTTTCATAATCCATTGGTCGCTCATGCCGGCTTTGTCCAGTTCAGAGACGATATGCGACATCAAGTCTACGTTGTGCGTGCCTCGTGCGCGGTTATGGCGGATAGTTGAACCCATACGGTTTGACAGGTCTTTATCAATGACTACGACCGGAAGTAAACCCTTTTCACGTTCGTAGATGCGTTTCGACCTTTTCAGAACGGTATAGCGGTGGAAACCGTCCACGATGATGTATTTGTCGTTCTCGTGGTCGTAATAGCATACGCACGGCATGGTGAATCCATCTTCCCAAATGGAAAGTTCCAATAGTTTCATTTCGGGCGGAGCCACTACATTGGGGTTATAGTCGTTTGCGCATACTTTCTCAATTGGTACGGCAATTACGTTATATACAGGGCTTTTATAATTGTTTTCTGGAAATAGCTCCAGTGTTTCTTCTTTTTTTTTCATCTCCAAATATGTTTATAATTCTCCATGATTTTGTTCTTTTTGCTGATTTCTTCTTTGGTAGGCGAGAATCCCATATACTTACATGCATGGTCGTTGCGTAAGATGCAGATGCACATTCGTTTGTAGGTCGGGATTTCTCTGAATTCGGCAATGTCGATATCTTCCAGATATTCCATGCGGACAGGGTGCTTAGTGGTCTTGTAGTTGCTTTTGTTGATGACTTCGATAGGAATCTTGGCATCAAGCAGCTTCTGGATAACCTCATCGCTCAGGCATCCTCCTTTTGTGCGCCAGAACTTGATGCTTACATCCAGGCGGCGCAGGTATCCGTTACGGGTTTCTTCAGGAAGTGTAGAAAGAAGGAAGAACATGAACGATTTCCATGTATAGCCTTTCGGTAGTTTGATTTTATGGCGTGCTGTGGCATGGCTGGAGCCATAAATAGCGGCGAAGTTCACTCCGTTTACGCGTCCTATCATGTGTCCCCAGGTGTCGGGGTCGATAGCTTTGTAGAGCGAGAGGCTTTCAATGGCTTCGCTAATGAACGGGCTTGCTACGCGCATACGTTCAATGCTTACGCCTGCTTTGTAGTAGAGGTTGTACAAATGATTGTAATCCCAGCCGAACTTGCCGTTAGCAGTCCATACGTCCGTGGTACGCCAGTCGTATATAGGATAAGCATTATAGATGTCGTTATTGATTTTGCATGTCCAAATATACTTGTAATACAAAAGTGCTTTCGGAGTTTGGTAAATACATCGCCAGCGGTTGAAACTTTCTTGTGTACGGATACCCACGAGGCAACACGTACGTGAGGCTTTTTTCTTTTGATGAAGCCAGTTGGCAAAATAGATTTGGAAATCGTAATCCCACATTTCTGGCTTGAATCCGGGAAAGTTATCTACGGTCATGGCATTCTTCGGCAATTTGCGCACCCATATATCTTTTTTATCCTCTTCCCAGGGACGCCAATAGGATTGGTACATCGAAGTGCTGGTTGCCACGCGGAAAGGCACGCATATCCGGTATACTTCTAGAACGTCTTTGTTGGCTTCAAAAATACGGTCCACGTAGTCGATAGTCATCTTATACTGTACCTCATAGTCCATGTGGTAAACGCCGATTTTACGGTTCAGTTTATGTTTCCGTACATAGTCGATGCATAGGTTTAGCAATACACCGCTGTCTTTTCCTCCCGAAAAAGATACATAGATATTATCAAATTCTTTGAAAATAACGTCCAGTCGTTCTTGTGCCAGTTCGTAAACGTTTTTTCTTATAGGCTGTTCTTTCTTCATTTAGTTTTTTGCATTTTAAGGTAAAGTTTCCATTCTTTGGTTGTGGTGAAACCTTGTTCTTTGAAAAGAGCTGCGTGTTGTATTTGTGCCAAAGCGGTCAGCGGAGGCATTTCATCGGTCATATCTTGCTTTACGGCATCAAGCAGCCAGCCAAGGATTTCATCGTGCCCTTCTGCTTGTGCATAATAATTGTTGATAAGTGTTTCGCTGTTTTTGTGTTCGAGGGGGATAAAGCCCACGGCTTCACCGTTCTCTTTGTCTACGGCTACATACCATTCGAAATTTTTTGTCGTCTTGAAGGGGTAGCGGTTGTTATATTTCAATACAGCAGGATTCATAACCAGCGGACCTACCAGTGGGTACAATTCTTTAGCGGTGCCGTCTATTTTGTAGATTTGTATAGTCATAGCTTGGATCATATTTATTTCTTTATGCAAAGATACAGCATCTCTTTCATACAACAATGGATTAAAAACGGGTAGGCGTGAAAATCTGTTAATGAAACTGGCATTTTTTAGGATAAATCATATTCGCATAAATATCAAATTTAGGCTGAAAGCGAGAGAGAGATAAAAGATAACCGTAATTTGTATCACACGCATATATATGTATAAACTATTTCATACAAATGAATATGCGAAAACAAATAGCTGCACTACACCGCGCAAACAGGTGCGTCGGGGTAGTGCATGATTCAAAACTTTTTTGTACCTTTGTAAGGTAAACCAAAACTAATGCTATGACTCGATTTATCTCCAGCGATAAGGTGATTTCAACTTGTAAATGTCTGCATTTTTTAACTACTCTATTTCGGGCATAAGAACCCTAAGATGCTTTGCATCAGGCGGGCGCGGGCGTCTTCTTCACGGATGCACTCGAAGGGGAAGCCGAGGGCGAAAACACGGTGGATGCCCGGATAGGCTACGGCGGCACCGGCGTTCGTGTCCGCATAGAGGTAGGCGGTAAAGGCTCCGGCGGAGGGCGTCAGGCTTTCGGGCGAGGGCACGGCGTAGGTCTCGGCATCGGCACGGCGGGCGATGCGGAAACGGAGACGGGTGCCGTAGACCTCATCGGCGGGCGAATGGCGCAGGCTGCCCCCGTAGGTATAATGAAGGACATTGCGCAGGAACGTTTCGCTTGCCATGCGGCTTCCGGTGTAGGTGCCGCTCACGAGGAGGTTTCCGCCCGCTTCGCAATAGGCGGTGAGTGCCCGTTCGGTGGCGGGACTGAGGGGACGGTCTTCGGCACCGCGGATAAAGTCGACGATGGGGTACGGACGGAGGTCGGTAGAGCCGCTTTCGAGGGTCTCGGCACTGCACGACACGAACGACCAGCCTCCCGCTTGCTGGATGGCTTTGCCGTGGACGAAGGGATAGTCGAAGGTGTTTCCGGCGATGCGCTTGCCTTCCAGTTCGCTTCCGCTATAGCCCAGTCCGCCTTCGGTCTCGATGCCGGTGCGCGAGCGGTCGAAGCTCTGCTGGTATCCGCAGAAGGCGGTGGTGCCGATATAAGGTATGCCGGGGTCTGCCGCGATGTCGAAGCCTTGGCGGGTGGCGGTCTCTACGGTAGCGGGCGCGGAGGTGCGGCGGAATCCGTTTACGATGAGCACGGTGCCGCGGCTATGGGGGGCACGGTATGCCGAGAGGGTTTCGGAAGGGAAGCTCTCGCCGCCCCGGTTGACCGCCGTGACGCGGAAGCTGTAGACGATGCCCGGTTCGGCTTCGAAGGTATAGCGGGGCTCGCGCACGTAGGTACCGTTATCGAATCCGCCTCGCCCCACACGGGTATAGACCACGTAGCCTTCCGCGCGTGCGGTAGGTTCGAGCGGGTCTTCGGCGGGAGTCCAGCGCAACTGGAAGGTGTTCCGCTTCTTGCCCTCGTCGATGGCGAAGTGGGTGACGGGCAGGGGCTGGACGGTGTATCGCGCGCCGTGCATCGTGGCGAGGTATTTCAGCATCGTCTTATAGACCGAGCGGGCTACGGTGAACTTAAACGCAGGGTCGTAGCCCATCCGCAGGTCGGCGAAGTTTTGGTGCGAGAGGGTTTCTAATATCACCGAAGGCACGGCAGGCAGGCGCGTCTCGCTATAGTTGCGGTTCCACATCCCGCGGCGTGTCCAGCGGATGCCAAAGCGTGAGTCGATGTCGCGCTTCAGTCCCGTGAGGAGCATGTCGGCAAGGTCGCGCGAGGCGTAGCGTGAAACTCCGCTGGCTAATTTCCCTTCGTTGAAGCGGGTGGTATAGATGCCCAGTGAGCCTACGAAGGTGTCGTCCGCCTTGAATCCGGCATCGCTATGCAGGGCGAAGCTCAGCTCGAAGGGGATGCCGAGGCCTTTCTCGTGCGGGTTGAACACCGAGCCTCCGCTCAGGTAGTTGAGCATGAGCGAGCGGGTGTTGATGTCGTCGTTGTAGTCGTTCTTGCCTTCGCTCTTGCTATAGACCGCGTAAGGCATGCCTGCCCATTGCGCCCAGTAGCGTGCTCCTTCCGCCCACCGGGGCATTCCGCTGGTGCGTCCTCCGCGGGCGATGTTGCCCATGCCGCCTCCGAAGCGCACGGCATCGGCGCATACCACGCCGTCCTGCTTGCTCTCGTTGCTGAGCACTACCATGCCGTAATCGTTCATGCCCGCATCGAATTCGAAGGTGCCCAAGTAGACCCACGTGCCGCCTCCGATGCGCTGGTTCACGCGGAACTCGGTCACTCCTCCGTTGTGGAACACGAGGTATTTGGCATCGGTCACGCTCGTGGGGAGCGACTGGTAGCTCACGTACACGGCGTAGCGTCCCTTTTCGGGGATATTGGGAATCCATTCGGCAAACGCCTTTTCAGGTTTCTTGTGGGTGGGGATGAGGCGTGCGCTACCGTCGCGGAACGGGTTTTGCCCGTCGGTATAGGTGGCTTTCCGCCAGGCGAATCCGGGCGCAGGTGTGTCTTGCCACACGTATTTCCGCTTGTAGTCCACTTCTAAGTAGCGGCTTCCGGGCGTGCAGGTGTTGTTGTCTACGATGACTTCGTGCTCCTGTTCGTCCCGTTCGCGGGGGGTGAACACCACGGCTCCTGCGTTCTCCAACATCGGGATGAGGTAGGGGACTACGATGGAGCGCGTGTAGAGGTCTTCGCATGTGCCGAAGAGGCGGGGGCGTTGCCAGCGCCATTCGCCCGTCTTGTTCTGATAGAAACGTCCGTGGCTTTGCCAAAGGGCGATGTGCCTTCCTTCCAGTCCTTGCGTAATGCGGAAGGGGCGCGAGAGGTTCTCGGTCCATGCGTCTCCCCGGTAGCTGATGTCTCCGTAGAGGCGGCTCTTGTCCTTGCCTTTCTCCCGGTAGGCGTTGGGGACGAGATGCCCGATGGGCATACCGTCGGCGTAGAGGGTGATGTCGTAGTAGTTTACCGGACCGGGAAGCGACTGGCGGAGGGTGCGGTAGATGGCTTCTACGTTCGCTTCGGTAAAGGGTTGGTACCCGAAAGCGTCGTTGGCATATACGTGCAGGGTTTTCTTCTGATGGTCGATGTCGAAACGGTCGAGCCGGCATGTGCCTATATCGGCATTGCTGGTCTGATAATTCGTAAAGAAGTTTTCCAGCCGTTCTTCCACGTTCTTTTCGAGGCTTTGCGCCGGTGCGTGGAGGGTGAAAAAGCAAAGCAGGAGTATGAAGTTGAAGCGTTTCATGTCAGTTAATAGTTGATAATTAATAGTTAATAGTGAAAATGAATATCCGCAAAAACAATGTAGGGGCGTATTGCATACGCCCGAATGCACCAACTATACAGGTGGATGTTTTCAGGGCGTATGCGATACGCCCCTGCAAGTAATCTGGTGAAATGCGGTCATTCATTTTTGGTGAAAGACTAATGACGTTATGACCATATCAATCACTACCGTTATTAATACTTCACTATTCATTATTAACTATACGTTCTCTCCTAAGTCGAACCGTTCGGGATGTTTGCCTTTGAACGGCTTGAAGTAGAGCTTGATTTCGCGCATGTCCCGTTCGATGTCTCCGCTGGCATACAGGTATTTTTCGGCTCGGATGCATTTCTTCTCGTAATCGATGCCCACGAGCACGATGGGGATTTCCGCTCCTTGTGCGATGTAGTAGAAGCCCCGTTTCCAGTTCGGATTGGGCGAGCGGGTGCCTTCGGGCGTGATGGCGAGGTGGAATTTCTTGCTTTCCTTTGCCTGCCGGATAATCTGGTCGACCAGCGATGTATGCTTGTCGCGCCGCACGGGGATGCCTCCCATCCACCGGAACAGGATGCCCAAGGGGAAGAAGAACCATTCTTTCTTCATCATGAAGCCCGACTCGCGCCCAATGGCGGAGATGAAGAGCTTGCCTATGAAAAGGTCCCAGTTGGTGGTATGCGGTGCGGCGCAGAACACGCATTTGTCGAAATCCGGAATCGAGACATGCGCTTTCCAGCCTAATACCTTATAATAAATGAATCGGCAGAGGGCTTGTTTCATGCTTGTTCTTTATCGGCTAATTCATCTGTTTTGGTGAAGATAGCATCGATTCCTTTCGCGAAATCGGTTCTCAGTTTTTTATAGAACTCTTTCACGTTGCCCGGTTCGGTATGGCTGATGCGGCTCACGATGTCGTTGTGCAGGTCGATGATATCTGCCAAAAGCTGGTCGTATGCCGGGCGTTTCTCTTCCTTGGCACGGCTTATTTCCCACAAGATGAAGCCTGTTACAGAGCCTGATGTATACTTGACGAATTTCTTAAGTTCTCTTCTCTTTGCCATAATCGTATGTATTTAAAAGTTGATAATAGGGTTGATTGTGGTGTAAAGATAAGGCTTTTGGTTGAAATAACCGCTTTGTTTGCGAAAAAAATCTTTTATGAATGTTCGCAAATATCCAATGTAGGGGCGGGGGTTGCCCGCCCTGATACATCAACGGATATATCTGTGGACGCATTCGGGCAGGCAAACCCTGCCCCTACAAGCGCTTTTGCGTCTCTGCGTTTGATTGACCGAATGTACAAACTGATGCCGTATGCAGTAATTTTTTGCGGCATACTTTTTGAGATTCCAAAAAAAAGAACGAAATTTGCGTGTTAGAAAAAAGTGAGACAATATACACCTTTTTAAAAACAGAAACAATTATGACAAAAAGTGCATTACAAATTGCGAGAGCTGCCTATCAGCCCAAGTTGCCTAAGGCATTGAAAGGTGGGGTAAAGGTAGTAGAAGGAGAACCTACTCAATCAGTAGCTGACCAAGAAGAAATCAAGAAGCTGTTTCCGAACACTTACGGCATGCCGTTGCTGAAGTTTGAACCGGGAGAAGCTAAGGAATATGCCCCGATGAATGTGGGTGTTATCCTTTCGGGAGGTCAGGCTCCGGGCGGACACAATGTGATTTCGGGCTTGTTCGACGGTATTAAGAAGATGAATCCTGCTAACAAGCTCTACGGATTTATTTTGGGTCCCGGTGGATTGGTTGACCACAAGTATATGGAACTGACAGCTGACATCATCGACGAATACCGTAATACGGGTGGTTTCGACATCATTGGTTCGGGACGTACGAAGCTGGAGAAAGAAGACCAGTTCGAAAAAGGATATGAAATCTTGAAGGAATTGGGCATCAAGGCATTGGTTATCATCGGCGGTGATGATTCAAATACAAATGCTTGTGTGTTGGCAGAATACTATGCCGCTAAGAACTACGGCATTCAGGTAATCGGTTGCCCGAAGACCATCGACGGTGACTTGAAGAACGAAATGATTGAGACTTCATTCGGTTTTGATACCGCTTGTAAGACTTATTCGGAAATGATTGGTAATATCGAGCGCGATTGCAATTCTTCTCGTAAGTACTGGCATTTCATTAAGTTGATGGGTCGTTCGGCTTCACATATTGCGTTGGAATGTGCTTTGCAGACCCAGCCGAGCATTTGCTTGGTTTCGGAAGAAGTAGAAGCTAAGGGTATGTCATTGGACGATATCGTGACTTATATCGCTAATGCTGTTGTTGCACGTGCCGCAGAAGGAAACAATTTCGGTACGGTATTGATTCCGGAAGGTTTGATTGAATTTATCCCGGCAATGAAGAAGTTGATTGCAGAATTGAATGACTTCTTGGCTATCCATTCTGATGAATATGCTGCTATTGAGCCTAATAAGCAACGCGAATACATCATCAATAACTTGTCAAAAGAGAATGCAGACGTTTATGCTTCTCTACCCGAAGGCGTTGCTCGCCAATTGACTTTGGACCGTGACCCGCATGGAAACGTTCAGGTATCTCTTATCGAAACTGAAAAACTTTTGTCGGAAATGGTAGGTAAGAAATTGGCTGCATGGAAGGCAGAAGGTAAGTACACAGGCAAATTCTCCGCACAACACCACTTCTTCGGATACGAAGGACGTTGTGCAGCTCCGTCGAACTTCGATGCAGATTATTGCTATTCATTGGGTTATACCGCAGCTGTATTGATGGCAAATGGAAAGACGGGCTATATGTCGTCGGTACGTAATCTGACTGCTCCTGCAGAAGAATGGATTGCAGGTGGTGTGCCTATTACCATGATGATGAACATGGAACGTCGTCATGGAGAAATGAAGCCAGTTATCCAGAAAGCATTGGTGAAACTGGACGGTGCTCCGTTTAAAGCTTTTGCTGCTGCACGTGAAACATGGGCAAAAGAAACTTCATTCGTTTATCCGGGTCCGATTCAATATTTCGGTCCGACGGAAGTATGTGATCAGACTACGAAGACTTTGCAATTGGAACACCAAAAGTAATCGGATAATCTTCCCGATTGCTTGATTGATATAGAATGAGGCCGTATCAAAAAAGAATTCTGACTATTAAAAAGTAATGTCATCCTGAGCAAAGCGAAGGATCTCGTGTGCATTCGCTTGTGTATTCGAGATCCTTCACTGCGTTCAGGATGACAAAATGAAAGTGGATTTTTATTTTGATACACCCTCATTTCTTTGAATAAGATTACTTAAACCGATACGATTATATGGTAAAAGAATCGCCCTTGACACCTGTAAACAAGCCGCGCCGAAGTCCTTCGGAAAAAGGGAAGAAATCTTCTTCATTACGGCGTACAAGTGGGGCTGGCAAGAAGAAAAAGCCTGCGGGAAAAAGAGGCAAGCGCGGGAAAAAACGCACTTGGAACATACCCAGCTGGCTTCAATATGTGGCGATGGGAGGCATAGCTGCTTTGTTTGTTATCGGTTTCTATTATTTCTTCATCCGTCCGTATGCCTATCGCTGGAAGCCTTGTTATGGCACGAAAGCATACGGTGTATGTCTTCCTGCCGGATATTCCGTTCACGGATTTGATATTTCCCATCATCAAGGGGTTATTAATTGGGAAGAACTTCAAAAGGTTCAGAATGCCCCGTTCCCGGTGCGTTTTGTTTTTATGAAAGCCTCGGAAGGAGGAGACTTCAGCGATACCGCATTTGTGCGCAATTTCGAACGTGCGCGCCGGCATGGATTTATTCGCGGAGCCTATCATTTCTTCAATCCCAAGACCGATGCAGCCCGCCAGGCGGATTTCTTTATCCGTTCGGTCAAGCTCGAACCGGGCGACTTGCCTCCGGTGCTTGATATTGAAAAGGTAGGCGATGATGAAGAAGCGCTCCGGAGAGGAGTAAAGACTTGGCTCCGCCTGATAGAGCGTCATTATCGTGTGAAGCCCATTCTTTATGCTTCGTATAAGTTTAAAGAACGGTATCTGAACGATTCGATATTTAATACTTATCCTTATTGGATTGCCCATTATTATGTAGATTCCGTGCGCTATGAAGGTGAATGGAGGTTTTGGCAACATACCGACGGGGGAAAGCTTCCCGGCATCCGTGAGCAAGTGGACTTGAATGTCTTCAACGGGACGCTGGATGATTTGAAGCACATGACCATCCTTCCCGATTCGGCTTTTCATAAGTCGTAAACTTTTGCCCGAAAGTGTTTGGGTAAATCAATGCTTTATCTTATCTTTGTAAATCCACTAATTGTTGAATACTATGTCTGCTGAAGAATTGTTACAAAATTTGGAAGATTAAAACCTATGAATTTATTGCTGAATATTTTATGGATTATCTTAGGCGGCTGGCTGGTATGCCTGGAATACCTTGTGTCGAGCTTGGTACTGATGATTACCATTATCGGCATTCCTTTCGGTGTGCAAACCATTAAGCTGGCAATGTTGGGATTATGCCCGTTCGGATGTACGGTAGAGACCACACCCTCTACCGGAGGATGTCTTAACATCCTTATGAACCTGATATGGATTTTGTGCGGAGGCGTATGGATAGCCTTGACACATGTAGGGTTAGGCGTCTTGCTTTGCATCACGATAATCGGCATTCCTTTCGGAAGGCAACATTTCAAGTTAGCTGCATTGGCTCTTACGCCTTTCGGCAAGCGGATTGTAAATAGTTAATAGTGAAAAATGAATAGTTAATAACGGGAGCAGATACATACGCCGTTATTAACTATTCATTATTAATTATTAATTTATAAAATCTGTGTAATCTGTGGTGAAAACAATTAGCGCATCACGAACTTCACCGCAACCCAGCGGTTCTTTTCCCGATGATGCACGAACTCCATGCCTAAGCTTTCGGCTTTTTTTTGTATGGCAGGGATGTCTTCCACATAAAATCCGCTCATGTAGAGTTCTGACCCAGTGTGCATACAGGCGGCATAGGCGGGCATATCGGCAAGCAGGATGTTCCGGTTGATATTGGCTATGATGACATCAAACGGCTGGCGGTCTTTCAAGAGCGAGGCATCGCCCAATTCTACGGTAATGTTATCGATGTGGTTTAGGGCGATATTGTCACGCGAATTGTTCACACACCAATCGTCAATATCAATGGCGGTCACCGGATTGGCTCCTCGCATACTGGCGAGAATGGCAAGAATCGAAGTGCCGCATCCCATATCGAGCACCGATTTCCCTTTCAGGTCAGCGTCTAAGAGTTCGGCGATGATAGAACTGGTGGTTTCATGATGTCCCGTGCCGAATGCCATTTGCGGGTTGATGACAATATCGTATTCCGTTTTCGGATAATCCGTATGGAACGTACTGTGTATCACGCACCGGTCTCCAATCACAATGGGTTGGAAGAAATTCTTTTCCCACTCCTCGTTCCAGTCTTTGTCTTCGGGTTCGGCAAGGGTATATGTGATATCGGTATCGGGGATAGGGAAGTCGGCAAGCACGTTTTTCAATGCCTCTTCATCGAATAAGGCTTTCTGTATATAAGCTTGTGTCCCGTCTTCGCAAGGCACGAAGCTTTCAAATCCGATTTCAGCTGTCAGGGCGGCAAGCACATCGGTTATGGTCTCGTTGCACGGATGTGCGCTAAAGTTTACTTCAATGTATTTCATACCAATCAATGTTTCATTAGTTTTCGGGGCAAAGATAGGGATAATTCTTCGGTTAAAGCGATAAGAATGAAAAATTAATCACCTTGTAACGGGTCTTTGAGGATGTTTGCGTATCTTTGCCGGAAGAGTAAAATTGGTTTTTTGCGAAAATCCGCGTTAATCCGCGTTTCAAATAAATTAATAATATATGAAGATTTGGAGTTTTATAGGAGTATTGTCCTTTTTGTGCGCATCGGAGGCTTATGCCCAGCACCGGATTGCTTTTATTTCCGATGCGCACATTCAGAACATTGTGGATTATCCCGAATTAGTGCGCTCGATGGAGGTGCAGGTACAATCTACCCGCTTGTTCAATGAGAATTATTATGCCCTGATAGCGGCATTGGAGGATGCTGCCAAGCGGGGGATAACCTTGGTGGTTCTTCCGGGAGACTTGACCGATAACGGGCAATTCGTGAACCAAGAGAAAATCAAGGAAATCTTGGATAGCTATCGGGAGCGTTTCGGAATGAAGTTCTTCGTGACCACGGGCAATCACGACCCGGTGCGTCCCTTCGGTATGCAGAACGAGGAACACGGTTTTCTTCGTCCCGACGGGAGCCGCACTACACGAGAGAACCATTGTGCGGGATATGCCGACGAGATGCAATGCTATGCCGCTTTCGGTTTCTATCCCCAACCGGAGTATCTGTATTGGGAAACTCCTTTCACTTCTTATCAATATGCGGACTATAATTATCAGGAGGCATTGAGCGAAGGTGCGTTAGATAAACACCGGTACACGTTATGCGATTCGCTGGAAGCGATTGATGCCAGTTATTTGGTGGAGCCGGTAGAAGGGCTTTGGCTTTTAGCGATTGACGGGGGAGTCTATTTGCCCGGCGAGGTGAAGAACGGCGTGCAGACCTACGAAGGGTCGAGCGTAGGATATAATAATGTGTTAGCGCATAAAGCCTTTCTTCTTCCGTGGGTGCGGAAAGTGGCATCGGAGGCAAAGAAACGGAACAAGATTTTAGTGGCTTACTCGCATTATCCGTTAGCGGATTTCAACGATGGTGCTTCCGATATTGTCCGTAAGGCTTGGGGAAACAAGAAGTTCGATTTGCATCGGGTGCCAAGCGAAGAAGTGACGGAAGCCTTTTTAGAAGCAGGTATCCGACTTCACGTGGCGGGTCACATGCATGTGAACGATACAGGGATAAAGCGGGGCAAGAACGGGAAATGTTTGTATAATATTCAAGTGCCGTCTATTGCCACATGTATTCCCGCCTACAAGATTCTGACCGCGGAAGATGCCATGCGTTTCGAGGTAGAAACGGTCTTGGTCGATTCTGTGCCCGGATTTGATAGCTTGTTCGGGCTTTATAAGAAAGAATATGAATATGATGTGCGGGCTGGAAAAAAGCCGAATTGGAGTAAAGAAGCTTTGGATTCGAAGGACTATGCGGAGTTTTGCGATTGGCAATTCCGCGACTTGGTACGGGTGCGCTTCATTCCGAAAGACCTTCCCGAAATCGTTCGTAAGAAAGCGGTAAGCATGAGCGGTTCACAATTGGTGGCGTATGCGGAAGGGAAGCGGATGGAAGCGGATGCCGGGAGCGATTGGAGCGGATATGATTTGATATTGGATTTATACCGTTTGCGTTATGCCGATAAGCTGGCTTTGCGCTGGATTCCGGAGAAGCGTATGGAGGAATACCGCATCTTGTTCGATGCCGTCCGGAAGTCGGAAGTGGACGATGAACTTATCTTGCGTTTGCGCGAGATAGCCGATATCTTCGAATGTTTCTTGAACGGGGAACCGAGCGGACATTTCCGCATTGATTTGGAAAAGGATAGGATAGATAGCAAGTGAGTGATTGAAATGAAGCAGGCTTCGTTGGCTGATGAAGCCTGCTTCATTGGCGAACGAACCCTGCTTTGTTAGTCGATGAATCCGTATGCATTTTTTGCAGTACTTCCTGACAAATTGTCACATAGTTTATTTGTAGCGTTTCTTATTCGGCAAGCACTTTTTCGAAGAGTTCGGGTTGGTCAAGGTTGACCAAGTCTGGTTCTTTCTGTATAGCGGTACGGTAAGCTTCTTCGGTCCCGTTTTGGATAGCCGCCATAATGCGGATTCCGTTCGTTTTGCAAAAGACTTTAAATTCAGGAGTGATTTGCTCCGGGTTGATTTCCACGACCGATGGACGGCATACCGTCATCCAGTATTGCAGGCGGGCGATGTCGGATGCGTTTACCTTGATTTTCATTTCGGGAGCGAGGCGGATAAATTCTTTCAGCATCCCTTCATCGGCAAACCAAAAGAAACTGTTCGTTGCGAATCCTTTCAGGCGGACCAGTTTCACGAGGTCGCTAACGGGAGTGCCGCGTTTCACATCGAAGAACACGTTTGCTTTCCCATAGAGTGAGTCCAGCATCTCGGCGATGCGGGGCACGTGCGTACCGGCATATTCTTTGCCGAACCAGCTTCCAGCGTCTAATTGGTCTACTTCTTCCGAATTCATATCGGCTAATGCGCCTTTCCCGTTGGTGGTACGGTCGAGGGTTTCATCGTGCAGGTTGTACAGCACTCCGTCTTTGCTTTTCCGTACATCTAACTCTATCCACGTAGCTCCGTGCGCAAGTGCAGCGTATGCCGAAGGTAGGGTATTTTCGGGTGCCAAATAATTGGCTCCGCGATGCACCACCACTTCTATCGGGTCTTTATATACAGCCGAAGGATGGTCTACCTGCCAGTTTACGTTCAATGGATTGTTTTGCATCTTCCATACGATAGGGAGGGATTCGTTATCCAGAATCCACACTTCCGCTCCTTCGGTTTGGTCTACGCAATGGATGAGCGGGCATCCCAAGGCTTCCCCTTTCTTGTTCCCTTTCTTATAAACGGTTTGATTATAGTGGAATGTTCCGCTCTTCTTCAGTTCCTTATAGGCTTGGCGTGAGAGAATGTAGGCGGTTTCATTTGTGGATAATAGACGGTTTTCTTTGTCTACGGGTTGGAGAAAGCACCAGGTGTTTCCCGTTTCTTGTGATGCGGGAGTCATCAGGTAGCTTCCTTTTTGCCAATGCAGGTTTCGCAAGATACGCCAATCTATGCGGAGGGTATCGCTCTGCTTGCGGAACGACATTTCATACTTACGGGTCTGTCCGTGGAGTTTGAACACGAACAATAACGTATCGGGTATAGAAGTCTGTGCGCATATATTTCCGTTGCAACATGCACCTATTATAAATAGGCAAAGAAGATATATTCTTTTCATTGTGTATGTATATTAGAAGTTAGAGGGAGTTATTTTAAGGAGTTAAAGGGAGTTAGGGGCAATACATTGATGCTATTGGCATTTAACTCTTGCCGAAGGCATAACTCCTTTTAACTCCGTTTTGTTTCTGCTATTTTAATCCTAATTCAGTTCCCCATTTTCCGGGTTTGCTTCCCATATTCAGAATTAATTCGCCTCCGGCTTCGATGTCTTTATGGCGCAGGGCAGAATAGGGATATTCCGTTCCATTTAGCGTAACCGATTGGATATAGCGGTTTTTCTCTGAAAGACTGCGGGCGATGACTTTGAACTTCTTCCCGCTTGCTAAGTTGAACGTGGTTTCTTTCAACATCGGGGCATGAATCAGGTAATAATCTTGTCCCGCATTGGGATAAAGACCTATCATGTGGAAGGCGAGCCACGAAGACATGGCACCCGAATCGTCATTGCCCGGAAGTCCCATGGGCGAATCATTGAAGTTCTTGGTGATGATTTCACGGATGCGGTCATCGCTCCGCCAAGGTTTTCCTATCCAATGGTACAGGCAAGGTGTGAGGAACGAAGGCTCGTTGTTCACGTTATAAAAGCCTTTATCGAAGAAGATGTCGAGGCGTTCTTCAAATTTCTTTTTGCCTCCGCATTGTGCGATGAGTCCCGGCACATCGTGAGGGATGCTGAGCGAGTATTCCCACGAGCTGGCTTCGTAGAAGAACATATCCCACCACGGGGTGTACCACGGTCCTTCGAAGGTGACCGGTGTGTAGGTATAGGTAGGTTTCTGCACTTTCGAGTTTCCGAAAGGAAGTTGGTCCAGCCAATTCCCTTCTTTATCGCGCGGCATAATGAATCCTTTCACTCCTTCGTGTTCGTAATCGCTTCGCCACAGGTTTTTCCAGTTTCCCGATTGCTTCAGGTATTGCTGATAGAGGTCTTCCTTACCTAATCCTTTTGCTACCAAGGCAATGGCATAATCGCAATACGCATATTCTACGGTGCGGTTTCCTGCCCGAGGAATGCCGTGGGGGATATAGCCCAATTCCAAGTAAGGCACTAATCCGCCGCGTCCTTCCGCTTCCTGGTTTCCTCCGGGAGGTACGGTAGCGTCTTGCAACATGGCTTTCAATGCCAATTCATAATCAATGCCTTTCAGCCCTTTTACAAAAGCATCGGCAATGACGATTTCGGCGTTCGAGCCTCCTTGCGTACGTCCGTTGGCGTTTCCGCTTCGTGCGTCGGGCATATATCCGTCTCGTTTATAAATGGTGATGAGCGAACGCACGATGTCGGTTTCCCGTTGCGGGTCGATGAGGGTAATAAGTGGGGTAGAGGTGCGGTAAGTGTCCCAAATGGCATAATAGTCATCGTAATACGGTTCGGGGTCGTTCCAAAGCGGATTTTCTCCTGTGCGGTCTACGGGCATAATCATTGTGTGATAGAGTGCGGTATAGAACATCCGCTTTTGTGCTTCGGGCGTATCGGGAGCGATTTCAATCGCCTTGAACAATTTTTCCCATTGTGCCAACAGCTCGTTATGCACTTGCTCGAAAGACCAATGGGGAATATAGGTATGGGCATTGTATTTGGCTCTTTGGCAACTCAGGAAGGAGATGCCGACTTTTAGTTGTACTACCGAGTCTCCTTTTGCAAAGCGGAGCAGGGCACCGGTTTTCTCGTAGGAATCAAATTGAGAACGTTCGTTGGTGATTTTGTTTCCTTTCCACGTGCGGCTTTCGATGAAGGGTTTGTCGGTTTCGGCGTAGAAGTAAACCGTATAAGCACGTCCGTTGTTCCATCCTCCACGGATGCGGGTATAGCCGCATACTTCATGTTCGGACAAGATTTCTATTTCCGAGCCTACGAATTGTTGTGCTTCGCGGGTGTCAGGTATAGGGCTTTCTCCCAAAAAGAAACCTGCATCAATAGCCAATGATTTCAATGAGTCTTCGGGATAGGTGAACCGATAGAACGAAGCCCGCTGGGCGGTGGTGATTTCCGTACGGATGCCGCTTTGCTTGAAACGAGTGTCGTAATATCCCAACCGGATATTTTCGTAAGCCCGATAGTCTAAGTGTTGGGTTTGCTCCATTCCGTTGCAAAAGGGAGTCACTAAAATGTTTCCATATTTGGGTCCTCCTCCCGTTCCGCTTACATGCACTTGCGAAAATCCGTCTACCCGTTCGGGCATGGGTAACCAGCCGCTATTGGGTGAAGGAGTACAATCGGGCGAAGGTTTGACCATTCCGTAAGGACAAGAAGGACCGATGAATACCCGTCCTAATCCTTCCGACCCAATGCGCGGGTCTACATAGTCGGTCAGTTGCGTTTGAGCAGACGTGTAAAGTGTTCCGCTCAGGCACAAGCCAAAGGCTATGCCCATTAGTTGTTGTAGTTTCATCAATTATTAATCGTTAATTATTAAATATCTTCCATTCTTTCAATGTATGTCGTTCGCCATCGAAGTTTACACCTACTTTTACGATCGGCAATCCACAGAGCGCGAAGCGTTCGGGATAATTCTTCAGGTTTATTTGCTCTATGGCACTATCTGCATTTTTATCCAATTTCACTTCTATAATATATAAGGTAGAAGGGCTACGCATGACTACGTCTACCCGTCCTTGGGGCGTTCGTACTTCTACATCCACATAATAGCCCAATAAGCTGAAAATGATGTAAAGCACTTGTTGGTAATGTCCTTCGTAATGGGTGTTGTCACAATAAGGGACAGTCGAAAGGAATGTTTGCATATTTTGCAAGGCTTTTTCCATATCGTTTTGGTATAAACATTGTGCTATATTGATGATAGCAGAAGAGGCTGTTTGTGTATTTGGGGTTAAATAATAAGGTATCAAGCTTTTCATTAACCCAATACGGACTTCACGGTTGGGAATTCCTAAAGTGTACGATTCTAAAAATGTATTACCATCTTTTATTGTGATATATCCGCTTTGATAGAGCAAGGGAGTAATGTTGGATAGCTTTTCGGTAGGAATATCGAAATCACTTGCCAAAGCATTGAATTTTTCTCCCAATTGGGAGGGCAGGACATTGAACTTGTGCAACATCTCTATTAAGTAAGTAGGTGTTCCGCTTTCGAACCAATACGCTTTCAGTTGACCTTCGTTGAAAGCGTTTATCAAGCTATATGGATTGTAAATGTCGGGCGATGGCCAAGTGAAGTGATAGCCGTCATAATTGGCTTTTAGTTTGTCGAATGTTTCTTCTTTAGTCAGATTCATTTCTTTAGCCAATTTGTCCAGGTCTGTATCCATTTGTGTACGGATTTCTTCTTCAGATATTCCGCAAATGGCGGCATAAGGAGCCAACATACTGATGTTTTGTATGTTGTTCAGTTCACTGAAAATACTCATTTGCGCAAATTTGGTGATACCGGTCAAGAATACATAGCGTAAGTAAGGGTCGCACGCTTTAAGCGGACTATAAAAGTTACGCATTGTATTTCTCAGTGCCGGAAGATTTTTTTCTTCATGCACGACATCCAGCAACGGAGCATCGTATTCGTCTATCAAGACTACGGCTTCTTTTCCGGTCTGGCGGTAAACATTCCGAATCAGATTGGCAAAACGGATATTTACGTCTTCCGCTTCACGGGCGACAATACCAAATTGTTCTTCGTTGTTTTGTAAAAGATGATGCAGGTAACGGTTCAGACTTTCTACATCCATGTGTTTACCCAAACTCATATCGAAGCGAAGCACCGGATATTGTGTCCATTCCTTTTCCAACTTTTCAATGGCAAGTCCCTCAAATAGTTCTTTTCGTCCCTCGAAATAAGCATGTAGGGTACTTACAAGCAATGATTTCCCGAATCGGCGCGGACGGCTTAAAAACATATACTTTCCCGAATGCGTCATGCGGTAAACATATTCCGTCTTGTCTATGTATAAAAGATTATTTTTTCTGATTTCAGAAAAAGTCTGAATCCCGACAGGGTATCTTCCGAATAGCGATTGTGTCATAAGGCGTAAGTTTTTTTACTTTCTACAAAGATACTTTTTTTTATGGAGAACGGAAAACGAAAGATAAAGAATTTAAATCTTCTTGCATCAATTATAAAAAAACCTTGCTTTGCACTCCGTGTCATCACGATACGGATTGTAAAGCAAGGCTGAGGGATTAGAATTTCAAAAATGAATGTTCATTGATGAGGATGTTAGTAACCAGGGTTTTGAGACCAGTTGGTATTGGCATTCAAAACGTCTTGTGGAACTGGGAATATGCGATGGCTTTTGTCAAAGTTTGCATTAGGGAAGTCTTGTCTGTGGAAACCGTATTCGCTTTCGAAAGTACCGAAACGAATCATGTCGTTTCTACGCCAACTTTCATCGAAGAATTCACGTCCGCGTTCATCCAACAATTCTTCCAAAGAAGGTTCGTGGTCAAGCAAAGGGGCGTTTACATATCCTCTAATCTGATTGAACAGCGATTGAGGAGTATCTTCGCCGGTAGGGGTAGCACCTCTTAAAATAGCTTCGGCTTTAGTCAGAAGGATGTCGGCAAAGCGGAAGATAGGAACATCGTTGCTTTGATTGCGGCTGTATTGGGAATATTCGTTGGGATTGGGATAGAACTTGATAGAACGATATCCTTGGCGCCATCCGTTGCCATCTGCGCCAGCGTTGAGCTGTTCTTCCCCTCCTTCTTTCAACGTAATGGTCTTAGTAAACTCAAGCTGTACATCATTATATATATAAGGTACATCTGTAGCTTCTCCTGTGAGCGGGTCATGCACAAACACTGCACCTCCCAGTATGGCATCGTTACGGTCATCTCCTTCCAAGGTGAACAGGTCGGCAAATTCCGGATTCATGGCTACGATACCTGCGCATGAGTTTGTCATTTCCCCACCGTAATAACCAATCGGTGAACCATCGTCTATTCTGCGGAAAGTACGGTAGCGTCCGTAGAGCAATCCTTGCGCATTGATGCAATCGTAAGGCATAGCATAGATAAAGTCGGCAATCTGTACGCCGTTGTCGTACATGAATTTGCTACGGTATTCATCGTTCAGATTAAAAATGCCGCTGTCAATGATGTCATCACAATATTTTACGCAGTCGTTCAATTTGCTATTCGGAGTCGTTTCTGCATCATACGTAGTCACATCACCACAAGTGTACACCGCCCAGTTGATGTAGAGCTTGACCAGCAAGGCTTCTGCCATCCATTTGTTGGGCTTTCCGTAGGTAGATGCATTGTTGTCTTCGGTTAAGTAAGGTAGGCTTTCAAGAATTTCTTTTTCAATGAATTCCGCTACTTCCTTGCGTGGACTACGCGATATTGCTTCATCTTCACCGTATACTTTGTTGAGAATAGGTACATCACCATAGCTATCCATTAAGATGAAGTGATAGAAAGCGCGCATCATACGTGCAGAAGCGATATACGAAGTGAACTGCTCGCTGTTCTCTTCAGCCTCGAATTCTGCAATCAGTTTGTTGCAGCGGGTAATTCCGCTTGATAAATCAGTCCACCAGTTCAACGGACCGTCTTCTGCTTTAAAATTGTGTAAAGTCGGATTTACGTTTTCTGCCCCATCGTAATAGTCTCCATCGAAACTCAGT
Source organism: Bacteroides sp. An322 (assembly GCF_002161765.1). Lineage (GTDB taxonomy): Bacteria > Bacteroidota > Bacteroidia > Bacteroidales > Bacteroidaceae > Phocaeicola > Phocaeicola merdavium. The sequence continues at coordinate 136,793 of NZ_NFIN01000004.1, read as the reverse complement.
CCGGTTGCTTCGTCTGAAGCAAAGGTCTGGTAGCGGTTATAATTGTTTCCTAATGCATTGCGGAACGCATAATAAACATCAGCCATTTTTGCGTCAAGTGCCACTTCCGATTCGGTCGGGTATTCCGTGTATTGGGATTTGACTTCGACATCAAGGTCTGCACAGCTTGTAGCAAATGCTACAACGGCTGCGGCGAATGTGGTTTTAATATATGTTTTCATTGTTAGCTTTTTATTTTTAGAAATTGACTTTCATACCTACCATAAAGGTGCGTGTATTCGGATAATAATTGTCTCTCCATTCGATACCCGGAGTGATTCCTCCTAAAGCTACTTCAGGGTCGGTTCCTTTATATCCTGTGATAGTAAATACATTGTTGCAGGTTGCATACACGGACAGGTTGTTTGCCCAGTCGGATATTTTTCCGAAGTTGTAAGCAAGGGTCAATGTAGAAAGACGCAAGTAGCTTCCGTTTTCTAGATAACGGTCGGATGCGTATTGAGAGTTTACATCACCGTAACGTTGATCGGTAAGTGCTTCTTTCAAGACGTTTTTACCTTGGGTAATTAATGTTACAGAGTTGTATTGTGCACGCAGCGCGTTGAATATCTTGTTTCCTGCTACACCTTGGAAGAATAGGTTGAGCGACCAGTTCTTATAAGTCAAGTCATTGCTCCATCCGTATGTAATTTTCGGTTGTGCCGAGCCTGTTTTGGTTTGGTCTGTTTCGGTCGGTGTCGTTGTCGTTTCTCCAGTACGTTCTCCTGTTTCAGGGTCGTGTACGTAGAATTGTGAAATACCGTCTTCATTATATCCTGCCCATTCGTAAGTGAAGAATTGTCCTATTGGGCATCCTTCCATAATGCGTTGTATTTGTACACCACTGTTTCCGGCGATACCCGCATCGGCTTGGGGGATATAATTTACTGAGTAGGTTTCATTGGAAAGCTTTTTCACTACGTTCTTGTTGTGTGAAAGGTTCAGTGTTGTGCTCCATGTGAAGTCTTTGGTTTGAACGGGTACGGCGTTGATGGTGATTTCAATACCTTTGTTACTGATGTCGCCTACGTTAGCCGTCATTTTGTCGAATGGATAGCGGTTGGTTGATACGGTGTAGTCCCAGATGAGGTCGGAAGTACGTTTGTCGTAATATTCGATTGTACCGTTCAAACGGTTGTTGAAGAATCCGAAATCAAGTCCGATATTGAGCATACCCGTGCGTTCCCATTTCAAGTCAGGGTTTGCGTTTCTGGTAGCTCCTATGGTATGCATATTTGAAGTGACTCCACTAGGGTCGGTATATTGGAACCATCCTGATACACCGTAAGTTTGAAGGGCTGTATAGGCGTCAAACCCTAATGAGTTACCACTGACACCGTATCCGACACGGAGTTTCAGGTCATCAAATACATCTAAGTCTTTGATGAAATTTTCTTCGCTTAATCTCCATGCTGCAGAGATAGAGGGGAATGTAGCCCAGCGGTTATTCTTTCCGAATGCGGAAGAGCCGTCGCGGCGGATAGTAGCTTGGAAGTTGTATTTGCTGTCGAACGAGTAATTTAAACGTCCGTATAAAGAAATCATGCGTAAAGTCGATTCCATTCCGCTTTCTACACCGTTCATGCCGTCGATGAGGTTAGCATAACTTAAGTTGTAGTATTTTACAGCATCGTTATAAAAGTCTTTTACGGTAAGTCCAAAACCGTCGTTACTATTGGTCTCTTCCCATGAATAACCTACCATTACTCCGAGACGGTGCTTGTCGTTGATTGTAGTTTGATAGTTGCCGTATGTTTCGAATACTTTCATGTTGTTGAAGTACGTGTTGCGTGTTGCTTCTCCGTTACTGTTTACAATCTGCGATTTGGTAGAATGATAAATGCTTTTGACGTTTTGGTCGGTCATATACGAAAAGTTTGCACTCCAAGTTAGTCCTTCGATGATTTTTAGGTCGGCTTTACCGGTCATTTGCATTCTTCTGTATACTGTATTCTGAATGTCTTCGTTAATCATTGATAACGGATTGTAATACTGGGTTACACCGTTCCAGCGGAACCACGACCCGTCTTCGTTTTTAATCGGTTGGAGAGGTGAGTAATATACCATAGCGTCTGTGACACTTGCACCGGAACCACCTGTCGGAATCTCATTACTTGTTGTTTGGCTGGCATTTACACCTAAAGATAGGGTCAGTCGGTCATGCAATGCAGTGGTTTGACCGAAAGCTCTAGCTGTGAAACGTTCCATATCCGAACCGCGGATGATGCCTTGATGGTTAAGATAATTCAGGCTAACATTGTAGTTCGATTTTGCGTTGCCTCCGCTGACCGCAAGGTTATGGTTGTGTGAGATTCCCGTGCGTTGTACTTCTTTTTGCCAGTTGGTATTGGCTCCTTTATCGCTTGTGAGTTCGAAGTTATTGGCTGTGGCATAGTTGCGTAGGTCTTCTGCAGTTGCTAAATCAAGGTCTTTGGCTACTTTCTCGAAAGCTACATAACCGTTGTAGCTGATGTGGGCTGAGCCTTCTTTCCCTTTTTTAGTAGTGATGATAATTACACCGTTAGCGGCTTTCGAACCGTAAATAGCTGTTGCGGTGGCGTCTTTTAATACATCGATTGATTCAATGTCGTCAGGAGATACCAGCGAAAGGTCTACACCCGGAACACCGTCTACGATATAATAAGGTTCCATTGCTTCTTCACGTATGGTTGAGGCACCGCGTAACGTGATAGTGGGTGAAGCGTTCGGGTCACTGCTTCCGGTTACCACCAGTCCGGGAACTTTTCCTTGGAGCATTTGTCCGGGCGATGTCATAATACCTACGTTTAGATCTTCGGCTTTAATGGTAGTAATAGAACTGGTAATGTCTTTGCGCTGCATCGATCCGTAACCAATGACTACCACTTCATCCAACAGTTGGTTGTCTTCTGCCATCATAATGTTGATGATATTTGAATTGACTTCGACTTCTTGGTTTACATAACCGATGTAAGAGAAAACTAAGGTCTTTCCTTTTTCCACATGAATTCTGTACTTACCGTCAATGTCGGTAACATTACCATTTGTAGTACCTTTTTCAATTACACTTACCCCAATCAATGGCATTCCGGTATTGTCTGTAACGGTACCGGTCACTGTGTTTTGGGCAAATGCATACGTACTTACTAAAAGAAAAAACGCAAAGGAAAGGAGTTTCCTTAGCATGGATTTGTTTGTAATAAGCTTGCTTTGCATAAGATAATTGTTTATTAGGGTTTAATTTCGTTTGCAAAAGTAAAATCGTGATTTTGCATCGATATTGCGCCCTTATTTCATTTCTATGCGAATCTCGTTACAAACTTGTTAATTCGGTATTTTTAAACTTAAGAGTGTACTTTCCATGCGAAGAAATTGCTTTGAGGCTTTTGTGGATGAAATAAAAAAAGTATCTTTGTATTTATTAAAACATGGTGTATGATGAAGTATCCAATAGGAATCCAGAGTTTCGACCAGCTAATCAGTGACGGTTATGTGTATGTTGACAAAACAGACTTAATCTATCAATTGGTAAAAGGTGGTAAGATTTATTTTCTGAGCCGTCCGCGCCGGTTCGGCAAGAGCCTGCTTGTTTCTACTTTGAAATGTTATTTTCAAGGACGAAAAGAATTGTTCCGTGGGCTTGCTATCGACAGGTTAGAGACGGAGTGGGCGGAGTATCCTGTTTTCCATATTGATTTTAATGGAACAGACTTCACCGAATCGGGAAAGCTGGAAGACATTATAGAAGGTACGGTCAGCACATGGGAAAAGGAATACGGGCGGACTACGGAATTTAAAGATATAGGCAAGCGTTTTGCATACGTGCTCGCTCAGGCTCATAAGCAATATGGACGGCGTTGCGTGGTGCTGATCGATGAATACGACAAGCCGATACTGGACGTATTAGATACGGGCTATAAGACTACGATAAATGGAAATGAGCGTTTGTTGGAAGCCCGCCATCGGGAAATCTTAAAGGGATTCTATTCGACTTTTAAACTAGCGGACGATGATTTGCAATTTGTTCTGCTGACGGGTGTGACTAAGTTCTCGCAAGTAAGCGTGTTTAGCGGATTCAATCAGCCGAACGATATTAGTATGGCACCTCAATTTGAAACCTTGTGCGGCATTACACAAGAGGAATTGGAGCGTTATTTTGCCGAGCCTATCCATCAACTGGCGGAAGATGCCTTGTGTACGGATGAGGAAATGAGAGAGATATTAAAGCAACGCTACGATGGATACCATTTCAGTAAAAAAATGGTAGACGTGTACAATCCTTTCAGTCTGCTGAATGCATTTAAGAATGTAGATGTAAAAGATTATTGGTTCTCCAGCGGTACTCCAACTTACCTGATTCGCTTATTGCAACATACGCAAGAAAACTTGAATGAACTGACCGGCAAATATTATGAGGATAAGGAGTTTGTGGATTACAAGGCGGATGTAGAGAAACCCCTTCCGATGATTTACCAAAGCGGTTATCTGACCATTAAAGGATATAATAGAGACTTCGGTACGTTCCTGCTCGACTACCCGAACAATGAGGTGAAGAGTGGTTTTGTCTCTTTAGTTGCAGCCAGTTATTTAAAACCCCAAGAGAATTTGAACAGTTGGGTCAGAAGTGTAGTCATTTCTTTACGCCAAGGCGAGCCGGAACAGCTTCGCAAGCTTTTCACATCGTTTTTGGCGAGTATTCCCTACACGATGCGCAGTAAGAAGGATGAAACGGAAAAGGAGCGTTATTTCCATTATACACTTTATCTGATATTCCGTTTGATTAGCGTCTATACAGTTTATACGGAAAAGGAACAAAGTCAAGGACGTGCGGACTGTATTGTAGAGACGCCCGATTATGTCTATATCTTTGAGTTCAAACGCGATGGTTCAGCAGACGAGGCATTGGCACAGATAGAAGAGAAAGGGTATGCCCGTCCATACGAGTCGGACAAGCGTAGACTATATAAAATAGGAGTAAATTTCTCTTCTGAAACAGGAACGGTAGAGGAATGGAAGTGCCTAAATATCGGCTGACGTATAAGCGGATAGGGTTATAACTGTGTTATTTCTTCCTGTGTAAGTTGCGTATATTGTGCAATCTCTTTTACAGGAAGTCCCATATCTTTCATTTTCTTTGCAATTTCTTTTGCCTTTTCTTTTTCTCCTTCCGCTCTGCCTTCTGCTATTCCTTCCGCTCTGCCTTTTGCTTCTCCTTCCTTAAAGCCTTTAGTATGCCCTTCGTCCCAGCCGGTTTTGATCACACTGCGTTGGTAGCGCAGGGCTTCCATGTCTCGGTAATAGGCACGCTTTTCTGCATCGGGGAGTGTGTCGATTCGAAGCCGTTCGCGAGCTTCTGGAAGTCCTTTGGCTGTGGCTTCTTTGTCAATTTCTCCTGTTTTGAGGAATTTAATCCATTCGTCAAGAGGTGTTTTTGCTACTTTATCGAAATCGTTTACACGTAATACATAGTATTCCGGGAAGATGTCGCCGGCATCTTTCCCTATAAATAATTCTTGTTGACGGACAGATAGTTTTAATACGTCATTGGGGTCATGTAATCCACGGAATATGGTTTTCCCATGATATACGTAGTCTTTACCTTGACCAAGGTCAAAATAAACAATATTGATAGAATAAAGTTTTCGGACTTTATCGTAGTCATCTCCTAAATTGATGTATTCTGATATGGTTTTTGACACTCCATAAAGCATCCGGTGAAAATAATCTAATTCACGGTTGTTTTGCACTTCGATAATAAGCAGTCTGCCTTTGCTGTCCTCAACCAAAATATCAGCGCGGTTAAATTTATCCGTTTCATCGGTCTGGTTTGATTCACTTTCCAAGAAACGGCAGATATGCAAGTCTTCTTCCAATAGAGTTGAGAGAAAACCTTCTAGTACAACATAATTGCTTTTATCGCGTAGCAACCGCTTCATTGCCCAATCGAAACGTATATAATTCTCTTTCATATCCTGATGTTTATAGCTCTGAATGCAAATATAATGATTTATTTTATTTCACGGCAAGAATACGTTGAACTTTTCAGATATAAGCGTTTCTTAGTTATAATAAAAGCCTTGCATTACAGCCGGTGTCATCACGACAACGGCTGTAGCGCAAGGCTTTTATTTGAAAATCAAAAATGAATGTTTATGAAATATTAATAGCCCGGATTTTGTTTCCAGTTTGTATTAGAGTTCAAAACATTGATACTTAATGGCCACAAACGATATTGCGGATTCTTCGCATTAGGATTGAAATCTTCTTTGAATCCCCAATCACGTTCGAAGTCTCCGAAACGGATTAAGTCGTTGCGACGCCAATGCTCATCCAAGAATTCACGCCCACGTTCATCTAAGATATCTTGTAAAGATGGATCTCCTACAATTTGAGGAGCATTGACATACGCACGGATTTGATTGAACAGACTCATCGGAGTATCTCCGTTGGTGGGTGTACCGCCACGAACAATAGCTTCGCATTTCATCAGGATGACATCTGCATAACGGAAGATAGGGAAGTCATTATCTTGGTTACGGCTATAGATATTGTAATCATTGATGTCCGGGAAGAACTTGATGGAGCGGTAACCTTGCGTCCAACCAGAAAGTGTAGCACCAGAGTTGAGGTCTGCATTGCCTTCTACCCAAGTACTGTCTTTCTTAGTTTTACCATCCTCTTCATATTCATATACCCAGTGATCCAATGTGATGGCTTTGGTGAATGTAACATTTTCACCGTTATAAGTGTTGCGGACATCAGTCGGTTCACCGGTATTGTTGTCATACTGGTATACATCGAATGTTTCCATACCAATGTTTTCACCTGTATTACCTGCAATCACATCGTTACGACGGTCACTTGGCAGGCAGAACAGTTCTACAAATTCCGGAGTCAGTGTCATGTTGCCACCTACAGAGTTAGTCATTTCAATGCTGTAGAAGCCGTTGCTGTTCTGACCACGACGCCAAGTACGGAAACGGGCAAATGTCATACCTTGTGCGGTTTCTGCATCAAACGGCATGGCATAGATAAAGTCTTTGATGTGCGATCCGTTGGTGTACATGAACTTCGTCTTGTAATCGTCGCTCAGGTCGAAATGACCGGAAGCTATGATACGGTCACAGGCAGCAATACAATCATTCAGTTTTTCATTGGGCGCATCAGCTGACCAACTTGAACTGGTGACATCTTGGGTATAAACATTCCAGTTGATATACAATTTTGCAAGTAATGCGTCAACCATCCAGCGGGTCGGTTTGCCATAAGTAGAAGCATCTACATTTTCATAACAATTATCACGGACCGCCAACAATTCCGATTCAATCCAGCGGGCTACCTCGGCACGTGGCGAACGGTCGACTGCTTCAATTTCTCCCAATAAGTGATCTATGATAGGTGTATCGCCCCAATGATCCATAATTATAAAGTGATAGAATGCGCGTGCTGCACGCAACGGGGCTAAGTCTTCATCAGATACGCCACCCGCACTCAAGTCGAATATTACACGGTTACAATTGGTAATCCCTGTCATTAATTCGTTGAATACGTCTAATTGTGCAGCCGAGTTTGTTGGACTGATCATGTGTAACGAAAAATTTGCCATATCACGGTTATTCAGGTAGTCACCATCAAAGCTGACTGCTGTATACTCATCCGAGTTACAAGATACGCCTTCATCAAAACGACGACCGATGGCAGCACGGAATGAATAGAAAGCATTACTCATCTGGGCTTCAATGGCGATTTCTGAATCGGGCATTTCTGTATATTGGGATTCAATATCCACGTCCAAATCGGTACAGCCGATGGTTGTCAGTGCTAATAAGGCACTTATCAATATATTTTTTGTTTTCATATCTTTAATCGCTTAATATTAAGGGTTAGAAATTCACATTTACACCTACCATGAATGTACGGGTACGCGGATAAGTGGTATTACGCCAGTCAATACCCGGAGTCAGACCACCTAGACTGATTTCGGGGTCGATACCCTTGTAACCTGTGATGGTGAATACGTTGTTGCATGTAGCGTACAAGCGTAGGTTGTTGATATAGTTACCAATCTTACCAAAGTTATAGCCTAACGTTAAAGTAGCCAGACGCAAATAAGAACCGTTTTCCAAATAGCGGTCAGATGGAGCTTGTGCACGAGAGTCGCGTGCGTTTTGTTCACTTGCCACTTCTGCCAATACGTTCTTACCATTGCTTACCAAGCTGACATTGTTGTAGTAGCAGCGGGTGGCATTGAAAATCTTATTGCCGGCCATACCTTGGAAGAAAGCGGTTAATGTCCAGTTCTTCCACGTCAGGTCGTTGTTCCATCCATAAACAATCTTCGGTTGAGCTGAACCATGCATACGTTTGTCTTCCAGTTCAGGAGCATCGGTTGTGCCAATCAGATTGCCTTCTTCGTCGTAGTCGTTAAAGATAGAGGCACCATCTTCACCGTAGCCGACCCATTCCCAAAGGCAGAACTGACCGATGGGATAACCTTCTTGGATGCGCTGTACTTCGGCATTGGTAGAATATCCGCCGACTTCTGGATTAGCCATCGGAATATAATCTACAGAATAAGTTTCGTTCGAAAGTTTCTCTACTACGTTTTTATTATGAGATAGGTTTAAGGAAGTACTCCATGTAAAGCTACGGGTTTGTATAGGAACAGCGTTGATAGTGATTTCAATACCTTTATTACTGATGTCACCTACGTTAGCTGTCATTTTGTTATAGGGATAACGACTGGTGGAAACATCATAATCATAAATCAAATCGGAGGTTTTCTTACTATAATATTCGATAGTACCTGTCAATCGGTTATTGAAGAAACCAAAGTCCAAACCAATATTGAACATACCTGTTTTTTCCCATTTCAAGTTGGGGTTCGAGTTGCTGACTGCACCCAAAACACGATAATCACCGGATGTGCCTGAAGCATTTACATAGCCGAAGAAACTTTGAGCATTATTAGGAAAACCATATCTTTGGCGGGCAATGAAAGCATCGAATCCCAATGAGTTACCGCTAACACCATAGCCAATACGAAGTTTTAAGTCATCGAATACATCTTGTTCTTTCATGAAATCTTCTTCGATGATACGCCATGCAGCAGATACAGAAGGGAAGGTACCCCAACGGTTATTAGCACCGAAAGCAGAAGAACCGTCACGGCGAACCGTAGCCTGCAACAAATACTTACTATTGAAGCTGTAGTTAACACGACCATAGAACGAAATCATACGCAAAGTAGAAAGTAGGTATTTGTTATTTATATCACCGATGTCTGTTATTGAAATATTGTTGGCCATAGCCATGTTGTGATAGCCTAATGCGTCATTGTAGAAATTGTAAACCTTCAAACCGAAACCGTCGTTATTATCAGCTTGTTCCCATGAATAACCGAGCATGACACCCACTTTGTGTTTATCGGCAAATGTGTGATTCCAATTGAGGTAAGTTTCCATCTGTTTACGTATGTTTTCTACCGTTGTACGGTCTGCTTGACCATTACGTGAAGATACGCTGGGCAGTTGCGATTGGCTGCTGTTATAATTACTATAAATATACTGCTGGTTTTGGTAAGATAAATTTAAGTGCCAATCTAAACCGTCAATGATGTGTAACGTAGCTTGCGCATTACCTTGCAACAGTTTTTCTTTTGTGTCGTAGCGGTCTTCGTTAATCATAGCAACAGGGTTGAAGTTCTGCGAAATAGAGGTATTGCGATACCAACTGCCGTCTGCATTCTTCACGGGTACCAATGGACTATAATAATACATGGCATCCAAAACACTTTCACCCGATTGACCGGTAGGACCGGTAGAACTGTTGCGTATGCTAGCATTTACGCTGAAAGCTAAATCTAAACGGTCATTTAAAGCTTTGGTTTGTAGGAAAGAACGAGCGTTGAGACGATCCATATTGGTACCGCGTACTACACCTTGGCGATCCATGAAGTTGATAGAAGCACTATATTGTGTTTTTTCATTTCCTCCATTAATAGAGACGTTATGGTTATGGCTGAATCCGGTGCGAAGCACTTCATCTTGCCAATTTGTGTTGGCGGGATTGTTAGCATCGTAATATGGTGAGAGGTCGATACCGTTGTCATTTGCAAAGTTCAGTAATTCACCGGCTGTCATCATGTCTAACGAATTCATAGTCTTGTCCCATGCTACATAACCACTATAATTGATATTGGTATGTCCGTTTTTGCTGCCTTTTTTGGTTGTCACAATAATTACACCGTTGGCGGCTTTTGAACCGTAAATAGCAGTAGCGGAAGCGTCGCGAAGCACATCGATGCTTTCAATATCATCTGGAGCGACAAGTGTGAGGCTGGCACCTGGCACACCGTCAATTACGTAATAAGGCTCCATAGCCTCGCCTGTACGGAGCGAAGAAGCACCACGGAGCGAGATAGAAGCAGCTCCGTTCGGGTCGCTAGTATTGGCTACAGTTAAACCAGGCACTTTGCCTTGCAGTAATTGGGCAGGAGAAGTAACGACTCCTACGTTCAGGTCTTCAGCCTTTACAGTAGTGATGGAGCTTGTCACGTCTTTTCGTTGCATATTACCGTAACCGATGACTACCACTTCGTCCAATGATTGTGCATCTTCTGCCAAAGTGACATTGATTGTGTTTGAATTCACTCTGATTTCTTGTGTGATAAATCCGATGTAAGAAAACACTAATGTCTTTCCTCGTTCTACATTTACGGAATATTTACCGTTTACATCGGTAATGTTACCGTTGGTTGTTCCTTTTTCCACCACATTTACCCCGACTAACGGTAGTCCGGATTGGTCTTTGACAATACCAGTTACCGTGTTTTGGGCAAATGCATAAGTGCTCACTAAAAGAAATGCAGCCAAGGCAAGGAAATTCCTTAGCTTTTGTGTTTTTGTGATTAGTTTACTTTGCATAAGAGTAATTTTATAGGTTAATATAACAAGATAGCGCAAACGTATGCATACAGAAAAGAATGATACGGTTACACACTATTTTTTCAGTTTATTGTGTTTGTTTTCGTAATCAGGGGGCAATGTAATTTGTTTACAGTTCTTGCCTCTGTTCAAGCAGGTGTTACAAATAACCGGAGGTGCCGATGTATTGCAGTAAGAATAAAATATAATCGTTTTTCCGCCAATTTCTGTTGGTGAGACAAAAGGCAGATGTAAAGAATGCATCCGGAACAGCCGTTTTTTTGATGTTCTGCATAAAAGTTTTCTTTTGTGTATCTCATAGCTTTTAGTCTGGTTTGTATGTTTTTCTTTAGTGCAAATATAATGTAATATTTTACAAATTGTACACATTGGGCCTGTTTTTTTGTGTTTTTCTGTATCTTGTCTTTCTAAAAGTCTGATATTGAGTGAAAAAACAGCAAGAGGATAATGCGTTATAAAAAAGAATAAGTAACGCTCTTACATGCATACGGCTTCATCGGCTTACGAAGCCGTATGTGTTGGCTGATTCATGCGGCTTCGTAAGCCGATGAAGCCGTATGTGTGTAAAGTCAATATAAAAACGTGCGTGCGAGAGCTTCTTGCCGAATGAAGAAAATAGGGAAATTCCTATCAGGAAATAGGGATTTCCTACTTGCAAAATGGAAGAATCTTGTTAACTTTGTATTGCTGAAAAAGGCATGAAAGAAAATAATAAAAGAATAGGTATATGAAAGTGGAAATGAGATTAGGAATTGCGTTGTTGATAGCTTGCTTGCCGTGGCTGGCTATGGCACAGAACGATGACCTTTATTTCGTTCCGAAGAAAGAGAAGAAAGCGGAAACGAAAACAGAGGTGCGTCAGGTGACAAGGCAGACAACAACGACTACAACGACAACGGCATCAGTTCCCCCTGCAACAACGGTAGTGGTAAAGGATGTGACGGGGAAGACGCGCGATATTGATGAGTACAACCGCAGGTACACATCAAGAGAGAATACGTTCAGCATGCAGAACGATACCTTATATATAGAGGGGAAACCTTACGGCGAACGCGGTGAGTGGGTAAACGGTTTCGAAGGCTCGCAGGATGATTACGAATATGCCATGCGTATCGTCCGTTTCCGTAGTCCGGCATACGCCATACCGATAAGCAGTCCGTTGTATTGGGACGTGGTGTATGGCGCTTATCCTTCGTGGGATTGGAACGTATACGATGACGGATTGTATGCGTATGTATTCCCTACTTATACCAATCCGTTATGGTGGGACTGGCGTTGGAATTGGAGCATAGCCGGTCCGCGTTGGGGATATGGCTGGGGCTGGCATTCGCCTTGGTATTATGGAGGTTGGTATTCTTCGTATTGGTATGGCGGCTATTGGGGCGGCTGGTACGCTGGCTATTGGGGTCCGTGGCATCATCATCCGTATCCTTATTGGGGCGGTGGAGGATGGCATCACCGTCCGGGATTTACCGATTATCGCCCGACACGTTATATGACTTCAGGCGGTTCGCATACGCGCGGATCTTCACGTTATGCAACGAGTGTTTCGCATTCACGCCCTGCTACTGGAAGTTTAAGCCAAGCAAGAGGAAATACCGCAATACGCCGTTCATCTATCGGAAGAGTTGTGCAAGGCTCTGGAACACGTGGTGAAAGTCAATCTGTCCGTCCGGGAAGAACTGCTATACGAAGCGGCAATTCTACAGGAACGATACGTTCAGGTTCCCGTTCGCAAGGTGTATATACACGTCCAAGCCGGAGTGTAGACCGTACGGGTTCATCGTATAATCGCCCGAGCAGTACACGCCGGAGCGTGAATTATAATAATAGCAATCGTAATTCGTTTAACCGCAATTCAACGACACGAAGCAATAGTTTCAACCGTAGTTCGGGCGGAAGTTTTAACCGGAGCAGCGGTGGAAGCATGAACAGAGGCGGAGGTGGCGTAAGCCGTTCTTCGGGCGGTGGAGGCCGTAGAAGATAGGTATTAGATACGAGATTCGCAAAGCATCGATGTAGGGGCGTATCGCATACGCCCCTAACAAATGAATTGGTAGAATGCAGGTATTGGTAAAGAATAAAAAGAGACAAAATGAAAACAAGAATAATTTCTTTTGGAATATTGGCAATGATGGCTTCGGCTGTTGTTGCTCAAACGCAATATGATGCCGCTCGTTTCGGAGTAGGAGAGTTAAACGGCACGGCACGTTATGTCGGTATGGGTGGTGCAATGAGTGCCCTTGGTGCAGATATATCAACGATGAGTACCAATCCGGCAGGTATCGGATTGTTTCGAAGCAATGATGTTTCTGTATCGTTCGGATTCAATAAAAATATGACGGAGAGTGATTTGGGAGGCTCAATAGTGAAAGATGAGCGGACACGGGCATCCTTTGACCAAATCGGCATTGTATATAGCATGAAAATAGGGAATCGGACTGATTTGAGATACTTGAATTTCGGTTTCAACTATCATAAACTGGCTAATTTCAACCGTCAGTTTTCTTCAGGCGGTAATCTGAATGGCGCTTCCATGACGTGGCAGATGCAGGATATGTTGCTTGGTTCAGGTGATGTATATTCCCAGGAAGCTTTTGATAATTTGCTGAATATTGGCAATCCTTACCGTTCGGATGCATTTTTGTATACGCCTTTCTTGGGAATGATGGGAGCACGGACAGGATTGGTGACCAGTTCGGGTGATGAAGGAGTTACAGATGATTTTTATATGTTGGGATGGAACGGTCAGAATGGAGAATATTATAGTAGGGAAGAGGGAGGAATCAATGCATACGATTTCAATGTTTCCTTTAACGTAAAAGACCGTTTTTATTTTGGTTTGACATTAGGCGTTTATGATATCAATTATCACCGGTATTCTTCGTATGCAGAAAATATAGTGGATGATAATGGAGAAGATAATGGAGGATTTACCTTGAATAATTGGTTTGATACGGAAGGTACGGGGTTCGACTTGAAATTAGGTGCCATAATCCGTCCTTTCGAGTATTCTCCTTTCCGTATTGGCTTGGCTATACATACGCCGATATGGTATGCTTTATCGGATACGTATACATCAACTTTAGGTACCAGTGTATTGGCTATGCCAGAGGATTATAGTGAGAATTTAGGCGATTATCTGCCTTCGGGCGCGTATGGCTGGGATTATTTGCTGAATACGCCTTGGAAGGTGAATGTAAGTATGGGTACAACGGTGGGCACTGTATTGGCATTGGATGCCGAATATGAGTATGCGAATTACGGTGCTTCGAAGTACAAAGACCGGGACGGATATGAATTGGCATCTTCGAATGAAGCGGTTGATAAATACTTGCAAAGCACTCATACGGTGCGTGTCGGTATGGAAGCTAAACTAACGCCGAAGTTCAGTTTCCGTGCAGGATATAATTACATGACTTCTCCAATTAAGGATAATTCGGCACGCTATGTTCCAAATTTGTCGACGAATTTGAATGATCAGATTATTTACGATGTGACCCGTACCGACCCGGAATATCATAACCTGAAGGCTCGCAATACGTTGACATTAGGCTTGGGTTATCGTGGCAACTTGTTCTATTGTGATGTGGCTTATAAGTACGATTTCTATAAGTCGGATTTCTATATGTTCGATGATTATCAGTTCTCGACCGATGGCAATTCTATCGTAGGACGTACTAATCTGCCTGCTAAAGTAAATCACGACCGTCATCAGTTGCTTTTTACGTTAGGGGTGAATTTCTAAAGAATGTGACATTAAAGTAGAATCTGATTATCAAAAAGTAATGTCTAAGGGAACGAAGTGAAGAATCTCGTGTACATTTTGTTTATGTTTCCGAGATTCTTCACTTCGTTCCTTTAGACAAGAAAAGAGTACTTCCTATTTTGAGATAGTTATTCTTTTGCCGAGAACCGGATTACGCTGAATGAGTAAGGCGGTAAGGTATAAGATAACTTATCACTGGCTTCTAAAGCCTTTTCTACCGGTTTGGCATTCTGGTCGTCAGGGTCTCCAGAGAGAACGGTTACTTTGGCTTGCTTGTCTTTGGCGTCTGCCGGAAGATTCAGTTGGGAGTTGACAGCTGCGGGAAGCAGATTAACTAACTTGATGATTAAATCTCCGGTTTGGCTGTCACGCACGATGGAAGAAGCGATTCGGCTGCGTACATCGTTCCGGTTGTTATCAATTTTACTTTCGGCAGGCAGGTAACGGTCGCCTGAGTTTTGACCATACAGCAATTGGGTATAATATCCTACCGAGGGTTTTACTTCTTTGTTGTTGAAGTAAATCAGGTCCGGATTCCATTGCGTGTAGCCTTCTTTCGCCAATAGCGGTGCATACGAAGTCATCAACACCATGTCGCCGTTTCTTTCTACAGCAGTCAGATACAGGGCTTCTGCCAATGCGGTTTCAATATTATTGGGACGTCCGGGCAAGTGGGCAGCATATTCGCCTAAATAGACTTTCGATTTCGAGCGGTCGTATTTGTCGTAATAGTTCTGATTGTAGATAAACCAGCCCGGTGTATTGTAATAATGCTCGTCGACCATTGGCACGTTCAGGCGGTCTGCCAAGTTCCAGCCTTCTTCGTAATCTGTTCCTTCATAGAACGGGCCTACTGTGCCGATAACTGTAATTTCGGGATGATGTTTCTTAATGGCATCATAAATCAAGGTAAAACGTTCTTCGAAAACATCGGTTATCAGGTCTTCATTTCCTATTCCGATGTATTTCAGGTTGAACGGTTTCGGGTGTCCCGATTCTGCACGCAGTTTAGCCCATTGGCTTTTCTTCGGGTCACCGTTGGCATAGTCAATCAAGTCAAGGATGTCTTGAATGTATGCGTCCATTTCTTCCATTGGAATACCTCCCTGTTGCCCTCCGCTCAGCAATTTGCCCGGAATGCATGCCGAGTTTTGGCAAGGCACACCTGCAGCAATTACCGGTAAAGGTTCGGCACCGATGTCTTCGCAGAACTGGAAGTATTCGAAATAGCCTATTCCCATGGTCTGATGGTATCCCCAAATGTTTTTCATGGGCTTGCGGGTTTCTAATGGACCTACCGTATTTTTCCAGCGATAGATGTTTTCCAATCCTTGTCCATGCGAAGCACAACCTCCGGGGAAACGCACAAAGCGCGGTCGGATGTCTGCAATGGCTTGTGCAAGGTCGGGGCGGAGTCCGTTCTTATGTCCTTTGAAGGTATTTTGAGGGAAGAGTGAAACCATGTCCAAGTCGTATTCTCCTTCTGTCAATAGGCTTATGCCCAATGTGGCAGCATCGGCAGAGGCTTTTGCCTGTAGGGTTGTAGAAACTTTTTTCCAGTCTTTAGAAGATATGCTTACCGTTTTGTTGGCAAGTACAGAGCCGTCAGGACTGTATAGGCTGATTTTTGCCTTTCCGCTTTTTCCGGCTGTGCGGGCGAAGAATGAGAAATCGTATTTCTCGCCTTCCTTAATGACCATGCCGTCAAATCCGGTATTGCTCAGTTCCGCTCCGGCTTGGTTTACTTTCAAGGATAAGTAGTGCGAGTTGTTTGGATGAATGGGAGAGGAGGTTTGTATGCTCATTTCCGCTCCTTTGCCTTTCAAAGACCAGGCGTATGTAGGTCCCCATTCCTTGATCCGGTGGTTTTCTCCTGCTACATATTCGAAGTCGCGGTTTTGTACCAGTTCGGCGTATAAGCCTCCGTCTGCTCCATAGTTGATGTCTTCGAAGAATACACCGATGAGTTTATCGCTGATGGCTTTTTCCTTTTCAGGTTGTACGGTCAGTTCTAAATTGACAGGTTTGAGGTCGGCAAAACGGGTCTTGTCTTGGTCGGTTTGCTCATTATACAACTGATTCCGGTATTCGCAACTTTCGGCAAACCGTTGCAGGCGTTCTACGTCATACCAAGCGACTTTTTGCAATGTACCTTCTTCGGGCGTGTTATTTATCTTGGCGGTCTGTTGCGGATATTTGCTCCACGCATCGGAGATATATTCCTTGTATTGGGCATCGGTAAAGTAGCTCTGTCTTTTCCAGTTTAGCAGGTCGGCAGAGGCGGCGTGTCCGAATTCTTTCCCGTTTCCGTTCAGTTGCCATACGCAATGCCATACGCCTTGAGCGTCGCGGTACAGTTCGGGTTTTATCATCCGTTTTTCCGCTCCCCAAGCTCCATAATCGCATTTCACGTATCCTCGTTCGTTTCCGATGCTGAACCATTCTTCTCCGTCTCTGCTCCAAGCGAATTTCAGTCCGCTTCGTCCTTCATCGGGAGTGGTGGCATACGAGAACAAGTAAATCGAATCGGGTTGGCTTAACCCTTCTTGGGCATGTGCCTGCATAGGCGCCAGCCCCATGCCGGCACAACAGGCTGCAATCCATGCAAAGTGTTTCATAGGTGTGGTATTTATTTGGTTAATGTGACGCGTTTGATGGTTCCGTCTTCGTTGAACTCCAGGCGGTCGATGCAGACTTCGCGGTGTACGCCCGGACCTTTGTCTTTATCCAAGTAGTTTTTATTGATGCGGTGATATACAATGTACCATTCATCGGTACCGGGCTTGCGTATTACCGAATTGTGTGCCGGACCATAGATTTCTTTCTCCGGGTCTTGGATAGTGACGATAGGGTCTTTGGCTACCTTTATCGGACCGAGAGGAGAATCGGAAGTGCCGTATGCCACGTGATAGTTAGGCGAACCGGTATCGTCTACCGACCATAAGAAATAATACGTGCCTTTCCGATAGAATACGTATGGAGCTTCACGATACGCATAGTCTTTCAGGCTTCCGCCTTTGGGGGTCAATACTTTGATTGTTTCTTTTTTTACCGATACCATATCGCTATTCAGTTCGGCTCCTGCCATGTAACCGTTGCCCCAATATATATAAGGTGTACCAGTCATCGGGTCGGTAAATACATCTACGTCTATTTGTTGTCCTCCTCCGGTTGGTGAATCGGTGATGATGGGTTGTCCCTTGTCTTTAAACGGACCTACAGGCGAGTCGGCTATGGCTACACCGATTTGCTTGCCTGAATTGTCGTTCGGGTTTCCGCTATAATAGAAGAAGTATTTGTATTTTCCGTCAATCAATTTCTCTTCGATGGCTGGTGCCCATGCGTTTCCGTTTGCCCAAGGTACTTGCGGAGAACGCAGGTCGAGAATCACTCCTTCGTATGTCCAGTCTTTCAGGTCGGACGAAGAGAATGCCGTGAAATACCAGCCTCCCCAGCCGGGTTGTCCGTCGGTGGTGGAATAGATGTAGTATTTGCCGGTTTGTTTTGAATAGAGCACTTCAGGGTCGGCATGGAAACCGGGCAATACCGGATTCTGAGGCAATTCGCCCAATTCTTCAGGCTTGCCCCATTCATCAGTAATGCGTTTCAGTTCGGCACGTGTGATAGGGATAACGGTACCGTGGCGCGGATGGAAGTCCATCTTTACGGCATGGTCGATGACTTTGAAATGTTCCAAGTCGGTGGTTTCCGTAAATTGGTAAGCTCCTTTCATGTATACATCATACATCAGGATGTATTTGTCCTGGCCGATGAGCTTGAATGTGCCTGCACCTTCTACCGCTTCTTTGGTCTGTTGTTTGTAGTCGGGGCTTTCTTTCCATTCGCCTGAAGTAAGCGAATGGGTAGTGGCTACCTTGATGCCGTTTCCGTGTCCTTCCGTTTTGTAGAACAGGTGATAAATACCGTCTTTGTAGACAATATCCCCGTCGATGCACGATTTCTTGTCGGCTGGGATGAACAACGGTTTCGGTTCTCCGGTTAAGTCGGTGAAATCCTCATTGGCGTAAGCATAATAGATAACATCCGGTCCGCCTTCGTATTGCATCGACCAATACACCATGTATTGGCCTGCTTCTTTATCGAAAATGGTTTGCGGCGCCCATACACGTTTCAGCTTTTCTTGTCCTTTATAACGCTTTTGTATGTTGATGACAGAATGTGACCAGTTTACCAAGTTGTTCGATTTCAGCATCACCATGGCGCGGTTCGAGTCCCAGCCGTTATCCGATACCATATCGGTTGCGACCATATAAAATGTGTTTCCGTTTTCACACCGCAGGATATGCGGGTCGCGCACACCGCCGGTCGAACTGATGACTTTCGAGTCGAGCACCGGTTTGTTATCATTTAAAGCATAAAAGGAATAGCCGTCCATACTGACGCCGAAACATATTGCTTCTTCGCTGATATGGTTTCCGGTGAAATACGTGAAAAGATAGCCCACATAGTCTTTTTCTTCCGGTTTGAAAGCCCAAGAAGCATTAAACGCGAAAGCGAATAATGCGAGCAAGGTTAGCATTCGGTTTTTGTAATTCATGGTTTGTCTTTATTTATTTGGTTAGGTTAATTAAATTGCTAAACAAAGATAAGTGATTATTTGTTATAAAGAACATTTTCTGATGCTTTTGATTGGTTTACCATAGTAATTTGACAGATTTGCTTCTATTTTGAGCGTTATTTTTTCGTATCTTTGTGGTCGAGAGAGGCTACGGCTTTATTGAAACTTATTTGTTAACTTAAAAAAGAGATGTATGAATAAATGGTCAACCATTGGCGTGTCGCTTCTGCTTTCGTTCGGGGCGATGGCTGGCTTCCAGTCGTGTTCGCCAAAAGCTGAGAGTGGAACATTCGAAGCAGGAAAGGGGACTTTCTTGCTCAACGGAGAGCCTTTTGTGGTAAAGGCAGCCGAATTGCATTACCCGCGCATCCCGCGTGCTTATTGGGAGCATCGCATCAAGCAATGTAAGGCGTTGGGCATGAATACGATTTGCCTGTATGTTTTTTGGAACTTCCATGAAGAGAAACCGGGAGAATTCGACTTCACCGGACAAAAGGATTTGGCTGAGTTTTGCCGCCTTTGCCAGAAGAACGATATGTATGTCATCCTTCGTCCCGGACCATACGTATGTGCCGAATGGGAAATGGGCGGTCTGCCTTGGTGGCTTCTGAAGAAGAAAGACATCCGTTTGCGTGAAGACGACCCTTATTTCTTGGAACGTGTGGCTATCTTCGAGAAAGAAGTTGCGAACCAAGTGGCAGGATTGACAATCCAGAAGGGCGGTCCTATTATTATGGTACAGGTAGAGAATGAATACGGCTCGTATGGCGAAAGCAAGGAATACGTAGCCAAGATACGCGACATTGTGCGTGAGAACTTCGGCGATGTGACCTTGTTCCAATGCGACTGGGCGTCTAATTTCCAATTGAATGCGTTGGATGACCTTGTATGGACCATGAACTTCGGTACGGGCGCGAATATCGACGAGCAGTTCGCTCCATTGAAAGAAGTGCGTCCGGACAGCCCTTTGATGTGTAGCGAGTTCTGGAGCGGATGGTTCGACAAATGGGGAGCCAACCACGAGACCCGTGCGGCAGATGATATGATTGCCGGCATTGATGAAATGCTTTCAAAGGGTATTTCGTTCAGCCTTTACATGACTCACGGCGGTACCAACTGGGGACACTGGGCAGGTGCTAACTCGCCCGGATTTGCGCCGGATGTGACTTCGTATGACTATGACGCACCTATCAGCGAATCGGGAAGAATTACTCCGAAGTATGAAAAATTGCGTGCCACATTGGCTAAGTACATGGACGGAAAGAAGCAGGCTAAAGTGCCCGATAACATTCCGACTATCAGCATTCTGGCTTTCGAGTTTACCGAAATGGCTCCGTTATTCGCCAACCTGCCCGAGCCGAAGAGCGATGATACCCTCCGCACCATGGAAGAGTACGACCAAGGATTCGGAAGCATCCTTTACCGGACTGTTTTGCCTAAAGTAAACGCTTCGGCTACACTGACCGTGGACGAGGCTCATGATTACGCCCAAATCTTCATCGACGGGAAATACATCGGCAAATTAGACCGTCGGAACGGGGAAAAGCAATTGGATATTCCGGCTTGTAAGGAAGGCGCGCAATTGGATATCTTGGTAGAAGCTATGGGACGTATCAATTTCGGACGGGCTATCAAGGACTTCAAAGGTATCACGGGAAGCGTAACATTGAAGAACGGCGGACGCACTACCGAACTGAAAGGCTGGAAGGTATATAACTTAGAAGACCGTTACGAATGGTATAAAGGCTTGAAGTTCGAGCCGTTGAAGTCGGTTACAGACGCTCAGGGCCAGCGTGTTCCGGGCTGCTATCGGGCTACGTTCCAAGTAGAAAAGCCGGGCGATACATTCTTGAACTTCGAGACATGGGGCAAAGGCTTGGTTTATGTGAACGGATATGGCATCGGACGTATTTGGGAAATCGGTCCTCAGCAGACGCTTTACATGCCGGGTTGCTGGTTGAAGGAAGGCGAAAACGAAATCCTTGTATTTGATATCGTAGGTCCGAAAGAAGCCCGTACAGAAGGTTTGGAAGAACCTATCCTGAACCAATTATTAGTAAATAAACCGTTGACACACCGCAATGAAGGCGAAGAACTGAAACTTTCGGGCGAAACTCCGGTATTGAGCGGAAGCTTCAAGGCAGGCAACGGATGGCAGGAAATGAAGTTCGGCAAGCCGGTTTCGGGACGTTATGTATGCATCGAAGCCTTGAATGCGCAAGACGGAAAAGACTTGGCATGTATTGCTGAAATGTATCTCCTTGACGAAAACGGAGAACGCCTCTCTCGCGAGCCGTGGGTGGTGAAATATGCCGATAGCGAAGACGTATCGCAGGTAAACCGCTCGGCAGATAAGATTTTCGACTTGCAAGAGTCTACTTACTGGAGCACCGAAGCCGGTTCGGCTTATCCTCATACGGTCGTAATCGACTTGGGCGCAAAGCATACTCTGACCGCCATCCAATATTTGCCCCGCATGGAAAGCAACGTGCCCGGAGGCATCAAAGACTTTAAGGTATATGTGAAAGAAGGGAACTTCAAGTATTGATATTTTATTTTGTCAAACTGTCAGCCGTATGCTGTCAAAAATGCATACGGCTGCATAGGCAAACGAAGCCAAGTTCATAAGCAAACGCATACGGCTTCATCGAGTGATGAAGCCGTATGCGTTTGCTTATTTTATTATGTTAGAATAAGATGCAAACGCCTGATAACCTTTTTCCTGTCCATAGCCTTTTTGATTGTGGCAGTTACGGGCATCTTGCTGGTAGCTTATGTGGAAGGACCAGGCTCTTCCATAGGATTGTGGCATTACAAACTCGGCATATTGTTATGGGGGCTTTCCCTGATTCATGCTCTTTATCGGAAATAGTGGGAAATATTCGTTTCATGCCGAACCACTGGATGGTTGGTAATGTTTAAAGGGAGATTCAAGAAATATCCGGTTGACGTATTCTAGATGCTCTAGTGGCATTCCGTTACAATATTTTCAGGATTTGCTTTCATATATTAAAACAATTTTGTAATATTGCAACAATTTTAGCGAATGAAACACCTTTAAACAACACAAGAAAGTATGAAACGAACGACATTTTATCGCTACCGTTTCTTCCTGACTTTGGCAGCTATTTGGCTGCTCACTCTTGAAGGAATGGCACAAGGTGCGTATAACCGTACCATTCACGGTATCGTGACCGATGAAAATAACGAACCGCTTCCTGCGGCATACGTTAAACAGGTAGTTGAGGCAGAAGGCAATTCCATTGCCGGCATCATCACAGACATGAACGGTCATTTCAGTCTGACACTTCCCAAATCAACACAAGAAATCGAGGTTTCCTTTGTAGGCTACGAAACCCAGCGGGTTCGCCTGACGGCAGCAGTTGATTATGCCATTCACCTCCAGCCTGCTACCGAACTGCTGGACGAAGTGGTAGTGACGGGTTATCAGACCATTTCGAAGGAGCGGGCAACAGGAGCTTTCTCGAAAGTAAATGCCGATCAGCTGGAAACCCAACGCATACCGGACATCAGTTCGATGCTGGAAGGACGGGTGGCAGGATTCAGCGACGGGCAAATCCGTGGAGTCACTTCCATGAACGGACTGACTACTCCTTTGTATGTCATCGATGGTTTCCCTGTAGAGAAGACTACCAATGATGGTTACGGCAACTGGATAGAAAGCGTGCCCGACATGAATCCTGAAGACATTGAAAGTATTACCGTACTGAAGGATGCAGCCGCCACTTCCATTTACGGAGCACGTGCGGCAAACGGCGTTGTGGTTATTACTACCAAGCGTGCCAAGAAAGACCAGCTCAACATTTCATTCTCTGCCACACTTACCGTACAGCCTTATTCTACCTATGCCGACAAGTATCTTGCTGATGCTGCCACTATGATAGGACTGGAAAGAGAATGGGCAGCACAGAATCCTAATTTGCAGGGAGAAGGGGCTTCTGCTTATGCGCAAAGCCTGTTGGATGACAATACCTACACATCGCAAGGAATCCGCGCCCTGTTAGGGTATTATGCCGGAACACTGTCCGAAGCCGATATGAACGCGCGCCTGACATCACTGGCATCGCGCGGTTATCGTTATTACGATGATATAGAACGCTACGGCATGCGCAATCCTTTTACGCAACAATACAACCTGAGCATCGGTAAAGGAAGCGAACGAAACACATTCAATGCTTCGGTCAGCTATCAGGGACAACAGATGAGCGACAAGTTTTCGGATAACCGCTCCATTGGTATCAACCTGCAGAACTCGACCCAAATTACCCGATGGCTGACCTTGGAGGTAGGCACTTACCTCAATTACGGAAGCGGTACAACGCAAAGTTACAGTCTTTTCTCGCCCGGCTATACGTTCATGCCTTACGACGGATTGATGAACGATGACGGCACGCGGTATACCAACCGACAAGAAGACCGTTACAACGCATCACAAATAAGTACGCTGGTTTCCAACGGGCTGTACAACCTTGATATTACGCCATTGGACGAAACTGGAATGAATCTGACAGACCATCGTAATTTCAGCAATCGTACTTTCGCTCGCCTGAGTTTTAAGTTTACCGACTGGCTGAAATATACGGCTTCGTTCCAATATGAATATGCGAATTATACGACCGAACAACTCCAGAATAAGGAATCGTATGATGTGCGTAATACCATCAATACATACGCCTCGGCAAACGGTGATGGTATGGCTACGTTCAATATCCCTTACGGCAATATCTTCTTTACCTCGGGAAATGTAACCCATGCCTATAACTTCCGCCAGCAACTGGATTTCAACAAGACATTCGGCGGCATACATGAGGTAACGGCACTTTTCGGAACCGAGACGCGCGAGAACAAGAACAACTATGACAACCGCACCTTATATAATTACGACCCCGACCTGCTGACGTATTCACTCATCGACCAAGCCGCGCTCAGCACCATGGGCAGCATTTGGGGATGGGGCAGCTTCGGCACCAGTAATGCGGCTTATATCCGTGAGCTTACCAACCGGTACGTATCATTTTATGGCAACGCGGCGTATACATACGACGGCAAATACACCGTGACCGGCAGCATCCGATGGGACAAGACAAACCTGTTCGCCACCGGTTCGAGATACCAGAAACGCCCCATTTGGTCGGTAGGTGCGGCATGGAACGTCAACCATGAAAAGTTCATGAACGATGTAGAGTGGGTAAATATGCTCAAATTGCGCTTCAGCTACGGTATCGGCGGCAACATCGCCAAGAACTCGGCTCCCTACATGACAGCTTATTACAGCAACAACATGCACGTAGGCGGCATTTCGGGAAGCATACAAAGCCGCCCAAACCCCGACCTGCGTTGGGAGAAAACCACTACTGTCAACATCGGTATTGACTTCTCCCTCCTGAAAAACCGGCTGAACGGTTCTATCGAATACTACAATAAGAAAGGTTCCGATTTGCTTGCCAATACAAACGGTGTGCCTACCGAAGGCTGGGGATATAGCACCTATACCATCAACAACGGAAAGATGACCAACCAAGGATTCGAACTTTCGCTTTCAGGCACCGCCATCAGCACACGAGATTGGACATGGGACATCGGCGGTGTATTGGGATACAACAAGAACAAAGTGACATACGTCAATGTAGAAGCGCCGGTTTCGTATCTTGTCATCGATTATCCTTCTGCCTATCCACGTGTAGGAAACCCGTATAATGCTATCTATGGATACAAGTGGGCGGGATTGAGCGAAAACGGTACACCGCAAGTCTATGATGCGGAAGGGAACCTGTTTACCGACATGGAACCGACCGAAATAGAAGACCTTATTTATTTAGGAACTACGGTACCTGTCTATAGCGGAGCCATCAATACCTCCTTGCGTTGGCGCAACTGGGAACTGGCTGCACAGTTCCTTTTCGAAGGCGGACACAAAATGCGCAATACTAACGTGGCTTATCTTTCAGGCATGGGTCCTGTAAGTAAGCGCATTGCCGAACGTTGGCAGCAGCCCGGTGACGAAGCACATACGGATGTGCCGCGCTACATTTCTTCGGAAAGCGAGCTTTACAACTACAACTATTATAATATGTATGCACGCTCATCGGTCAATGTCATCGACGCCAGCAATTGGCGGATGAAAAACTTATCGCTCACTTACCGCCTGCCTGCCAGTGTGTGCAGCAAACTCTATGTAAAAAACGCACGCATCATGATAGGCATGGAAAACGCGTTTACCGTAGCCAAAAGTGATGATGCCAAATACTTGCTGGGGGGCTATGCCAAGCCGAATTACCTCTGTGGCATTTACTTGAACTTTTAACTCTAACGACAATGAAACTTATGAAACAACTTATCTATACATGCGTGTTGATGTGCTGCGTAATGTGCAGTTCTTGCAACGATTACCTGGACATCGTGCCGAAAGGCAATAAAATCCCGACCACCCTTGCCGATTACGAAGCCCTGCTGCGCGATGAATACACCATCGGTCAAACGCCCATCAGCAACGCCCTTTACCTGCTGAATGACTATTACGTAACGGTCTCTAACCTGAATAGCCCCACCCTGACCCGCGCCAACTACATGTGGGACGAGACTGCTGATCGTATCTTGTTGAACAATGCCGATGAAAGTACATATTATCAACTTTATGCTGCTATCTCTTCGTGCAACCTGATTATAGAGAACGTGCCTTCTGCCACCGAAGCTACTGATGCCGAACGGGCGGAAGTCATCGCTTATGCCAAAGTTATCCGTTCGCTTTGCTATTTCGTCTTGGCAAACTATTATGCCGATACGTATGATGCGGCAACCGCCGGCGAAAAGCGGAGCGTACCTCTCATTACAAGCGCCAATATCAACGCCCCTTCGCAGCAAGTAACCATACAAGCCATATACGACTTCATCATCCAAGGAGTGCAGGAAGCTATCGGCGAAGGATTGCCCGAACAATCGATGACCGTGCTTCATCCCAATCTGGGCGCCGCATACGCCCTGCTGGCACGTGTATATTTGCAGATGCAGAATTACAGCGAAGCATTAAGCTATGCCAACTTAGCTCTTGGACAAAATGACCAGCTTTACGACTGGAACGCTTATTACGATGAACATCGTTCCACGATTGAGAATCCGGAAGACTATACCGGACTACCCACACCTACCGATTACTCGTATGTGGAGAACTATTATTTCCGTTGCGGAAACGGTTCGCCAAACTACACGACCAATGAACTCAATATACCGGTAGAGCGTGCCGAACGTTTTGAAGAGGGAGATGCACGTTTCTTATCCCGTTGGAAACTTTATTCGCAAAACCAAGACACGTACTACCGTGGAGTAGGAAACGGTTATTTCAACTGGGGAGGACTGACCACTACAGAAGTTTATCTTATCAAGGCAGAATGCCAGGCACGTCTGGCACAAGGAGGAGATTTCACAGAAGCGATGAACACCCTGAACGCTGTGCGCCAAACCCGTATCCGTCCCGAAGTATACCAGCCGCTGACTGCCTCGACATTAACCGAAGCTATCGAACTGATTCGCCGTACCAAAGACAATGAACTGATATTCTCCATTGTACCCTTTGCCGATGCACGCCGCTTCAACCAAGAAGGTACGTATGCACGCACCATGACGAAAACCTACGAAGGTGAAACTTATACGCTTCGTCCGGATTCTCATCTGTGGACAATGCCTTTCCCGGCAGGTGCTATTAACAATCCCGGAAACGGAAGCATTCAACAAAACGTGTCTAAATAAAAATACATAAAACAACAAGTATGAAAGTAACAAACTTAATGCAAATCTTGCTGCTGGGAACCCTTACGGCAGCTTGTACATCCCAAGCCCCTAAAGACGGTTATCTGATAAGTGGAACGATTGAAGGACTTCCAGACAGTGCCTACGTGCAACTCATGCCAGTATGTCACGAAAAAAGTGACCCGATAGCCGACACTCTGGCAATCGGAGGCAAATTCACCTTTATCGGGAAAATGGAAGAACCCCGCGCCGTATTACTTACCGTAAAAGACGCTTACGGCTCGCGCCGCCTGATGCTGGAAAATACAGCTATCGAAATCAAAGGTGCGGTTGTATCGGAAGATGTGAATGGAACTCCCTCGTATAGTCTCGACAAGTTATCCGTAAGTGGGTCTCCCCTGACAGCCCGTTACGATTCGCTGATGGCGGTACGCGGTCGTATGGATTCTCTATTCAATGCCAACCAGCAAGAACATAAAGCTCTCCTCGATGCTATACAAGAAGCCTATCAGGCAAAAGACCAGGCAAAAGTGGCAGAGTTGCGTGCAAGCGAGGCCGGTAAGCAAATGGCAGAAGATGAAATGCGTTTCTTCCAGACCGTAGATTCTGTTTATCACCAAACGGTAATGGAAAACAAGGACACTTACTGGGGACCGTTGCTGATGATTTCGCTCACTTCTTACATGAACGAAGGCATGCGCTCGTGGTACGAAGAACTCTCACCTGCCGCACAAGCCTCTTATTATGGAAAACTGGTGAAAGACGAACTTTACCCGACTGGTAAAATTGGTGATAAGATGCCTGAATTTATGGTAAAAGATGCATCGGGAAAAGAAATCACTCTCCAAGAACTCTGCCAAGGAAAGAAATACATCCTGATTGACTTTTGGGCATCGTGGTGTAATCCGTGCCGCAAGGAAATTCCTAATATCAAAAAACTTTATGCACAGTACGCTTCTGAAGGTTTTGAGGTAATTAGTATTTCCATTGATAAGAAAAAAACCGATTGGGAAAAAGCTGTAAAAGAAGAACAGTTGAAATGGCCTAACTTCTTGGATGAAACCGGAGTGGCAAAGCTTTACAAGGTAAGAGCTGTTCCGACCATGTATCTGATAGATGCCGAAGGTCGGATGGTCGGTGATAATCTGAGAGGAGAAGCGTTAGCAGAAAAACTGGCTGATTTATTCGATTGACTTTGACTTCATTATGTCAATATGCAGTTACGGAAATGCAATGGATTTTTTCAGATGCATTTCCGTGATTGTTTTATATACAGCCTCTGGTAAGTTGAGATAATGCATGCATATATCTGCGTGAGGATGTGTATTTCTTAGAATGCTTACTACTTTGGGGCGCAAGAACTATCTCTTCTGCGGCAATCACGAGGCTGCCGTTAACATGTCTGTAATCTGTTCCCTGCTGGCCACCTGCAAGGCACACGATGTGAACCCAAGGGATTACCTGAAGGATATCATTGCCCAAATGCCGTATCATAAGAAGTCCGCTGATGAGGAACTGCTTAACCTTCTTCCGCACAAATGGAAACTGCAACATCCGGAGAGCCTGTTGACCAAACAAACTGTAGAATCCACTAACTAACCACAACGTCAACATACAGGTTCAACAAAACTATAGCGACTGTCACTATGAATCCAATAGTAACAGTCGCTATCATTATATAGATATTTAATGACTGTAGTTTATCGAATGCTTACGGTTTTCTCTTGCATGATTAATTATAACCATTATTTCATTCGGATTCTCAGACATTTTTTGAAAGATTTTTTTTGCTGCAATCTTATCACAGATTTCTTCTTTTCGTTTGATGCCTAAAGCGAGGAATTCTTCGCTTTGATCTATGCCGATAAAATTTCGTTTAAGTAAGTTTGCTGCAATTCCAGTTGTGCAACTTCCTGCAAAAGGATCTAATATAGAGTCATTTTCTTTTGTAGAAGCGAGGATTATTCTGTAAAGTAAACGTAGTGGCTTTTGAGTAGGATGTTTACCGAAATGTTTTTCCCAGCTTCCTACGGTTGGAATATTCCAGACATCAGACATTCGTTTTCCACCATTAAGTTGGTTCATCAATTCATAATTGAAGAAATGTATATGTTTTTTGTCTTTTCTAGCCCAAATGATATATTCAGCAGAAAAGTTAAAATGCAAATGTGATAATGTGGTTGGCGCATCGGGCTTTTGCCATACGATAATATTCAATATCTTATAACCTAATTGTGTCATGCAATTAGCTACAGAATAGATGTTGTGGTAAGTTCCGCTAACCCATATAGTACCATTATCTTTTAAGCAGTCTCTACATAGCGAGAGCCATTCCTTGTTAAATTTGTTGATTTCTTCTAACGGACGTATTCTGTCCCATTCACCTTTGTCGAAGCATTTTGTTTTATTTCCTGATTTTATAGTAAAACCTTTTGAAAGAAAATAAGGAGGGTCGGCAAATATCATGTCTGCTTGGTAATTGGCTTGTTTTAGTTGATTAAGCAGGCACATTGTGTCTCCATGGTATAGGATAAAATTATTGTTTTTGTAATAAATCATTGTCTGAAAGTGATATTGAATTCAATCTGTTTTTTAGTTCGTTTATGAACTTTTGGGTATGTAGATGTAAAAATGAAAAATAGTCATGTTTTTCCATTGCATCTATAAGAAGCTGTTTTGAATTTATCGTAGCTCGATTGAATTCTTTAACGAAGAAATACAGCAAGTGCCGTTTAAGTACTTGCTGTATTTCTGTGAAGCCTGCTGCATTTGTTTATAATTTATTCAAGATGCGGTCCATGACCCAATTGGTTGGGGTTGCGCTGATGCCGTCGCAGGTACAAATGGCTTTGCCTTGCAGGTGTTCTACCACGGCTTTGATGAGCGGAAGCTGTACGTAAGGCGGGTTTTGTGGCAAAATCTCTTCGCGCCCTCGTTCGGTATGCAATCCGATAGGTTCGTAGGTGAAGACAGAGAAGCAAATCATGCCTTTGTCTCCGATGATTTCAATACGGTCTTCTTTGGCAGATTCGTGTGCAACAAAACACCAAGATCCGGAACCGGGCAGTCCGGATTCGAATTTGAAGCAAGCGCTGATGGTATCTTCTGCTTGATACAATCCGCCCCGGTTGCTCTTGTAGCCTTCCGCTTCCAAGATGCAGCCGAACATTTCTTGTAACAAATCCAATTGATGAGGAGCTAAGTCGTAGAAATAACCTCCTCCAGCTATATCGGGCTGTACGCGCCAGGGAAGGTTGGTGCTGTTATAGTCTAAGTCGCGCGGAGGTTGTGCGAAACGGATTTGTACATTGATGACATTGCCTATTTCTCCTTCTTCTACCAGTTGGCGTACTTTTTGGAAATAAGGCAAATAACGGCGGTAATATGCCACAAAGCAAGGCACGCCGGTTTCTTGTGAGATGCGGTTGATGCGGGCGCAGTCTTCATACGTGGCTGCCATCGGTTTTTCGATATAGACGGGTTTGCCTGCCTTCATCGCCATAATGGCAAACGTGGCATGTGAGGAAGGCGGAGTGGCAATATAAATGGCGTTAACATCTTCATCTCCAATTAGTTCTTGCGCGTCGGTGTACCAGCGTGGAATATTATGGCGACGGGCATACGATTTAACTTTTTCTTCGTCACGGCTCATGACGGCAACTACTTTCGAGCCTTCTATCATATTGAAGGCGGGGCCGCTTTTCTTCTCGGTCACTTCTCCGCACCCGATAAAGCCCCAGTTTACGGTGTCTAATTGTATCATATTTATAAGGTATATATCAGTTAAAATATTTTTGTTGCAGTTGACGGTAAGCTTTGGTCTTGCTGAATTGGTCTAGCCAAAGGTTGAGGCTATCGAGCAAGACAGGAGCGTGTTTGCTTACTCCCCATGCGTAAAATTGTGTGAAGCTTATGGCGGTGTTGATGTCTAAGTTAGGGAAACGTGGTAACAATTGGCTGGCGATGTTTTCGTCACATACGGCATAGTCAATGTCTTTTCCAGCCACCATGGCAAGCAATTGCTCTGGACCGTATTGGGCTACTTCTTCGATGTAAATGGTGTCTGCAATTTCATTCATCAGGTTGTGAAGCCGGAGCAGGGCAGGAGAACCTTTAATGACATGCAATTTTTTATGAGCCAAGTCCAGTTGGCTTGTAATGTAAGTACTATCTGGTTCTCCTTCTTCTTGTTTACGTTGCACCAGCACTTGTTTGCTTAAAGCTAAAGGGTGGGTAAAAAGCAACGTGTCTTTCGATTGGGTTGTGATAACGGTTCCTGTTGCAAGAATGTCGAATTTCCCTTCAATAACTCCTTTTAGCCGTTGCTCGAAGCTCATTTCGGGGGTTATTTCCAACTTGAGTTTTTGGTCAGCGGCAAAGGCATGCAACAATTCATAGTCGAATCCTTGTAAGGTATCGTCTGCCACATGGTAGCTAATGGCATTGTATTCCGTTACGGCACGCAACACGCCCGATTCGATAATTTCAGCATAGTCACGCGGTTGGTAAGACGGCTTTTCTTCTTTTTGGGTATTAAGTGCAATAATGCCTATTATAACGACAAGTGCTATGACTCCATATTGAACAAATTTTTTTCGCATAAGCAACGGTTAATCAAAGAAATTCCATGAAATGCCGATTTTGAACAAACGCGGATTCAAGGGGTAATGGGGAGCGAAGAAGTAGCTGTGTTCTCCTTGTCCTTGAATCAAGTTGTACATCATCAGGAAGATACGGGTACGCTTCAGGTGAAGGTTGATATATCCGTTCACGAGCGGATAATTTCCGAGTTTGTATCGTGTATCTTTATTTTGCAAGTAAAATTGTCCGATAGCCGGAGCATAGTCGGGCGCATAGTATTCGGTGAAGTAACGCACATCGGCACCCATTTCTACTTTCAAGACTTTTTTTGCCAATCCGAAGCTGAGGTATAAGTTATGGTATAGCACCAATTTCGGGAGTGGCAGAATATCTTGGTTGCTGGATGTTTGGTAAGTCACTTCATTATCAAGGTGCAGAATGCCTAATTTAAAGTCTTGGCGAAGCGAGGCACTGAACACTTGGATGCTTCCCGAATGTTGTGCTACTCCTACATTGTTTAGGTGCGAAACGGGAGTTTCTGACTCTTCTCCTCCTCCTTCTGCAACTGATGTATTATCTAAATAGGTGTAGTTTGTAATGTTCTCTACTCCTGCTTTTAATTGAGTGCGCCAATGGTCGATGCTTAATTTGCCTTCGATGCGGGTTTTCATGATTTTAGACAAATCATTGTTGTCCCACCAATAATGTTTCGAATGGAAATGGCGGTAATAGAAGGTCGGATTCAAGTTTTTGATGTAGGCATTAGCTTCTAAACGGACAGTGTCGTTGAAAAGCCGGAAATTCATGTTCCCGTTTCCTTCTACCGAAAAAGCTCCTGCATCTTCTCCTATCAGGGCAAATTCGCCTGTTACGTTGTAATGGAACATTTTTCCTTGTTCTTTAATCAATTGACCTCCTACGGAGATTACATTTTCTGTATAGTCGGTAGGAATACGTTGTCCGGGGTTTCCCGAAAGGGTATCAGTCATCGTAAAGCGTCTGAATTCATGTGAGACAAAAGCGGTAAGTCCGGCTTTTGCCCATTTATTGAAGCCTTCGCGAAGTGAGATGCCGAAGGTATTCTTTACGGCAAGGTAGTCGGTTTTGTCTTGGTCAATGTCAGGCAAAAAGTTATTCAGGAAATATTCCCGGTTTTGTTCTTCGTTTTGCGAGATATATTTCCGCTTGGCAATATCCACTTTTACCGTATGCATAAAGCTGGTTACAGGTACAAACACTTGAGTTGTGGTCGTATCGTTTTCGTTGGGATTATCGCGGTAAAACCCTAAATTATAGCGGTGGGTAAGGAAAGCGTGATATCCTGTACTGTGATTCCAAATGTCGGTCAAGTTGGTCGGGATTTCACTGTTTGCGTATGTCCTTCCTCCCTCAGCCATATCCAATGGAGCACTGACATAGCGGTCATCGGTAATACCGCCGTTTTCCGCTACCTTCAGGTTGTCGTTGATGAAGCTGAAATGCATGTTATATTTGTCGCCCAGATAGTAGGCGAAAAGGTTTCCGTTGAATAAAGCCGTTGATTGATGTGCATATTTACCTCGACCGTACACATAATCGATGTTGAATCCAAAGCCCATCCGCTTGTTGGCATTGACGGCAAAATAGGCTTTAAAGCGTTCTTCTCCGTCGCGGCTGCTTCCTTGTTTATAGTAGGTCAAGTTGACAAAAGGCGATTTGGTATTGGTATAAGTCACATCCTGTGGTTGGAGAACTGTATAATCGTATGGGTCAAAGAAAAAGAATTGGCTGGCATCTTTGCGGTCGAAGAAGACATGCGCAATACGAGGCGAACCTAAATTACCCAAATAAGTGTAATGTCCTGTTGGTCCTCCTGTGTCATTTGTGTTTTGAAATCCATGTTGCAACGTGTCAACGGGCACTTCTGTACGGTTTCCGAAACGGGCATCGATTTTCCACGATGTCAGTCCGATAGGTATGGTGCTGGCATCGTTTACAGCCGTAGTATCAATGGGGTTGCCGTTACGGTCGTAATTGTTCCGGTCTATTCCTGAAGCAGAACTTCCAAATTGGTTAGAAAACTGGTTCTGCAATGTGTTTTGTGCGGATAATGTACCGCATATTAATGCTATGATTGCTATAAAAAGTATCTTCTTCATAATGGAGGCAAAGATACAAAAGAAAAACGAAATGCAAGTAAGTTGCGGACGGAGTTTGTATTTATTATAAAAAATGAACGCAGAGACACAGAGACGCAGAGAAAAAAATAGAATTCCTGTGTCTTTGTGTCTCTGTGTTCAATCTTTATGCTTATTTCATTTCCTTGATGATATCCATGCCGATGTGGATGGCTTCTTCATTCATCGGAATCAATTTGTGGTGACGTTCGGGCAATGTCTTATATAAGGCTTTTATGACACTTTCAATTGAAACAACGGGACGGAGTTTCAACAGGCCGCCCAATACAATCATGTTGAATGTCTTTGCCATTTTGCGTTCATTGGCTTCGTCCATGGCGTCAATGCGGTAGACATGGATGTCTTTCCGGGTAGGAGGGTTGATGATGCCGTAGCCATCGTAAATCAATGTGCCGCCAGGCTTTACCTTATCTTCAAATTTAGCCAGCGACGGTTGGTTCAAGATGATGGCGGTATCGTATTTGCTCAGAATCGGAGACGAAATGCGCTCATCGCTGATAATGACAGTTACATTTGCGGTTCCTCCGCGTTGTTCAGGACCGTAGGCAGGCATCCATGTTACTTCTTTGCCTTCCATCAGTCCGGAATAGGCAAGGATTTTGCCCATAGACAAGACACCTTGTCCGCCAAATCCTGCTATGATGATTTCTTCTTTCATACGTTTCAATTTAGGGGGTTATTTATCTTCTGATGTCGTATCTTTCAAGTCTCCTAACGGATAGAACGGGAACATGTTTTCTTCCATCCATTTATTGGCAGCATCCGGCGACATTTTCCAACCTGAGTTACATGTTGAAACGATTTCTACCAGGCTTGAGCCTTTGTGCTGCATGGAGTTTTCGAAAGCTTTGCGGATGGCTTTCTTGGCTTTACGGATAGCCGCGACGTTTTGTACCGATTGGCGTGTCACGTAGCAGGTGCCTTCTAATGTAGCGGCTATTTCGGTCATTTTCAACGGATAACCGTGTATTTCCGGATTACGTCCGTAAGGGCAAGTAGCCGTTTTCATGCCAACCAGGGTAGTAGGTGCCATTTGTCCGCCAGTCATGCCGTAAATGGCATTATTGATAAAGATAACGGTGATATTGTCGCCACGGTTCAGGGCATGGATGCTTTCGGCTGTACCGATACACGCCAAGTCACCGTCGCCTTGATAGGTAAATACCAAGCGGTCGGGCCACAAGCGTTTGATAGCTCCAGCCAAAGCGGGTGCACGTCCGTGTGCAGCCTCTAAGCAATCGATGTCCAGATAGTTGTACATGAATACCGCGCAGCCTACCGGGCTGATGCCGATGGCTTTTTCGGTCATTCCCATTTCTTCGATAACTTCAGCTATCAGTTTGTGCACCACTCCGTGACTGCATCCCGGACAATAGTGCATCGGGTTGTCGTTCAGTAACGTAGGTTTTTTATAAACCAGATTCTCGGGTTTTACTATATCTTCTTTTGTCATGGTTTTCCTCCTTGTCGGTTACGTATAGAGAATCGGAGCGCGTACTCTGCCATCTTGATGATGATAGACGTAGCGCATACATAGAAGAAGATGGTTTGGTCTACGTCGGTAAAGAACAGCACGACAGAAGCTACGGCTCCTATCATGAATGCGATGTTCAGTACGGTTCTGATTTGGTCTATCTTGTTCATAATCGGTTTACTTATTAATGATTTTCTCTTTCAACGCTTCGATGACTTCGTCCGGGTCGGGAACGATGCCACCCAAACGTCCGAAGTGTTCTACCGGAATGCGGCATTCTACAGCCAGTTTGACATCTTCAATCATCTGTCCGCTGTTCAATTCAACAACGAGGATGCCTTTCATTGCTTTTGCCCGTTCTGCCAAGGCTTTGCTGGGGAAGGGCCATAAGGTGATGGGGCGGAACAGACCTACTTTAATACCTTCTTCGCGCGCGTGTTCCATTGATTTCTGTGCAATGCGGGCACACGAGCCGAAAGCCACAATCAGGTATTCGGCATCTTCGCAATCGATTTCCTCGTAACGGGTTTCGTTCGCTTCGATTTCCGCATACTTGGCTTGCAGGTGCAGGTTGCGTTGTTCCATTACCGCCGGGTCGAGTTCAAGCGAAGTGATGACATTCGGCTTGCGTCCTTTGCGTCCTGTAGCTGCCCACGGGCATTGAGCGATGATTTCTTCTTCGGTGCGGCGCGGACGAGGTTCGGGCAATACCACTTTTTCCATCATCTGGCCGATAACGCCATCGGCAAGAATCATAGCCGGGTTGCGGTATTTGAAAGCTAATTCGAAAGCCAAGCCTACGAAGTCTGCCATTTCCTGTACCGATGCAGGAGCTAATGCGATGACATGATAGTCGCCGTGGCCTCCTCCTTTGGTGGTTTGGAAATAATCGGCTTGGCTGGGCTGGATGGTTCCCAGTCCGGGACCTCCGCGCATGACGTTCACTACCAAGCAAGGCAATTCCGCACCTGCGATGTATGAAATGCCTTCTTGCTTGAGGCTGACACCGGGACTGGATGATGAGGTCATCACCATTTTGCCGGTTCCGGCTCCTCCGTATACCATATTAATAGCTGCCACTTCGCTTTCCGCCTGCAAAACCACCATGCCGGTCGTTTCCCACGGCTTCAGTTCGGCAAGAGTTTCCAATACTTCCGATTGGGGTGTGATAGGATAACCGAAGTAACCGTCTACGCCATAGCGGATAGCGGCATGGGCGATGGCTTCGTTTCCTTTCATTAAGACTACTTCTTCTGCCATATTTCTTGAGTTTTTAAGTTTCTTACGCTTCTTTTGCTCTGTACACGGTCAGACAGGCGTCCGGACATACGATGGCGCACGAAGAACATCCGTTGCAGGTGTCTTCTACGGTCTGCTGTACATAATTATATCCTTTTTGATTAACTTTAGAGGTCAGTGACAAAACGTGCAACGGGCAGGCTACTACGCATAGGTTGCATCCTTTGCAGCGTTCTGTATTCACGATAACTACACCTTTCATTTTAGCCATAGTAAATCTTATCTTTTTATTGATTAAACATATCTTTATTATAGAAATTGAGGATGTCTATCACCATGTTCCGGGCTTCTGCCGCCGGACTGTCCGGATTGATGTCGATAGCTTCCTGATAATTGTTCAGTGCGCCTTGCCAGTCTCCTTGCTTGCGGAACGCGTTTCCTAAGAGGTAATAAGCCATGTCTGCGTCTTGGGAATTTTGTGCAAGGAACAGGTTTAATTGGTCGATAGCAGTAGAGGTTTTTCCCTCATCAATCAATTTCTTTATCGTTTTCAGTCTCTCGGTCATAGTTATAGAATCATTTGTATTGACGGCAAAGATAGGTTTTATTTTCTATCAAATTGTCTTTTCACCCGAATATTTCGTATTCTTTCGTAAAAAAAATGCTACTTTCTTGGTATTTGGTTGGCAAATGTGCCTGAAAACCCTAACTTTGCAACGGCTGAAAACTAACTTATTTACATAGACAATGAATAAAATTATTTCAAAAGAACATTTTTCGGAGAAGGTGTTCAAGCTGGTGGTAGAAGCACCCTTGATTGCCAAATCCCGCAAGGCAGGACATTTCGTTATCGTGCGTGTCGGCGAAAAAGGAGAGCGTATGCCCTTGACTATTGCCGGTGCCGACCCGGTGAAAGGTACTATAACTTTAGTGGTACAAGAGGTGGGGTTGTCGTCCACCCGTTTGTGTGAGTTGAACGAAGGCGATTATATCACCGACGTAGTGGGTCCCTTGGGCAAGGCTACGCATATCGAGAATTTCGGTACGGTGGTTTGTGCCGGAGGCGGAGTAGGCGTGGCGCCGATGTTGCCTATCGTACAGGCATTGAAGGCTGCGGGCAATCGGGTGATTACCGTATTGGCTGGACGTACCAAGGAACTGATTATCTTGGAAAAGGAAATGCGCGAAAGCTCCGACGAGGTGATTATCATGACCGATGACGGCTCGTATGGAAAGAAAGGATTAGTGACCGAAGGCGTGGAAGAAGTCATCCGGCGCGAGAAGGTGGACAAGTGTTTCGCTATCGGGCCGGCAATCATGATGAAGTTCGTCTGCTTGCTCACTAAGAAATACGAGATTCCGACCGATGTGTCGCTCAATACCATCATGGTGGACGGAACGGGCATGTGCGGCGCGTGCCGCATCACCGTAGGCGGGAAGACCAAGTTCGTATGTGTAGACGGTCCGGAGTTCGACGGACATCAGGTAGATTTCGACGAGATGCTGAAACGTATGGGCGCATTCCGTGATATCGAGCGGCAGGAAATTCATAAGCTCGACCCGGTTGACCCGAACCAGTGTGAAGCTACAAAGGCGTTGGACGACCGTAACGCGCCGTGGCGTGAAGCATTGCGCAAGTCGATGAAGCCCAAGGAACGCACGGCGATTCCGCGTGTCAAGATGAACGAATTAGACCCCGAATACCGTTCGCACCGCCGGAAAGAAGAGGTAAACCTCGGTCTGAACGAAGAGCAGGCATTGACCGAAGCCAAACGTTGCTTGGATTGCGCCAATCCGTCGTGTATGGAAGGCTGCCCCGTAGGCATTAACATTCCGGGATTCATCAAGAACATCGAGCGGGGCGAGTTCCTCGAAGCGGCACGGGTGTTGAAGCAGACCAGCGCGCTTCCGGCTGTATGCGGGCGTGTGTGTCCGCAAGAGAAGCAATGCGAATCGAAGTGCATTCACCTGAAAATGGGTCACGAAGCCGTGGCTATCGGTTATCTGGAACGTTTCGCGGCAGATTACGAACGGGATAGCGGAAACATTTCCGTGCCGGAGATAGCCGAAAAGAACGGCATCAAGGTAGCGGTAGTAGGTTCGGGTCCTGCCGGATTGTCGTTTGCGGGCGATATGGCTAAATTGGGTTATGATGTGACGGTATTCGAAGCATTGCACGAAATCGGTGGCGTATTGAAATACGGTATTCCCGAATTCCGTTTGCCCAACAAGATTGTGGATGTCGAGATTGACAACTTGGCGAAGATGGGCGTAACGTTTGTGAAAGACTGCATCGTGGGCAAGACCATTTCGGTGGAAGACCTGCAGGCAGAGGGATACAAAGGTATCTTCGTGGCTTCGGGAGCGGGACTTCCCAACTTCATGAACATTCCCGGAGAGAACTCTATCAACATCATGTCTTCGAACGAATACCTCACCCGTGTCAACCTGATGGATGCGGCAAGCGAGGATTCGGATACGCCGGTGACGTTCGGCAAGCGTGTCGTAGTGGTAGGAGGCGGAAATACGGCAATGGATTCCGTGCGCACCGCACGCCGCTTGGGAGCCGAACGTGCCATTATCGTCTACCGCCGTTCGGAAGCCGAGATGCCTGCCCGTATCGAGGAAGTGAAACATGCCAAGGAGGAAGGTGTGGAATTTATGACTCTTCACAATCCGATAGAATACATTGCCGACGAGCAAGGCCGCGTAAAGCAGGTGGTGCTTCAGAAAATGGAGTTGGGCGAGCCTGACGCTTCGGGACGCCGCAGCCCCGTGCCTATCCCCGGCGCGACCGTTACGCTGGATATCGATATGGCGATTGTCAGCGTAGGCGTATCGCCTAATCCG
Source organism: Bacteroides sp. An322 (assembly GCF_002161765.1). GTDB lineage: Bacteria > Bacteroidota > Bacteroidia > Bacteroidales > Bacteroidaceae > Phocaeicola > Phocaeicola merdavium. Next base: position 97,396 of record NZ_NFIN01000004.1, on the reverse strand, counting down.
ATTGTGCCCAACTCGATTCCGGGCTTGGAATTGGGACGTAAAGGCACGATTGCTGTAAATGAAAACATGCAGTCGTCTATCGCCACTATCTATGCCGGAGGCGACATCGTGCGCGGAGGCGCTACGGTTATTCTCGCCATGGGAGACGGACGCCGTGCCGCTGCGGCTATGGACAAGCAATTGCGCGGATAATGATTGGATAATTGAACGCAGAGACGCAAAAAACAATGTAGGGGCGTATCGCATACGCCCTGAAAACATTCGCATAGATAAGTGGTTGCATTCGGGCGTATGCGATACGCCCCTACAACTAATTTGGATATAAATTAAACTCTGTGCCTTTGTGTCTCTGTGTTCGATTATTTTTTGTATACAAAAATAAAGACTGATGAATAAAGACGAGCGAGTGCAATCTACCTTGCGGAAACTGCCTTCGTGGCAAGTGTCGTTGATACCTTTTGGGGTGCTGACCCTTTCGTTAGTGGTTATAATCAAGATATTCGGGGCAGACGCGCTTTTGGGCGGAAGCCAAGTGTGTTTGTTGCTGGCATCGGCGGTCACGGTGGCAATCTCCATGTTTGTCTACAAAGCCTCGTGGAACAGGCTGGAGACTTGCATCTTAGACAACATCCGTGCCGTAGGTTCGGCTATCCTTATCCTGTTTCTTATCGGCGCGATAGCCGGCACGTGGATGGTGGGCGGCATTGTGCCCGCCTTGATTTGTTACGGGCTGGAAATCATCTATCCGGCGGTATTCCTTGCGGCGGCTTGCGTGATATGCGCCTTGGTGTCGTTGATGACCGGAAGCTCGTGGACGACCATCGCGACCATCGGCGTTGCCTTGATAGGGATAGGCATTGCCCAAGGTTTCGACCCCGGTTGGACGGCTGGCGCAATCGTGTCGGGCGCTTATTTCGGCGATAAGGTTTCCCCCTTGTCCGATACCACGGTGTTGGCTTCTTCCTCTTCGGGCACCCCGCTTTTCACCCACATCCGGTATATGATGATTACTACGGTGCCTTCGCTCACCATTGCCCTGATTGTTTTCCTTGTGGCGAGCCTGATGCATCCGTCGGTAGAAGCGTCGCAAACCGATGGATTTGCCGCGGCATTGAAAGGCACTTTTCATATCACCCCTTGGTCGTTGGTTGTTCCGGTGCTTACGGGCGTGTTGATAGTCAAGAAAGTGCCTGCCGTGCTTACGCTTTTCTGTGCGGTTGTAATGGCGGCTATCGTTGCCCTTATCTTCCAGCCCCAGGCGGTATGGGCGGTGGCGAATCCCGGCTTGCCTGCCTCGGAATACGCCGGACTTTCGTTTTGGGATGCCTGCAAGGGGATAACCGTGACGTTCTACGGCTCTACCGCCATTCAGACCGGCAATGCGGCGATAGATTCCTTGATTTCCACGCGAGGCATGACGGGGATGCTCAATACGGTGTTCCTGATTATCTGTTCGGTGACGTTCGGAGGCGTATTGGCAGGAAGCGGCATGTTGCGGAGCCTGACCCAACTGTTCGCGCGGTTGGCTCACCGGGCGGTTACGTTAGTAGGAGCTACGGTAGGGACGGGATTTATGTGCAACGTGGTGACGGGCGACCAGTATATTTCCATTCTCCTCACCAGCAGCCTCTACCGGAAGCTCTACGAGCGGAAAGGATACGAAAACCGTCTGTTGAGCCGTGCGGTAGAAGATTCGGCTACGGTCACTTCGGTGCTTATCCCGTGGAACTCGTGCGGCATGACGCAAGCGACGGTCCTCAAGGTCCCCACATTAGAATACCTCCCTTATTGTTTCTTCAACATCCTGTCCCCCTTCATGTCGGTTCTCATTGCCGCAATAGGGTATAAGATATTCCGGAGAAAGCATGTTTTGACCGAAGAAGAAAGTTAATGTTCCAATACCATTTTATTGTGTTGACAGTCCTGATGAATTAGGACTGCTGTTTTATCAGGTCAGGATTGCAGTCCTTATAGTATCGGGACTGCAGTCCTTGCCTATTAGGATTATGGGAGGACTCAGTTGAATAGGAGCAAGCATAGAGATGACTTGCTGAATGTAGACATATTACTTCAGGAACCCACCTCCGAAGGAGAGGGGGAGGAGATTTCTGACTCCGCTTAGGCAATAGATTTCCTGATTGCTGTAGAGGAGGATGCGCATGGGATGCCCATAGCGTTGCTCGGTCTCCAACAACACTTGGCGGCATGCGCCGCAGGGGGGAATCGGGCTGTCGAGAAATCCGGAAGCGTTGCGGGCGGCTATTGCCAACGCTTTTACGGGCTGGTCGGGATATTGCGAATTGGCATAGAATAGGGTGGTGCGTTCGGCGCAAGTGCCCGAAGGGTATGCGGCGTTCTCTTGATTGGAGCCTGAAACGATGATGCCGTTGGCAAGCAGGGCGGCTGCTCCTACATGGAAACGGGAGTAGGGGGCATAGCTTCGCGCGGTGGCTTCTTTGGCAGCATCGACCAGTCGGCGTTCTTCTTCGCTCAGTTCTTCGTAAGCGTAAGAGCGAATGTGGATTTCGATTTTTAGTTCTTTCATGGTTGTGTTTTTTTGAACGCAGAGACGCAAAAGCGCGGAGTTCTTTAAAATTAAAAATTGAGATTTAAAAATTAGGATGCCGCATGGTAACTTTTAATTTTCAACTTTTAATTTTTAAATCTCTTGCGTCTTTGCGTCTCTGCGTTTGATACAATGTACAAATTAATAGAAAAAAAAGGAGAAATCCTATCATCTTTTGTTTTTCTTCACCCGAAGTTTTATCTTTGTCGGGTAAATTAATCGAAATTGGCTCATGAAGAAACTTACTTATTGGCTGATGGTGGCGGTCTTGCTCTGCGGAGTAAGTACGGGCATGGCTCAGCAACGGAACAAGGCATACGAAGACTATATCAAGAAATACCGGAGCATTGCGGTGGACGAAATGAAGCATTACCGCATTCCAGCAAGCATTACGCTGGCGCAGGGATTGTTGGAGTCGGGAGCGGGCAGGAGCGAACTGGCTCGGAAGTCGAACAATCACTTCGGCATTAAGTGCGGCGGTTCGTGGGACGGACGTTCGGTGCGCCATACCGACGATGCGCCCAACGAATGTTTCCGTGCTTATAAGCATGCGAAGGATTCGTATCGTGACCATTCGAAGTTCTTGCGTTCGGGCGCGCGTTACGCTTTCTTGTTTCGCCTGAAGATAACCGATTACAAGGGCTGGGCGAAGGGATTGAAAAAGGCGGGATATGCCACCGACCCTAAGTATGCCAACCGGCTCATCAACATTATCGAGACGTATGACTTGGATAAATACGATAAGAAAGGCGGTTTGAAGTGGGCGGAAGAGTTCCCCAATCCGCACCAGCCTTATTTGGCGAACGAGCTTCTTTATATTATCGCCCGCCGGGGAGATACGTTTAAGAGCATCGGCAAGGAGTTTGACATCAAGAAGAAGAATGTGCGCAAGTATAACGAGTTGCCGAAGGATTACGAGTTCCGGGGAGGCGAAATCGTATATTTAGAAGAGAAGCGCAAGAAGGCGACCAAGGACCATATTTCGTATATCGTGAAGGAGGGTGACTCGATGTACAGCATTTCGCAGATGTTCGGCATCAAGATAAAGAACCTGTATAAGCTGAACAAGCTGGATCCGGAAACGGCGGAGATTCAGGTGGGGGATATTATTTGGTTGCGGTGATGTCTTAATTCAAACGCAGAGACGCAAAAGCGCAAAGTTTTTATTTTTTAGAGATAGCTGAGTGTACAGAGGGAAACATTAGTTGAGATAAAATTAGTAATGATATGAAAGAGAAAATGGTACATACTCCAGCTTTTGAACCGGATAATTTGATGGAAACGGTGCTTGTGCAGTTGCCCAAAGCAGATTTAGGCTTTCTCAAAACATTAATAGACCGTATGGGATGGCATATCAGGAAACGGTCGGTATGCGAACAGTTTTTGGATGATGTTCGTAATGGCGATGTTTATGAGTATAAAAGCGTAGATGATTTATTGAATGAGCCTGAACCATGAAATACCGTTGCTTTGAAGAGGAATTCCTGAAATCTTAAAAAAACAAGCCCCCGGACCGCAAATGTGCAGCCGGGGGCTTTGTCTTGAGAGATTGGTTTAACTATTACCTATGAGTAGTATGTATTATTTCACTTCTCCGGTTCCGTTGGCGAAGTTCAGGTATATCTTTTGTCCGGCTTCTCCGCTTACTACGTATTCGGGACCGATGTCTCCCCATCCGTTGCCTACGTTTGCGTTTTCACGGTAGAAGATGGTTTCTCCGTCTTTCAATGTGAATTCCAGACGCCACCAGTCGGTATTGGCTTGGATGCACATGCGGATTTCTCCGGTAGCTCCAAGGACGGGCGATTCGAAGTTGCCTTCTTTGGTGTCGGGCACGGTGAATTTCCAATCGTCTGTATAAGCCCATGAGCCGCTTGCCGTAGCTCCGAATACGTAGACATTCGGTTCGTAGAAGGTCATGGTGAACGCATAATCGCTGCCTTTCACTTCGGCTTTGACGTAGAGGATGTACCATCCGGCTTTGCTTACCATGATGTTTCCGTCGCTTGGCGCTTCGGATACGCCGGCTTTAGCTTTATCGTCTATGGTCAGGCGGCTATCGGTATATCCGATGTATTCGTTCACCATGGTGCCGAACTTGAATACCGCTCCGGCATCGAACCATACCATTGACCAGAACTCGCCCGGCATGCCGTTGACTATGGTCATAGGCAACCATGTGCTCCATCCTCCGGCACCAATGGTCGAGCCGATGAGGTACATTTCGGTAGGAGGCTCAAGGGTCTGTATGACTTCGCCTAATTTCACTTGGTCCAGAGCGACTACGTTTGAAGTGGAAGCCCCTAACGTGCTGTTGGTGATTTGTGCCGTGAGGCGTATGTAGGCGGAGATGGTCTTGCCTATGGTCTCTTCGCCGGGATGTTGCTCCTGATATTGGGCTACCAACGCTTCGTTCACTTCGTCGGGACGGAGTGCGATGGAAGTCGAGCTATAGGTAGTGTTGAGGGTGGCGTAACTATCCTCGGCAAAGTCTGATGCAAGGCTGACCTGTACCGTGTAGGTGGTAGCGGCTGTATATCCGTAGTCGGGCTGGGTCAAAGTGAGCCGTATGGTATCGTTGGCTCCCAAGTCGTACACCCGGTTTTCGGGTTCGTTCAGCGTGAATGTTGACGCGTCGTGATAGGTCGGATTATCGTCTCTATCCGTTTCGCAGGCAGAGAAGAGCATCATCCCCATTCCTGCTATGCATAATATATTCGTTATTTTTTTCATGGTTATCCTTGTTTTAGTCATTAATATCCTTCGTTTTGGCTCATGTTCGGATTGTTGTTGATGTCGGTTTCAGGAATCGGGAACACGTTATAGATATCGCTTACCGATTTTCCTTCCTTCACGCCGCCTTTCCAATCCCATAAGTATTTGTCGGTGGTAAAGCAATCGAAGCGTACCAAGTCTGAACGGCGGCGTCCTTCCAAGTAGAATTCGCGTGCCCATTCATCCAAGATATACATTTCGTCAATCTCGTTTGCCTGAGGTTGGGTAGTGCATCCGCGGTGGCTTCTTAAGGTCAGGATGTCTTGCAGGGCCGCATTGGTATCGTTCAAGCGGAAATTTGCTTCGGCACGTGTCAGATAGGCTTCTGCCAAGCGGAACAAAGGAATATCGGTATCGGGATATTCGGTGTGGCTGGTTGATCTTCCATCGGAACGGATGTTCTGCCATTTCACGATAGAGAGTCCGCTCTGGAAGCTATTGATGGCACTTGGGTCCATGGTACGCTTTCCTCCTCCGGCTCCTGAGTAGAACATGGCACGGTCGTCTCCTGCGGCTTCAACGATATCTACGGTACGCACGCCGTATTGTGCGTCCCATGCATCGATAGCGGCATCATTGGGCAGGTCTGCTTGTGCCGGAACTTCTACGTCTTCCGGAATCATCGGAACGTCTTTGTTCGGGAAGAATTTATATACCAATGCGTTGCGGGCAACGATACAAGACCATCCGTTGGTGGTTCCCATGTAGGGCATACCTCCGGTACGTGCTCCGCAGACCAAGTAGGTAGAACCTCCATAGTTGCGGGTCTTCATACCGTCCTGGCGAATCGGGAGGATGATTTCCTTCATGGCTTCCTCGTTTTCGTCATTATCTGCCATAAACATCAGGCGGTAATCATTGCACAATTGGTATGCGCCCGAATTGATGACCTTATCGGCATACGTCTTGGCATTCTGATAATCAGCCGTACCTGTATAAACTTCGGCGTTCAGATATAAGCGGGCACGGAGCAACCAGTTTGCGGCTTTGTCGGCACGTCCGAAGGGAGCTTCTCCCGGTTCGTACATATCGGCTTCGGCTTCCGCCAGTTCGGTTTGGATGTAATCATACAATTCTTTTCCGCCTTTCTCTACCGGCAGGTCATTGCTGAAATGTTCCTTGAACGGAGCTTTGCCGAAGAGGTCGATGAAGTACCAATAGTGCAAGGCGCGCAAGAAACGCACTTCGGCACGTTGGCGGAGCGATTCGGCATCGGTCAATCCTTCCGTCTGGTCGAGGAAGAAATTGAATTGGGTGATGTCATATCCCAAGCGGACATATACCCATTCGGTACGTTGGCTGGACGAGTTCCAAGAAAGTCCGGTGAACTGAGGGATGTCCACATTGTCTTGCCATACCCAGATGCACTCGTCGGTAGAGAGTTCGTTGCAATTGAATACGGTACGGTAGAAGCCCGATTCGCCTTCGTCTTGCCCGTCGAGGTCAGGAGAGCCAGCCAAGCCTTTTTGTCCGGTCAGTCCTAACATGGCGTATTGTTTTACGAATGCTCCGGCTTGGTCAAAGCTGGAAGAGCTTTGGGGGTCGATGGAACTGATGTCAAGATCGTTGATACATGACACGTTCCCTAATATAGCGGCAACGACTAATGCCGCCGATAATATAGGTTTAAAATAGTTTGCTTTCATGTCAATTAATGTTTTCAAGGTTTAGAATTGCAAAGTTAATCCCAATAAAAACGTTACCGCACGCGGGTAGGGGCTTCCGTCGATACCGCTTTGTACTTCCGGGTCGAGTCCGTCATACTTAGAGATGATGAACGGGTTTTGGCAAGTAGCGTAGATACGTCCGCCGATGCCCTGATAAGCTTGGCTCTTGAACAATTCCTGGAACGAGTAGCCTAACGTAATGTTATCGCAACGGAGGAACGAAGCATTGCGTACGAAATAGTCGCTCATGTAGTAATCGCCTTGTCCGGTGAATCCTAAAGCAATCGCTTCTTTCGTGGTGTTGCTATATGCGGTATTCGAGAAGATACCCGACTGGCCGGTCTTGGCTTTACCTGCCAAGAAGTCATAGTACACGTAGTTGTTCAGGCTGGCACGGAGCGCGAAGCTGAAGTCCCAGTTCTTGTAGGTCATCTTCGAAGTGAAGCCCATCAGGAAGTCTGCCGCCGGCTTTTTGTAGATGTACTTATCGGCTGCATTGATGATACCGTCACCGTTCCGGTCAACGAACATGTTTTCAATCGGTTTTCCGTTTTCATCATACACTTGTTGGTATACGTAGAATGAGTTTGCCGGATAGCCCACTTTGTTCACTTGGACTTTTGTGTTGTTTCCCGGTGAGATTTTGTTTCCTGTCTCTACGTAATAATTAGAGGCGTCTCCGCCGGTCAATTTCGTGATTTCATTGTGGTTCCATGTGAAGTTATAGGTTACGTCCCACATAAAGTCTTTCGTAACGATGGGTTTCGCGTTGATAGAGAATTCCATACCGTAGTTCTTCAACGAACCGATGTTCTGAAGCATTTGTGCATTGAAGTTGGTCCCTACCGGAATCTTGACACTATTCAGCAAGTCATCGGTCTTGCGGTAATATCCGTCGATGTTACCTACGATACGTCCGTTCAGGAATCCGAAGTCCAAGCCGGCATTGTACGTAGTGGTCTGTTCCCATTTCAGGTTCGTGTTGAACGCGTTCGGACGGGAAGAATGGTAATAATCGTTATCGAAAGGATATTGCGCATAGTCATCGCTCACGATATACAACGGCATGTAAGCAAAGTCGGCGGTTACGTCTTGCTGGCCGGTGATACCCCAACCCAAGCGGAGTTTCAGGTCAGAAAGGAAGTTAACGTCTTTCAGGAAGTTTTCTTCTTTCAGCTTCCATCCCAATGCCAACGAAGGGAACTTGCCCCAACGGTTTCCGTCGGCAAAGCGTGAAGACCCATCGAAACGCATGGTAAAGGTGAGCAAATAGCGGTTCTTGTACGAATAGTTCAAACGTCCGAAATAAGATACCAAGGTGTTGCGGGTTGCGTAAGCGGTCTGACCACGTTCTTGTACGTCTTGTGCCACTCCGGCATAGCTATCCCAACCTTGAGCTTCGGTATATCCGTTGCGGTGGAAATGTTGTTCCTCACCACCCGCCATGACATCAATGCTATGGTTTCCCACCTCCTTGATGTATTGCGCATAGACATTGTAAGAGAGGTTATACTTGTACTCGGTAGAAAGCTGGTCTCTTCCGTAGTAGTTGTATGCGTATGAATAGGGTGACCAAATTGTAGTCTGAGTACCTTCGGCATATTCACCTCCGATGCTGGCATGCAAGCGCAGGTCGGGCAAGAAATGGAATTTATAGTCTACTTCCACGTTTCCTACAAAGTCATTGCTATTAGCCGTATCGTCTTTTTGTTCCAATGCAGCCAAGGGGTTTCCCGGAGTGTTCTTGTTGGTTGTATAGTTCCAGTTGGGGTCAGAGAAACCGGAGGTTGCTTGTACGTTCTGGTAATATCCTCCTACCGTGGCGTACATCGGGTCATCGCTATATACGGGACGGGTCGGGTCCATAGCCATAGCTCCGCCGATACCTTCCGCATAGCGGTTCTTCCCGTTCATGTATTTAGCGTTCACATTCACTTTCAAGTGGTCATCGAAGAACGAAGGAGCCAAGTTGACCGATGCGGTGAAGCGTTGGAAATCGGATGTCTTCACGATACCGTTGTTCTTGTTGAAGCCCAAAGAAATACGGTAGGGGAGGTTCTTGAATCCGCCGTTGATAGATACATTGTGTTCGGTGCTTACGGCTGTACGGAACACTTGGTCTTGCCAGTCGGTGTTGGCATCACCCAATTCGGCGGGCAGGGCATCGCCCCATAATTGGTGCGCATATTCGCGGAACTCGTCTCCGTTCAACACATCGTAACGTTTTTGGGTGGTAGCTACCGATACCGAACCGCTATAGCTTATGCGTGGAGCCTGACCTTCTTTACCTTTCTTGGTGGTGATGATGATGACACCGTTTGACGCGCGCGAACCGTAGATAGCCGTAGCAGACGCGTCTTTCAATACGGTGAAAGTTTCGATATCGTTCGGGTTGACCATTGAAAGCCCGTTCGACATACCTTTGATACCGCTATTGTCCAATGCAAGTCCATCGATGACAATCAACGGGTCGTTGCTGGCGTTCAACGAAGACCCTCCACGGATGCGGATGGTGGCGCCACCGCCCGGAGTACCGTCATTCGAGATGACGCTCACACCGGCAACTTTACCGGTCAACATGTCTTGCGCGTTGGTGGTGATACCTTTACTCAGTTCATCGGGCTTGATAGCTGTAACCGAACCCGTAGCATCGTCTTTCTTTACTTGTCCGTAACCGATGACCACTACTTCTTCCAATAATTCGCTATCATCTTTTAAGATGACATTCATGTTAGCCGCCGCAGGGAGTTCCTGAGTTTTGTATCCGATGAAGGAGATGGCGATAATGTCTCCTTGGTTTGCTTGCAGGGTGAAATTACCGTCGAAGTCGGTAATCGTACCGGTGGTGGTGCCTTTTATCAACACGCTGGCGCCGATGACCGGTTCACCTAAATTGTCTTTCACAACTCCGTTGACCGTAATGCTTTGCGCAAAGGCTTGCACGGAGAACAGCATTCCCGCTAACCATAGCAGCAGGAGCTTGTTTCGTCTTTTCAGTTCTTTCATTTTCATGTTTATTAGTTTAAGTATGAATAATAAAAAATAGTTCTCTTCATTATTATATATGTGTGTTTACCTATTGAAGAACTCTGTGTGTTTCCTTAAATTAAACGCAGAGACGCGAAAACGCGGAGTTCTATTTTGAGAGGGCAAAGCGCGCAAGAGAAGTTATCTGGTTTTGCGGCCTTTTGCCTTCTCTAAAATAAATGCTTTGCGCTTTTGCGCCTCTGCGTTTTAAATGTTCATCCAACTAATCCTGAAAAAATCAATCTTTTATTTCCTTTATTGATATCGCGTAGCCTCCGCCGATGCCAGCTTTCAAGTTCAGCTTGCTCTTGGCGGTCACTTTCTTCTTGGTGATGGTGTATGCCTGCGGGTTGTTGTTCCATGCGGTACCTTTTGCGTCGGCATAAATCGTGGCTTCATACTTCTTGTCGGGGTCGAGGAAGTCGAGGGTAAGTTTCGACTCGTGTCCGTTATATCCTGCCGAGCATCCTACGTACCAGTCGTTCGAATGCTTGTCCTTGCGTGCGATGGTCACATATTCTCCCGGTTCGGCTTCCAAGTAAACGCTCTTTTGCCAGTCTACGGGCACATCCTTGATGAACTGGAAGGCATCCATGAAGCGTTCGTAGTTTTCGGGGATATCCGCCGCCATTTGGAGCGGGCTGTACATGGTGACGTACAGGGCGAGCTGGCGGACGAGGGTAGAACGCACGTGTGAGGTGTTCGTGGGGTTCATCTTGCTGCAATCCAGTTCGAAGATGCCCGGCGTGTAGTCCATCGGGCCTCCCAAGAGGCGGGTGAACGGAAGGATGGTGGTATGGTTCACGTTGTTTCCTCCGAACGATTCGTATTCCGTTCCGCGGGCAGATTCGTTTCCGATAAGGTTCGGGTACGTGCGGCATAAGCCGGTGGGACGTACCGCTTCGTGAGCGTTGACCATAATCTTATAATCGGCGGCTTTGGTCACGGCATAGAGGTAATGGTTCACCATCCATTGTCCGTAGTGGTGTTCTCCGCGCGGGATGATGTCGCCCACGTATCCGCTCTTCACCGAGCTATATCCGTTATCTACCATGAATTGGTAGGCTTTGTCCATGTGGCGTTCGTAGTTGCGTACCGAGGAGGAAGTTTCGTGGTGCATCATCATTTCTACGCCTTTGCTTGCGGCATAGCGGTGAAGTTCTTGTACGTCGAAGTCGGGATAAGGAGTCACGAAGTCGAACACGTAATCCTTGCTCTTGCCGAACCAGTCTTCCCAGCCTTGGTTCCAGCCTTCCACCAATACGGCATCGAATCCATGCTTAGCGGCAAAGTCGATGTAGCGTTTTACGTTTTCGGTATTGGCGGAGTGGATGCCGTTGGGCTTGGTTTGCGAATAGTCGGTTTCTCCTAATTTCACGCTATACACATCGTTGGTGTATGCCCAGCTTCCGCGTCCGGTAATCATGTCCCACCATACGCCTACGTATTTCACTGGGTGAATCCACGAGGGGTCGGCTATCTTGCACGGTTCGTTCAGGTTGAGGGTGATGCGCGAGGCGAGGATATTGCGCGCGTCATCGCTCACGATGATAGTACGCCAAGGCGAATGGCACGGAGTCTGCATATATCCTTTGTCGCCCTTTGCGTCGGGAGTGAGCCACGATTCGAACACCATGTTCTTGTCGTCTAAGTTCAGGCTCATGCACGCATAGTCCACCAATGCGGCTTCATGCAGGTTGATATAAAGCCCGTCATCGGTTTTCATCATCAGCGCGGTCTGTACGCCGGTGGGCGAGAAGACGTATTGCGAAGAGTTCTCGGTAACGGCTTCTTTCATCTTAGCGCGGATTTCCGAGAGGCGTGATGTCGTATAGTCATACTCCTGCGTATCGTAATCGCCCGGAATCCAGTAAGCGGTGTGGTCGCCCGCCATGGCGAATTGCGAATGCTCTTCTTTTATGACGAAATAGTTCAGGTTTTGTTGTTGCGGGAATTCATAACGGAATCCCAAACCGTCGTTGAAAAGGCGGAAACGGATAACGATGCTCCGGTTGTTCATCGGTTGGTCGAGGGTGACTTCCAATTCATTATAGTGGTTGCGGATTTCGCTTTCTTCGCCCCATATCGGACGCCAAGTCTCGTCGAAGGTAGAAGTGCGCGTGTCCTTAATCTTGAATCCGTTCATCAGGTTCGCGCGCTTGTCCACGCCCGCCTTGTCTTTCATTTCCGTCCATTCGAAATCGGTTTTCTTTTCGGGGTCTTCGCGTTTCAGTTCCAGTCCGAGGGTGCTGGGCTTGATGACCGCCTTGTCTTTAAAGGTAAGGTCGTACACGGGAGCACCTTGTTCGTTGAGGCTGAAGTTCATCACCAGATTCCCGTCTGGTGAGGTCAGCTTCTGTGCGTTTGCGCAAAGGGCGAAGCCGCACATAGCCACGAGGGCAAAACTTTTCTTGATGTTCATACGTTTATTAGGTATTAAAAGTTAATGAAATTTTTGTTTCAATTTTCCGAAAGCAAAATTATGTGTCTTTCAAATCTTTTCTTCTCGTATGACGGAAAATATAAAGGTGTATAAAGTGTAAGTGCTTGTTTGTTAGTGTTTTCAGTATTCTCAGTATGTGTAAAAATAGAAGTAGAATTTAAACTGTAGGGGCGTATCGCATACGCCCTGAATGCATTATGTGGATGCTTTCGGGCGTATACGATACGCCCCTACATTGGATATTTGCGGATATTCATTTTTTAGAACTCTAACAAGAGGATTTCTCTCGGTTGCAATTCCAGAGTCTCACCCAAAGCTACGGTGCGTCCGCTCAAGAAATCTTTTGCTTCCGCACGGGGCAGCACTTCGCGGTACGGGGCAAGGTTCAGCGTTTGGGCTTTGTCGGTTCCGTTCATGATTACAACCGCCGATTTGCCGTTATGCTTGCGTTCGTATACGTATGTTCCGTTTTGGATAGAGAAATGTTTCAACGAGCCTTTGCCTATTACGGCGTTGCCCTTGCGCCAGTTCAGGAGCTTGCGGGTAAAGTCGAACGCTTCTTTCGCCAGTCCGGTGCGTCCTTCGGGGACAAAGCTGCTTGTAGCGTCGCCTGCCCATCCTCCGGGGAAGTCTTTGCGCAAGTCTCCGTCGCCTTTCGCCTTATCGCCCGTCATCAGGATTTCAGTCCCGTAATAGATTTGCGGAATGCCGCGGGTGGTGAGCAGGAAGGTAAGGGCTTGTTTGTAGCGGTTGATGTTTTTCGCCTTTTCGTCATCGGTGGTGAAGCGGGCTGTATCGTGATTGTCGAAGAAAGTCAGCAGGTTCATCGGGTTGGCGTACACCAAGTCTTGGGTCTGATAATCATAGAGTTTATACAAGCCTCCAGCCCAATCGTTGGTTTCCTCGTCGAAGGCTTGGTTCATCAGGGCTTGCAAGGGGAAGTCCATCACGGTAGGCAGATATGAGTTCTTCGGGAAAGCCAATTTGCTGTCTTTTTGCCAGTAAGATATCAGCACGTTGCTGTTCAGCCAAGTTTCGCCCACGATATTGAAATAAGGATATTCGTCCGTCACTTCCTTACACCATTGGCTCATGAAGTCGAAGTCGGCATACGGGTGAGTGTCTTGGCGGATGCCGTTGATGCCGGCGTATTCTATCCACCAGATGCTGGTTTGGATGAGGTAGCGTGCCACGTGGCGGTTGCGTTGGTTCAGGTCGGGCATCACTTCGGTAAACCATCCGTCGGTGGCGATTTTCTTCTCATATTCGCTGGCGTGTATGTCCATCACGCTGGCGGTCTTGAACGAGGTCTGAACGTATTCCGAGCGGAAGTTGAACCAGTCTTTCGAGGGCTTGTCGCGGAACAGGTAGTTCTCGCTTCCGCAATGGTTGAATATCATGTCCATCACCACTTTCAGCCCTTTGCCGTGCGCTTGGTCCACCAAGTCCTTAAATTCTTCGTTGCTCCCGAAGCGGCGGTCTATCTGATAATAATCGGTAATGGCATAGCCGTGGTACGAGCCGCCCGGCATGTCGTTTTCTTGCGTAGGGTTGAGCCAGATGGCGGTCACGCCTAAGTCGGCGATGTAGTCCAGGTGGTCGGCTATTCCTTTCAGGTCGCCCCCGTGGCGTCCGAACGAGTCGTTGCGGTCTACCTTGTTCTCTAACATTCCTTCCACGACGTCATTCTCCGGATTGCCGTTGGCGAAGCGGTCGGGCATAATCAGGTAGAGCACGTCTTCCGAAGTGAAGCCCTGTATGTCGCTTCCCTTGCGTGTGCGTTGCTTCAGTTCGTAGGGGATAGTGGTTTTCTTCTTCCCTTGGCTCAAGGTGATGTCGAACGTTTGGGCGGGAGCGTCCGTCAGGTCAAGGTAGAGGAAGAGGTAGTTGGGGCTGTCCTGCCGCACGGTTTCTTTCAGGATGACGTTCTTTCCCGTAACGGATACCGCCGAGGAGGCGATGTCTTCGCCGTGAAGCATGATTTGAAGTTCAGGGTTCTTCATGCCCGCCCACCAGAAGTTGGGGGCAATCCGGTTGATTTCCATAGCCGGAGCCGCTTTGCAGAATCCTAAAAAAGCAAAGGCGGCGAGCAAAGTAAGCCATAATTTTTTCATGATACTAATTGTTTTATATTAATGAATAATGTTTCCCATGCTTTTTATTTCACTAATAATTTGTAGGGGCAGGGTTTGCCTGCCCTGAAAACATCCACGTGGATGCATACGGGCGGGCGAACCCCGCCCCTACAGGTAATCTATTGATTATGCAACCGTCTGCATTGTCCGGTGTATATACTTGCATCGCTCGATGAAGATAGTTGCATTTTCTTTGAACAAATATAGGAAAATAGGAAAATGTTTTGTATATTTGGAAGCGGAATATAAATGTGATATAATGATAAATGCTTGATAATAAAACAATTGCCTTAAATTTAATAGTGAAAAATATAAATCAAATGATATGAAGAAGAATGTTATATTTTGGGTGTTAGCACACTTTTTTGCCTTGGCTTGCATGGGGCAAAGCTCAAACGAGCGGATTCTGAAAGAACTGGACGGGGTAATCGCGAAGAAAAAAGAATACAGCGCGGAGCGGGAAAGGACGATAGCCCAGCTGAAGCAACGCCTTGCTAATGAGCACGACGATGCGTTGAAGTACACCCTTTGTGATGAGCTTTTCAATCAATACTTGCATTATCAGGCGGATTCAGCCTTGCATTATGTCGACGAGATGCAGAAATACATCCGTGCGGCAAAGCAATCCGAAGCGGACGTGATTATCCACCGTGCCGATGCGATGGGCGTCATGGGAGCGTATAACGAAGTTTTGCGCCATGTGGAGCAGATAGACCGCAATTCGGTCACTCCCGACGTGATGTTGAAATATTACTATGCCATGCGTACGTATTACGGTTGGATGGCGGGTTATACCATTATTCCGTCGGAAAAAGAAAAATACCTCCGCAAGACCGCCTGCTACCGCGACTCGGTGCTGATGCTGGTGCCCGAAGGGACAGCGCGAAGCATTTCACTGGCGGAAAAGATGATTCTCGACTCGCAATTCGACGCGGCTATTCCGGTGCTGAATAAAGCCCTGTCCCAGCCGATGAGCATACAGGAGAAGGCATACGTCAATTATACGCTTGCGTCGGTCTATGAGGCGAAAGGCGATGTCGACATGCAGATTTATTATTTGGCGCAGACCGCCATTATCGACCTTTCCATGTCCACGCGCGAGTATGCTTCCCTCCAGCGGCTGGCATGGATACTTTATGAGCAGGGCGACATCGAACGCGCGTACCGGTATTTGCGTTGCTCGATGGAAGATGCCGTGGCATGCAATGCCCGCTTGCGTTTCCTCGAAGTGACCGAAATCTTCCCCATCGTCAACGAAGCCTATTCCGAGCGTGTAGCTGCCGAGCGGCGCATCCTGAACATCCTTTTCCTTACGTTAGCGGTGATAGCGGTGCTGCTCGTCATCGTGGCGTTGCGCCTGTACTCGTGGAACAAAAGATTGTCTCTCATGCGGGTGGGGCTTTCAGACGCTAACGAAGAGCTGAAGAAGGTGAACGAAAAGTTAGCGCAGACCGGCAGGATAAAAGAGGTGTATATCGCCAATTACTTGGACCGTTGCGTGAGCTATCTCGACAAGTTGGAGCAATACCGCCGCTCGTTAGAGAAGTTGGCGATGGCTTCGCGCATCGACGATTTGTTCAAAGCCATCCGTTCCGACCAGTTCTTGCGCGACGAGAGGAAGGAATTCTACATGGAATTCGACAAGTCTTTCCTCGAACTTTTCCCCAATTTCATTGAAGATTTCAACGCATTGTTGGCGGACGACGGGAAGATTTACCCCAAAAAGGGCGAACTTTTAAATACGGAATTGCGCATTTTCGCCTTAATCCGTCTCGGCGTGACCGACACCGCGCGCATCGCCCACTTCCTCGGTTATTCGCTCGCTACGGTCTACAATTACCGCAGCCGCATCCGTAATAAGGTGAAAATCAATAAGGAAATGTTCGAGCAAGACGTGATGAAGCTATGACAAGCGTGACAGTTGTGACAGATGACAGTTACAAAAATGGATTAATCAGAATGAAAAAGAATGTGAATATTAAAATATATATATAAATATATTTGTCACTTTTCTCTCTCTTGTCATTTCTCAAAAAAACGAACTGTCATCTGTCACAACTGTCACGCTTGTTGACTTTTCCTAAAATCAGTTTTTATATATTATTGATTGCAATAATATCTTGATACTTAATGATTTAATCGTTGTCTTAGCGAAAAAGTCCGATTCTGTTAACAGATTTTTACAGGGGCAGGCGTCAGAAGCTTGGCTATCCGGGAAATGTTCCCTACCTTTGCTTCTGACTTGAAAATTTTCAGACTCTATAGATTCAATGCCCTATGAAATTCTGTAACAGCTTCGATGCCCTTGCGGAAGATGTCGAGGCGGAAGTTTTCGTTAGGCGAGTGGATGGCATCGCTCTCCAGCCCGAAGCCCATCAGGATGGTCTTGATGCCGAGAATCCGCTCGAAATCGCTGATGATAGGGATGCTTCCTCCTCGGCGTACCGCCAACGGCTGCTTGCCGAACGCTTTGGCGAATCCCTGTTCCGCCGCCTGATAGGCAGGGTGGGTGATGGGGCAGACGTAGCCTTCGCCGCCGTGCATCGGAGTTACCTTGACCTGAACGTATTCGGGAGCGATGCTTTGGATATAGTCGATGAACAAGCGCGAAATCGTCTCGTGGTCCTGATGCGGCACCAGGCGGCACGACACCTTGGCATACGCTTTCGAGGGCAGCACCGTCTTCGAGCCTTCGCCGGTATAGCCTCCCCAGATGCCGCAGATGTCGAACGAGGGGCGGCAACTGTTCCGCTCTAAGGTGGAATATCCCTTTTCGCCCTTCAATGCCTTGACCCCGATGGCTTGCTTGTAGGCTTCCTCGTCGAAGGGGATGTTAGCTATCATGCGGCGTTCGGCTTCGGGCACAGGTTCTACATCGTCATAGAAATGCGGCACGATGATGCGCCCGTCGGCATCGGTCACCTTCGCTAACAGGTCGCACAACACGTTGACGGGATTTGCCACCGCTCCGCCGAAGTGTCCAGAATGGAGGTCGCGGTTGGGACCCGTCACTTCGATTTCCCAATACGCCAAGCCGCGCAGCCCGGTGGTGAGCGAAGGCAGGTCGGGACCGAGCATACTGGTGTCCGACACGAGAATGACGTCCGCGCGCAAAAGTTCGCGGTGTTCCTTGAGGAAAGCGTTCAGGCTGGGCGAGCCGATTTCTTCTTCGCCTTCGAAAATGAACTTCACGTTGTGGCGGAGCAAGCCTTCGCGCACCATGTATTCGAACGCTTTCACCTGTATCATGGCCTGTCCTTTGTCATCGTCCGCTCCGCGTGCCCAAATACGTCCGTCGCGTATCTCCGGCTCGAAAGGCTGGCTTTTCCAAAGTTCCAACGGCTCGGCGGGCATCACGTCGTAATGGGCATAAATGAGTACGGTAGGCGCTTCGGGGCTGATTCGTTTTTCGGCATACACTAACGGATTGCCCGCCGAGGGCATAATCACCGCTTCGTCGGCTCCCGCTTCGAGGAGCAGTTGGCGCCAGCGTTCGGCGCAGGCAAGCATGTCTTCTTTGTGTTCAGGCAAAGCGCTGATACTGGGAATGCGTATCAGGCTGGCGAGTTCGTCGAGGAACCGTGCCTCGTTTTCTTCAATGTATTGTTTGATTTCCATACAGTTGTGTGTTTATAGAACGCAGAGACGCAAAAGCGCAAAGTTTTTTAATGAATGTCCGCAAAAAGCCAATGTAGGGGCGTATCGCATACGCCCTGAAAACATCCGCGTAGATAAGGTGTGTGCATTCGGGCGTATACGATACGCCCCTACAATTAATTGGGTGAAATGCGGACATTCATAGTGAACTTTGCTTCCTCTTAACGATATTCTCTGCGTCTTTGCGTCTCTGTGTTTATTAAAAAATTACATTCTGCTGGCTTTATCCAGTAAATAATAGTCGAGTAGGGTCATTGCCGCCATGGCTTCTACGATGGGCACGGCACGGGGCAATACGCAGGGGTCGTGGCGTCCGCGGGCTTTCAGGACGGTTTCGTTTCCCGCCTTGTCTACCGTGGGCTGTTCCATGAGGACGGTCGCTACGGGTTTGAAAGCTACACGGAAATAGATGTCTTCGCCGTTGCTGATTCCTCCTTGGATGCCTCCCGAACGGTTGGTGCGCAAGGCGATGCGTCCGCCTTCGTTATAGAACAAATCGTTTTGCTGGCTTCCCTTCAGATCCATGCTTCCGAATCCTTGCCCGTATTCGAACCCTTTGGCGGCGTTGATGCTCAGCATGGCGTTCCCCAATGCGGCATGAAGTTTCCCGAATACGGGTTGTCCCAATCCAATGGGGCATCCTCGGATGACGCAGCTCACTACGCCTCCGATGGTATCGCCTTCGCCCTTTACACGCAGGATAAGCTCTTCCATTTGCCGTGCCAGTTCAGGGTCGGGGCAACGCACGGGATTCTTTTCAATGCACCCGAAGTCGTATTGTGCATAGTCTTTATCCAAAGCCAAGGGTCCCACTTGCGAAGTGAATGCCGTTATCTGCACGCCTATTTCTTTCAGTGCCAGTTTGGCTAATGCACCCGCTACGACACGTGAAATGGTTTCGCGTGCCGACGAGCGTCCTCCGCCCCGATGGTCGCGTATGCCGTATTTCTGTGTGTAGGTGAAATCGGCATGCGAGGGACGGAACACGTCTTTCATGTTGTCGTAATCAGCCGAATGCTGGTTGGTGTTCCATACCACGAACCCAATGGGGCATCCCGTAGACACTCCCTTGTAGATGCCCGAAAGGAACTCTACGGCATCGGCTTCCTGACGTCCCGTAGTCAGGGCAGACTGCCCCGGACGGCGGCGTGCAAGTTCTTGTCTTACGAATTCCTCATCGATGCGGATGCCGGCAGGAAATCCGTCAATCACGCCTCCAATCGCTTTTCCGTGCGATTCGCCGAAGCTGGTCAGCGTAAATATATTTCCAAAAGTGTTGTTCATACGTATATGTCGTTTTTACCACAGAGGGCACAGAGGCACACAGAGTTTTAATTATTTCCTCTGTGCCACTCTGTGGTGAATAATTAATTCGATTCAAAATTTGCTTCCTGCTCCTCCGCCTCCGAAGTCTCCTCCTCCGAAACTTCCTCCGCCGAAGCCGCCTCCTCCGTGTCCTCCGCCTCCGAAGAACGGACCGCCTAAGAAGGGCCAGCCGTTTCCTCCGCGGTGATGGAAATCATCGTCTTCGCGTACACGGCGTTGCTTGCGCACCACATTGCCGCAATTCCCGCACACGTAAGTCACTTCTTCTATGCGGTATCCGTCTCCTTGCGAAAAGCTCTGTACCGATATCTGACGGAGCTTATGTTTGTGGCATTGCGGGCATCGTTTGCGCTGCTTGGCGTTGAACCATAAGAACAGGGGGACGAGGATGAAGCAGCAGAAGAAAATGGCGAACAAGAGCAGCGTGTCGTTTTCTTCTTCGGAAGAGGAAACGGGATTGCCTGTCCCGCTCAACTGGGCACGCACCGCGCGCACACCCTCTAACATGCCAGCGTCCCATTCGTCTTTACTGAAATGAGGATTCATGTAGCGCACCTGAATCCGCTTGCATATTGCGTCGGGGAGGTCGCCTTCCAAGCCATATCCCGTGGCAAACTGGATGCACCGCTCGCCCGTGACGAGAAGGATGACCAGCCCGTTGTCGGTCTCTTTCCTGCCCACTCCGTTTTCCCTTCCCAACCGGTAAGCGAAATCGAAACAATCTCCGCCTTCTATTTGCCCTACCGCTACCACTAAGGTTTGGATGCCCGTTTCGCGTTCGAGGGCGTAAAGTGTCGTGTCGATGGCATAGACCGTGGTTTCGCTCAAGATGCCGTCGGGATTGCTCACGTAGCGCCGGGCATCCTGCAGGTGAACCATGGGGATGTCTTCCACCTTATATACGTTGGTTTGCGCCCCAAGCGTGGTACAGGCGAATAGCAGGAAAAGCAACAAATGTCTTTTCATAAGCGAGGATTAGAACTTGACTTCGGGTGCTTGTTCGGCTCCTTCTTCCGCTTCGAAGTAGGGACGTTTCTCGAATCCGAAGATGCCCGCAAAGATGTTTTTCGGGAACCGGCGGATGGAGGTGTTGTATTCGCGTGCCGTCTCGTTGAATTTACGCCGTTCTACGCTGATGCGGTTTTCCGTACCTTCTAATTGTGCCTGAAGTTCCTTGAAGTTTTCGTTGGCTTTCAGGTCGGGATAATTTTCGGTCACGGCAAGTAAGCGTCCCAATGCGCTTCCTATCTCGCCTTGCGCACGTTGGTAAGCCGCTAATTTTTCGGGAGTAAGGTCATCAATATCGACCGACATTTGGGTAGCCTTAGCGCGGGCTGACACCACGGCATCGAAAGTTTCCTTCTCGTGTGCGGCATATCCCTTGACGGTGTTTACAAGGTTCGGAATCAGGTCGGAACGCCGTTGGTATTGGTTTTCTACATTGCTCCAGGCTGTTCCCACTTTTTCTTCCTGCGTCACCATCGAGTTATACGAAGAGACACTGTATCCTATCAGAACGACAAGAACTACAATCACGATAATCCAAGTTTTTTTCATACGATGTTTCTTTGTTTTATTGGTTTGCAATATTTTTATAATCAATCAGAAATGAATTACGAAAACCTTTTGTCATTCTGAACGAAGTGAAGAATCTCGAATGCGTTCACGTGGGTATATACGAAATCCTTCACTTCGTTCAGGATGACAATGCATCAACTATTTTTCGCAAATCATTTTTATGTTACTATAGTTTATATACAATTCAAGGGTTGACGTATAGGTGACCGACTATTATGTATATCGTTGATTAATGATACAATTGCTTTCATAAAATAATCTCCTTTCCGATTTTGTTTGTTCACAAAGATACACCTTTTCTTTTAATTTTCAAGATATCCCTCCACAAACTTCCGCACTTTTCCGGTATATTCTTCGGGATAATCACGATACGAGTGGGCATGGTCTACTCCGGGAACTACCCATAGAGCTTTGGGCTGAGGTTTGGCTTCGTAAAGCCGATACACCATCCACGTAGGTACAAAATCGTCTTTATCGCCATGAATGAAAAGCATGGGTTTGCGGCATTTCTTTACTTGATTCAGAGCCGAAGCTTCGTGGAAGTTCCATCCGTTCTGAAGCTGGCATATCCATTCGGTCACATATAATAAAGGAAAGGCGGGCAGATGGAACACTCCCTTCAATTCTTTTTCGAACTGGTCCCATACGCTGGTATATCCGCAATCTTCCACGAAACACCGTATATAGTCGGGAAGCTTCTCGCCCGAAACCATCATTGTGGTGGCGGCTCCCATTGAGATGCCGTGCACCACGGCTCGGATGGAATCGCCGAAGATATACGGAGCGGTATTTATCCATTGTATGACATCTTTCCGGTCGAGCCAACCCATTTGGATGGCATCGCCTTCGGTTAGTCCCGTATAGCGCAGGTCGGGTAGGAGGATATTGTAGCCTAAAGAGCGGTTGTATAAATATCCGATATGGAACATACGGATGGCATTATCGGTATAGCCATGTACGATAACGGCGGTGTGTGTCGTAGGACGGGGAGCACGTACATAGAAAGCGTGCATACGGATGCCGTCGGGAGCGGTGATAAAGGTATCGCGCAAGGCACGGCATTGGTTCAGGCTGTCTATCCAAGGCACGATGTGCGGATAGGTTTGGCGCATATATGCCATAGAGCCTTCCATGTCTTTCCCGCGGTTTACGGGGCGTAGGGAGAAGTCGAGCATATACAGGCTTCCTCCGATGAGCGAGGCGATAAGAAGAATCAAAACGATTCCGCTTCCGATAAGGACTTTTTTCTTTTTATTTTTCACCACAGATTACACAGATTTAAAATTAAATATACACCACAGAAAGCACTGGAATATTAATTAATTTAATCTGTGTAATCTGTGGTGAGAAAATCATTGGTTCCATATTTCCCACGAGCCGAAGGCTTGGAGCAGGAGCATTTCGAGTCCGTTCTTTACTACGGCTCCCTGGTCGCTTCCTTTTTTCATGAAAAGCGTCGTGTCGGGATTGTAGAGCAAATCGTAGAGCAGATGCCTTGGAGTAAGGCATTCGTATGGGATGTTCGGGCATTGGTCTGCCTGAGGATACATTCCTACGGGCGTGCAATTGACAATGACCTTGTATTCGTCCATGATTTCAGGAGTCAGTTCCTCGTAAGTGATGGTCTGATTGTTGTGCCGGTTCCGGGATACGAAAAGCGTTTCCAGTCCCAGTTGCTTCAAACCGTAGTTAATGGCTTTCGAAGAACCGCCCGTCCCTAAAATCAACGCTTTCTTGTGATGCGGTTCCAATAACGATTCGATGGAGCGGGTAAAGCCGATGACATCCGAGTTGTATCCTGCTAATTTCAGCTTTCCTTTGATCCGTTCGAACTTGATGACATTGACCGCACCTATTTCGGCGGCAACCGTGTCCACACGGTCTAAATAAGAGATGACTTTCTCCTTGTAAGGGATAGTGACATTCAGCCCGCATAAGTCGGGATTCATAGCCACGACTTTGGGGAAGTCTTCGATAGCCGGTATTTCGAAGTTGACGTATTGCGCGTCAATGTTTTCCGATGCGAATTTCTCGTTGAAGAAATTCTTGGAAAAAGAATGTCCGAGCGGATAACCTATCAAACCAAATTTTTTCATGACATGAAGTTTATAAACAGATTACTTAGTTGCAAAATATAACGTACAGATGCCCAATGTCAGCCTTTTGAAGATAACCTCCCGGAAGCCTGCCTTACGGAGGATGTTTTGCATCACTTCTCCTTGGGGGAAAGCCTTAATGGAGTTAGGCAAATAGGTATAGGCACTACGGTCTTTAGAGAACAGTTTCCCTAAGTTGGGGATAACGATTTTCGAGTAGAGGGCATAAAGTTGCTTCATCGGGAACCATTCGGGCTCGGATAGTTCCAGAATCACAAGGTGTCCGTCCGGAACCAGTACCCGATGCATTTCTTGTAATCCCTTATCGAGGTTCTCGAAATTCCGCACACCGAAAGCCACGGTAATGGCATCGAAGCGGGCATCGGGAAAGGTGAGTGCGGTGCAGTCTTCTTTGGCGAAAGAGATGTGCGCGTCCAGATGCGCTTGCTTCACTTTCTCCCTTCCTACGTTCATCATTCCTTCCGAGATGTCGGTCCCTATCAGTTCCTCGGGCTGGAGCATACGGTAGGCTTGTATGGCGAAATCACCCGTACCTGTGGCTACATCCATGATGTGTTGCGGATGGTATGGCTTGAGCAGGCTGATGGCTTTGCGTCTCCAGCTTTTGTCGATGTCCAGCGAGAGCAGGTGGTTCAGCTTGTCATAAGCAGGGGCAATGTTGTCGAACATCTTTTCCACTTGTGCCGCTTTCCCTTCGCTTTCGTTATAAGGCTTGATTTTCTCTTGGGGATAATGAGTCATTTGCTATATCAAAAATAGGTTTATTGCTTTATCAACGCAGATTAACGCGGATTTTCGCAGATTAGTTTAAGAGAATATATCTGCACTAATCTGCGTTAATCTGCGTTTCCCTAAATTGCATTATTGCATCAGATAATCCATTACGTTCTTTTCGATACGTTCGGCAAGGTGTTCGGTATCGGCTTTTACGAACGGTTCACCGGTGATGTGCTCGAACAATTCGATGTAACGGTCGCTAATGGAAGATACGATTTCGGGAGTCATTTCGGGCACTTGCTGGCCTTCTTTTCCTTGGAAACCGTTTGCCATTAACCATTCGCGTACAAATTCTTTCGATAATTGTTTCTGAGGCTCTTCTTTCTCGAAGCGTTCCTGATAACCTTCCGAATAGAAATAACGGCTTGAGTCGGGCGTATGGATTTCGTCCATCAGGTAAATCTGTCCGTTGTGTTTTCCGAACTCGTATTTCGTATCTACCAATATCAAGCCACGTTCAGCCGCGATTTGTGTGCCGCGTTCGAAGAGGGCAAGGGTATAACACTCCAATGTTTCATATTCCTCTGGAGTGGCAAGTCCGCGGGCAAGGATTTCTTCTTTCGAGATATCCTCGTCGTGCATGCCCATTTCAGCCTTTGTGGTAGGAGTAATAATCGGATGCGGGAATTTCTCGTTCTCACGCATGTTTTCGGGCAGGCGTACACCGCAAATCTCACGCACACCGCTCTTGTAAGCACGCCATGCGCTTCCGCACAAATATCCGCGTACAATCATTTCCACGGGGAATCCCTGGCACATCACGCCCACGGTCACCATCGGGTCGGGAGTGGCGAGTTTCCAGTTGGGGCAAATATCAGAGGTAGCATCCAAGAATTTAGCCGCTATTTGGTTCAGCATTTGGCCTTTATAGGGAATACCTTCGGGCAATACCACATCGAATGCCGAGATGCGGTCGGTAGCTACCATAATCAGTTTTTCATCATTGATGTTGTACACATCACGCACTTTGCCATGATAAACACTTTTCTGTCCCGGAAAGTGAAAATCGGTTTTTGTTAAAGCTTTACTCATAATTGCTATATATATTATAGGTGTATATCCGTTTCTTTTGATGTTTTTGTTTGTTTGGGGGCAACTTTGTTCTCTGCCTCAAATTTTTCGTATGCCTCAACGATGCGGGTCACCAACTTGTGGCGCACGATGTCTTTTTTATTCAGTTCGATGAAGCTGATGCCTTTTACTCCTTTCAGTATCTTCAAGGCTTGTACCAAGCCCGAAGTCTGATGCGAGGGAAGGTCTATCTGCGTCATGTCGCCCGTCACTATCATCTTGGTGTTCATGCCCATACGGGTGAGGAACATCTTGATTTGCTGGGTGGTGGTGTTTTGTGCTTCGTCCAAAATCACCACGGCATCGTTTAAGGTCCGTCCGCGCATGAAGGCGAGCGGAGCAATCTGAATGATGTTCAGGTCCATGTATTCCTTGAGCTTAGCCGCCGGAATCATGTCTTGCAAGGCATCATAAAGCGGTTGCAGGTACGGGTCGATTTTGTCTTTCATGTCTCCGGGAAGGAAACCTAACTTTTCTCCTGCCTCTACCGCCGGGCGGCTCAGGATAATCTTCTTGATTTCCTTGTTCTTCAATGCCCGCACGGCAAGGGCTATTGCCGTATAGGTCTTTCCCGAACCGGCGGGACCGATAGCGAAAGTCAGGTCGTTCTTCTCGAACTCCTTTACCAACTTCAACTGGTTGGCGCTTCGGGGTGTAATCGGTTTGCCCGTCACGCTATACACGATAGCGTCGCCCGTCTTCTCTACCGCGGGCTTGTTCCCTTTGATGATATCCAGAATCGCTTCTTCGTTCAATGAATTGTATTGCGCGCAATGCTTCTCCAAGTCTAATACGGCTTCTTCGAAAGCGCACATTTCCTCTTCATCTCCCATCACCTTAATGACATTCCCGCGGGCTACGATGCGTAGCTTGGGGAATAATGCCTTAATCATTTGCATGTTGGCGTTATTGACGCCATAGAAGACCACCGGGTCGATGTCCTCCAGTACAATATGCTTTTCTATCATTCAGTCTTTGCTCGTAATTAAATTTTTCTGCAAATTTAATCATTCCTTTGAATCTACAAACGTCTAATCGGGCAAATTCTTTCTTTTTTCATCTTGTGTTTCATCGAATCTCCTTATCTTTGTGCGTTTTTATGTCGTTTTATGGAATATTTAAGGCGAACGCAGAGGCGCAAAAGCGCGGAGGATAATTTTTTAGAGAAGGCAAAGTCTACAGAGACTTTACGTTTGCTCTCCGTGTCTTTTGCTTTCTCTAAAATAAATCTTTGCGCTTTTGCGCCTTTGCGTTTGTATTAGAATTAGAGAAGATTATGAAAAGAATAAGCCTGATAATGTGCGGTTTTCTGATGTTTTTAGGGAGTTGCATGGAACCCGACCGTACCATTGTGTTGAACAATCCCCACAACATACGGGGCGTGGTGAGCTATAAACGGAGTTTTAATGATTTGAATGATGTGCAACTCGCTACGGCAAAGCGTATCGGCATCCGTCCGATTGCATCGAGAGAGGAAGCCGAAGATGAGGTGGAGTCTGCTTATCTTGAGCGGATTGCCTCGTGCGAGCGGTATGACGTGGATTCGTTGACCCATTCAATTCCTTACCTTATCCCGAAAGCCAGTGCCTTGCTCGATACCATTGGCGTTAATTTTCTCGATTCGTTGAAACATAAGGGACTGAACCCGAACAAAATAATCGTGACTTCGGTGTTGCGCACTAAGGACGATGTGAAACGCTTGCGCCGCACTAACGGGAACGCTTCGCTTAATTCGTGCCATTTCTACGGGACTACGTTCGACATCAGTTGGAAACGTTTCACCAAGGTAGAGCATCCCGAAGGACGCCCCATGCAGGATGTAAGTGCGGATACGTTGAAACTGGTGCTTTCGGAAGTGCTCCGCGACTTGCGGAAAGCCGACCGTTGCTATGTGAAGTACGAGTTGCGTCAAGGATGTTTTCACATAACCGCACGATAAGCGTATGGCACGGTATTTCATTTATTTAGGATACGACGGCACGAATTACCACGGTTGGCAAATCCAGCCCAATGGGGCAAGCGTGCAGGAAGAATTGCAAAAAGCGCTTTCCACTTTGATGCGCCGCCCGATGGAAGTGGTAGGGGCAGGGCGTACGGATGCGGGTGTTCATGCCAGCCTGATGATAGCGCATACGGATATAGATGCGTCGGTCGATGCATCTATATTAGTTGATAAACTCAACCGTTTGCTTCCGCCCGACATTGCGGTTTACCGCATCCGGAGAGTGACGGACGAAGCCCATGCCCGCTTCGATGCCACCTATCGGAAGTACCAATACCACATCACCACAAGCAAGAACCCCTTTCTCCGGCATTATGCGTGGAGGGTGTTCCAGCCGCTTGATTTCGAGCGGATGAACGAAGCCGCCGCGGTGCTTTTCGAATATACCGACTTTACGAGTTTCAGTAAGTTGCATACCGATGTGAAGACCAATAATTGCCGCATCATGCACGCCCGTTGGGAGCAGACGGGTGCGGACGAATGGGTATTTACTATCCAAGCCGACCGGTTCTTGCGCAACATGGTGCGGGCGGTGGTCGGTACGCTCGTCGAAGTGGGACGGAGCAAGCTTTCAATAGAAGGATTCCGCCGGGTGATTGAGGCGAAAGACCGGTGCAGTGCGGGTACGTCTGTTCCCGGTCATGCCCTTTTCTTGGTCGATGTGGGTTATCCCGACCGCTTGTTCCTTGATATGGAGGAAAATACGGAAGCTTGTGAACAAAATGGAGAACATGAATGTTTAGATTGAAATAAATAGAAGGATAGTTGATTTATTATGCTGGTTACATTAATTATATTGATACTATCGGCGGCTTTTTTCGTTTCGGGAAAGGTCCGTTCGGATATTGTGGCGCTTTGTGCCCTGATAGGCTTGTTGGTATTTCAGATTCTTACTCCCGAAGAAGCTTTGTCGGGTTTCTCCAATTCAGTGGTGATAATGATGGTAGGGCTGTTTGTAGTGGGTGGCGCTATCTTCCAGACCGGATTGGCGAAGATGATTAGTTCGCGCATCTTGAAGCTCGCCGGAAAAAGCGAATTGCGGTTATTCCTGTTAGTGATGCTGGTCACCTCGGCTATCGGGGCTTTTGTGAGCAATACGGGAACGGTTGCCCTGATGCTTCCTATCGTAGTAAGCCTTGCCACGAATGCGGGCATGAATCCCGGACGCTTGCTGATGCCCCTTGCCTTTGCAAGCAGTATGGGAGGTATGATGACGCTTATCGGTACGCCTCCCAATTTGGTTATCCAAGACACGTTGGTCCATGCGGGATTCGAGCCTTTGTCGTTCTTCTCGTTCTTGCCGGTAGGCTTGATTTGTATGCTCACCGGCATTGTGGTCTTGTTGCCGCTCACCAAATGGTTCCTTTCCAAAAGAAGGAAGAAGGATGAAAATGCTTCTTCGGGAAAATCCTTGAACGAATTGGTGAAGGAATATGGCTTGTCGGATAACTTGTTCCGCTTGCAGAGTGTATCAGGTTCCTTACTGGTAGGGCAGACGGTGCAAGGGTTGGACGTGCGCCGTAAATACGGGTTGAATATCCTCGAAGTGCGCCGTGGAGAGGCTTCGCAACACCGTTTCCTGAAGACCGTAACCCAGAAGTTGGCTTCTCCTGATACGGTCATTCAGGCGGGTGACGTGCTTTATGTGACGGGCGATGCCAAAGACGTGTTGCGTTTTGCCTCTGAGTTTGCTTTGGAGATGATGGATGGGCATACTACGGAAACGGCTCGGACTACGGGCAATTCCTTGGACTTTTACGATATCGGTATAGCCGAAATCGTCTTGATGCCTTCTTCGAACATCATCAACCAGCGTGTGAAAGAAGCCGGATTCCGCGATAAGTTCAACGTGAATGTGTTGGGCATCCGCCGGAAAAAAGAATACATCTTGCAAGATTTGGGCAAGGAACGGATGCATAGTGGGGATGTGTTGCTGGTGCAAGGCACGTGGCAGGATATTGCCCGCCTTTCGAAAGAAGATACCGATTGGGTCGTATTGGGTCAGCCTCTTGCCGAAGCCGCTAAGGTGACATTGGATTATAAGGCTCCGGTAGCTGCGCTCATCATGGTGCTGATGGTGGTGATGATGGTGTTCGACTTCATTCCGGTAGCTCCCGTTACGGCGGTGATGATAGCCGCCATGCTCATGGTGCTCACGGGATGCTTCCGTAATGTGGAGGCGGCATATAAGACGATAAACTGGGAGACCATTGTGCTTTTTGCCGGGATGCTTCCCATGTCGCTTGCCTTGGAAAAAACCGGTGCCTCCGATTACATTTCCAATTCGTTGGTAAGCGGGCTGGGGGCTTACGGACCGATAGCCCTGATGGCAGGGATTTACTTCACCACTTCCCTAATGACCATGTTTATCAGCAATACGGTGACGGCTGTACTTATGGCGCCCATTGCCTTGCAAAGTGCCATGCAGATAGGTGTAAGCCCTGTGCCATTCCTTTTTGCGGTGACCGTAGCGGCAAGTATGTGTTTCGCTTCCCCGTTTTCTACTCCGCCCAATGCGCTGGTCATGCCCGCCGGACAATACACGTTTATGGATTACGTCAAGGTAGGTTTGCCCCTGCAAATCATTATGGGATTGGTGATGATATTCGCCCTTCCGATGCTTTTCCCGTTCTGATTTTCCAGTCCTTCCTAGGCGGGACTGCTGTTTTTCTGTAGCCAGTACTGCAGTTTTTGCAGGGTAGGACTGCAGTCCTACCCCTATAGGATTATAGGAGGACTGAACAGGAAGTGACTATTCATATTCAGCCGCTAATCAATTTATACCCGATGCCGCGCACATTCACGATGCGGATGCGTTCGTCGCGAGAGAGTTTGTGGCGGAGTTTGGTGATGAACACGTGCAGGCTGCGCTGGTTGAAGAAGGTATCATCGCCCCATAGGTCTATCAGGATGTCTTGCATCGGGGTCACTTCGTTCCGGTTTTCGCAGAGGTGGCGGAGGATTTCGCTTTCGCGGTGCGAAAGTTCGGTTTCGCTTCCGAGGTACGAAAGGCGTTGGGTCGTGGCGTTGAAGTGGTATCTGCCTATTTCGAATTCCGTTGCGGAAGGTTGGTTTTCCGAGGCGGGATAACGGGATGCCCGTCCTAAGAGCGCTTTGATGCGCACGATGAGTTCCTGCATCCCGAACGGCTTTTTCAGGTAATCGTTTCCGCCTAATTCGAAGCCTTCCACCACATCGTTCGTGGCAGAGCGGGCGGTGAGGAAGAGCACGGGTGTCTGCTTGTCTTGTCGTCGGATGCGGCGCACCATTTCGAATCCGTCCATGCGGGGCATCATCACGTCCGCCACCAGCACGTCGGGCTTTTCTTCGAAGAACTGCCTGAGCCCTTCTTCCCCTTCTTTTGCCAAGCGGATGAAGAAGCCTTGCCCTTCCAGGGTGTCTTTGATAATCAGGGCGAGGGTCTCTTCGTCTTCTACTAACAATACGTTGATAAGTGATTCTTCATTTTTCATGCTTCATTCTTAATTTAATCGTAAATTCGCTTCCTCGTCCCGGTTCGCTCTTCACTTCCACCGTTCCGCCGTGTTTCTCGGTCATGGTCTTCACGTAATACAGCCCGAGCCCGTAGCCCTTTACGTCGTGCAGGTTTCCGGTAGGCACACGGTAGAATTTGTCGAACACGTGGCGTTGCTTGTCGTGCGGGATGCCGATGCCTTGGTCGCGGACGGAGAGGATGAACCAGCCGTTTTCGGTGCGGCATCTTATTTCGACCCGTGCCTCGCCGGGCGAATATTTAATGGCGTTGTCGATGAGGTTGCTCACGATGTTGCCGAAATGGGTGCGGTCGGCGCATACCGCCAGCCCTTCCGGCTCGATGCGGAGGGTGATGCCGACGGGCTTGTCCGCTTTCAGCTTGTGCTGTTCGATAAGGGGCGCGATGACCTCTTCGGGCGGGAAGGCCTCTACGTGCAGGCGGAAGGTCTTCCGGCGTTCCATCGACATGCCGAGTATCTGCTCTACCAGCCCGCTTAGCCTTCGGAGCTGTTCTTGGCAGATGTGTAGGTAGCGTTCCCGTTTAGCAGGGTTGGTTCCGGTCCCGAAATTGAGCAGGGCGTCGCACGCAGCGTATGCCACGGCGATAGGGGTTTTCAGTTCATGGGTGATGTTGTTGGTGAAGTCGCTTTTCATTTCTTCCAACGTCTTTTGGCGCAAGAGGGTGCGGATGAGGAAGCCGAACGCAAGCCCCAAGATAACCAGTATCAGTGCCGAGGCGGTGAGGATGCCTGCCATTTGGGTGAGCACGATGCTTTCGATAGGCTCTAAGGTGAGCCGGTAGAGCCAATTGCCGTGCCGGTCGTAACTGTAATCGTAGGTAATGGCTTTCGGCGAAGGGAGGTAGCCGCCGGTGGTTTTGACGTTGAGCGTGTCGGTGAACGTGTAGCTCGAATCGGCGGTGCTTCCCCGGTGCAGGTACATCAGCCGGTAAGGGGCGCGGATGCCGATGCGGTGAAGTTCGGTGGCTAAGAGGCTGTCGAAGACGGCGAAATCGGGATCGCTCAGTACGTCCATGGCGGCGTGCAGCCCTTGCTGGAAGTTGGAGGCAAGTTCGGCGGTCGAGCTTTTGTTTTCGAAGAGGATAGAGGCGATGTCGGCTTGCAGGGCGGCTTGCGGGGCGGGGACGGTGTCTTTTACACTGTGTTCCCAGATGGAGACGCGGATGGTGTCGCCATGCTTGACGCTTCGGATGGTATGGGTCTTCGTGAACGCCCGTTCGTCGTCGTATCCGGTCGAGACGGTCACTTCGGCTTGTGCCAGCGAATCGTTTTGCATCCGCCTGACGCGTGCAATCATTTCGTTGTAATCGCTCGTGCGCAGGGCTTCGCGGATGTCCTTTTCCATCTCGCTCCGCTGGGTGCGGTAAAGGCTGGTCAGCCAATAGGCTTGGTAAGCGAATACGCCCGCCAGCGAGAGGATGACCAGCAGGGCGATGTATTTCAGGGGCAATTTCATGCGGCGGTTCTTTTTTAGGTTTGTTTTTTCTCTGCGATTTCGTCCTGCAACGTGCAGGAAGCTTTCGCAAGCTGCAATTTGCCGCTGCCGTCGGGAGGACGTTTTCGCAGGCTGCAATTTGCCGCTGCCGTCGGGAGGACGTTTTCGCAGGTTGCGATTTGCTGCTGCCGTCGGGAGGACGTTTTCGCAAGCTGCAATTTGCCGCTCCCGTCGGGAGGACGTTTTCGCAAGCTGCAATTTGCCGCTCCCATCGGGAGGACGTTTTCGCAAGGCAAAGATAGGTCTTTCCGCTCAATCTTGCGGAAAACGGTAAGACTAAATAACACTTCCGGTAACACTCGGTAAGACGGAAGATAAGGCGGATTCCGCGGGAAATGCCGAACTTTGCCGTATCAAACAAAAACGGAAATACAATGAAACGAATGATTTTGATTATCGGGCTGGCAGCTTTCGGAGCGGGGCTTCCGGCACAAGAAGCAGTAGACAGTTTATTGACGGGCGACGTGCAGACGGACAGCTTGTTTCAGGCTTTGCCCGAAGTGCTGGTGGAAGGCGAACGCCCCGTGGTCCGGGCATTGCCGGGGAGGCTGGAATACGACCTGCCCCGCATGATTGCGCAAAAACCGATAGACAATGTATATGATGCGTTGAAAGAGCTTCCGGGCGTGGTGGAGATGAACGGCGGACTGACGTTGGGGGCACGCGGCGTGACCGTCATTTTGGACGGGAAGGTGACGAACATGAGCGCCGAGCAGCTTTATTCGTTATTGAAGTCGATGCCCGCCAGCCGCATCGAGCGGGTAGAAGTGATGTACAATGCTCCGGCACGCTATCAGGTGCGGGGCGCGCTGATAAACGTCCGCCTGCGCCACCGCATCGGCGACCCCGGTTCGGTGCAGGGCGAAGCGTTCGCCAAGTATGACCAGCGGCACGAGGCTTCGTTCGAGGAGCGTGCCTCCTTATTATATAATGGAGGGAAACTCTCGGCGGATTTCCTTTACTCGCACACGCACGGCAAGAGTTACAACACGACCGACAAGGAAGCCCGCCATTGGCAAGAGGCGGAGGACGAAACCTATCTCGTCCGCAATCACGAGACGGGACGCGGACGGAACCATACGCATACGTTCCGCCTCGGCGCCGATTACCAGTTTGCCGAGAACCATACGTTGGGCTTTGTCTACAACGGGAGTTACGACACGAGCCATTATAACCAATACACCACGGGCACGCAGACGGCGACGACCTTGGGCAATCAGGAATCGTGGCTTCATAACGGGCGGCTGGACTATCAGGCTCCGTTCGGGCTGAAGGCAGGCGCAGAGTTTACATGGTATCATGCGCCGGGCAGCCAACGCCTCTCCAGCGAAATGGACGGGACGGGCATGGACTTTTATACCGAAGACGCGCAGCGCATCAATGCCTGGAAGTTTTATCTTGGGCAAGAGCATCAGCTGAAGCACGGCTGGGGGCTGAACTACGGGGCGGTTTATACGACGAGCGTGGACAATTCGTTCCAGCGGTATTCGGGGAATGAAGAATTGCCTTCGGATATGTTTTCGCGCCGGAGGGAACGGACGCTGAATGTGTATGCGGGCTTCAGCAAATCGTTCGGCGAAGACTTGTCGGTAGACTTTTCGCTGGCAGCCGAGCATTACCAGACTCCGGTGTGGAACGAATGGGACTGGTATCCGAACCTGACGGCTACGTATAAACCGTCCGCCAGCCATCTTGTGCAGCTCTCATTCAGCAGCGACAAGCGTTATCCCGATTATTGGGCGGTGCAGGACGCGGTGTCTTATCTGGGCGGAGGCTACTCGGAAGTGCAGGGCAATCCGCTGCTGAAGCCTTCGAAAGACTATAACCTGACGCTGATTTATATGCTGAAGTCGAAATATACTTTTGCCGCATGGTTCAGCCATACGGAAGATTATTTCACGCAGACGCTTTATCAGTCGCCCGAACGCTTGGTGGAAATCTACCGCTACCTGAACTTTAATTTCCAACGGCAGGCGGGCATTCAGGCTTCCGTTCCTTTTAAGATAAAGAAATGGCTCGACTCGCGCTTGACGCTGATGGGCGTATGGACGCGCGAGAAAGACGCCGACTTCTATGATATGCCTTTCGACCGCCGCATCGCTTACGGCATGGCGGTGTGGAACAATACAGTTACGCTTTCCACTCGTCCGGACTTGCGTCTGACACTGAATGGTTTCGTGCGCAGCAAAGCTCATCAAGGCACGTACGATTTGCCTGCCAGCGGGAATGTGGACGTAGCGTTGCGTTACGCTTTCGCCGATAAGAATTGCATCCTCTCGGTTTGGTGCAAGGACATTTTCGAGACCGCGGGCATCGACCCGTATATCCGCATCGCCCGCCAGTGGGTGACAAACGATTATTCGTGCTACCGTTCCGTAGGCTTATCGTTTACGTGGAAATTCGGAGGTTATCAGGAGAAGCATCGGGAAGCGGTGGATACATCCCGTTTCAAATAACGGGAATTTATTTGGAAGATTGAACATTTCTGCTTATCTTGGCGACCGAAACGAATCTTTTGTTAATGTAAAATGAAATAAACACGTAAAGTTGCCATGAAAAAGTCTGATTTGCTGTTCGTCGTGATTGTTGTAGCGATATTCATTCCGTTTGTTGTGTTCGAACCGTTGTATGAAGGCTATAAAGCGTTTAATGCTTCCCACGGTATGGTGATGAGTTTCTTGAAATTCGCAGTTTTGTCTACCTTAGGCGAATTGCTGGGGCTTCGTCTGAGTTCGGGCAAATATTTGAAAGCGGGTTTCGGTATTGTCCCTCGTGCGGTAGTGTGGGGGATATTGGGTATGGGAATCAATCTGGCGATGATTGTATTTGCCAATGGCGTACCGGTGGCATTGGAATACATTGGCTTGAACGGCGCTTCTTCCTTTATGGCAGGTCCGTTTTGTGCGGCAAAGGTGCTGGTGGCTTTTTGCATTTCGGTAGCGATGAACAGTATTTTCGCTCCTGTATTCATGACGTTCCATAAGATAACCGATACGCATATATTGGATTGTGGCGGTTCGGTACGGGCTTTGGTAACGCCGATTCCGATGACCCGCATCATTACGCATTTGAACTGGGATGTGCAGTGGAACTTTGTATTTAAGAAGACCATTCCGCTGTTTTGGTTTCCTGCCCATACCATTACTTTCCTGTTGCCGAGCGAAGCGCGTGTCTTGTTCGCCGCTCTGCTGGGTGTGGCTTTGGGAGTCTTATTGGCGGTAGCAGCCCGAAAGAAATCTTAAATTATGCGTAGATTTGGGTGAATTTCGTTATCTTTGCCTTGAGTTAATTAATGAGGAGGAAACAATATGAGAGTATCTGCATCCATGGAAAGTCTTTGGCAATATATCCAGTCGCTTTCGCTCAGCGAACGGAACCGTGTGTGGCTTGCCGATAAGTTGTTGGAAGGCACCCGCAAGGAGGAAGAAGAGACCGAGTACATCAGCAAGGAAGAGATTCTCGCGGGGATTGACGCGGGGCTGAAAGATATGAAGGCAGGGAGATCAAAGACTTTTGAAGAATTTATGAGAGATTGGGACGATGAAGTATAGATTGAAATTCCAACATACGTTTGAAAAAGAAGCCAAACGTTTAGGAAAACGTTATATGTCGATGAAATCCGATATTGCTTCTTTAAGTGAAGAACTTCTTGCCAATCCTCACCTCGGCACAGACCTTGGCGGCGGATTGCGCAAGATTCGGATGGCTATTACTTCGAAAGGGAAAGGCAAGAGCGGCGGCGCACGGGTTATTTCTTTTACCGTAGTGGTGGCGGTGGAGGAGACCGAAATCAACTTGCTTTACATCTACGATAAGGCGGAGCGTTCTTCTATCAGCAAGAAAGAAATCGAAGAACTGCTTCGGCTGAACGGACTGAAATGACATGAACGGCACATTCATCCTTCTTACCATTGCCGTTTATTTCGGCATTCTGTTGTTGGTGGCACATATTACATCGGTGCGCAGCAGTGATAACGATGCTTTTTTCCGTGGCAATAGGAAATCACCTTGGTACATCGTCTCTTTTGGTATGATTGGAGCTTCGCTGTCGGGAGTGACTTTTGTTTCGGTGCCCGGCATGGTGGGAAGCATCGATATGACTTATATGCAGACTTGTTTGGGATTTTTTGTCGGCTATCTGCTTATTGCCCGTGTGTTGCTTCCTCTTTACTATAAATTGAATCTCATTTCCATTTATACTTATTTGCAGACACGTTTCGGCAGACGGTCGTATAAGACGGGCGCGTCTTTTTTCTTGGTATCGAAAATGTTAGGGGCAGCTGCAAGGCTTTACTTGGTCTGCTTGATTCTACAACATTATGTGTTTGATGCTTATCACGTCCCGTTTGTGTTGACGGCTGTGGGTACGGTGGTCTTAATTTGGCTTTATACGCGGAAAAGCGGTATTCGCACAATCGTTTGGACCGATAGTTTACAGACCTTTTGTTTGCTGGTTGCTTTACTCCTTATTATATATAGGGTGGTAGGGACATTAGGAGTGGATTGGCGTACGGCATTTGATGCAGTGACAAGTAGCGAGCATAGCCGGATATTCGTATTCGATGATTGGCATTCGAAGCAAAATTTCTTCAAGCAATTCTTTAGCGGCATTTTTATTACCATTGTTATGACAGGGCTTGACCAGGACATGATGCAGAAAAATCTGACCTGCCGCAATTTGAAAGAGGCACAGAAGAATATGTATTGTTACGGTTTCTCATTCGTGCCTGTCAATTTCTTGTTTTTGGTGTTGGGAGTCTTGTTGTTGCTTGTTGCACCACAATTGGGTGTGGTATTGCCGACGAAGGGTGACGATATTCTTCCGATGTTTGCAGCAGAAGGTTATTTGGGTCCGGTGGTTTTGGTCCTGTTTACCATTGGTATTATCGCTGCTGCTTTTTCGAGTGCCGATTCGGCTTTGGCAGCACTTACGACCAGCTTTTGCATTGATATTTTAGAGGTAGGACGGTTTTCCGAAGGGAAGGCACAGCGTATCCGGCGTTGGACGCATGTGGGCATATCAACGGTTTTCGTAGGTTGTATTTTAATATTCGAGGCAATAGATAGTTCCAGTGTAATTGATATGATTTACATATTGGCATCGTATACTTACGGACCGTTATTAGGCATGTTTGCTTTTGGAATGTTTACCCGAAGGATGCCGCACGACCGTTTTGTGCCTTACGTTGCTTTGCTTTCTCCTATCGTTTGTTACGTTGTGGACCGATTGGTGTTTCTGTACACAGGGTATGCTTTTGGTTATGAAATGTTGATGTTTAATGGGTTTCTTACGTTCGCAGGTCTGTGGTTGTTAAGCTATAAAGTGTTAAAAAGCTGATGCAGAACATAAAAATTACTATTTGCAATTCGGAGAAAACCTTGTAATTTCGCAGCCAAAACTAAACAACCTAAACAAGGATATCATGAAGGCACTGATTATTACATTATTTTGCGGGCTGATGACGGTAAATACGCTTTTCGCTAAAGAGTTTGAGCGTCCGACATCTGTTGATTATCAAAAGGGAGTGGAAGCACTGAACGAAGGTGACATCGAACAAGCCTATACTTGTTTGACGAATGAATTGAATGTTCATCCGAAGAACGGTTATGCGCATTGTTATATGGCGTTGGTTTGCAATTTTTGTGGGGATGCGAAGTTGGCTTTTCATGCAGTGAATGAAAGTTTGCGTTTTATTCCGAAAGCAGATACAGAATATCGTGCTTTTGCTTATTACACTCGTGGTATGTTGTTGATGAACGCACAGGCATACGATGAGGCTGAAAAAGATTTGAATGAAGCTATTCGTCTGACACCATCGGATGTGGAGAACTATAAAGCACGTGCTGAAGTTTATATGAATATGGGTAAGTATGAGGAATCGTTAGCAGATTTGCAGACAGCTATGAAGCTGGATAGCCATGCCGATGTGTACGACTTGATGATGCAATTGCTTGAAGCCAATCCCGATCCTGTGTTTTTCGACCAAGTGACATCGGCATTCAGCAACGCTACGGCATCTCGTTGAATTTTTATTGATATAGAAATGCAGATTAGCGCAGATTTACGCAGATTTAAATAAGATAATAGTCCGCGTAAATCTGCGCTAATCTGCGTTTAAACAGTTCTTAGGAATATCTCCGTGGAAATCGGAACACGATACAAAGCGCAGCTACCACTCCCAATGCGATAGGATAATATAAATAAGGTATAATATTGAGTGGGGAGAGTCCCGTCAGTCCTGCTGCAATAAGCATTTGCGCTCCATAGGGGATAATGCCTTGTACTACACACGAAAATGTATCAAGTATGCTGGCACTTTTCCGTTTGTCTACTTTATATTCTTCAGCTATTTTGCTTGCTAATGGTCCTACGGTGATGATGGCGATGGTATTGTTTGCCGTACAGAAGTTGGCGAGGCTGACCAGTGCCGCAATGCTGAACTCGGCACCTCGTTTACTACGGATGTGTTCAGTCAGCCGATGCAGGATGTAATCTATTCCTCCATTAAACCGTATTAGTTCCAGCATTCCTCCAGCCATGAGGGTAATGATAATCAGTTCGCCCATTCCTAATACCCCTTCTCCCATAGAGCCGAACCATCCGAACAAGTCGAATGAACCGTATGTCAATCCGATGATGCCGGTAGAAAGCAATCCTAGCAACAATACCAAGGTGACATTTATCCCCGCAATGGAAGTTCCCAATACAATCAGATAGGGGATAATTTTAACCCATTCAATTGTCTGGATATCCGGATGGGCTTCGGTTTGCATACCATAGATAATATAATAAACAAGTACAAGCAAGGCTGCTGGAAGTGCGATTAGAAAATTGACGCGGAATTTGTCGCGCATTACGCAACCTTGGGTACGGGTAGCGGCAATGGTTGTATCGGAGATAAAAGAAAGATTGTCGCCGAAAAAAGCTCCTCCAACCACAATGGCAGTCATAAAAGCCATGCTGATGTCGGTCTTGGCTGCAATTCCTGCGGCTACAGGAGCAAGGGCTACAATGGTTCCGACCGATGTGCCAATGGAGAGCGAAATAAAGCAGGAAGCTAAAAATACGCCTGCCAATAATAAGTTTTCTGGAAGTAACCAAAGAGTCAGATTGACAGTTGCGTCAATGGCTCCCATGGCTTTGGCTGACTGTGCAAATGCTCCGGCGAGAATGAATATCCAAATCATTAACATGATGTTCGTATTGGCAGCACCGGACGAATATTGTAGGATACGGTCGTTCAGGCTTAGCCCCTTGGTAGTAGCGACGGCATAGATTGAAGCTGTTAGAAAAGCAACGGTGATAGGTACTTTATAGAAATCGTTGACGATGATAGAAGTCACCAAATACATGCAGAGAAATACTACAAGCGGCATCAGTGCCCAGCCGTTGGGCTTGTTGACGATAGGGGTGAGTTTATTATAATCCATGAGTTGTAATGTCTGTAAAAATCGTTGCAAAGATAATATTTTTCAGGTGAATTTCTGTTTACGTTCGTTTGATAAAATGAAGTAAATCCGGACATTGTGTGGAGATATGAATAGATTGTGTCTAAAAACATAGTTTAGTAACACGGACTGAAAAATTGCATTTCTCATCATTAATTTCTAATTTGCGCGGCGTTATGAGAGATATGAGAAACATATCCTTTTATTTTTTTATTTAAATCTTGAGTACCATGAAAGTATATCAGACCAACGAAATTAAAAACATTGCTCTTCTTGGCAATGACGGATCAGGTAAAACCACCCTCACAGAAGCGTTGCTCTATGAGAGTGGTATTATAAAACGTCGTGGCAGAATTACTGCCAAAAATACAGTCAGCGATTATTTCCCGGTAGAGCAGGAGTACGGATACTCTGTATTCTCTACCGTTTATCATGTGGAATGGAATGGCAAGAAATTGAATATCATAGACTGTCCGGGAAGTGACGACTTTGTGGGTGCAGCTCTTACGGCATTGAATGTGACAGATACAGCAGTTCTGCTTTTGAACGGACAATACGGTCCGGAAGTAGGAACACAGAACCATTTCCGCTATACAGAAAAGTTAGGTAAACCGGTTATCT
Source organism: Bacteroides sp. An322 (assembly GCF_002161765.1). Classification (GTDB taxonomy): domain Bacteria; phylum Bacteroidota; class Bacteroidia; order Bacteroidales; family Bacteroidaceae; genus Phocaeicola; species Phocaeicola merdavium. The sequence continues at coordinate 57,175 of NZ_NFIN01000004.1, read as the reverse complement.
TCTTGGTGAACCAGTTGGATAGCGAAAAATGTGATTTTGATCATGTATTGGAACAGTTAAGAGAAAATTACGGGTCGAAAGTTGTTCCCGTTCAATATCCCATTAGTACAGGTCCCGACTTTAATTCGTTGATTGATGTACTTTTAATGAAAAAATATTCGTGGAAGCCTGAAGGCGGCGAACCTACGATTGAAGAAATTCCTGCTGAGGAAATGGAGAAAGCCCAGGCTTGGCATAAGGTGCTGGTAGAGGCTGCAGCCGAGCACGATGAAACTTTAATGGAGAAATTCTTCGAATCAGACTCGTTGACTGAAGATGAAATGCGTGAAGGTATCCGCAAGGGATTGGTTGCACGAGGCATGTTTCCCGTATTCTGTGTATGTGCAGGAAAGGATATGGGCGTACGCCGTCTGATGGAATTCTTGGGCAATGTAGTTCCTTTTGTTGACGAAATGCCGGTTGTACATAATACACGTGGTGTGCCTGTTCCGCCCGATCCGAACGGACCGACTTCACTTTATTTCTTCAAGACAGCTGTAGAACCGCATATTGGTGATGTTCAGTATTTTAAAGTCATGAGTGGCGTTGTTCATGAAGGAGATGACTTGACGAATGCTGACCGTGGCTCAAAAGAACGTATGGCACAGCTGTATGTATGTGCAGGTGCAATCCGTGAGAAGGTAGAAGAATTGCGTGCCGGAGATATTGGTTGTACGGTAAAATTGAAAGATGTGAAGACGGGTAATACCTTGAATGGCAAGGATTGCGACAACCGTTTTAATTTCATCAAGTATCCGAATCCGAAGTACACACGTGCCATTAAGCCTGTGAACGAGGCAGATATGGAAAAGATGATGGCGATACTGAACCGTATGCGTGAAGAAGACCCGACGTGGGTGGTAGAGCAATCGAAAGAATTGAAACAAATTTTGGTTCACGGTCAAGGAGAATTCCATTTGCGTACGTTGAAGTGGCGTATGGAAAATAATGAAAAGTTGCCTGTTCAGTACTTGGAACCCAAAATTCCTTATCGCGAAACCATAACGAAAGCTGCTCGTGCCGATTATCGTCATAAGAAACAATCTGGAGGTGCAGGTCAATTTGGTGAAGTACATTTGATAGTAGAGCCTTATTATGAAGGAATGCCTGCTCCGGATACTTACAAATTCAATGGTCAGGAATTCAAAGTTACAGTAAAAGGAACAGAGACTATTGATTTGGAATGGGGCGGTAAATTGGTATTTATTAACAGTGTAGTGGGAGGTGCGATTGATGCACGTTTCATGCCAGCTATATTAAAAGGTATCATGAGCCGTATGGAACAAGGTCCGTTGACTGGTTCTTATGCCCGCGATGTACGTGTGATTGTCTACGATGGCAAGATGCATCCGGTAGATTCCAATGAAATCTCGTTTATGCTTGCGGGTCGTCATGCATTTAGCGATGCGTTCAAAAATGCTGGTCCAAAGATTTTGGAACCGATTTATGACGTAGAAGTATTCTGCCCGAGCGATAAGTTGGGTGATGTGATGAGCGACATGCAAAGTCGTAGAGGCATGATTATGGGTATGAGTAGTGAAAAGGGATATGAAAAATTAGCGGCAAAAGTTCCTTTGAAAGAAATGTCTAATTATTCAACCGCTTTAAGCTCATTGACCGGAGGTCGTGCATCGTTCATTATGAAGTTCGCCAGCTACGAACTTGTTCCGGCAGATGTTCAGACGAAGTTAATGAAAGAGTTCGAAGAACAAGAAAAGGACGAAATGTAAACAAGTTACTGTTTTTATATGTTTAAAGGTCGCATTTCTTAAAATGCGGCCTTTTTTTATTTAACTTAGCTTAAACTATTAGGGATATTTATTTGTTATTGATTTAAAATTTTATTAATTTTGCAAGCAGGTAAGTAGGCTGAGGCTATGAAATGCTTATTTTGATATGTAAAATGAATGTTTCAGTTAATATAAAAGAATCTGAGATTAAAACATGTTAAGCAAAGTGTATCGTAACGGTTAGCCATGTAAATTTGCCTCCATGAAAAAGTCAACGATTTGGATATTAGGTATTGTGATGGGGCTTTCTTTTCTAAGCTTGCTGTATTTACAGGTAAGCTATATTGAAGAGATGGTCAAGATGCGCAAAGAACAGTTCGAAGAAAATGTAGGACGTAGTCTTGCGCAAGCAGTTCATAATTTGGAACTGGTAGAGACAAAGAAATACTTGGAGAAAGATGTTGTGGCAACCGAACGGGCTGCACGGCTTTCGCGTCAATTGCAGATGCCTTCAATGAGTGCCGACACGAGCCGGAATGTTGTTTCGCATCGGCAATTCACGATGACTTCTCCTGATGGGAGCACTTTCTCCAGCTTTGAATGGAAAACGATTATTAATCGTCCTTCCAGTGTTCCGAAAGTGATTATTTCTACGGGAAAGAATATCCCGCAGACTTCACGGAACTTGCAGGAGATTTTGAAAGAACGTTACGTCTATCAACGTGCTTTGCTGGATGAGGTTATTTATAATATCCTTTATACGGCAAGTGATAAACCGTTGAAAGAGCGTATTAATTTCAAGCAATTGGATTATTACTTGAATTCGGAACTGAAGAACAATGGGGTGGATATCCCTTATCATTTTACGGTGACCGATCGGGATGGAAAGGAAGTGTACCGTTGTTCGGATTATGAATACGATAATGAGAAGATTTATTCTCGTTTGCTCTTTGAAAAAGACCCTCCGGCAAAGATGGGGTTTGTCAATGTGTTTTTCCCGACGATGGATAATTACATCTTTAGTTCGGTACGGTTTATGATACCTTCGATTATTTTTACGTTGGTGTTGCTGGTGACATTCATATTTACCATTTATATCATATTCCGCCAAAAGAAACTGACTGAAATAAAGAATGATTTCATTAATAATATGACGCATGAGTTCAAGACTCCGATTTCGACCATTTCGTTGGCGGCTCAGATGTTGAATGACCCGGCTGTCGGTAAATCTCCTCAGATGTTTAAACACATTTCGGGAGTGATTAATGACGAAACAAAACGGTTGCGTTTCCAGGTGGAGAAAGTGTTGCAGATGTCCATGTTCGAGCGTCAGAAGGCTACGCTGAAAATGAAAGAAGTGGATGCCAATGAATTGGTATATAATGTGACCAATACGTTCCGGCTGAAAGTGGAGAATTGTAATGGTACGTTGGATGTGGCTTTAGATGCAGACGACCCGTTTATCTTTGTCGATGAGATGCATTTCACCAATGTGATTTTCAACTTGCTTGATAATGCATTGAAATATAAGAAGCCTGATGTCAACATCCACTTGAAAGTGCGTACATGGAATGACGACGGAAAGCTCCATATCTCAATCGAAGATAATGGAATTGGAATAAAGAAAGAAAATTTGAAAAAGATATTTGATAAGTTCTATCGGGTTCATACCGGCAATTTGCATGATGTGAAAGGGTTTGGTTTGGGCTTGGCCTATGTGAAGAAAATCATAACAGATCACAAAGGAACAATACGTGCCGAAAGTGAACTGAATGTGGGTACTAAATTTATTATTGTATTACCTTTATTTAAAGAAGAATAAAAATGGACGAGAAATTGCGTATTTTATTGTGCGAAGATGATGAGAATCTTGGCATGTTGTTAAGAGAATATTTACAGGCAAAGGGGTATTCGGCAGAATTGTTCCCAGACGGAGAAGCCGGTTATAAGGCTTTTTTGAAGAATAAATACGATTTGTGTGTGCTGGATGTGATGATGCCGAAAAAAGACGGTTTCACCTTGGCTCAGGAAATCCGTCAGGCGAATACGGAAATCCCTATTATCTTCCTTACGGCGAAGACGTTGAAAGAAGATATTTTGGAAGGATTTAAGATTGGTGCGGACGATTATATCACTAAACCTTTCAGCATGGAAGAGCTGACCTTCCGTATCGAAGCGATTCTGCGTCGTGTGCGTGGAAAACGGAATAGGGAAAGTAATATGTATAAAATCGGACGCTTTACATTTGATACTCAAAAGCAGATTTTGTCTATCGGCGACAAGCAGACAAAACTGACTACAAAAGAATCGGAATTGCTGGGATTATTGTGTGCACATGCCAATGAGATTCTTCAGCGCGACTTTGCATTGAAGACCATTTGGATTGATGACAATTATTTTAATGCACGGAGCATGGATGTGTATATCACAAAATTGCGCAAACATTTGAAGGATGATGATTCTATTGAGATTATCAATATTCATGGAAAAGGTTATAAACTGATTACTCCTGATCAAGATTAATATTACGAAGAGGGTGTTTCAAATTGAAAATCAGCTTTCATATTGAAACACCCTCTTTTTTATTGCTTCGAGGCAGAGAGTATCAATCAATCAGCTCAATCAAAGAAATTATTTAAGAAAAAGTACGTATCTCTTTGTAAGTTAGAGAAAAAGTTGTACCTTTGCGCCGCAAATAAAAAATTTATTATTAATAATTTAATTAACGAATAGTATGAATCAATACGAAACCGTTTTCATTTTAACTCCCGTTTTGTCTGACGTACAGATGAAGGAAGCGGTAGAAAAGTTCAAGGCTATCTTGACACAAGAAGGTGCTGAGATCATCAACGAAGAAAACTGGGGATTGAAGAAATTGGCTTATCCAATCCAGAAGAAATCTACGGGTTTCTATCAATTGATTGAGTTTAAGGCAGACCCGTCTGTAATCGCAAAATTGGATGTCAATTATCGTCGTGACGAACGTGTTATCCGTTTCTTGACTTTCAGAATGGATAAGTATGCTGCAGAATATGCTGCAAAGAGAAGAAATTTAAAATCAACTAAAAAGGAGGAAAATTAATCATGGCACAGCAACAATCAGAAATTAGATATTTAACTCCGCCCTCAGTAGACGTTAAGAAGAAGAAATACTGCCGTTTCAAGAAAAGCGGTATCAAGTATATCGACTACAAAGATCCTGAATTCTTGAAGAAATTCTTGAATGAACAAGGTAAAATCCTTCCGCGCCGTATCACCGGTACTTCATTGAAGTATCAACGTCGTGTTGCGCAGGCTGTTAAGAGAGCTCGTCATTTGGCTTTGCTGCCTTTTGTAACTGATATGATGAAATAATTAAAGGAGGAATAAGTATGGAAATTATTTTGAAAGAAGACGTAGCGAACTTGGGCTACAAGAATGATATTGTAACCGTTAAGTCTGGTTATGGTCGTAACTATCTTATTCCGACTGGCAAGGCTGTCATCGCTTCACCGGCTGCAAAGAAAATGTTGGCTGAAGAATTGAAGCAACGTGCTCATAAATTGGAAAAGATTAAGAAAGATGCTGAAGCTGTAGCAGAATCGTTGAAAGGTATTTCGTTGACTATCCCGACTAAGGTTAGTGCTACGGGTGTTATCTATGGTTCTGTAGGCAATATTCAGATTGCAGACGAATTGGCTAAATTGGGTCATAACATCGATCGTAAGATTATCGTTGTTAAGGGTCAGGTAAAAGAAGTTGGTCAATATACCGCTGTAGTAAAACTTCATAAGGAAGTTGCAGTTGAAATTCCTTTCGAAGTAGTAGCAGAAGAAGCTTAATTTGTTATCTGTAAATACTTGATAAAAAGCCCCGGTCAGGAACATTCCCCGACCGGGGCTCTTTTTTTGTTAAGGTAGGTTCATAGGAAGATGCATACGGCTTCATTGCCTGACGAAGCCGGATGCATCAAGCTATGAAGCCGTATGCATTGGCAGATGAAGCAGGGTTCGTTTAACTATGGGAAAAGCGAATTGGGGGATAGGGGAGGAGAAAGTGGATTGTCGGATAGAAATGAAAGGGCATAAAAAAAGTCTGTAGGCTGAGCTTACAGACTTTCAATTCTCTCTAAAAATGTTCGAGATGATTATTCAGCAACTGTAGCTGAATCAGTTGCAACTGCTGCTGTAGAATCTACTGCTGTAGAATCGTCAACAACCGGAGCTGCTTCTTCTACTACTGTTGAATCTACTGTGCTTTCAGTGTTAGCTGCTTTGTTACCGCAAGAAGCGAAAGATACAGCAACGAATGCTACGAACAAAAATACTAATTTTTTCATTTTCTTTGCTTTTTTAAATCTGTAATACTTATGTTGTCTTCTTAAAACGCTGCAAAGATATAGACTTTTTTAATATGTTGTTCACGAAAACGGATTTTTTTTTCAAAAAAATATGTTTTAGAAAATATTTTCTTGTAAAATGCTTTTCGGTATCTTTCAAAATCCAGCCTCTTTTCGTTTTGTGGGTTTATTTATCTACAATCTCTATTTCTGATGTGCCCGTCACTTCAATGTACCGCTCATTGGTTAACGCTTATTGGCTAAAGACGAGAACTCTATGCGGATTGTTGGATTGGAGATATTTATTTTCGAATCATTTTTAAAGCGTTCCTTTTTGCGGCTGCTATGCTTGGGGATGAATCTTGCGGCATCATATCCAAACACAATGTCAGTTCCTTGCATAAATCGGGATAAGGTTTGCACATTCTTGCGGCGAGTTTTATCATCACAGAACGTGAACCGTCGCTTTCTTTGGGGGCAGCCAGATGCGTAAGGCAAAAATCCAATAATTTACCGTCCGGCTCATCCATTGGCATATCTGTAAGAATAGTCAGTATCAGCCCACGGCGGAAACAAAGCTCTGCAGATGTTGCCATATCGACCAATTCCTCGTAGTGCGGAAGTAGATAAATCCTTTTGTCCTCCTTGGATAAATGGGACAGTACCCATGCTGCATTATAAGCCACACGAGGATTGTCTGCTTGTTTCATAGCGGTAAACATAGTCTCAATGCCGCATTCATCGTAATGCAGATTGCCGGTTATTGCCATAACCTGCGCTTTTGAAAGTCTGATATCCAATGGAGTCATAAGGAGTATGATAATGTAAGGAGTTGCCTCAATCCGCTTACAAAGATAAGGGATTTTTCCGATAATTTATTATCGTTAGCGGCATTTGTTCGATTATTCCGGCAGGATTGAGTAACTTTGCAGGCGGAATACATTATTATATACGATATGATAGATACGACTATTTTTCAGAATAAGAAAGCGGTATATTATACATTGGGGTGCAAATTGAATTTTGCGGAAACTTCTACTATCGGGAAGATGCTGAAAGAAGCGGGAGTGCGCACCGTGCGCCCCGGCGAGAAAGCGGATATTTGCATTGTCAATACTTGTTCGGTGACGGAAGTGGCGGACAAGAAATGCCGGCAAGCCATTCATCGGTTGGTGAAAAAGCATCCGGGAGCTTTTGTGGTGGTGATGGGATGTTATGCCCAGTTGAAGCCGGAGCAGGTCGCTGATATTGAAGGAGTGGACTTGGTATTGGGTGCCGAGCAGAAAGGCGACTTGATGAAGTATGTGGGAAACTTGGAAAAACATGCGCATGGCGAGGCTATAACTACTGCCGTGAAAGACATCCGCACCTTTGTCCCTTCTTGTTCGAGGGGCGACCGCACCCGTTATTTCCTGAAGGTGCAGGACGGATGCGATTATTTCTGCTCGTATTGCACGATTCCTTTTGCCCGTGGAAGAAGCCGGAACGGGAAGATAGCCGATTTGGTGGAACAGGCGCGCAGGGTAGCGGAAGAAGGCGGAAAGGAAATCGTATTGACCGGCGTGAATATCGGAGATTTCGGAAAAAGCACGGGCGAGACGTTCTTTGAGCTGGTTCAGGCATTGGACGAGGTGGAAGGTATCGAGCGGTACCGCATTTCTTCTATCGAGCCGAACTTGTTGACCGACGAGATTATTGCGTTTGTAGCCCAATCGAAACGGTTTATGCCTCATTTCCATGTACCGTTGCAATCCGGATGCGATGAGGTGCTGAAGCTGATGCGCCGGAGATACGATACCCAATTGTTCGCATCCAAGGTGCATACCATCAAGTCGTATATGCCCGATGCCTTTATCGGGGTGGATGTTATTGTTGGCACGAGGGGCGAGACGCCGGAATATTTTGAAAAGGCATACGGGTTTATTCAAGGATTGGATGTCACCCAATTGCATGTGTTTAGCTATTCGGAACGTCCTGGCACTCAAGCGTTGAAGATTGATTATACCGTTTCTCCCGAAGACAAACATGCGCGTAGCCAGCGTTTGCTTGCTTTATCCGATGAGAAGACTCGTGTTTTTTATGCCCGTCATATCGGACAGGAAGCTACGGTTTTGATGGAGCATTCTAAACCGGGTACGCCGATGCACGGATTTACTTCGAACTACATTCGGGTAGAATTGGCACACGATGATGTGTTGGACAATCAGCTCGTGCGGGTGCGTTTGGGAGACTTTAATGCGGAAGGGACGGCGTTGAAAGGTGTCCTTATTTAAAGAAACTGGAAAATGAATGGTATGCATAAAGTGGCTATAGTTATCTTGAACTGGAATGGAGCCAAAATGCTTCGTCGGTTTTTACCTTCTGTATTGACAGGGTCAAAAGGAGAAGGGGTGGAAATTTATGTAGCGGATAATGCTTCTACCGATGAGTCGTGCGAAGTGGTCGGGAAAGAATTCCCAACGGTTCATTTGATTCGATTAGACCAAAATTATGGTTTTGCAGAGGGGTATAATAAGGCTTTGGAATGTGTGGAAGCCGAATATGTGATGTTGCTGAATAGTGATGTCGAGGTGTCAGAAGATTGGTTGAAACCGTTGACAGAGTATATGGATGCACATCCGGAAGTAGTTGCCTGCCAACCCAAAATCTTGAGTTGGCGTGAGAAAAACCAGTTTGAATATGCTGGGGCTGCAGGCGGATTTATTGATAAGTATGGGTATCCTTTTTGCCGGGGGCGCATTTTTGAGGAAGTAGAAGAAGACCATGGACAATATGACAGTGTAATTCCTGTGTTTTGGGCCACTGGGGCTGCATTAATGATTCGTTTGGATGTTTATCGCAAAGTTGGCGGGCTGGACGGACGTTTCTTTGCTCACATGGAAGAGATCGATTTGTGTTGGCGTTTGCATAGCCGTGGATATCAGATTGTTTGCTTGCCGGAAAGTATTGTATATCATGTGGGTGGCGCTACATTGAAAAAAGAAAATCCTCGCAAAACGTTTTTGAATTTTCGGAATAACTTATTGATGTTATACAAGAACTTGCCGCAAGGGGAATTGGGTTCGGTTATGCGAATTAGGAAAATATTGGATTATATGGCTGCTTGCTTTTTCTTGTTAAAAGGAGATAGGGCAAACTTTCATGCAGTTTTACAGGCACGAAAGGAATATACAGCAATACGGTCTCAATTTGAGGCTGACCGGGAAAAGAATTTGCAGAAAAGTGTCTGCAAGGATGTTACAGGGCGGTATAAATTCAGTATTTTATGGCAGGCGAAAGTGCGTGGAAAGAGAACCTATGCAGAATTAATAAAACGTTAATAAAATATAAACCGGAAATATCGCAAAGAGAATGGTTAGAAATATGTTATATTTGTTAGCATTATAATATTTAAAAAGGAGTGATTATGACATTGATTGACGGAAAAGCCATTTCGGAACAGATTAAGCAAGAGATTGCTGCAGAGGTGGCGGATATTGTTGCAAAGGGCGGAAAGCGTCCGCATTTGGCTGCTATTTTGGTAGGACATGACGGTGGAAGCGAGACGTATGTGGCTTCGAAAGTAAAGGCTTGCGAGGTATGCGGATTCAAGTCTACATTGATCCGTTACGAAAGCGATGTGACGGAAGAAGAATTGCTGGCTAAGGTCCGCGAACTGAACGAAGACGATGATATCGACGGGTTTATCGTGCAGCTTCCTTTGCCTAAGCATATTTCGGAGCAAAAAGTGATAGAAACCATTGACTATCGGAAAGATGTAGACGGATTCCATCCGATTAACGTAGGGCGCATGTCTATCGGGCTTCCGTGTTACATTTCGGCTACGCCAAACGGTATCTTGGAATTGTTGAAGCGTTATCACATTGAGACACAAGGCAAGAAATGCGTTGTCTTGGGGCGCAGCAATATCGTAGGCAAGCCAATGGCGATGCTGATGATGCAGAAGAGCTATCCGGGAGATGCTACGGTGACCGTATGCCATAGCCGGAGCAAAGATTTGGTGAAAGAGTGCCGGGAAGCGGATATCATTATTGCCGCTATGGGACAACCCAACTTTGTAAAGGCGGATATGGTAAAAGAAGGAGCTGTAGTGATTGATGTCGGTACGACCCGTGTGCCGGACGCTACGAAAAAATCGGGCTTTAAGCTTACAGGTGACGTGAAGTTTGACGAAGTGTCTCCGAAGTGTTCGTACATCACTCCGGTTCCGGGCGGAGTAGGACCGATGACGATTGTTTCGTTGATGCGGAACACATTGCTTGCGGGTAAGAAGGCGATTTACCGATAATCAGTTTGTATGAAAAATATCCGCTGGAGGATGCATAGGGTAATATGGGCATTTCTATTCATGGAAATGTTCATGTTGCCTTGTGTGTATGCGTCAGGACAGAACGATACGTTGTCCTTGCTTTTTATAGGCGACTTGATGCAACATGATGCCCAGCTTGACGCTGCCCGGAGAAGCGACGGGAGTTTTGACTATTCGGCTTGTTTTGCGGAAGTTAGCTCCGAGATAAAGCGGGCGGATATTGCGGTGGGCAATCTGGAAGTTCCTTTAGGCGGAAAGCCCTATAGCGGATATCCGGCTTTCAGTGCTCCTGATGAGTGGCTGTATGCGATGCGTGATGCCGGATTCGATGTGATGTTAGCCGCTAATAATCATTGCCTTGACCGAGGCACAGAGGGATTGGTGCGGACGATAGAAATGTTCGATTCATTAGGCTTCGATTATGCAGGCGTTTATCGGGATTCGGTAGAGAGAGTGGAACGTTATCCGCTATTGGTCGAGAAAAAAGGGTTCCGTATCGCATTCCTTAATTATACGTATGGCACGAATGGCATACCGGTTACTCCTCCGGCTATTGTTAACCGGATTGACCGGGAACAGATTCGCCGGGATATTTTGTCGGCAAGGCGGATGAAGCCCGATGCTATCATCGCTTGCATGCATTGGGGGATAGAGTATGAATTGTTGCCCGAGCGGGCAGACCGTGAGTTGGCGGAATGGATGTTATCGTTAGGGGTAGACCATGTGATAGGTTCGCATCCGCACGTGGTGCAGCCGATTGAGGTGGTAGATACCTTATCCGATAGTGAACCTCATGTCGTGGTGTATTCGTTAGGCAATTTCATATCGAATATGAGCCGTCTGCATACCGATGGAGGTATGATGGTCAAGCTTCTTTTAAGGAAGACTCCGGAAAAGGCTCGGCTTGCCGGGTGTGGTTATTCGTTTGTGTGGACTTCCCGTCCGGTATTGAGCGGCAAGGGCAATTTCATTGTGTATCCTTCGCAAGTGCCTTTAGATGAGTTGAATACAGCGGAAAAAAGCCGTATGGATTTATTCTTAACGAATGTACGGAAGCTTTTTAAGCGTTATACAAAGGGAATAAATGAATACTTTTTAGAAAGAAAATGACGGAAAAATTTGCAGATTCAAAATAATTCCCTACCTTTGCACTCGCTTTTGAAAGGGTAATCAACACGGTGACTATAGTTCAGTTGGTTAGAGCGTCAGATTGTGGTTCTGAATGTCGTGGGTTCGAGTCCCACTAGTCACCCTTTCTTGAGTAAGTTTACATGGTGATTATAGTTCAGTTGGTTAGAGCGTCAGATTGTGGTTCTGAATGTCGTGGGTTCGAGTCCCACTAATCACCCCTTTAAATAAAGAGGATTTCCAGCGATGGATTTCCTCTTTTTTTGTTACGTTTTCTTGCAAGTGTGATGCATTTGCTATACCTTTGTATATATAGAATAAATATCGTTTTATGGAAGCAGTAAAAGTACGTAAATCAACCGCTTTCCGTTTGGATAACGCTTTATTGGAGCGTCTGAAAACGGAAGCCAAGCGTGAGAACCGCAGTCTGAATAGTCTTGTGGAGGCAATTCTTATGGATGCCATGTATTGTGTTCCCAATGCGGAAACGTTGGAGGCTATCGAGGAGGCGCGTTCAGGGAAATATGCGGGAGTATTAGATGCAAGTAGTTTCGATGCTTTTATGGAATCCGTCAATGCCATTGAGTAATGAAGAAAATTGTTTTAGTCTTTCATAGCGCATCTATTCATTAACTATCTTTTAAAAATCGAAGAAATTATCCGTCTTTTCTTGTAATTCTCTGTTATTAATTTGTTTTTTTTAAATAATTGCCTATATTTGCAAAAAAGTATGAATACTATGGTCGGCAAAGTAGGTGTTATTGTTTCTATTATCCTTTTCTGTATAGCGGTTGGAGTGTATAGTTTTGTCCAGCTTAGCGTGGCGGATAAGGGGAAGAATGTCGATTTGTTGTCTTTTGTTCCAGCCGATTGTATGGCTGTATTAGAGACGGATAATGCGGATTTCCTGGTTAATGAGTTCCCTCAGACCGCATACGCCATGCAATTGGATACCATTCAGAAGAGCGGGCTGTTTCCTCTTGTTTTTGATAATCTCTTTGCGTCTTCGGATAGCACCGTGCATCGTTTGAGTAATGGTATCGAACGGATGATGGTTAGCTTTCATTATCCGGTATCGGTGCGCAATGTCGTGATGTATTTCCAGACACACGAATCAGGAAGGGCTTTCCTGCAGAAGGTGATGCGGAAGAAAGAGTTGGAATTTGTTCCTAAGAAAGATGTTTATCGGGGGGAAGACATTGATATTTACGCTTTAGATAACGGCGAGTTTGTTTCCGCTTATTGCGGGAAAGGTTTTTGTGTCGTGAGTTATCAGAAGAATCTGATAGAGCAAGTGATTGATGCGGAGAAAGACGAGCTTTCTTTGTCGGGCGATGCGGTATTTATGGAAGGATATGAATCGAAGGCGGCAAATTTCATGACTTTGTACGGGCGGACAGCTTCCTTGCCTATGTTGGTAAAAGGGCATACACATTGCTGGAGCAGTTTCGATATTCATTTGAATAGTGAAGTCCTTTATTTAAGCGGTTCGATGATGTTTCCGGATTCTTGCCGGAATCAGGTTGTGGCGGATTTAGGCAGGATTGAGTTTGTATCAGAAAAAGGAGTGCTTGCGTTATCTGGGCAGCAAAAGGTGGATTCTTGCATTTCGGAGATTGCCGCTCTTCCGCAACATACGTTTTTCGAGGAATGCGTTTCTAATATGTCGCGCGACGCGTCTTTCATCTTTGTGGCAGATATGGATGAGATAGAGGATAGCATCGTTCGTTATCAGCCCTATTTGCCGAAGTTTGTAGCCCGTCATGCCGACCTTTTCCGTTCATTCATTTTTTCAGCTCAATTGACACGGATAGATAACCGGTTCTCCCATATTTTTGTATTTACTTATAAGAATTAAGCAACTTTATTTTGAATATTCCTTCTCAAGGGGGTATTGATTGGTAGGGTAGAGTCGTTTTTATATACTTTTATCATTAAAGCAAGAAAGCAATCCTGCGCTATTTGCTGTTCGTCCAACTATTCCACCAATGGTTGTCGCACTTCCGTTACCTTTTATTTCTTCTGTATTCCAACACCCGATGATATATAGCTGGGATTGTTAATCCTTCCACAAAGCACAGCCGCCTGCCTCTTGTGGTTGTGCGTAAAGGGCAGGCGGAATAATGGAGTATTATATGTTCTATCTATGGGGCTATGCTTTCCACAGTGGTTCTTCTTGCCAGTTTGCAGGGAAGCCCATAGCTTTTGTAATCGTTTGGGACTTGTCGTAGAGCAATGCGATGACTTTTTCCTTGAAATCGCTTTTCGGGTGGATGCTTTGTTCCAAATTCTGTCATGATGGGCACAAAGATTGCGAAGGACGGCAATACATTCCAAATACAGATATTGTGGAAGCCCGAAGCTATGCGCCACTGCCTTTTTCACATCCACATCGCTGAAATTGCAATACAGCTTGGAGAGCGTTCCGAATGAGACCACTTCCATTGTTTTCCAAATAGGAGGCAAAGACGGCTCATCATACTTGGAAAATGCTCCTGCAAGAAATCTTCCTTGGAACGGCTTACTTCCTTTTGAATGTTCTCCAAGCATTTCTGAAAAATATCCCTGTCCTTAAACAAGCTGGCATCCATAAACCAAAACGCCCCATATTTTTCCTAATGATAAGACATATTGATGCAACCGGATTTTCGGACAGACCCGAAAGTTCTATAGGTTGTTTGTCATATTTCATAACCTATATAAAAACGAAGTCCCGCCGTGGTACGCATCGTTGAGAGGCGTGGCAGGAACTGTTGCTGTAAAAGTACGACTTTATCTTGAACCCACTAAACTTTTTGCGAGGAGGAATGCGGACTTGACATAAAACATGACTTTTGCCTCGCTTTCATCTACGATTGCTTCTCCATTATTCACTTTCATGCATCTTTACTTCGCTCGGCAGAATGTGCAAGCACCCTATGTGCTCCGACAGGCTGGAAAACAAGCGTCCCGCCCTCCTCCACGGTGGGGAGAGGGGCGGGACGAAACGAATGGGGAGAACTTTTATTCCGTTCAAACTCCGGCAAGTTCTTCCATAAACTGATTTAACCGGATGACGTTTACTTTAGGAAAAGGAATCTTTTCCAATACCCGGAAGTGGGCATCCTCGCTGACAATGTAGTCCGCTCCTGCCACAATGGCGCAATCCACAAACTTATTGTCATCCGGGTCTTGCTCAATCAGGCGAAAACGGAAATGAGGGGTAAAGAACCGCGTGTACGGACTTCGGATGATTGCGTTGACGATATTGTGAGCCACAGCCGCATTGGCCACGCGCTCTATGATTTCCTCATACTCATCCACGATGTCATCGGTCACACACAGTTCATACTTCCCATCACGAAATGCCTGCCATGCTGAACGGTACGGGCTGTGTACCGACAACATCTGCACCAAACAATTGGTGTCCAATACCACTGCTCTTTTCATTGTTTGTAGGGGGTACGGTAATGGGCATTGCCCAATTCTTTTAATGTCTGTTCAGTCCATTTTCCGGACTGCCATAACTTTTCCATTTCTTCATCTGCCCGTCGGGCATAAAACTCGGATACGGCATGTTTCAGCGCATCCAGTTCTTCATCGCTCCGTATGTTTGCCATGATGTCGAGCATCTCCAGCTGTGCTTTGTTGAATACAGTTCTTTCCATAATTAGCTTTATTTCAGTTTGTCACAGGGCAAAAATACGAAATTCCTCCGAAACCTGTATGTGTTTCTTCCCATTATTTCGTCTCGTTTGTTTTCCAGTCTGTCAAAGAACGCGCAAGCCGAGCGCAATGTCCGTCAAGTTTGCTTGAACGGCATAGCCGAGGCGCAGCCGTTGTTCTGTAAAGAACGCTTTATCTTTATATCCTTTATCTTTGGCAAACTAGAAAACAAGCGTCCCGCCCTCCTCCACGGTGGGGAGAGGGGCGGGACGAAACGAATGGAGCGAACTCTCTTAGCTCTCTTTTACAATCTGCGTGAAATCAGACCAATCTTATGGCAAACATACTTCCTCCTTTGCCGGTTTGAACAGGTCTTCACGACCGAAGAACACGTTGCGGTCTTCGGTCTCCGCAGAAATCACGATGCCCACGAAGGGATTATTTTCCACTTGGATGATTGTGCCCGACACCCACTCCTTTTGCAAAGTCAGGTCGGGCGAAATGAGTACTTTATCTCCTACTTTCATATTTCCGTTCAATTAGGGGTTACCGATGCAAAGGTAACATAAATTCCCGAAAACCGGATGGCCGTCCGGCTTTTCTCTCCATTATTCCTTTTTCTAGTCTGTCAAAGCACATACAAGTCGAGTCCGCTCCCGTTCATGCACCAAAATGGCGGCCATGCTTGCGATGACCGCCACTGTCGTGAGCACCCATGCGGATATTTTCAGATGCAGTTTCTTATGTCCCAATGCGCTTCGTCTTTAGAATTATTTTCTTTGTAAGTTTCCGCCTTAGCCCAATAGATTTTCCGTTTAGTCATTGCTCGGCTCGGTGGCAGTGCCGCCACCCGTAGAAGCCTTCACGCTGCCCCGGTCGATGCTCAATTCCACCGCATTGGCGGCATCGCGCATCTTCTGCTTGGGCGTGAAGGTGATTTTCGGGGTCTTGAGGGCGTCTGCCACGGTGACTTCTTCGGGAGAATCCATCATCTTGAAGGGAACGGTGAGGCGGAACGAGCCGAGTTCGGCGAGATCCACGCTCATGCCCAATTTGAGAGCGTCGCACACGATGTTGCTTAGGCTGACAAGGGCGTTTTTCACGTCGCCCTCCGAAAGGGAGGTTTCGCGCACGATGCGTTCGATGACCATTTCGTTGGTCAGCTTCTGCTGGGTTTTCAACTTGGCAAAATATACGGTTTGCCCTTCACGCTTGCCGATAGGCTGCACTCTTGAATCAATTTCAAATTCCATCATAATGCTATCTCCTATATTTTTCGTTTTTTATATCATTTTCCCTGTAAGCTTGGGGAGTCATACTGAATTTTTTAGTGAAAAGCCTGTGGAAGGTACGCAATGACATACCGCATTTTTCCGCTACAGCATCCATCGTCCAGTTGGGATAATCGTGCAGAAGGGTTAAGGCGTATGAAAGGCGGAGGTCATGCAGGTAGTCGGACATGGACTTTTTGGCGAATACGGTGAACAACTTTCCCATCTTGTGCGGGGAGATGTTCATTTCCTTGGCAAACGCTTCCTTGTCGAAGTCCTTTAGCAGGAAAAGTTCCCGCTTTTCGATTTCATATTGGATGCGGTCGAACAGCCGGCGGTCGTCTGTTAGATTATCCTTTTCCGGTTGCACGTCCGGTACTGTCATTGATTCTGCACCGGAATTTGTTTCGGTTTCTGTTTTTCTTCCACTGGCAAGCGGGAAGACAGTTGTTTCACTTGTTTCTGCAAGGCGATAACTTCTTCCAGCTTACGGAAGAACGCTTTTCTGAAATCGGTCATTTCATTGAGGTTAGCGGTCAGCGTGTCGTTTTTCAAGGATATTTCCCGTTTCTTTCGGGCAATGGCTACAGTGAAGCATCCGCTGATGACGAGCAACACGCCGACAAAGCCCGCCACCGTCCACGCCAAGCGGCTTTCCTGTTGTTCTTCCTTTATCCGCGCGTCCTTTTCCTCGCTCTCATAAATTGCCGACCATTCCAATGCGTCCTCGGTCCGTTCCCGTTGGCGGAGCGTGTCCGTCAGGGCGAGCATCACGGCCTGCACCCGTGCCACTTCGCGGACATCGCCCTTGCATTGAAGTCGCCAAGCGGCATAAGGAACAGCAGGTAAACCTTGCCGAACAGGAACTCCGTCAGGTGAAATCGGAAATACGCACGGACAAGCTCAAAGGCGCAGCCACCGATGCAGCAACGGTCATAGTAAGCGGAGTAGGTTCTCTTTTCGGCAGCGGAAAAATGAAGAAACTGGAACTATCCAATGAAGAATTGCGTCAGGAAATCGCTAAACGGGACAAAGGAATTGATGACTTGAAAGCCCAAATGCGGCACATGCAGGAACAGCACGGCAGGCATATACGTAATCTGCAAGGAATACACAATCAGGAGCTTGAAGCCAAAGACAAGGAAATATCACGGCTGAATGCTATTCTTGAAAAGGCGTTAAAATGGTTTCCGATGCTCAGGGAGATGTTGAGAATGGAAAAGCTGTGCGCAGCCATCGGCTTCACCAAAGAAATGATAGAGAGCCTCCTGACAAAGAAAGAGGCTATCAGGTGCAACGGCAGGATTTATTCTGAAGAACACAGGCGGAAGTTTGATATCAAGAATGATGTTTTCAAGGTGGAAAAGAATCCGACCGATGGCAGCAAACTGGTATTGACAATCAACAAGCAACCGATTGGCGAATGGTTCAAAGAACAATGGGAGAAACTTCGGCAAGGTTTGCGGCAGTCAGCGGAAGAGCCAAGAAAAAGTAGAGGATTCAAGTTATAATTCCGTTCTATATTTCGAATTGGGGTAATCTTTTCCACGACATAAGAAAAAAGAAGAAATATAATGTTTATCTTGTAAGTGAAGATGTAGGAAATTTTCATACTGATGCAAGAGATAGTATATGGTTCTCACGCATATAGCTTGGAATGCTATTATTACATCTGCATCAAAGGTTTCCTACGACCTTCACTTAGACGTGGCATAGTTGGCTCACACTGTTTTCATTACATTACAAATTTACGTCCAGCAAAGTCAATGGGAAAGTATCTGTCTTTTTATTTGTTTGCCCCCAAAGACAATAACTATTCTAATAGCTGTTCCCTATGACTTTCAATGTATCTCATAAAGTCGTAGAACTTGTGATTGCGTTTTCTTATTATACGCGGTCGGAACACAAACCAGTTTAGAGCAATCCACAGCAACAGAATAGAATAGGCAATTATCCCCCAATAAAATGAATGGAAAAATGTATATTCATATCCATAGAGTGCAAAACCAATTGACAAAAAGAAAAAATATAAGTTCAAGATAAGATGCTGCTGTCTGTATTCTCGCTTTTTTATTCTTAAAAGATTATCTATATAGTCAATATTGGTACTATCAATTTTCAGTCCATAATAAAGCCGAAGAAGTCTGCCGTAGGATAAAGCCGGCAGCATAAAGCCTATGGACAACAAAGTAATGCCCACTTTGGTGACCGTCAGCAAGGGTGTCCAACATATCCAGATAACCGCTCCAAAGACAATGGCTAATATCATAAGCGTAATGACGGCATAAGCCTCTCCGATTCTGCGTAATCTGAAACATTTTATCTTTTTGCGTATGGCAGACAAATCTGCAGCAGGTGCCTGCTGTCCTTTCCATAAGGATTTTATATCTATATCATTCATCATTATTACGTATTTTTTTTGCTAATGTGGATTTTATCCGGTGTATCTTTACACGTACATTTGCTTCCGACAGGCCTGTGATTTGAGCTATTTCCGCTTGTTTCAACTCTTCGAGATAAAGTGAAATAACCAAGCGGTCCATTTCCGGAAGCTCGGCTATGGCTTCATACAGAATTTTCACCTGTAATGAATTATCGCTCGGCTCTTTAGCAAACAGGTTCAATGGGACTTCTGTTTGAGAAATACGATTCTGACGCTCTCTTTGGCGCAAACAAATGTTTGTGGCAATACGAAAAATCCACGTTCCTACGGATGATTCACCTTTGAAAGTGGGAAGATATTGCCACACACGGACAAAGACATCTTGTGCCAAGTCTTGCGCCAAAGAATAATCATTGAAATAGCCCATACATAATCGGAAGACCTTATCCCAATAGACCTTATATAAATACTCGAAACTCACGGTCTGTCATTTAAAAAGTCCATAATCTGTTGTATATACCATTCCCAGTCATCAAACATAATGAAATGCAATCCTTTATTCGCGTATTCCAACCGGATGTTCGGCAGATTGCCAAACTGTTGCTCAATCATAGGAGCTATTTTCTTAAAAGGATACTCCAACAAAACTAATGTTGAAACGGAAATGTTTGGTATAATGGGTCTTAAATCTATGTTGGAATACTCATAATACATATGGGCATAAGTCGTTCTGTCAGATGACAAGCTCCATTTGACGAGATTGTCATACCGAAGCGAATCGCTCGTAAGCGATGTTGCGCTGATATAGGCTTGCCTGTAAAATTGCCCCTCATCTATCTTGCGCATTTGAGATTCAAACTCGTTGAACTCTTCGGGAGCAATCTTTTTACTCTGAAAATCGGGATTATAAAGAGCCGCCAAACAAGGAAGTGCATCTACAACGACAATGCCTTTGACTAAATTTGGCTGGCTTGATGCTATATAAAGAGCTAAGCCACCGCCCATACTATGACCTATGAGTATAGGATTTTTTATATTTTCTTTTTGAATGAACCCAATAATCTGTTTTGCCCAACTATCAAAGGACGGATTCTTTTCGGGAGGAATACCTGCAAATCCAGGCATCGTTAGAATGTAACAACTGTAATTGTTTTGTAAGCTATCAACCGTCTGTTCCCATACTTCACCAGAACACGCGAAACCTGGAATCAGAATAATGGCTTGTTTCCCATCACCTACACGTTGCACAGAAAAAGATTGAGCAAAGCTCGTATCTATGATTCCCAATAACACTGCACACAGCAGCCCGATTTTACAAATTAAATTCTTCATCATTTTATTCTTTTTCCATTTAGATACGAAACTATGTGTAAGGGGCACAGAACGATTTGTGTATAAACGGACGGCGATAAAACAATCGTTATTCTTTTATTATCAGCGATTTATGATGTAATTGATTAAATGGGGAATATAAAACAAAATGTGACATTGCTTTACATTGGCGTTACATCTAAACGCTCTAAATCCGGCTTTTGATACATTCTCTTTACATTGGGGTTGAAATATGCCTTAAAAGCCCTCAGAATAGGCTGTAAACGCGAATTTACGGCTGTTCTGAGGGATTTCTTTTTGTTTAGAAGTCTGTTTAAGTGATGTTTTAGGGGGCTGTTTTGCCGGATGTTTCTTTATGCTCCTGAAATGTTAAAAACATAGTTGGGGATACCTTTGGGGATACCAGTTGGGGATACCCCTGATTCCTGAAAATGCGCTTAAAATAAAAAGTTGGGGATACCTTTTTAAACGGATTTAACGTGTGTGGATAGTGTGAGATTGCTTTTAAAGTGGCGTTTTGGATGCGGTTTACCGTTATTTAGAGGGGGATAGTATTATGTTTTCCGCTATGTTTGTCGGTGTAATTCCTGTGTAAACCATTGATATATAGTGCGTAATTTGCGAAATAGCTGTATATTAGCGTCGAAAAAGCGTGTGTGTGGCGCAAATGTGGCAGAATAGGACAATGGGTAGTCCGCTCCGCCGTGCGAATCCGGCGGAATTGTTAGCGGTTCGAATCCGCTTTCTGCTCCAATCCTTGTTTTGTTTTAAAGCATCTGCCCTGCCAGCCGCGACAGGTGCTTTAGTGGTTTTCATTAGGTATTAGTCAGGAAACGCTCCCGGTGAAAGTCCGGGAGCTTAATTTTCAGAAGTATGGGAAATATTATTAAAACCATTTTAGATGAACATTTGGAAGTAGCCAGACTTCGGGATGCGATGGGGACGATTTTGGTCTTGCTGAATACAGATCTGCAAATTAATCCATTCTGCCCAGAGCCTCATTCTGAGGTGTTGAAAGCCATTTATACGGGTATTGTCGAACTGAAAAAAGAAAATAAAGAAATGGCTGAAAAACTGGCTAATTTAAGTCAATAGGTTGCTCTTTCTTTTGGTTGTTCCCACTCTCATCATCCCATATTAATGTAATGATAGGAATGCTTTTGACTTGTGCGCAAAGCTGGCATTGTATTTTTATATCATCTGCCGGATTTAGTATGGGATATGGGAATTTCCCATAATCAAAAACAAAAAAGCCATTTTCCTGATTAAGGTTGTTATATTCAATGCGGATGTTCCTCGCTGTATTCTGGCCAATATTCTGTATTACCAGACGGTTCTGTCCTTTATCACGAAATGCTCTTAAATTAGCACGTAATGATTCTTGCTTCTCTTTCTTGTTTTTCTCTATCGTATATTCATTAATAGCCAGTTGTTGCTTGTCAATTTTCTTTTTGGTTCTAAAATAGGTGTATATGCTACCGATAATGGCAGCAATTGACAATATATCAGATAATTCTATTTCCATACTATTCATATAAATCAGTTTTTAAATATGGTTTAAAGCGGTTACTCCAGCCGTATCACTCCGATGACCAGTGCCACGTGGTGGATTCTGTCCAGCGGCAGCTCGAAAGGCTCGTACCGCTCGTTGTCCGACACGATGAGGACGTGTTCCTTGTCCGATCCGGGCTTTATGCGTTTGATAAGCGGGCCTTGATCCGTGTCGAGCACATACACCTTGTTCCACTGGAAGAAGATGTCGCTCATCGGCAGGCGCTTGCATGCCACGATGTCGCCGCTGTTATACTTGGGATACATGCTGCTGCCCTTCACGCTGATGAGGAATTCCGCTCCCTTGAACGTAGGGATGACAAAGCGTTCGCACTCGTACTCCAGCACGGTCTGTTCGCCTGCAAAGACCCCAGCCATCGCGCTGACCGGAATCAAGGGGATGCCTTCCATGGGCGATGAAGCCGGACGGGCTACCGGTATATCCCCTTCTTTCTTTTTTTCGCCCTTGTCCGCACGAAGCATATTGCCTTCGCCGGTGAGAAGCCAAAGTGGATTAATATCTCGACAATAGTCTATTATTTTATTCAATGCGCCTTCACCCATATCAGCATTTCGTTTCTTCTGAACGCTAATATAACCATTGGATAAACCTATTTCTTTTTCTAATGCAGTAGGTTTCAGCTTTTTATAATCCAAATATTCGTATAATCTTTCAATCGCTTTCATTTTTAACAGAAAATTGTCGATAAATTATTTGTTTAAATAGACAATAGTCTATATATTTGCAGCATCATTTAAAACTAAAAGATACGGACAAAGATAATTAATAACTTTAAAAAAACAATGGATATGAAAAGATATTGGTTTGAATTGGAAGATGAGAGACATCAGGATTTGGGTGCGGCGATTCCGGATGGCAGCAGCAAGCAGGCAGCCATCAACAAGGCACGGCAATGGATAAAGGACAACGGTATCAAAAGAGCCATGCTCGTAATCAATAGTATGCGTACCGATAACCTCTTGGATGTAATTGATATAGAACTGGATTAAATAATCAATTAAAAACAATAGTGATATGGCAGAAATACTGATGCAATACGGCGGTCGCCGTAAACTTGCCGAAAAGTTCGGCGTGAGTGTGATAACCGTAAAAGAAGCCTTGAAGTTCCGCACACGGAGCAACACGGCGAACATGATCCGCAAGGCTGCCCTCGAAATGGGCGGCGTGCTGCAGGGAGCGAAAACAATGAAGGAAGGGCTTGGTACGGATAACCAACCATCTCAATCTGACTAATGATTTAAACCCCATTTGAAAACCATTTAAAACAAGGTATAGGTATGAAAGAATCAACCCATCAGCAGGCTGCGAACCTGCAAGTGTTTTACAACGAGAGCGAGAACGTAAGTATCCGGACAGAAGTAATTGGCGGCGAACCGTGGTTCGTGGCGAAAGATGTGGCTTTTGCCTTGGACATTACTTGGAACGGAAAGACTTTAGCCAACATCCCTAACGAGTGGAAAGGGATGAGGAGTTTCCTCACCCCTTCTTCCGGTGACCGTGGAGGAGGGTCGCAAACATTGACAGTGGTTAACGAAGCCGGGCTGTACAAGCTGGCGTTCCGCAGCAACAAGCCGGAAGCCGACCGGTTCGTCAACTGGGTCGCTTCGGATGTTCTCCCCAGCATCCGCCGCACAGGCAGCTACACGGTCGGACAGCAGGAAGAGCGCAAACGCCTGCCCTTGCCGAAGTTCCGCCCCTACTTCAAGGAGTGGAAGGAAAGCCTCACCCCCTACATCCGCCGCCACGAGCTGGAGATTGTGGCGAAAGCCGCCGAAGTGACGCTGGCGCACGTGATGAAGGTATGGGCGGGCACTACGGTAAGCCGCCGTATAGCAGAAGCCATCACGAAGATGGCGAAACTCAACCGCAAAGACGGTGTGGAATACGAAGAAGATAAACCGCTGTACGAGCAACTCTGTATTGAATGGGAGGAATGAGCCATGAAAGAGCATAAGATTGATTATAAAAAGTTGGAGAGGATATTGGACGAGATGATAGCACACGCACAAACAGCCAAATCCGAATGCCATAAAGAGCACCCGGATTTGGTTACATTATGTGACAATAGCATAGAGGAGATGTGGAATTTAGTCAGCGACGCCGAAAGATGCATCTGTCCTCTCCACTGAACTGTCATAGATATATGCTTTCAATCTGGGATTCCAGATGTTGATACTGCTGATTATAATGTCCAATGCCTCTCTGAAAATAATAGTTTCATGAGAATAGGCTTTAAACTTGATCATGATATTTCGAGAAAGTACATCACCCTTTCTTGCAGATTTGGCCTCCTTGACAATAGAAGCATTAAAAGCTTTTGCAAGCGATTTAATCCGGTTGAATTCATTAAGACAAGTATCATGCCTGTTAGACTCAATTACGACAGAGTAAAAAGATTCATAAACATATACAGTATTCATAATCAAAATAAAGTTTGAGTTAGCCGCTACAAATGTAGCAAAACCGTTCCGGTCCGCGACGGATAGGGACGGAAAAATGAAGAGTTAATAATTAAGAATGAAGAATATGAAAACACTATACATACTCCTCGGGCTTCTGGCGGCAGCTGTGGCGAACTGCTTCACCCCCGCCGGAGCGGACCTGATAATCACCATCACTCTTTGCGCCCTCGCCGTGCCCGTAGCTATACGGATGGACAAGGAGGCGCGGAAGTGACGGCACAGGGAGCGCCTGCAGGATGGCTGGCAGCCGGGTCCGATTCCCGGAGGCGCACGAATCTAAAAGAAACAACGATATTATGGAAATGTACGGAAACACGTTATGCGTCAGCTTTGCGGAGCTTGTAGGCGGGGGGCTTATTAGCCAGCCGACCTATAAGAAGTACATCCGTGAAGGCAGACTGATCGTGATGCAGCGCGGCGGCAACGGCCGCGAAGCCCTGGTGGCATACAAGTCGATGCCCGACGGGCTCCGTGCAGCCTACGACGAACGCTACAAGGAAGCGAGGAAGGAAATGGAACGCAGGGAACACGAACGATACATCAGCACGCGGATACGCTTCGACGCCGAAGCGGTGAGGTTCTTCAAGGAATACCGCCCCGAAATCAGCACCGAAAGACAGCTGGAATACATCCTGAACGCCCAGGTGATGAACGAGATGGCGCGGGTGGAGAAGCAACGCGAAGCCGAGCACCGGAAAGGCGGGTTCGCCCGGCGTGCGGAGACGTGGAACAGCGTGCTGCTGACCTGCGAGAAGCTGAGGGAGGCCACCGGGCACACGCTTCCGAAGAACGCGGCGAGGCTGCGCGAGAAATTCAACGCCTACAAGCGGGAGGGATACGCGGTGCTGGTGAACGCCAACACCGGCAACAGTTCGGCACGGCGCATCGGCAGGCAGGAGGGCGCGCTTCTGCTGAAGCTGAAGCGGAGCAAGTTCCCGCAATACACCGACGCGCAGATCTTCGAGGAGTACAACCGCCAGGCAAGGCTCCGCGGCCTGAAGGCCATCAAAAGCCTCACCACGGTACACAACTACCTGTATGCGCCCGAAATCATGGTGTGGTGGTACGCTGCGGTACACGGCGAGCGGGAGTTCAAGAACCGCTATATGCCGACTTTCGACACCGTGCTGCCCTCGATGCCCGACTCGCTGTGGTACTCGGACGGCACGAAGCTCAACCTGTATTACAAGGCGTATGACGAACGGCAGAAACGCTGGACGGCGCGCACCACCGACGTGTACGAGGTGATGGACGCCTGCTCGGAGATGTTCCTGGGCTATTACATCGGCGACGGGGAGAACTTCTACACGCAGTACCAGGCCTACCGCATGGCACTCACGCAGTGGAAGGTGAAGCCCTACGAGATAGTGACCGACAACCAGGGCGGGCACAAGCGGCTGGAGTCGCAGGGATTCTTCCGCAAGATATGCCATCTGCACAAGACCACGATGCCCCACAACGGGCAGTCGAAGACCATCGAGTCCGTCTTCGGGCGTTTCCAGCAGCAGGTGCTGCACAAGCTTTACAACTTCACGGGGCAGAACGTCACCGCCCGCAAGCTTTCCAGCCGGGCGAACATCGACCTCATCACGGCGAACATCGACGCGCTCCCCACGCTGGACGAACTGAAGCGGCAATACGCCCGCTGCCGTGAGGAATGGAACGACAGCGTGCACCCCACCAGCCCCACGGGAATGACCCGGAGGGAAATGTACACCTCGATAGAGAACCCGAAAGCGCAACGGCTTGACGGATACGAGGCACGGGAAATCTTCATGCTCTTCTCGCAGAAGCCGGTGGAATACACCCGGGAAGGGTTCTGCTTCGAGCTCGGGAAACGGGAATACCGCTATATGGTCTACACGGACGGCGGCGACGTGGACATGGGCTTCCACCTGCAGAACATAGGCCGCAGGTTCCTCTACCGCTACGACCCCGAGGACATGACCCGCATCGAGCTGTGGGCTGTGACGGACACCGGTGCCAAATACGCCGCCACCGCCACGCCGAAAGTATCCGTCCACCGCGCCACGCAGGAACGCACCGATGAGGAAAACGCGCACCTGTTCCGCCAGCTTGACCTTAACCGTCGTACGCGTGCCGCCATGCACATCGCACAGGAGGACCTGTTCATCGAGGAGGCGATGGGCGAGGCGTACGCAAGGCTCCGCTTGCCGCGTCCGGTGGCAGTGAGCGAAAAACAGCTGGACGCCTACCGCGAGGAGATGAAGCAAGGCACGCTCCGCCCGCCGGTTCCGGTGCCCGGCACGGAGCTTCCTCCCGAACCCGTGCTGGCTTCCGACCCGCTGGCGTTCGGCTCTCCGGGCGATTATGAAAAGCAGGTGTCAGGCCTCACCTTTGACGAACTGGACTGCGCGGGAAAACTTTGACAATTAATGACTGATTAAATACCGATAAAACAATGAAAGGACTAAGTACAGAACAGAAAGAACAGGTACGCTCGGCGCTGGCGGCGTACTGCGACAACTACCCGACCCGCAACCGTGCGGCGGAAAGCCTGCAAAACGTAAGCTCCGCCACGGTGAGCCAGCTGCTCAACGGCAAGTACGAGCTGATAAGCGACGACATGTTCACGCGCATCGCCGTCCAGATCGGCTTCAGTTTCGAACACTGGCAGCTGCACGAAGGCCGTGCGTTCCGTGAGATCACCTACGCCTTCTCCGACGCGCAGTCGTACAAGAACGTGACGTGGGTGGTGGGCGATGCCGGATGCGGGAAGACCACAGCCGCCATCGAGTACCGGCGCACGCACCGCAACGTGTTCTACATCCTCTGCTCGGAAGACATGCGCCGTTCGGACTTCGTGCGCGAGATTGCCAAGCAGGTGGGCGCGCCCACCGACACCGCCAACCTGCGCGACATGCTGGAAAACGCCATCTCGATGATAGCCTTCCTGAACGGACCCCTGCTGATATTCGACGAGGGCGACAAGCTGACCGACTCGGTATTCACCTATTTCATCTCGATTTACAACCGTCTGGAGGGCCATGCGGGCATCGTGTTCCTCAGCACCGACTTCATCAAGCGCCGCCTGGACTCGGGCCTGCGCTACAACAAGAAGGGCTACAAGGAAATACACAGCCGCATCGGGCGCAGGTTTTTCGAGGTGTCCCCTACAGGGGCGGACGACGTGTTTGCCATCTGCCGGGCGAACGGGCTGGAAGACCGTGCGGAGATAGACCAGGTGATAGCGGACGCCAGACGGAGCGAGAACGACTTGCGGAGGCTCAAGCGGTGCATCCATGCCCGCAGGCGGATGATCGAGGCGCGCAGGCGGAAGGAGGCGGACAATGGCTAAGCTCACTTTTGACCGCAACGCCAAGGGGGTACGCGAGGTGCTGGGCATGAAGTATGAGACGATGGACTTCGACGGTCCCTGGCTTGACGCCTTCGGCAGGCCCGAACGCCGAGGCGTGTGGATCATCTGGGGGAACAGCGGCACCGGGAAGACCACTTTCGCCCTGCAGCTCTGCAAGTACCTCTGCCGGTTCGGCAAGGTGGCATACGACTCGCTGGAAGAAGGCGCGTGCCTGACGATGCAGAACGCGTTCAGGCGCGAGGGGATGATGGAGGTGAACAAGCGGTTCCTGCTTATCGACAACGAAAACATGGAGGAGCTTTCCGTCCGCCTCAAGCGCCAGAAAAGCCCCGACATCATGGTGATAGACTCCTTCCAGTACACCGGGATGAACTACCGGCAATACATCGAATTCAAGGAACGCCACCGGCGCAAGCTGCTTATCTTCATCAGCCATGCTGACGGCAAGCTGCCCAACGGACGTGCCGCCAAGAGCCTGATGTATGACGCCTCGCTGAAGATATATGTAGAGGGTTTCCGGGCTTTCTCGAAAGGGCGCTTCATCGGTCCCACAGGCCATTATGACATCGTGCCGGAAAAAGCCCGCACCTACTGGGGAGAAGAATGACTTAAGTGAAGAATTTAAAACCATACGGACATGAAAGAGACGAAAGAAAAGCCGGCCACGCCGCAACAAATCAAGGCATTGCATGCCGTATTCCGGCGCATGGAATATGACGACGGAGAACGCCACGCGTTCATCAGCCGGTTTACCGAAGGGCGGACAGACAGCACGGCGGGGCTCACGATGGGCGAAGCGTACAGGCTGTTGGACGCATTGAACGGGAGGGACAGCGCAGCCGCACGCGAGGAGGCACGGAGGGTATGCAGGCAGATATATTCCCTGTCTTTCCGGATAAGCTGCCTGAACAAGGGCTTCGCCGGCGACACGCCGGAGGACTTCGAAATGAACAAGGCGAAAATCAGCCTGTTCTGCCGGACGCGCACCCGGTTCCGCAAGCCGCTCACGATGATGACCCTTGCAGAACTGAGGGAAGTGAAACGCCAGCTGGAGGCGATGGCAAGAAAAGAGAACCAACATTAAAACTTCATATCATGAGAAAACAATCAGAGATTGACCGGGCTATCGAAGCCCTGAGAATGAACGGTGACGGACTGAGCGAAGTGCAGATAGAGGTGCTGGAACGCCGCCGGAACGAACAGTGGGTGTTCGGCCATTTCGTGCGCGACACACCTGAAACAGAACGTGACGAAGCGGCCTTTTACGCCGCACGCGACGCCGCCCGCTTCCTGGCGGGGAAAGTAGGCATCAGCGCCCTTTGCCCTGAGCTGGAGGACGAGACGGAACCGGAAGCGGAAGAGGGAATCACCTTGAGCCGCAAGGAATACGACGCACTGCTGAAACGGCTGGAGCGGGTGGAGCGGCGGCTGGGCCTGCGGTCGCAAATCAACAAGGAGACCCGCAAACCTGCAGCCGATACCGATGCCACCGACCTCATCAGCCAGGCGGAAGCGTGCCGTTACATAGGCTGCGGCAAGAGCACCATCAAACGTTGGGCGGACCGTGGGCTGGTGACCGGTTACCTGAAAGGCAAACGGGTGTATTACAGCCGCAGGGAGCTTGACAGGAGCGAGGTCGTGAGAGAACACCGGGCAGAGAATAAGGAAAAGGAGGAATGCCATGGAACAGACTATCGAAACCTTGCAGAATGAGATTATGGAGCGGATATGCCGTTTCGGGCTGATGGACCAGACGGTGATGCTCCACGAGCTTGCCGACTTCTGCGAACAGCAGGCGCTGGAAGCGATGAAAGCCGAATACGGGCTTCCGGATATGGAAGACAATGAACAGGACATTATTTACTAACCGTTTAAAACATATCAATATGGATTTGACACAACTGACAAAAGAACAGAAAGCCGCCCTGAAGGCACAGCTGGAGGCGGAGGAGAAAGCCGAAAAGGCACGGGTGCAGAACGAACGCGACACGTACAAGGAACTGGTGGACGCCGCGGTGCATAGCAACGTAAGGAAGCTGCAGGAGCTTTCCGCAGAAATGGAACGGGTGAAGGCGGAAGTGTTCGGCGAGTTCGCCGCCCTCATCCGGACCAAGAACGAACTGTTCAGCACGAAGATGAACCGCCAGAGCGACACTTTCACCACGCAGGACGGGCGGATGAGCATCACGCTGGGCAACCGCGTGAACGAAGGCTGGGACGACACCGTGGAAGCGGGCATCGCCAAGGTGAAGGAATACCTGAACACCCTTGCCAAGGACGACAACAGCGCCGCACTGGTGGAAACCGTGATGGGCCTGCTCGCCAAAGACCGGAAGGGCGCGCTGAAGGCGAACAAGGTGCTCGAGCTGGAGAGGCTGGCGGTGAAGAGCCAGAATGCCGGATTCATCGACGGCATCAACATCATCAAGCAGGCGTACCGGCCGGTGCCCACCTGCCAGTTCATCAGCGTCACCGTCAAGGATGACAAGGGAGTGGAAACCAAGCTGCCGTTATCTTTATCCGCGATGTGATTATGGAAAAGGTTCTGGACATAGGTGACAAGTTCACTTTCCGCGGCTCCTCCCTGAGAGTGGAGCCTGCAACGTCAAACAGCGAAGGCGGCGCCTCGTGCGAGGGCTGCTACTTTTTCGAGCATGCTTTCGGATGCTATAACGATTACCAGTGTATAGGGAAAAACCGCCCTGACGGCACGGACGTAATATTTAAGGAAATAAAGGAGGAATGACTATGGGTACGGAAAAAAGATACATACACAAACGCATCAGCATCTGCCGTGCATGCAAGGGTACCGGCAAAATCGTGACCTTTGACCGGCTTGACATCCTCCGGCACAACCCGAAGAGTTTCACCTGCACGCAGTGCGGAGGGACCGGACGGGTGGTCATTTACGGGGAAACCAGCATCACCGTGGAACCGTTCATGGAGGGAAATGCCAATGGATGACTTGTTCAAGCCCCGCAGGGTGGCGGTTCCGGTCCATTACAGCATGATCAACCAGTTCATGTACCTGTGGATAAGATGGAACCGCCCCTGTGACCTGCGGGTGCAGCGTTCGGAGAAGGACGCGGAGACGGTCGGCATCTGCTTCAATGTGGAGAACAATGACACGGTGGACATGATGCGCGACGTTGCCAATGTATTGAGAGTTGATATTTATGACTTAAACGGATGACTGTGCGAACATAAACGGCCGGAACCGGATGAAGGCTTCCGCCTATGAGAAGAAAAAGACGATACGAATCCCCCTGCAATCCATGAGAGTTGCGGGGGGATTTCTTCGATAAACACCTGTAAATGCGGAAAATTTACGGAAAAACCGTAACTTTGCAACTATAAGGTTTTCAAAAGGTATCAGGGTATGGCAAAGCATGGAAAACAAAAGATAGTGGGGCTCAGCTATGTTTCACGGGTGGAGGACATCGTGCGCATCTATGACGAACACGCACGCAGCGGGCTGTCGAACCGCGAAATCCTCAGACGGTATATCTGGCCCAAGTACCGCATCTGCGAGAAGACGTTCTACAACATCATCAACGCCAGCGCCGACCCGCGCGTCATCCGCAGGATATCCGATGCGAACCGGCAGCTGGAACTGTTCTGAGCAAACGTACCGCACTACTCATTATGAATTGTCAATTGTTCATGCACTCTGCAGGCGTAGTCGGCAATGTCCTCCACCAGTTCGTCATGGTTGTGGTTGGTGCTGCTGCCCGTGCGGCGGAACATGCAGAACGAAGTCCCGCCATCGGCTCCCTGCAGGTTGAAAAGGGCATTATCTATGCGGTCTAACATATCAAAACGTTCCAATGCGTCCGTCTGGAAGATGCTTCCGTCCTTGGCGCTCCCTTTCCACCGGGTGACGATGTGCAGGCGTATGTCCACGTCTGCCTGCTGTGCCAACCCGCCCAGTGTCGTCCACCTTACGGGGCGGAACTCGACAAACACCGCCGGGGTATCGAACGGCTCTTCCTGCTCAATGAACTCCACCTGCTCGTTCCACAGGTCGAAATGCCTCAGTGCCGGCTGTCCGGCTTCGTCTGTCAGCCGTTTCAGTCTGTCTATGAGGCTGAGGTAAATCAGTTTTCTCATATATGTCTATATATTTATGGTTTTATGGTTGTCATTCTTCAAAGATTCTTTTCGCGTTTTCAAGGAATATCCCTTTCAGCAGGTCTTCCAGTTGCGGGTGGGTGCTGATGAACCGACGTTTAGGAATGGTTATCTTGCTCCCCACCTTCTTGAGCGCCATCGCCCGGTAGAATTCGGCTTCGGCGGTCAGGGTGCGGTTGTGCCGGTTATTCCGCGGGCTTCCGTCCTTCCTGCGCTGCAGGCGGTTGCTGAACCCGTCGGCGGCACGCCCTCCGGTCACGGTGTGGTACCGCCACCAGAAATAATTCTTCATCTTCCTGGTGACGGTAATGGTGCCTCCCTCGTTGTGGATGCGGGCGTACTCCAGCGCCGAACTGAATACCACGCTGTCCCTGCCGGTAATCTCCGCATGTATGCTCCGGCGCAAATTGCCGGTACGCACCAGAAGCCCCCGACTCTTGTCATCGTTGTACTTGCGGCGCGCCCACTTTTCGTTGAAGAACGCCTCGCGTTCGAAATTGCGGTCGAACTCTTCCGCCACCTCCACCTTGACATCTTTCAGGGTTTCGCGCACAAGACGGTTGACACGTTTTTTCAGATCGTCCATTATTTTTTTCGGTTCATTCATTGGTTATCCGAATTTTTGTTGTACTTTTGTCGGTGACCGATGTTTATTACTTACTTTCTTGGGCAAATAAATCTAATTGACTTTATTTGAGACAAGATATTAAAAGAATACCCTCTATGGTGGCTGGAACGAAAGAACCAGCGGCTTTTTACGCCCGTGTAATAAGCGTCGGTCACATCTAAGGAGGGTTTCTTTTTTGTTTTTACCGTATAAATTCTTATTAACATGACCGACAAAAAGAATTTGATTGAAATCCTCAACATCGAGGGAAACGAAGTGGCGGTGTCCCGCCAGGGTGTTAACAACTGCATGGTAAACCTCACCCAGATGGCGAAGTCGTATGGAAAGGGGAAACAGGTTGTCGAACTTGACGGAAAGGAGGGCTGACGTATGGCACAGCAATATAATCTCGAAGAAATGCAGCGGCTGTTCAGCACGGTCAGCCCCGAAGAGTTGGGTGAATCGCTCGACAATATACTGTTCACCGCCACAGTGAGCTACCTTGACCCCACCCAGGGGTGCTCCACCGAACAGAACGTGAATGACGTGACCAACGTGCGTTTCCTGCTGGAGACACTGCGTGAGTGTGTAAGAAAATAAATACCGCCTCATTTGTTTGATATTTAAATATTAAACCGTATATTTGCAATGGGTAGCATTGAAGTACCGCGCCTGATTTGTAGTTCAGGAATGTATGGGCTTCCTTGCTACTCTTTCTTTATGCCTTTTGCTATTTTCTCAAAGCTGGCGGATATGCTGTGGAGCACTATTTCTCCCCATTTGTATTCCCTGACAATAATCCAGCTTTTTTCTCCTGATACTTCACATTCGAATATATGGGACAGCTTCACGTCCTTCTTGTTATCCCCGTCTTTATGATATTCGACCGCTCCGATGTAATCAGCTTTTGAAAGTATGTTTTCTATTTCCAACAGCATTTTGTTCTTGGCAAAATAATGCTTGTGGGGCTGGTTTGTCCATTCCTTCAGTGACGCTCCGGATATAAGAATAGGTCCTGGCAGTTCTTTACGTACTATAGTCCTTCCCTGTAAAGGTTTCGCCATACGCCTGATATTCCCAGCATTCCCCCGTTTCATCTCCTGAAGTAGCCTGCACGCCTTACATAATTCGTTGTCCGGAATGTCCGCCGCCAGCTTCATCTTATCGGGCCGCCACTGACATGAATTGCATTTGCGGATGGTATAGGCGTTGTATGCCGGAAACGTCGCCATGCGCTTGCCGGGGTTGAACATGAACATCTCCTGATACTTCCCGGCAGTGGCCTGGCTGCCGAGGTTCATCGCCTCGCGCTCATCGGATACGGGATGTTTCCCTTTGC
The DNA here is from genome assembly GCF_002161765.1 of Bacteroides sp. An322. GTDB lineage: Bacteria > Bacteroidota > Bacteroidia > Bacteroidales > Bacteroidaceae > Phocaeicola > Phocaeicola merdavium. The sequence continues at coordinate 23,568 of NZ_NFIN01000004.1, read as the reverse complement.
GTACCTGTACCACGGTGCAGCGGCAGTTCCACCCGTTGGGCGGGAAATATTTGTCCCAAAACGGGCTGGTTACCGGCAAGGTAATATTGTGCAGCATCCGGTGGGTACGGCGTACGCGGTCATCGCCAATGGTGCGGTACTGGAGCAAATAACGTTCGCCGTCCCGCTCGAACTTCTTCCATCGTGCCGCCATCAGCGCGGAAGCATGCGCAAAGTTGTATTCCGTGCGCAGGTAGTCCACGTTATAGGATTCATGCACCTTTTGAACGTCATTTAAAAAGCGTTCAAAAGGTTTTGGGCTTCCTTCTTCATCCAACAGGGAGGGGAACGCCTCGTTCAGCTCGTGGAACACCTTGATGCCGGAGAATACGTAGTTCGATTCCTTGAGCCGTTGTACGCTGATGTCGTCCAGTGGCGTTTCGCGCAGGGCGGAGTCCACCGCGCGATCCAGCACACCGGCATGGGCACGGATGAACCGCTGCACCTCTTCGGCCGTGAGGCTTTCGGGAGACATGTCCCGTTGCCGCCACAGCCACGCCATCAACAGGGTGAACCCCGCTTCCAGGCTGAAGGAATCTGTATCCGTACTTTCCGGATCTTCATCCGCAGCGAGCGTCAGCGTTTCGGCGTAGCGTCTGTGCAGCCCCGTGTAGTCACCGGGGCTCAGTCGAAAAAAGCGTGTCCCTCCTTTGGCCTGGCCAGCTTCTGCTTTTCCCGCTGTGCCGTTTCCCGTTCCTTGCCTTTCACCAGCGGCATATTGTACTTTTCGATGAAATACTGCGGGTCCACCTCGTAACGTTCCAGCAGCATCCGTTCGTATGCCACCTGCTGTTCGGGGGTATAGTCCACCGATTCATCCCACGAGAAGCGGAATCCCTTCAGCGGGAATCCGTGGCGGATCATGCGGGGAATAAGCTGCCAGTTCACGAGGTCGCGGATGAAGTCGGCATCCTTCTGTATCAGGTTTTCGAGCATCTGGCGGTGCACCTGGCTTTGCGAGAGGCTCGCCCCGTCCTCCATGGTCATTGTCACGGTAAGGATGCCTTTGGAAAGCTCCGAGTTGCAACGGTCGATGCGTTTGTCGTACACGTTGAACGCGTCGGCACGGGTCGATTCCTTCAGGTCTACGGTGGTCCCTTCAGGAAACAGCCCGTAAGCGGCGGCACCCATGTCGCGCAGCATCCGTTCGATGCGGTCGTATTCCTTCGGGTCACGGCTGGTCGTGGTCGCCACGCGCAGGGGCATTCCGAACACTTCCCCGAACATGTCCCAGAAGGCGCACATGTTCTTCTTGGGAATGGTCTGCTGGGCGCATTTCAGGTATAGCCCGAGGTCATGTGTGCCTCCCGCCTCGATGCACCACTCCGCCATGTCGCTGTGCCGGTAGTCGTAGCCGGTCTGCCAGGTGTCGTTCTCGTGCGTGACGATGACCCCGTATTCTGGGATGACGTGCGTACGAGGAATAAGATTTACGTAACTGTATGAAAGTTTTCCTTCCGTTTCAGCCACTTTCCCAAGCTCGATGAGCGAATGCCCGTAGAAGATGCTCTGCAGGGACAGTTCCATGAACCGCTTAAACCACGGGACTTCGAAGAGTTCCGTCAGTTCCGGTTTCTCATTCCCTTTCGCATCGCAGATACGGAAACTTTTGTTAAGAACGAACCCCATGCGCTGCTGCACACATCCGGTCAGGTGCAGGTCGGCATCCACATCGGTGTAGATGTTCAAAAGCCGCGTGCGGTTAGGGCTGTCCACATTGATGGCCCACTGCCAGGCACGCCGCCAGTCATTCAGGTCCTTGCGCGTCAGGGCTTCTGTCAGCAGCTGAAGCTTGACGCTCATATCCTTTATCCGGCGCATCTCGGAAGGGTGCATCCGGTTAAGGTATTCTATTCTCGGTTTCTTTGCCATAATCGTTACCAGATATAATTGTTCCTTTTTTCCGACCCATAACGTACGGAACTTACGGAAGATCCGCCTTCCCCGTCCTCTTCTTCACATACCGGCAAATCCATGACGGCCTTTCCGGACTGCACTTTTTCAAGGAAAGAAATCCCGGTTTCGAACTGTTCCTTGCGTATCTCGTAATTCATCCTGCCCGGCAGGCTGAGCACCATGAAGTAAAGCGCGAAATCGGCGACCAGCCCTACCAGGTCGTAATTGCGACCTTCCCCTTCGGCGGAGAAAGCCCGCCGCATGTCATAGCGCCCGTCCAGATAGCTTGTGATACGGTCCATCGCCCGGCGTTCGGCCGTCCAACGGTTTTCCTCGGTGGCCTGCTGGAGTATTTTCAACGCGTCAGCGGACACCTGTATGTAGTCATTTTCTGTTATGAACATAATCACCATGTATTTTTAGGAGGCTGCCTTCTGCCTATCCTTGGCACGAAGGCCTCCTCGCGTGTCTGTTTCTGTAATTTGTACACAGCCCCTTCGCAGGCATCGGGGAAATCGTCGTGCGCCCGGCTTCCCTGTTCGAAAGCAAGGGTCTGCTCGATGCCCGTCCGCAGGTCGGGGTCGTCTTTCAGCTTCTCGTTATAATAGAAATATCCGCGCTCCCACAACGGACTTACCGCCTCGATACGGGCGAACTTGTCGGGTTTCTTACGTTTGTCCGGCATCAACGGAAGCTGGTACCCACGGCTGTCCCCTTCCCGTTGGAACTCGTCAAGAATGGTGTCCTGCATGAAGTTCGCTTCCATGTAGAAGTTCCCGGCGGCATCCTCCGGCAAATCCTCGTAAAAGTCGTACACCCACCGTACCATCTCGCCCACTGAGCACTGGCGGCAGAAAGCCCGGAGCAGGTGAAGCTCCCTGTGCGATGCCGTCTTCAGTCCCCGGCGCGGACGCCCGATCACCGCCACGGCCTTATAGTCATTCTTTCCGGTAGACTTCCACGACGGGTCAATATAGGCCACTATCTGTTCATAATATCCCGGCTTGAGCATCCTGCGCCAGCGTATCCATTCCTGACGGAACACCGCCCCTTCGGTAATGGGGTTGTTCATGTACTCTTTCTGGAACGAGCGGTAACCCATGAATTCTTCCAGCCCGCGCAGGTATTCCGCCGTGTAGCGCTCGGGCCACGACGGATTCCCGTTTTTGTCAATAGCATTCACCGAACTGGTATGGACAGTCGGGCTGTCGATGATCTTCTGCAGCACGCTGTTCCGGCTCATGAGGTTCCCTACCATGATAAAACGGCCTCCCTTGCCGCCGAAACATCCGAAGAGGGCCTCCTTTACCCATTTGGTCATCTCCCTCACGCGTGCCTCGCTCCGGCACATTTCGTCATCGTCCAAATCGTCAACCACAATATAATCGGGGCGCATCTCGCGGAAACGCAATCCTCGGGGCGACTGCCCGCGTCCGCGCGAGAAAAAGGCGCAGTTGTCCCGGGTAACGAATTCCCCTTCCTGCCATATCCCGCTTCCCGACTGTTCGCCGAAATCGGCGGTGATATACTGGTTTGACTGCAGTTCCGCCTGCAGGTCCCCTAACAGGGCATCGGCGTTGTCCTCGCTCTTGCCCACGAGCACCATTACATGCAACTGCCCGTTGAACTTCAGCCAAAGCGGGATGCCGATATCCAGGTGCACGGACTTGGCGTGTCCCCGGGGCCACTTGAACACGGCGCGCATGTTGGGATGCTCCATTACATAACGGGCGGCATCGTTCTGGAACTTCGCGTTCGGGGACTCGCAATAATGGGGCAGGTACCTTTGGCAGAAATAAGCGTAGTCCTTCAAGGCGCGGGCTATGTTCCGCCTGCGCTCCGCCTCGCTTTCCGTGCGATTCCCCGATGTAAGCCGTTCCACCCGCCTGCAGTGTTCCTTCCACCGCAACATCGCCGCTTTCCGCTCCTGTTCCGTCATAAACTTCCCCCTTTCTGCGAGAAGATAGCGTTCAGGTAGTCATTGTGCAGGCGGTTCACTAAACGGAACGTCTCGCCGGTCATTCCGGGGTACCCACCACGGTTTTCCTCCAGCCACCGCTCGAAGTCGATGAGCGTGTCCACACGGTCCACCACGTTCGATTTCTTCTCCAGCTTCTCGATGGCGGTGGCGGTCTTCACCAGCTTGTCTCCGATACCCGACAGCATGTCCTCGTTCCCCGGTTCGCCAGCCTTGTCGAGCAGCGCGTTGATGGATTCCAGCAGACGGTTGACCAGCTGCGGGCGCGTGATGCTCCGTGCCGCCCTCATTTCCTTCCATCCAAGCGTGTTCACCCACCGGCTGAGCGTCTGCCGGCTTACATCCACCTTCTGCAGGATATCCTCCTGCGGAAGGCCGGAAAGGTAAAGCACCCTTGCCAATTCCTGTTTCGTGTCATTCTTTGCCATGCCTTTTAATTAACGGTTAAACATCATCCGGTACAAAATTGTGCCGTTTTGGTCAAACCCGGAAAAAGGCGTGCAACGGTTGCGGACAATGCTGCAAGGCTTGCGCAATAGCATGCAACCGTTACACACTTTTTTGCCGCTCCGGACTCTCCGCACTAAATTCGCTGCAAAACATGAGTGGAATGAAACGTATCAGAATATCCAATGAGACATTGAACAGCTACGGCACGTGGATCAGAACCGATGGCGTAGACATAGAGCAATACTTGCGCAACCCCGTATTGCTGTGGATGCATTACCGGGGAAGGATCATCGGGTGCATGAAAGACGTGCGCATAGAGGATGGGGAAATCACGGGTGAACCTTATTTCGACGAGGTACTGGAGGAATCGCGTGTGGCAAAGGCACAATATGAGAAAGGGACCCTGCGTATGTCTTCCGCCGCCTTCGACATCATAGAAACCAGCGATGACCCCGCGCAGATGAAACCGGGACAGACGCGCCCCACCGTCACGAGGGCGAAGCTGGTGGAGGTGAGCATGGTGGATATCGGAGGCAATGATGACGCCATCGTGCTGAGCCGCGGAGGAAAACGGCTTACGCTGGCAACCGGGAAAGACTGCGACGCCTTGCCTTTGCTGGAAGCAAATACAAAAGAATCCATAAATCTTAAAAATCGAACAAGCATGAACGAACAACTGAGAACCATCGCCCTGATGCTGGGACTGGCGGATTCCGCCACGTTGGCAGAAGTGCAGCGGGAAATCAACCTGCTGTTGGGCTACAAGAATGCGAACGCCACATTGCGCACGGAAAAGGAAGACTTGCGGAAGGAACTCGACACGCTCCGCCTGAGCGGAATCGCCTCGGCAGTGGACGAAGCGGTTGCTGCAGGTAAAATCGACGCGGTACGGAAAGCCCACTTCATCGAGCTGGGGAAAAAAATCGGCATGGAAAGCCTGAAACTGACCTTTGACGCCATGCATGCGGCTGTAAGACCGTCTGTCTTATTGGGCGGCGGGAATGTCCGGAAGGACAGTAACATCGGCGGTTGGAAAAAACTGAGTGAGGTGCCCGCCGAAGAACTGAAATTGATACGTGAGACCGACCGGCAACTGTACCAACACCTGTATAAGGCAGAATACGGCATCGAATGTCCGGAACTTAAATGATTGTTGAACATTGATTAAAAACTGGAAAAATGAGAAAGGAAATCGTAAAATTCACGACCGGCACATTATTGAATGTGCTGATGAGCATTGTTATCCTGGCCTTGCTCGGAGTGCCGCATGCCGCACCTTTCGGTGCGGTTGTCGGAATTGTCCTGCCGATGGCGTTAGGCAAGTTCCTGCCCGAAGGGGCTGCTTTGGAAGGTGTCTATACTGAAGTATGGACAGGTGAACTGGTCAAGCGCTTGCGCGGCGGTCTGACCGCCTCGTGGCTGGACGGCGTATCCGACTATTCGGCGGCTGTAAAAAACGAGGTGGTGCATCTGGTAGACGTGGGCGGCGATCCCGACGTGCTGATCAATAACACGACATATCCTATTGCCGCACAGACCTTGGAAGACGGGGATATCGCCTTGGGGCTCGACAAGTTCCAGACCAAGAAGACACCCGTGTCGGATGACGAGCTGTTCGCCATCTCCTATGACAAGATGGGCAGCGTGATCGAGCGCCATGGAGAGGCTATCACCATCGGCAAGCTGAAAAAGGCGGCACATGCACTGGCACCGTACAGCAACACGGAGAAGACCCCGGTAGCCCCTACATCAGGAGAAACGGACGGAGGGCGCAAGAAATGTACCCGTAAGGATATCATCGCCTTAAAGCGCAAGCTGGACGCGCTGCAGATACCGGCATCCGGCAGGCGCCTGGTGCTCTGCAGTGACCATGTGAACGACCTGTTGGAAGACGACCAGAAGTTCCGTGACCAGTATTACAACTACACATCGGGTAAGATAGCCAACATGTACGGGTTTGAGGTATACGAGTTTGAGAACTGCCCCTACTTCAACAAGAACGGCGTGAAGCTTGCAGTGAACGCCACCCCGACAGAAACTGACTTCCAGGCGTCTTTCTGCTTCTACACGAAGCGCGTGTTCCGTGCGCAAGGAAGCACGAAGATGTATTACCGGGATGCTGTTACAAATCCCGATTATCAGCAGAACGAGGTGAACTTCCGCCACTACTATATCGTATTGCCCAAGAAGATGGAAGCCATCGGAGCCATCTACAGTTACGACGGAAGCACGTCGCAGACTTCAGACGCCTCGGCTGCTTCCGACAAGAATTGGGCACAGGTGCGCCGTGAGGCCGCTAAAGGCACACAGGGAGGCGGCGGAGAAGAAGAGGAAGAAGAAACAGCATGATAAGTAAGGAGGAACAGCCATGGCACAACCAAGAGGCATACGCAACTGCAACCCCGGAAACATCCGCCTGTCGGGTGACAAGTGGAAGGGGCTGCGCCCCGAACAGACCGACGGGCAGTTCTGCCAGTTCACCGACATGGCGCACGGCTACCGCGCCCTGATACGCACGCTGCAGACCTACCGTCAGAAACACGGGTGCCGCACCGTCGCCGACTTCATCCGGCGCTGGGCGCCCGAACACGAGAACAACACCGCCGCCTACATCACGGCTGTATGCCAGAAGATGCAGGTGCCTTCCACCTACGAGCCGGACACGGACGACCGCGACACGATGACCGCCTTTGCGGCAGCCATCAGCGAAGTGGAGAACGGCATACCGGCACAGACGGCGGACATCCGGGCAGGGTGGGAATTATTGTAATAAGGAGCGGGCTATGACGATATTGGACATACTGATGTGGGCATTGCCGTCCGGATTCCTGTCCGGGCTGGTTACGTGGCTGGCATCACGCCGCACGTTCAACGCCCGCAACAAGAAGGAACGCGAGGACACGTACAAGACCCTGTATGACGACCTCAGCACGACGACACTGGATTTATCACGACAAATAAGGAAACTGAATGAAAAGATCATCAACCATGAGACGGCGATACGCAAGTGCTATGCTTGCAGGTATGTTGACCGCTGCCCTGCTGTCATCTTCCTGCGCCAGCAAAAGGTACAGCAGCCTAACAGCCGTCCGCTCGGACAGCCTCAGTGCGAGCGTAACCGAGCGAACGGTCTACGAGCCGGTCCCGAAGCGGACGGCGGGGCTGAAGGTGAGTGCGGCACAATGGACACAGCTGCGGAGCCTTCCTGAAGGCTTCGGGCTGGCAGTGCGGACGGACGGCATGAACCTCAGCCTCACGGCGGACGGCGAAGGCGGGGTCAGCGTCACGGCGGAAGCCGACAGCATCGGGCGCAGGGTGACCTGCCGCAGGGAAGAGACCTCCGCCCGCACCCGTGACGAAACCCGTGAAGAGGAAACGGAGAAACAGGAACCGTCCCGCTGGTGGTGCGTACTGCCGGCACTGCTCATCGCGGTGGCGGCGACCGTGATCATCAAACGGAAAGAAAACTAATTTTCAACTTTTAATTCTCAATTTTCAATTTAATTATGGCAGACACATCAAACGGAATCATGTACGGCGTTGCGGAAATAACTTTCAAGAGTTCCGCCGCCAGTTCAGAAGAGAAGACCCTTGGATGGATAGACGAGAACGGGCTGCAACCAGCCGGTACCGAGCCGCAATTCCTGGAAATCTTTGCGGCACAGGTGCTCGACGGAGCGGTGGAGACTATCCTTCAGAATCCGGGCAGCGAAGCCTTCACCCTCAACCTGATCCAACTGAAGGCAAAGAACCTGGAGGACATCTTCGGAGGCAAGGCGGAATCGGACGGAAGCTACACACCGCCGGCATCGTTCATCGTCACCGGTGTACTTACAATCAAGATGCACTCGGGCCACTCGTTCCGCGTCTTCAACGCACGCCTGTCGAAGACTACTTTCCAGAACGGCATGAACATGCAGAACGTGTTAGGATTCGGCATCCGCGTGGACATGCTGAAACCTACGGACGGAAAGGAACGCAGATACCGGATCTATCCTCCCGGCGTGGAACCGGACACGGCAGACGGAACGGCGGATAGTGCAGGAGAATAATGATGGAAGCGAACGAGATACAGATGTTAGGGGCGGTCGCGCTGATGGACAGCGGCATCAGCCTGCCCCTGCACACCGTGCTCCGCCGCAAGCCCTTCCGCCTCACGATGAAGATACCCACTACGCGCAGCTTCATCCGGGCGAGCCGGGCATACCTCTCCATCGGGGTCACTCCCGAAGAATACGAGGGGTACGGTTTCACCGAAAAGGTGCGCTTTATAGCGGAACACGGCAAGGCGGTGAGCCGCATCGTGGCTGCGGGCATCCTCCGCGGTCCGGTCACGGGACGGCTGCTGAACCGCCCGTTAGCGTGGCTGCTCAGGGAAACGATGCATCCCGTCGCCCTCATGGATGCATGGAAGCTGCTGCTCAGCGAGACCGCCGTCACGTCTTTCGGGATTATTATCACATTGGCTGCAGTGATGAACAAGATGCAGCCCTTAGTGAGCCGGAACGAAAGAGAAAGCGAGACGAGGAGTTAAAGAAGGGACACACCGAACCTTCGCATAGCCTCTTCGGCGTGATAGGCCAGATAGCCACCGAAACCGGCTGGAGCGTGGACTACATCCTCGACCGTGTGAACGTGGTGACGCTGCAACTGATGATGGCGGACATGCCCCATTACGTGAAGCCGCAGCAGCCGTCGCTCATGCAGCGGATAAAGGAAATGGAAGAAAGGGAGAAGAAACGGGTCGGAACGCCGCCGGAAGGGGAAACACAAGCCCCCAAAGGCATGAACCCGCTGGAGTACTTCACCCGATACGCGGTAAAGAGTTAATTATTCACTATTCATTATTAACTATTAACTGAAAGAAAAATGGCCGTACCTGTAGAACTGGAAATATTCATGAGAGACCTTACCAAAGCCGGGTTGCAGTCGGTAGGCAAGAACGTGGAGGGTGTGGAGAGCCAGACCCGCCGGCTCATCGCTGCCCTGGAACAGGTACGCACCGAACAACTCAACCAACTGAACGCAGCCAAGAAAACGGGACAGTCGTACACAACTGAAGCCGCCAACGTACAGGCGCTCACCGGGCAGATAAACGGGCTGAAAGCCGGACTGAAGGAACTGCAGAAGGAACAGGCAGCAGCGGGCGCAACGAAAATCGACATCGACACCGAAGCCGTGGAGCGCAAGACCAACAACCTGCGGATGCAGTTCAGCCAGGTGGCAAGGGAACTGCCTTCGCTGGCAATGGGCCCGCAGATGTTCATCCTCGCTATATCGAACAACCTCCCGATGCTGGCGGATGCCATCGCCGACGTGCGCAAGCAGAACGAACTGCTGAACGCTTCGGGGAAGAAGGCTGTGCCGGTATGGAGGCAGCTGCTCGGCGCATGCTGGTCATGGCAGACGGCACTGATTGCCGCCATATCGGTGGGCATCATGTTCGGGAAAGACATCGCAAACTGGGTGAAAGGGCTGTTCAACGGGAAAAAGGCTTTCGACGGACTGAAAAAGGCACAGGAAGACTATAACAAGGAGATGCTCGCCCAGCAACAGCATGCGCAGACGGAGGCTGTGACGCTGAAGCTGCTGTATGATGCCGCCACCGATGCAGCAGGCGGGATGAAAGAACGGACCGACGCAGTAAGGGAACTGAAGAAGGAATACCCCGACTATTTCAAGAACCTGACCGACGAGGAAATACTGACAGGCAAGGCAGCCGACTCGTATATGCGCCTGACGGAATCCATCATGGCATCGGCAAGGGCACAGGCTGCACGCAACAGCATCGTGGAACAGCAAGGCAAGGTATTAGAAAACGAACAGAAGATAAACGAGGCATACACCCGGCTTAGCGAGGCAGAAAACAAGCTGAAGGAAGTCCGTTTGTTCTTTAAGAAGCAGGAGGAAGAAGGATTCGGCACAGCCACCGCAAAGCTCGCTTCAGAAAACGCAGTCATAAAGGCCGAAACACAGGTCAGAAAAATCGAAAAGGAAATAGCCGGATACCGGAAAGCCATTTACCAAGCCAACAAGGTATCGAAGGAACTGGAAAAAGACATCAACGTGTCCGACTTGGTATTCGACCCGAAAGGCACATCGGGAGGTACACCCACAGGAAGCGGGAACACACCGTCCGGAGAAAAAGACTACGCTTCCCGCCTTGCCGAAGCCCGCCTCCGTGCCGAGCAGGAGACCGAACGCCTGCGCATACAGATACAGCAGGAAGGCTTCGACCGCCGCCGTGCATTGGCTAAGCAGGAATACGAGGAGGTCCTTGCCGCCATCGAGAAGCAACAGAAGGATACAGTGGCGGAGATGGATAAGGCAAAGGCGGAAGGCAGCGTCATCCCGCAAGCGCAGTATGACAGCGTAAACGAGGAAGCCGACCGGATGCGCGTCACGGCACGGGAGAAGCTGAACCTACAGCTTCAGCAGATTGACAAGGACTACAACAAGCAGGCGGCGCAAGACCTCATCGACTACAACAAGCAGTACGGCACCTATGCCGAAAAACGCCTTGCCATTGCGCAGGACTATGCAAGGAAGATAGCGAAAGCACAGACCGACGGCGAGAAACAGGCGTTGGCACAAGAATATAAAAAGGAAACGGCAAATCTTGATTTCGACCGTTTCAAGGAAACAATCGATTGGGAGAAAATATTCGGCGACCTCGACCGGATTTCCACCGACACGCTGGAATCCTTACGGGAGAAGCTGAAAGCATACCTGGAGGGCATCGGGGATGACATAAGCCCGGAATCGTTCGCGGAAGTGATGGACGCATTCCAGGCCATCGACGAACAACTGGCGGACCGCTCTCCGTTCGAGGCGTTGAAGCAAGGATATGAGGACTACCGGACGGCAACGGAAGAAGTGAGGGAAGCGGAACAGCTTCTTCAGGACACGCAACGTACAGGATTTGCCGTCATAGAGGAATATGACGAGGCGACAGGAAAGCTTACCGCCAAGCTCATCACGCAAGCCGAAGCGGAAGAAAGGCTGCGGAACGCACAGGACAAACGGAACGATGCGCAGAAATCGCTGTCACAGGCAGCAAACTCCATCGGGAAGAAAGGACAGCAGGTGGTGAACGCGGGGAACGACCTGCTGGACATGCTCACTTCCTTGGGAGTGTCTGTGCCGGAATCCATACAGGGAGTGCTGCAGGGACTCGGAACAATAACATCCTCGCTGGAAAGCATCGACTTTACCAAGCCGTTCTCGATCCTTACCGGTATCACAGGCACGCTGAAAGGCGTCGGGCAGATAATAGGAAGCCTGTTCGGACTGGGCTCGGACAGCACGGAGAGATACGAAAAGTTGAAAGAATCCCTGGAGGCGATGAACGAGATATACGACAAGATACTCAGCAAGGAAAAGGAGATGATCACTTTCGGAGGAGGATTCGCGTCTATCGATTCGGCGAACGAAGCAATGTATTCGCTGAACAAGCAGATGGAGAATTACCGACAGCTTGCAGAAGCGGCTGGAAAAGCCGGAAGCGGAATGTTCAAGCACTCGTATGCCCACCGGTCGAACGAAGCGATAGGCGCGGGAGGGTTCGCACAGATAAGCAGCCTTCTGGGAAAGAACATACAGGCGGTGCAGGACTTGTACACGCTTTCAGGCGATGAGCTTTATGAAATCATGAGCAAGCTGCCGGAACTGTGGAACGGCATTAACGGAAACATACGGCAATACCTTGAACAACTGGTCGAGGCAAAGGACGAGGCATCGGAAATCATCGGTATGCTGGACGAGGCACTGACGGGAATGTCGGCAGACAGCTTCTACAATGATTTCATCAGTCAGGTATCGGACATGTCGGTGACTTGGGAGGATATGTGCGGTTCTTTCGAAGACCGGTTACGCGAGTCTATCATAGCCGGGCTGGTATCAAGCGAGTACAAGCAGCGTATACAAGACCTGTACAAGCAATGGAGCCAGGCGGCGGAATCGGACAACCGAATAACGGACAAGGAGGCGGAGCAGCTGCGTAACGAATACATGCAAATCGTACAGGACCTGATGAAGCAGCGCGACGAAATGGCGGATGCTTTCGGCTGGGAGTCGGAGACCTCCGGCAGCAGCCAGTCTCCCACCACCGGCGCGCTGACCACGATGAGCCAGGACAGCATCAGCCGGTTCGAGGGCATCGGGCGGTCGATGCAGACGCACCTGATAAACATCGACAAGAGCGTGGCGGACCTGCGTGCCTCCAACCAGCTGAGCAACGAGACGCTGGCGACCATAGCCACGCATACGGCACACATTGTGCTGATACACGAACTGATGGAAGAGATAAAGGTAAACGGAATAAAAGTGCAATAGGATATGGACCTGACAGGATACTTGACGATAAACGGAACGGACCTTTGGACGCAGCACCACTGCTTCCTCGCCGAGACGGAGCGGGGCGGGCACGTGAACATGGACGCCCTGCTGCGGATGCCCAAGGCGAAGGAAATCACTACGGTGGACTTCCGCGAGCACAACGGCGTAGAACTGCCGGACAACCCGGACGTGAAGCTTTCCAGCATCGAGCGCACACTGCAGTTCTGGCTTTCGGCACAGTCCGCCGCCGTGAGGCTGCAACGCTACAAGCAGGTTGCCGCCCTGCTCGTTTCGGGGAAATTGGCTATGGCGGTAAAGAACTACCGCACGTACAACCTGATATACCAGGACATGCCCGCCGAACCGGAGTGGTACGACAGCCAAGACGGCTCGCTATACGGTGTGCTGTTTTCGGTGAAGTTCCTCGAACCGCAGCCGGAGGTGTGAAACTCCTTTAACTCCTATTTAAAAACCCATTAAATGACCTTTAAAGAAAGATGGAACTGAAGATATACGGAAAAGACGGAAACCTGAAGCTCACCGCTTCGCCAGGCTCCTCCTCGACGCTGGCCGAAGAGGTTATGGGCGAATGCAGCGTGTCGGCATCGTTCACCCATACGGCGTTCGTGCCGCTGGACGTGAACGACTACACCGAGGTATCAGGCGTAAAGTATAAAATCCGCTCGCCTTACCGGCCTGCGCAGAAGAACACGCATACCTACCAGTACCAGGTGAAGCTGTACGCCCCCATCCACGACGCGGAAGACGCCCTGATGCTCTATACCGCCGACGGCGACATCCGCTCGGAGTTTTCGTATGACGGTGGTCCGCGCGAGCACCTGCAGCTGTGGGTAGACAACATGAACCGCATTGCGGGCAGCGCGCTCTGGAGCATCGGAACGGTCATCACGGGCGGGAACAAGACCATTGACTATAACAACCTCTCGTGCTGGAACGCCGCTTTCGGCTCTTCCGGCATCGCCGCCGCGTTCGAAACCGAGATGTGGGCGGACGGCTTCGTGATAAACCTCTGCAAGGCATCGAGGGGCGAGACGGTGGAATTAGGCTACCTGCAAGGGCTGACCCAGCTGAGCCAGGAAGACAACGGCGATGTGAAGTTCTTTACCCGCCTGTTCCCCCTCGGCTCTACCCGCAACATCGATGCCAGCAAATACGGGCACGCACGCCTCCAGCTTCCCTCCGGCGCCGCCTACGTGGACAAGAACACGGAACTCTACGGCGTAAAGGAAGCCTACGAGGAAGCCGCCTTTGCCGGCATTTATCCGAAGTATACAGGCACAATCTCTTCCGTGCGCACCGAGGAGAAAGAGAACGAGGAGGGGCGGAAATACACGGTGTACTACTTCAAGGACAGCGGCATGGAGTTCAACCCCATGGACTACCAGATTCCCGACCTTACTTTCATGCTCGCCTTCCAGACGGGCGACCTTGCCGGACGCGGAAACGGCGAGGACGGCTCGTTCGAGGCTGCGTGGCACGAGGACACTTCGGAATGGGAAATCATCAACGTCTATCCCGACGAAACGGCACAGATCCCCGGAGGCTCCATCGTCCCGAACGTAGGCGACACGTACATCCCGTGGAACTTCTCGCTGCCACAAGAATACGTCACGGCAGCCGAACAGGCATACGCCGAGGCGGTGGACGACTTCCTCGACACCTACAGCTTCGACACCAAGAAATACAACGGCACCACCGACCGCAACTACATCGAACGCAACGGCACTTCCATCGCCATCGGGCAGAACGTGCGCCTGCTCTCTGATGAATACTTCGCGGCGGGCTACAAGGACACCCGCATCGTGAAGTGCGTGCGCAAGCTGAACGACCTCAGCCAGGCAACCGTCACCTGCACCGACCAGATAGGCACGGGCTGGAAAACCTCGGTGGACAACCAGCTGAGCGACCTGCACTACATCCTGACCAAGCAGGAGCAGCAGACACTGATAGACATCATCAAGACCGGCGACAACAAGACACCCAGCGACTACAACGTGTTTTCGGCACTGAAGGCGTTGGCGACGTTCTTGCGCAAGGACAAAGCGGACAGTACGCGATACCTTCTCAAATTGCTGGGCGGTGCGGAGTTCGGAGTGTTCACGCAAGGGTTATTGGGAACCGGAGGAGCAGTTACGATAGATGAAGACGGGAACAGCCATGCTGAATTTGACTACCTGACAATCAGGAAAATAGCAACGTTCATCGAACTTCTTATACAAGAGGCTAAGAGTGTTGGAGGTATGATTGTTGTTTCTCCGTCAAATATGAAGGTTTCAAAAGTGGAAGAAACCGATTCTGCCTACAGATGTTATTTTGAAAAAACTGACGGGGAAAGGACTGTCTTAAACCAGTTCGAGGAAGGAGACCAGGCAAGAAGGCAGACATTCAACCTTGAGACAGGACAGGCGTACTATTGGAGGCTTGTGACCTCCGTAGGAGATGATTATGTGGATTTGTCAAAAACGGACTGTGACACCGGTTCCACCGTTCCGCAAGCTGGTGACGAAATTGTAGGGATAGGAAACCGGACAAACAAATCAAGGCAGTCTGCTATCATCATATCTGCTTACGGTGACGGTTCTCCATCCATACGTTACTACCAGGGGATTGATTCTTACAGCCTTACAGGGAAAGCTGTGAAGGAAGACTATTACGACCTTTCCACAGGACGTTTCAAGACTGTAACCTACGGAGATTCTTATGTGGGAGACAGGGAAGGAAACACTTTCATGAAATACGACCAAGAGAACGGCGTGGAAGTAAAGGGCAAAGTAAGCATGTCTTCCGGCTCTACCGGATGGGAGAACTTGGAAGGTCTAAGCGGTGTGATAAAGGACGTTTCTGACGCGGCAAGCGCAGCCCAAAATGCAGCCGACAACGCACAGGATGCGGCTGACAATGCACAGGCGGATGCTGAAAGCGCAAACAACCGCTTAGACCAGTGGGCGGAAGACGGGGTTATATCCCCGACCGAAAAACTCTCCTTAAAACAGGAACTTGAAAATCTGCAAAGCGAATACGACACGAACATACAGAATGCACAGAAGTACGGCATAGATACATCAGCATATACTTCCGCATGGACGGAATACAAGCAAGAGCTTGAATACCATTCGCAAGACACCCCGGAAAACATCACAATAAAGGAAACGTTCGCGACTTCGCAGTCTTCTTTCTACAAGAGCCGTGAGGATTTGCTTGTGTCGATAGCCAATGCGGCAAAGGAATATGCTGACAAGCTCGTCTCCTCCGTAAGTGTAGGGGCCGAGAATCTCTTGCTCAATACAGGTTTCACAGGTAATTATGACCCCAAAGTACTATCTGCTTCAACGCCGTTGAACAAAAGGACTTACATGTATTCCAACAGGCTTGAGAACTGGTCGGGAGCAGGGACGGTAAATGAGGATGAATCTTCGGAAAGCGGATATTCATGCTCGATAGGAAGCATCAGCCAGTCAGTATCTCTTATAGAGGGTGAGAGATATGTAATCTCTTACAAGGCAAAGGGAAGCTCAGTAACTGTAAGTATTGGAAGCAATACATGGACAGACAGCTTAAGTTCTTCGTATTCAGTCTATTCACATAAATTCGAATACAGTTCGGGAAGCGTATTCGCTATGGCAGGAAGTGCAGATGTCTGCGAAATAAAGCTTGAAAGGGGCACGATACCCACAGACTGGTGCCCTTCAAGGAAAGACACGAATGAAGTGGCTGATATGTTTAAGCAATATTGGTACTTGAAAGACGCGATGAACGGAAGTACGGACGTAATAGGAGGTCTTGTCCTCACTTCCATGATGCAGCTGGGCAAGTGGACGGACGGGGTGATGGAGAAAGTCAATGCCGGCATATCGGGCATCTACAACGAGGATACGGACGTGGCGTTCTGGGCAGGCGGCACGTTCGAGCAGGCAATCGCCACGGTACGCAAGATAATCGGCGGCGAAAACCCGTCCGACGAGGAATGGAAGTCGCTCGCCAAGTTCGTGGCGACACACGGGGGAGACATCTTCCTGCGCGGATACATCTATGCCCTGGGAGGAGTGTTCCGGGGCACAGTGTATGCGGAGGGCGGCGAGTTCCGGGGGAAGTTCGAGACTTCGCTGAACGGGCAACGGATTGTGATAGACCCGGAAGACGGAAGCCTGAAAATGCTGGACGAAGACGGCAGGACAGCCGTCAACATATCGTTTTCAAACGATGACGGCAGGATGACAGCCGGGCTGATGATTACCGAATACGAAGGAGACACGGCATGGTTCTCTACAAGGATATTGGGCAGAAGCATTACAATGGTCAATAATATCAGCAATTACGGAGCGATATTACTCCCAGACCAAATCCGGTTCTTGTCCGGCGGTTCGGAATTATTCTCATTGTCAATGTCGCAAGATTATACTACAGGAGGGAAAAAGGTACTTATAACCGGATCGAACTGGAATGAGACAGAAGGTCTGGCAGGAACTGTATATGTAGACGAAAACGGATTCTTAAAAGTTAGTAAAAAAGAACCGGTACAACCGGGCGCATAATTATGGCAAACGTATCACAGATAAAGACAGACACGGACTGGCAGGAGGCGGCAAGCACGATAAACACGAACTTTGCCAACGTCAGCACCGCCATAGAGGGACTGAAACAGACCACATCGGTCAAGATGCCCCTGTTTTCGAGCACATCGGAGGCGAACTCGGCAATCACGAACAAGTACGTCGGGCAGCTGATTCTGGTAGGCAGCACCCTGCCAGCCCCAGTGTACCGGTGGAACGGCTCTTCGTGGGTCAATACAGGAACGACCGGAGGCAATGCGGAAGTGCCGCTTTCGGACTATTTGGGATATGACGATTTGGGCAACGTAAACGAAATTTCAATATAATTATGGCAAAGAAAGTTCAATTAAAAGACAATTCGGGGAACAAGGCATACCCTGTAACCAGCAGCGCATGCGTGGGGATGAGTGACGGAAGCGGAAGCCTGGACGAAAAGATATCCGGAATCATCAGCAATTCCGGATATGTTACCTGTACGGCAGCGGCAGGCACAGTTGCAAAGACCGTCACGCAGGCTGGCTTCGCGCTTTCGACAAACTGCCGTCTGATAGTCAAAATGATAAACTACAACACGGCTGCATCCCCGACTTTGAACGTGAATAACACCGGGGCAAAGCCTTTGTACTACAATGGAGAGGTAGCATCCGCGGATAACACATGGGAAGCAGGCGAGGTGCTCGATGTGTTCTATGATGGAGAAAACTATTATTCCATGTATAATTCAAAAGAAGGCATTTCTGATAATTGTGTAAATCTTTATTCGGAAAATGGAGAATATTCATATATTGATAATGAGGGGCATATTGTACAAGGCACTGCTTCCTATGCTTCCGGGTTAATTCCTCTTGAAGAATATGATAAAATAGATATTGAATCTAACGGAGACGCTGGATTTATAATGTTGGCTTTTTATTCAGACAATTCATTTTATACCTGCATACAAAATTTGTCTGTCAAATTCGATGATACACACGCAATCAAAAAATATACCATAAACACATCTGAATATATAGACAGGGCAAAATATGTGTCAGTTGTATGCAATATAAGTGGTGTTAATATTAAATATACACCTAAGATAATGGCTTATAAAAAGACAAGTATATTAGGAGAGTGTATTATAGACAAACTAAATTTTGATAATGATATATTAAGATTGAATGCTTTTGAAGATTTTTTTTATGGTAGGTCATTTATTAAAGAAACAGGTGAAATAGTTCAAGATACTATTGGAGTTGGAATAACATCTAATTTTATTCCAATAGATGATTCACTTATCGGTATAGAAATATTAACATTGAATACACCGGGATATATTTTGCTTGCTTATTTTACCCAAAAAAATTATTCAAGCATTATGAAAGAGCAGAGTATAGCATTAGAGGAAACTGTTGCATATAAATTCATATCCAAAAATGATATGCCAGTTAATGCTAATTATTGTATAATTTGTGCTTCTTCAAGGCAAGAACCATTTGTATATATATTAAAGAACAGATTGTTGCTTTCAAATGAAAATTTCAACAAATCAAAATTCCCTGATTTGAAGAAAATATATACCAATATACCCGGAGCTGTATATTATGACGGGAGCATTAAAGATACAGATTTGACTAATTATGCTCATATAATAATACCTGCAAACAACTGGATGAACATTTCATTTAAGTTAATGATGGATGTTAAAGATGATAATATAGGCGCCACTTGTCCTGTAGTATTATTCCTTAAAAGTAATAACTGTAATGATAAGATAGACGAATTTATTACATGCCATACGTATGATACGAATATGATTTGCGGGTATATTTCCGATGATGATATTCCCAGCGGATGCACCCATATACTATTTAATTTTAGAAGGCAATATCATATTGACGATGTAATGTCCTTTATTAAAGGAGAAAAAAGAAAGAACAATACAAGTTCACGAAACAAAGTCATTAAATACGATAACCCAATCGGGTATGCTGTCGTAGAAGTGACTACGGATGATTTGTCAATGTGGCCTAACGATAAGACTGAGCACAATGCATCTGTTAAGATGAGTTGTAATGGAAGCGTAATAGTACAGGATTCTAATGCAACAATAGAATATCAAGGCTCAAGCACGATGGCGTATCCTAAGAAAAACTTTCGCATAAAATTTGACAATAATTACAAATTCGGGAATTGGACAGAAACTAAAAAATATAACTTAAAGGCTTATTATTTGGATATGTCTCAAATGAGAGAGGTATTGATGTACCACATGGCGCACCTTATGTATTGTTCAGAACCTAATGTAATGAAAAGATACCCATTCAGTAACTTTACAAAATACCCCACAGGTGCAAGAGCAATATGTGACTTATTTCCATGTGAACTGCATATTAATGGAGAATTTCACGGACTTTATCATTTTGGGCTTGCAAAAGACAAAAAGAATCTTCTTATTGACGAATACAATCCTCTACATTTTGCATTTGAACCAAATGCGGATTATGCAAACAATCCAAATGTTCTTTGGAGTAATGCTGAATATTGGGACCCTGTAATACATGATGAAGTTCCGGAAAATATAAAGGCTAAATTTCAGGAATGGTTAGATTTTCTCACAAGTTCTTCATATACAGATTTTGCATCAAACGCATCTAATCATATTGATATTAAGAACTGGATTATGTACTTAGTATTAGCACAAGTTGTTTATGGATGGGATGCTCTTAGTAATAATATGCAACTCATTACGTACGACGGAGGAAATACATTTTATGTTTTCCCCTATGACGGAGATAATACATTTGGATTTTATAACAACAATCTAAAGAATGCAGTACCTTATGAAGATGTTTTTAGAAATTACTTTAACGGAGGAACTACTCCTGCTTGGATTACTAAATTCATATTTATGTTTACTGAACAACTATGCGATATGTTTAAATATCTATATGACAATGGGGTATTTACCTATCAAACATTTTGTTTATTAGTTGAAGATGAAGCAAAAAATGTTCCGTATTCTATATATGAATCTAATACTGAAAAATGGGGATATACGGGTAGCTATACTAACTACCCATTGTACGATTTATTGAAATGGTATAAAGAAAGAATATGGTTTTTGAAAAAATACTTTAGATATTATTGATTATGAATGAGTTAATAGAAAAAATCGGGATTGACAAGCTTGCCCATTTAGGCGTGGGCGGCTTGCTGTGTGCGTGTATTACTTTAGTGATGATTCTGCAAGATGCGGAAATGATTAGAGCTGGGAACTTGTGGCGTGCGGCGGTTTCCCCTCTTGCCGGGACTATCGCCGTGATGATGTTCGAGTTCTTCAAGGAGTATATCATCGACAAGGAGTTTGACTGGAAAGACTTCTGGTTCACCCTTGCCGGATGCGCACTGGTGTTCGCCGCGACGGGGATTGGGGTTTTGTTTCATTTGTTGTCTAATTAGCTAATCGGATAAAGTCATGAAGAAGATACGTTACAACAGTTGGATAGCCAACAATTTGCTGTTCAAGGGGTACAGCACGATAACTATTGCGGCATGGGTCTGCACGAAGTATAAAGGTAAAGAGGAGATGCCGCAAAGAGTGCGCAACCACGAATGCACGCACGCAAGGCAGTGGTGTGAGTGTATGCTGGCAAGCGGTACCGTAATATGGGTGCTGGTTTTGCTTGCAGGCATATCCGCATGGTGGTTCGCCCTTTCGTTCGGGATGTTCTACATCCTCTATGTACTGGAATGGCTCGTGAAGCTGTGCTTCTACGGTACGGAAGCCTACCGGAACATCAGCTTCGAGCGGGAAGCCAACGCAGGGGAGGACGATGAGACCTACCTTGAGAACTCAGGGTATTTCGAGTGGATAAAATTTATTCGGAAAGCCAAATAAAGAATGGTTGGGGGAGAAAGAAAAAGCCCCCGGCCTGTTAATATAAGACGCCAATCATTTATTAACGACACACCCAAGCGGCGCGCAGCCGGGGGCAAATACCCTCTGCCGCGCCACTTGGGTTTTATCGTTAAAAATGATTGGCATTGCAAAAATAATAAAAATGATTGGATATGACACTATTTGAAGCACTTGAATTTAATAAGAAACCATTGGAAATGCTTATAAGAATGGGTGCTAAATTGAACGATATTCGATATTTAGACCTTTATTCGGAATTTAAATTGATGAAAAGCCAAGGAGAAAAAACTACATATTGTATCGCTTATTTAGCTGAAAAATATTCTATTAGTGAACGTACAATTTATGAAGTATTTAAACGCTTTAAAAAAGAGTGCATATTGGATGCAGTATGATTTCCCATTTTTATTTGGCTGGTGTGTGGCATAACAAGTAGCTTTGTACAACATGAACAAACAGCAAAGTTATATGAAAGAATATTTATCGGCTCCGTTACCTTTTGTGGGGCAGAAAAGAATGTTTGCATCGGAATTCAAGAAGATTCTGAAGCAATATCCGGATGATGCGGTCTATGTGGATTTATTTGGAGGATCGGGATTGTTGTCCCATATCACCAAACGTGAAAAACCTGATGCCACAGTTATTTATAACGACTATGACAATTATTGCAAGCGTTTGAAAAACATACCAAGAACCAACCAGTTGTTGTCTGATTTCAGGCAAATAGCGGCTGGACTGCCAAGGAACAAACTAATTCCAAAGGAAGTCCAAATGAAAATATACGGGCGTATCGAGAAAGAAGAAAAGATATGGGGTTATGTGGACTATATCACCCTATCCTCATCGTTGTTATTCTCCATGAAATACAAGACGAGCCTTGAAGGACTGAAAAAGGAATCACTTTATAATAATATCCGAAAGTCAGGGTATCAGCAGGCGGGTGATTATTTGGATGGACTGACTGTTACACATGAGGATTATAAGGATGTATTCAACCGGTATAAAGAGATTCCGAATACTGTATTTCTTGTGGATCCGCCTTACTTGAGCACAGATGTAGGTACTTATACAATGAATTGGAAGCTGGCGGATTATTTGGACGTACTGGCTATCCTGCAAGCTCATCCTTTTATTTACTTCACATCAAACAAGTCCCAGATACTTGAGCTTTGCGATTGGATGGGGAAACATCCTGGTATGGGCAATCCATTCCAAAATGCCGCTATTGCCACCTTTAACGCACGCATGAATTATAATGCGTTTTACACCGACATGATGTTGTATACGCATACAGTATGACCCCCATTACTCATTTAATAAACATTTAAATATTGATTAAAATGAACGGAAAGAACAAATACCATTGCATTTTAGAAAAAATAGTATGTTCCGGAAAGACACAGACTAACCGGAAAGGGAACATCCGTTATCTTTTAAACGAACGCTTAGACTTGACACCGGCTGACCTGCTGGAGATTTTCGAAGGGCACAACTTGGCACGCAAAAAATTAAAGAGCGAGCTGGAACTGTTCACACGAGGCGAACGAAACGTGGACAGATACCGCGAAGCAGGGATAACATGGTGGGACTATTGCGGAAAAACATTAGTCAACAGTTATCCGACCTACCTTGAAAGACTTCCCCCACTTATTGATAGGATCAACCGGGAAAAGCGAAACAGTAAAAACTATGTGCTTTTCCTTGGTGAAACTGGGGTTGAAAGCAACCAGGCACCCTGCCTAAGCCTTGTACAATTCCAAATAGAAGACGGTGAATTGGTCATTTCTGCCTACCAGCGCAGTTCAGATGCCAATCTGGGCTTGCCGGCTGACATCTATCATCTTTACTCAATAGCACGCCAGATAGAGTTGCCGTTAAAATCCATCACACTGACTTTCGGCAATGTCCATGTCTATGAAAATAATATAGAAAACACACACCGCCTCTTATCTGGTGAAAAAGGAATCCGCTTCGAATTGAATGTATGAAAACATACATATTCCCGCCTTTTATTTGATGTAAAATTAGTGATTTTTTCCGACTTAGACAAGATAAAGAAGAAGAAAATCCAAGGTTTAAACAAGAAGCAAAAAACAACAAAATAATCACATTTCGATTTGTGCTAATGAATCTTAATTCAACACAAATCGATTTGGATTTGCATCACAAAATGATTTGGGGTTTGTATGTGGAATGTTACAGAATCAAGTGTCTTTTTCGCTCGGCGTTTTTCCTAAATAATACAAAAACACCCGACTTTACATTCTTGGGTGTAAAATCGGGTGTCTATTTTGTAAAACATTGATTTTCAATGTTTATTGCGGTGCGTACGGGACTCGAACCCGTGACCCCATGCGTGACAGGCATGTATTCTAACCAACTGAACTAACGCACCA
>NZ_NFIN01000039.1 GCF_002161765.1 Bacteroides sp. An322 | reverse complement strand
ATTGTTTGGTACCTGTAAAGATATAACATTTTTCCAATTGACCGGCTGATTCTGAATTGTATGTAGCCCTATAACATTATTCTTAAATCAATTCAAAACAGTTTCTTATAATAGCAAAACATAAGTAATTTAACTTATTATGCAAACATATAAGGTTAAGCTCTTATTTCCCTGCCGCATACAAATCAAAAGTCATCCATTATGATAAGCATAAAAAGAAATCGGATAAATCTTCACATCGGGGCTTCGAAAGAGTCAAATCGCATATCTTACGTTATCCGACCTCTTCGTCTCTACCTTTACGTTTTATAACTTATCAATGACCTCCTGGTCAAGTCCGGTCGCTTGGACAATGGTCTGCACATCCATTCCCATTTGTTTAAGATTGCGGGCTATTTCCTCTTTTCCTTCCGCCATACCTTCCGCTTTGCCTTGAGCCATGCCTTCCGCCATACCTTCCGCTTTACCTTGGGCTATGCCTTGAGCCATACCTTCCGCTATACCTTCCGCTTTACCTTTCATCCGCTCAAATTCCATGATAGCAAGACGGTCACGGTACACTTTGATGCTCTCATCATAGCGTATGCGGTCTTCCTTGCTCATGGAAGCAATATCTACTATATCTTCTACTTTCATGAAACAGACATCAGTAAAGGGATTGATAAATTTGCTCATAGCCTTTCTTTTTTATAATTCCATTCGATACAAAGATAACGGTTCTTAATTGAATTTCCAAACAAGTCATTCTATTTCAATCCGAACAATAATCGGGTAATATGATACTTCTGCAAGATATATTTATGCAAAAGAATGGGGAATACCACTCCCACAACAATCACAATAATAGCTGTCAGACAGAAAACCCAATCATTCCCAGTATTCCATACTCCCGGAATTTTATGCAAGACCGCTTTGGCAAAACCTTCAAATGTCGTATGAAATAAATAAATGATATACGAAGATACAGAAATTTGCAATATCCAATTCGGCTTGTCGCTCTTAACCAAGCTTTCCATTTGAACTGACAACTGCAAAACAGCAGCTATCCCTATGAAGGGTACTATTTCGTTTAAGATACTTAAAATACCCCCCCCAATGTTAAATAAGCACAAGCATTCAACAACTACAAAACTCAAATAGACAACAAGCGGATGCATTTTGATACGGCTGATACAATCTTTTTTTTCAAAAGCGATTACCCCTAACATAAAATAAACAAACATGCTCTTGAACTGATTGATACAGAATAAATCAGTAAGATGCAACGGTAAATAAGCCAATACAATACTGATTACAAACAACGCCAATCTGCTTTTAGGGGTCCTAAATAAAGGGACAACCACAAACATCCACCACAAAGCCCAGATAAACCACAAAAAATATCCCGCCTCTGGCAAATAGAACATTTTTGCATAGGATGATAAAGTTACAGGATTGGCTACATACGCATTCCCTTGCGTAATCAGTTTCAGGGTTATAATAAGAAAAGATGTCGCCAAATAAGGCACCATTAGCCGTTTCACTTTTTTCACGATAAAACCCTTATACGTTTCATGTTCCCGTTTTGTTGCAATATAGATATACCCACTTGCAAACATAAACAACGGCATGTGAAACGAATAAATAAACTTCCATATCACATTATACCATTCCGGTGAGTTTTCAGGATGATAATGCCCTATCACCACAAGAATGATACAAATGGCTTTGGCTATATCAAGGAATACTAAGCGTTGCATATACCCATTCAATTGTTTATACAAACATTTTATTTGCATTTATAATAATCCGCATACCACTCGGCAAAAGCTCTCAAACCTTTTCGGAGTGATGTAGCAGGCTTGAACCCAAAATCTTCCTCCAATGACGTTGTATCTGCATAAGTAACAGGCACATCGCCAGGCTGCATAGGTACCAATTCCTTATGCGCTTCAAAATCATAATCAGTAGGAAGCACTTTTGCCCGTATTAATTCCTCCTGAAGGATTGTTACAAAATCCAACAAATTTTCCGGTTGGTTATTTCCGATATTATAAACCTTATACGGTGGTATCGGCAATCCGTCTTCACCGGTCTTACGTTCCGGAGCATGTTGCATCACGCGGATTACCCCCTCTACAATATCATCAATGTAAGTAAAATCACGTTTACAATTTCCGTAGTTGAAAATCTGAATGCTCTTTCCTTCACGTAACTTATTTGTAAAACCAAAGTAAGCCATATCCGGTCTGCCAGCAGGGCCATAAACCGTAAAAAACCGTAAACCTGTTGACGGAATGTTATACAATTTAGCATACGCATGAGCCATCAATTCATTGCTCTTTTTGGTAGCGGCATACAGACTCACTGGATTATCCACTTTATCATCCGTACTATACGGCACTTTCTTATTACTACCATATACACTCGATGAAGAAGCATAAACCAAATGTTCCACTTCAGGAACAGCATGACGGCATGCTTCCAAAATGTTATAAAATCCTATCAAGTTACTCTCTACGTATGCGTCTGGATTCGTAATGCTATAACGCACGCCAGCCTGAGCCGCTAAATTCACGACAACATTGGGCTTATGTTCCGCAAAGAGTTGACAAATTAATTCTTTGTCTGCAATGTTTCCTTTAATGAAAAGGAAATTCTGGAACTTCTTTAAATTTTTCAATCTTTCCTCTTTTAAAGACACATCGTAATAGTCGGTGATAGAATCAATTCCAACTATTTTTATTGTCGGGAATCTTATCTGAAGCTCTAAAGCTAAATAACTACCGATAAATCCGGCTACTCCTGTAATAAATACAGTTTTGTTTTCTAATGAAATGTTGGACGATAACATGTGTATATTGATTTTAGATACGATAAGAAGTTAGGAATTATAATAATTTTTATCTGAACAAATAGAATAGAAATTGTCCTAAAACTGTTTCTTATATCAAATATTACAGTAAATTTTGAATTTTCTCTCTTTTAGTTAATGTGCTGAATTTAATGCTTGTATGTCGATCTTTATTTACTGCTTACTTATAATGAGTTATATGCTCAATATTAATTGTTTCCATTGTGAACAAATAGTATCTTCATTTACTCTTATTCTTATTTCTGCTGCATTCTTACCTAAGTATGCAGCATATTCTTTATTTGATACTATTTTTTTCATTGCCGCAATCAATTTATTTTTATCCCCAACAGGAACAAGTAAACCGTTAATTTTGTCTTTGATTATCATCCTTGCCCCTCCTGGAGGAGAATCTGTGCTAATGCAAGGAAGACCAATAGCCATTGCTTCTATTAAAGCGTTTGAAAGTCCTTCAAAATTTGACGTAATTATGAACATCATTGCATTTCTTATTAAATCAAGTACATTTTCATTAACTCCAGCAAATATAATTTTATCTTGCAATTTGCACTCTTTTGCTTTGCCTTTTAGCTCACTTTCTAGTGGCCCTTCTCCATAAATAACCAATGAATAATCAGGGTATTCTTTAGTAAACTCTCCAAAAGCTTCAATTAAAAGATTTAAGTTCTTTTGAGGGTGTAAACGGGAAACTGTAACAATTTTTTTTTCTCGTTTTCCTTCATATAAATCAGGAATTCTATTTCGAAGTGGATTCAAAATGATAACCCCATTTTCACGCACCTTATTTGAAAAAAAACCCTTTGCTCCTTCGGTTTGAAATACAACCTTATCTGCAAATTGATAAAGTAAATCTCTTATATAATTATATTTAGCTGCAATTGTTTTTGATGGATCATTCCGTTCTGATACAATCACTTTTACACCTGTTAATTTTGCAGCTATAATTGCATATAAATTTAATTTTGTCATAAATGATATGACTATAGTCTTTTTCTCTGTTTTCAAATGCTTGATAAGCCAAAATAACCGGATTATCCCTCCTTTTTTAATGGCGGTATATGATTGATTAAGATATACTTTATCAGATAAAGCATATTCTACTTGTGAATCAATCATCATCCAAATTTCCACATGAAATTCTTGAGATAACCAATTAGACAATGTAACTATAACTCTTTCCGCACCACCACTTTTTAGAGACGGTACTATAAATACAATTCGAGGATATATTTTCATGTTATTCACAAATTACTTTTTATCTATAACCTTGTAGTCTATTTTATTTTTGCAATGTTTTATTGAGCTATAACGGCATAAAACATCGTTCTTTCAATACTTTATATTTAAATATAAAGCGAAAAGCTCTTTGGATTTTAAGAAACTGTTTGAAATGATTGGAAAAAGTTTTTATAGGGCTAACGTTTATTAGGAAATTGTGCTCTTCCAAATCATGCTTAACAAATTTGCCGAATAAAATCAAAACAGTTTCTTAATATAATATTAAGCTCGTAACTGTTTGACAACTTTGTTAGAGCACCAGTTAATGCCCATAGAAATTAGTATAGTTAATACGTATGTCATCAGTATAAATATGCCCGATGATAAACTAGGTATGACTTTTATTATTGCTAACATTACGATAGTGTGTAAGAGATATACCTCATATGATATTCTCCCAAGCCACAAACTGATTTTGTTTCCAAATTGTTTCTTTACTGTCAGTAATAGAATCCATAGTATGATGGAAAGGCCGAGAATTATTTTTAAGAGGTATTCACCCCAAAAGTAGACTGTTTTGAATTTTAAATATAGTACGCCTAATGCAAAAGCCCAGAAAGTGTATATGATAATTTTTTGTATTCTATTTCGGGTAAGCCATTGGTCTACACACGGCTTAAGACGGTAATAGAGCAATCCCCAAATTAAACCAATTCTTTCACAACGCCATCCTAAAAGATTACTCCAAGTAGTTTCTTTGCTAAAGAAAAATGAAATCAAACTTGATAAAATTATGCCTATACAGAGTAATGCATCGACAATCCAACTTTTAGAAATCGGAATTACTTTTTTCAGTTGCATCACAATATAGAACCATAGACAATATTCTAAAAGGACAAGTACATAATCATTGATATACCATAGGTGTTTGAATGTAAAGTTATTATCCAATAAAGCAAATAGTACAAATGCAAATATGTTAATCAGAAAGCATGGAATTAATAATGCTAGTAATCTATTTCTCCAAAAATGCTTGAGATAATCCACTTTACTTTCTACACTAAATTGCATACCATAAGCTGAAATCATGAAAAATAGAGTGACACATACATAGGCAAAACTTCCTATTGCATCTTGTAATGGATTAGTATATCCTTCCCGTATATGTACCATTACAACTATAATACAGCAAATTCCTTTGAGAACAGATGTATAATCTTTGGAAAATAAGTTCTCAGCATTGTCACTTTCCTTTGTTTTACCCCCTATAAATATTGTTAACATGGGAATAAAAGCTGTTAATATATAATTTAGCATTTTTATATTTACAGTTTTATTTTTGATACTTGATTATCGTTTCTCCTACATAGCAACCATACCGGTATATGGAATGTTTATTTAAATACAGATTGCGCTCTTGTTTGGATAATCTTTCATATAAATCTGTATCTTCATATAATCGTTGTATAGCCGTCAAAAGTTCTTTTTTATTTTTATTAACAACAAGACCTGTTTTTTCGTTTTCAACATAATCGTCTGCTAAACAACTTGGAGATGTTATGATTAACGGTTTCCCAAATGACATTGTTTGTAATAGAACCGTTTCACCAGAACCTATCTTTCCGTCTTTAATCGGAATAATTGCCATTTTGCATTTTGCTAAATACTTATAAGAATCTTCAAACCAAACATTATTAAGAATTTCAATATTCATAGGCAAATCTGTTCTATGTAGTTGGTCACAAATTATTTTCAATTTATACGGGGTTTCCGATAAACAGTTCAATAACCAATCCCAATCTCTATTGCTTCGTCCTATAGAAAGAATAAAATCTTCTCTTTTATCTAAATCTTCTTTAGATAGTTTTTGCGTAAAATCTTCAACACCAAATGGTAAGTACACAAAGCGTTTTTTATCTTCTTGGAAAACTTCCGCACAATAGTCGCAGAATGTTTGAGATGTACATACAAAAACATCAATATATTTACTTTTAACAATATATTTCATCCATTTGAAATAAATTTTCCCTAAAAGACCATTGCCTTTTGGTTTGTATGTAAAATTCTTAATAAGTAAAAAATGTTTCTTTTTCACTTTGAATAATCTACAATAAAATGCGAATAGTACACCATAAAATGATTGCCAACTGACTATCATTTTGTATTTATCCCTTGTTATGAATATAATAAAAGGAAACCAGAAATAAATGATGTAGCGATAAATATTATACAAAAAAGAACGACCTTGATTTGATACGCAATTTTTTATTATCCATTTCTCGCCGGTTGCATCATGTAAACCTTTTAAAAAATCCCAATTGTTATTGAGCGGCATATCGCTCAATATTACATTTTTTTTCATAATTTATTTGAATGAATTTACATTTTGATTGACATGTCTAATTTTGTAACTATCGGCATTGATATTTTATTTATTAATAATGAGAGCAAAATGCCAAGAAGTATAACTAGTGAATACTCCAAATAGCCATTAGTGAGTAGCGGGTAGTTGGCTCGTAATGGTGAGAAAATTTCTTTAAGTATATCACATAAATATATATTTGCTAAATATGATTCTAGTGAAACGATACCTATCCATGAAATAAAATGATAAATAAATTTCTTATTTTTTATATATTCAATAAATATTATTAACACAGTTAAGGCAGGCGGTACTAAGCACCATTGTGTCGGGGTATCTTTGTTTATGAATTCATGGATTGCAACATAAAAAATTAGCGGTAGTATAATTAGTACCCCAGCGTGAATTTTCATACCTCGCTTTATTAATGGAGCTGCAGCCATACCGATTACGAAGCTTGGCACTCGTCCAAAAGCCCATTGTAGATTATTGAAAACGGCATGAGTCGTATCGTTGAAAATGTTTATATTAAACATACAAACTATAATCAACGCCACTACCATTAACCCAGTAAGAAGCATACGATTTCCTAATTGTAAATATTTGTAAATAAGCGGAGTAAAAGAGTAAAGTGGAATAAGCAATGCTATATACCAAGCTCCTGTATGATTTAACCAAAAGTCAATGGTAGAAAATACCATAAACTCTTTGGAAAACGAGAAAACACCATTATATAATTTCCAAATCCAAAAAGGTATTTGCATAAATAGATAGGGTACGAATATTCGGATGAAGCGTTTATAATACCACTGTTTAAGTATAACTCCTTTTGAAAGTGAGTAATAACAACCCAATCCCGAAAGGAATAGGAATATATCTACACCCAATCCACCTCGTTGAAGTAAATTGCTAATTGTAATAGGCATGGAAATACCATATTGTGGAGCGTGACAGATAATTATCATTAAAGCTGCCAACCCCATAAGTGGAGTGCGATATTTACTCAATTGATTTAAGTCAATTTGTAAATTCATTTCTATAATAAAAATTTTTCTTATAAATTTTCATTCGGGATGGAGGAAAGAAATACCCGTATCTCCACAATATCCTATAATCTTGGAATTGAGATTAAAGTAGCATTATTTTTCTACCATAGATATCAATTTCGATGAATTTCTTTCAACTACAATCCTAGTATATCACGTTTCGCTGTTGAATAATGAAATGTAAAAATCAGAAAGACGTTTACCTTGAAATATAGGATTAAAATATTTTTTAGCTATAATCTTACCTTCTGCTCCAATCTTTTGTGCTTCATGAGGTTTATCAAGTATATATTTGATATATTTCACTAATTTATCCTCATCATCTGGCTCAATAATAAATGCATTTTTTTCGTTCTCTAAGTAGATATTGGCATCTCCCACTGTTGTTGTAATTACAGGTATACCACTTATCAACATTTCGCCAAGCTTAGTAGGAAAGCAGTTACGTGTTTGCAAGTTGTCGCTTTTATAAATAATAGTCATAGCCGCATGACGCTGTAAAACAGCTACTCGTTCTGGACTTACTAAACCTAATAATTCTACGCTATCTTCAACGCCAAGTTCTCGTATCATTGGTAGATATTTGCATTTTTTATTGGCTTGTGGTCCAGTGAATACAAGTTTACATGTAGATTGAGTTTCCTTTTTGAAACGAGCGAAAGCATGAAGAATTTTGCTAATGCTGTCCTTTTGCTCTAGCATCGTGCCTGTATGGATAATGTAGGGGACATTATATTCATTTTTTTCATATCCATTATTGTTTCCATCATTGAAATCTTCTACTAATATCGGAACAATAATACACTGTGCTTTACGTCCTTTATATTTTATAACAAATTTACTGAGGTCACGTGATATGGCTATGAACCCATCATAGTGAGGCATCACAAAGTGATATTCAAACCATTTACATAGTTTATGCCAATATGAGGTAACATTGCCTAAAGCAGAAGGGTGTTCACAAGTTTCCTTAACAATCTTTGCACCTTTTATTTTTGAGGCAATGATAATTAGAATTTGCAAAAAAATAGGATAATAATATGCAAAAACGGCATCTTTTCGATGGATATGTTTGAGTGCATAAAAGAAAGAGCGAATGTAATCAAGCATCAAGTAATCTATTCCGCGCATCAATTTGTTATTTTTAGCATGCTTGAATTTACCACATGTATAGATATACTTGATTCCTTGATATTCTCCTTTTGCTGGCTGGTCATCGTCATCATTGGGTTCAAAACACTTTTGACAGACTACTACATCAATAATATGTCCTTGATTCATTAGTCCTTTCGCATAGCAAAGTTGTCGTTTGGCGGCAGCCATGCCAAATGGAAATGATGTATTTATGTAAAAATGGATTATCATTATAGCTTGATTAGATAATTAAATTCATTTGTTTTCGTAGATTTTCTACAGCAAGAACTCGCTGTGCATATTTTTCGCCGTCACGTTCCCACCAAAATGGGTAGTCTCTGTTTTTTATAATAGCAGGGTTTCCGGTTAATAGCAAATGACTACCTGCACTTTTATTTACAAGGCTATTGGCAGCTACAGATACTCCATCTCCTAATATTAAATGACCAATAATCTTTGCGCCTGTAGCAAGGTATAATCCATTACCTATGATCTTATCATTTCCACCGATACAGGTAGAAGTATGTAGAACACAGAAATTTCCAACTTTGACTTCATCATTGACAACTATTGTTCCATAATGAGGAATGACAAGCCCATAGCCAAATACATTGCAGCCTATTGAAAAACCTAAACGCAATGAAAGTTTTCCATACATATATGAACTCCATGCGCCACGGATACGATCAATACATGAAAGATTCTTTTTTCCTTTGTAATAACAAGTTATCCTCATATAACGCAATGTGTTAATAATCTTAAAATGGGGGGGGGTAAACAGTCCCAATCTTTCACGAATATTACGCCTTGCGGATAGACCGTTCATAATACGGTCTGCCATAATGTAGAAACGAAGTTCTTTCTTAGAAGTTATCATATTGAATTATTTTTTGCCCAGTATGAGTGACAATGTACATTTTGTAATGTTAGTTATTACTCGTTTCCAATGATTGAAATAAGCAATGGGTGAATACTTGAATATACGTCCTCCAAGTTGGAAAATAACCCATAAGTGGAAATGTAACATCATCGCGTTATTATTGAAGTTCCATTGGTAAGACGTATTATGGGTCAAAGATGTAGTTTCATAAAAATATGCTCTAAGACAATCATTGTAGCATACGACTTTGTAACCTTTTTTAGCGAGCAAGAACCATAAGCGATTTTCGGTATAGAAATGGCCTTTGACTTCTGGAAATTTGTTTTGTTTCAATAGATTTGTCCGTATACATCCCCAATGTTCACCTTGTATTTTATAATGATAGGTTAATTCTACATTGTCACTAACCAATCCTTCTTTTGGATATGGTGTACCATGGAGAGTGCCAGTTTGTGGATCGTAAACACAAACATTTATACCTGAAAACTTATTAATATTGCCATAAGTATCTACCAATTCATTTATTCGTTTATTGAAATATTCTAATGTTGTTGGGATGAAACTGTCATCGGCATCTGCTGGTAAAAAATATTCTCCACTTGACAAATCTACAGCTTTATTCCAAGTTCGATGTTTCCCTAAATTCCTTTGAGAGAAATAGCTAATTTTGTTTTTCATTGGACTTTTATCTATAAAACTTCTAATTACGGCATCGGAATTATCTTGCGAACCGTCATTTATGATAATCCATTCAAAATTAGTATACGTTTGACTTTCTACAGAATCAAATACTCTTTGAATAGTCCCCCCCCCCATTATAACATGGTGTAAATATCGTAAATTTAAAATTTGTCATAATTATATTGTTTTATTTTACTAGTTGTATAGTCTCTATCAGATGCTTAGATTTAGTTCTTTGATTCTTTTGCTGCTTAAAATACCCATAGAACCAAAATGATGTAAAAATAGGTACTGATAATACTTGATATGATATTGCACTTAGACAAAAGAGTATAAAAAGCCCTATTTTCCTTTTTTCGTTACTGTCTGCAGCTATGGCTGCTGAAGATTTGTATAATATGTAAAAAAGAAAGATTCCAAAGAAAACGCCAAAACAAGAAAGTATGTTTGCGAGTCCATTGGCTAACTTATAGTTACTTGTAATATTAGTATAGAAATATGAATGCTTGAAATTTCTTCCATAACCAAGTATTGGGTCATGCATTAGATTCATCCATTCAAATGTCATTGCCTCAAATCTGTCGAGTGAACCCAAATATATACCTTCATCTTGCTTACGGGAATGATAATCAAATTGTTCATATAACCTAGATACATCTTGCGCATTTGTAATTCTATCTCTTACTTTTTTACCCATAAAATCCAATTGTAACAGTCCATATACAATCGGAATCATAATTAATGCTAATACGATGATGTATTTTAGGTTGAATTTCTTTATGAGGAAAATGGAATAAATAGCCATAATGGTGAAAAATCCTGTAGTTGATTGAGTGGTCGCTAATGTTACAAGAAGCCACCATATATTTTTATTATTTTTAAATTTGATACCATTTTGACATAGGTTGCAAAAAATAGCCAATGTAACCATGATAGCAAAACGGCCAGGTTCCCACGAACATCCAGCATTTCGGATAATACCGGAATAGATTTGTCCTTTAGCGGGATCCATCCAATTAAAAAGATACAGAACATGATTACCAAAGGCTGTTTCAGGGAATAAATGAAAAAAAGACGAGGACGCTGGTATAAGCACTGCAATTAGCCATCCCCCAATAGCTATTTTACAAAAGAATACAAGTAGTTGTTCATAAATAGGAATCAATGTATATCCATATATTTTATTATGAATATAAGCTATTACAATAGCATATACCATGAAAAAATGGTAAGATAATTCTTCAGTTGTATAATTGCCATATTTAATTAATGAACAAATAGCCCAAATGCTATAAATGGCCAATATTAAATATAGTTTTTTGTTCTTGAATGAAATAGGATGTTTTTTCCATAATATATAAGTCAATATAATAGGCAATAAGAATGGAATAGGATTCCCAGATAATCCTCCAATCATTCTGCCTGTCTCAGGTGTGGCTTGTGCCATGTAAATGACCATTACAAGCATATAGAAAATCTCAAACCGACCGTATTTCTTAAAAAAATTACTTTCTAGAATCATATAAATAGGAAAATTATTGAAGATTATGTACCTGTTTCACGCTATGAATCTTTACCTGTTGCTCTAAAGTTAGCTCATCTTCAACACCGAATATTTTCTTATCTGAATAATATTTTTCAAAAAGTTCGTCCAATTCATCTAATGTGAGACGCTCTTCTATAGGATAAAGCATTTTTTCATGCTTGATTATGCCGTTTTTAGTAAATTTTACTCCGACTATCTTAGCGGGAGAACCTATTGCCAAAGCGTATGGAGGAATATCTTTTGTGACCAACGCACATGCTCCAATAGTAGCCCCTCTCCCTATAGAAACACCAGCCAATATGGTACTGTTTGCACCCACCCATACGTCTTCTTCGATTACCACATCACCGGATTTATCATTTACATGAGATTCTCCTAAAATAAATTGAGGAACTCCAACTGTAGCCCTGTGACTATTAGTTACGATTGTACACTGAGGGGCTATTACTGAATATTTTTTTATTGTAACTTTCTCATGTTTTGCATTGATTATACTTATGCCATACCGTATGGCAACTTGATCAGCTAAATAAACTTGATTAGGATTCCCTATATTGCAAGGATATTCGATTACTGTATGTTGACCAATTTGACCAAAAGAACTTCCTCTAGGAAATGAATGGATTGCCCACTTCATAAATGACTTAAAGCAACGCATGAATTGCTGAACAATACGGATTTTGTTTCTTATGCTGCCCATATACCTGTAGCTTTTTGATTTAATAATTTTCTAATTTGAATAGTAAAAACAATGGAATAAAAAAGTGTAATGCAACTCATAGACATAACAACTCCTAAAGCCCCGGCAAACTGCGCAAACAAAATAGATAAAGGAATGTGAGCGACTAAACCTATTAATGTGATATTTGTCTGTAACTTTATAGTTCCTATCCCGTTAATCATATTAACTTGAAAGGCATCCCATGAATGAAGCAGGACATAAATTCCAACCATCAACGTCATAATAAATGGGACTTCCGCACGGTTTCCAATCCATATTTTATATATTATAGGAGATAAAAGAACCATCAAAACA
Organism: Bacteroides sp. An322; assembly: GCF_002161765.1. GTDB lineage: Bacteria > Bacteroidota > Bacteroidia > Bacteroidales > Bacteroidaceae > Phocaeicola > Phocaeicola merdavium. The sequence continues at coordinate 6,601 of NZ_NFIN01000039.1, read as the reverse complement.
ACCACAACCACACTAATTAGATATATTTTAGACATTTTGTTGTATATATTTTTCATCCACCCAAAGTCTTTGCGAGTATAAGCGTCAGTAAATGCCGGCCATAAAGGTTGTAACAAAATAGTATAAACCATCATTGAAATTCCTATGTATTTATATGCTAAATTGTATGCTGTAACATCCGTGGGACCGGATAAATTAGAAATAAGCACATTGGTACTTTGATACAAAATGAGCATTTGTATTTGAATCAAAAAAAATCTGGATCCTAACTGAAACAAATCCTTTACATATTTTTTATTATATAGCTTAATGGAAGGGGAAACATTCTTGAATTTTCCCTTATAGAAATAGAACGATGCGATTAATAAAACAATAATGGGCATTGCAGATATGGCGAAGGCCAAAGCTAACAACGAAGGAGGACATAATAAGGTCAGGAAATAAATAATAATGAGTGACAACACATTACCGATTACTATAAAAGAAGAAGACAGAGCCACTTTCTGAAATGCCGCAATGACGGCTGTCAATACATTTAATATCATCTGCAAACAAAAGCAGATAACCAAGACATACATGGCATCTTCTATCGCTTGATTATAAACAGGATTTACATTTAAACACCATGCCCAATCAATAAACGGTATGCATATCACTAATAATAAGCAAAGTGGTAAAAATATAAATATCATCATTGAATAAGTAGTTGAGACTAACGCCTTTCCTTTTTCCCAATTATTCAATGCAATAGATTCTCCTAATCTGTTTTTTAATCCATTTGTAAAACCGATATCTAAAAAGTGTAACCACGTGACAATGGAAGATATGGTCAGCCAAATACCATAAAGTTCTGCATTTACATATCCTAAAGTTAAAGGAACTAAAAGAAAACTGACAGCTATACTTACTCCTTTTATCAAAAGCGATAAGATTATATTTTTTTTCATCGCAACAGAGCGGACATTTCCTGTTGCTATTTTATTTTTTAATACTAATAATAAATTCATTTTGATTAAAAATGTGATACGTTTCCTATAAACAGTATTAGTTTGATTGTGTAGATGAAGGTTCTTTTTTGTAATAAATTCTTATCCACGCATTCATGTCTTTTATTTCTATATTTTTTTCTATGCAGTATCCTTTTAAGCCTTTCCTTTTATTTTGAGGTAATTTTTTCCAATTACAATAATCTTGATACTCTTTAGACAAATCTAGTTTAGGAGATTTGTATTGAGATAAAGGACTTTCTTGATTAGTTATAAAAATATCATGCGAATCGATTTGGTTCGTTTCTATTTTCTTTGCATATAATTGTTTGATCTTAAATTTTATCCATGACTTTAACAAATCAATGTGTGTAGGTGTTGCGGATTTTAGCAATTGTTGAAAAAGTATATTATTAAAATCAGTATTAGTGATATCTCCTCCAGCGGAAGAAAACATAGAATCAGTCCATTGATCTAGATAAATTTTATCTACTTTCTCTTTCTGTTTATTCTTTATCCCTTCCATAGAAGATGTATATTTTTGAAATTCTATACAAACTCTATGTTTTAAATATCCTTTATAGATACTTGAAAACATCCAATAAATATACATTTGGTGAAAAATAGGATAGATGATTATAAATATTAATAGATATTTCTTATAATCGTACATAAAATTTATTGCAAGATTGTTGTTTATATAACAGTTTGTATAAAGCTGGGCTATTGATAGTATTAATCCGTCTATAATTATAATGCCTAACACCCAACGCCATGACCTTAATATATATTTAGACAACACTATAACAATAAACGTAAATAATATACAATATAAAATTGGAGAATAAAAAGATTTATCATGACAATTGGTTTCATTTTCAAATCCCATCAATATCAAAACAAACACACACAATGCCAATAAAATGGTGCCTTTTAATCGAGCTTTTTTTTGAACTTTATTATAATTCTTTTTTATAGTGTCGTTTAATTTTTCAGACATAGAAGAACTCCATGGGAAATTATATTGATTTAAAAGGCTTTCCATTTCTTTATAATATTGTGGAGTCCAAAAGTTAGAACAAAAATCATTATTTACAGCCATAGTTATGTATACAGCAGCAAATAATTCAACAAAAGAACTTAAATCCGAAATCATAGATAATCTTTATATAATTCCTGAATTATTTTTTGAGTTTTTTCATTAATAATTTTTTCATCTTCACAATCAATATTATGATCATCTTCAGCTTTTATATTTGCCCTATAATTGGGATAATCCGTTCCTTTAGATACATTGTTTTTCCAATTTAAAGGTCTAAGATTCTTAATGTTGTCAATTAAAAGTTGTGGTACATCAAGTTCTTTTAGTTTTGATTCTGGATAAATATGGTCTACTTCCCAACCAAAATCATTGTTTCTATTATCATATTGATTCCTTAAAATCCATGCTCCACAAGCATCTTTTCTAACAAAATTTGCATCGTATTCAGGATCTGTAAGCCCTTTTTCCCAAATAGCATCTAGCAATTCTTTTGAAAATTGTGTCATAACAATAATATTTAGTAAACAAATATTTAAAGTCAAATTTAACATAAACTCTTAATTGATAGTAACCTCTTGAAGGTTGTATAATAGCTTTCTGGCATATTGTTTTAAAATATAAGTATTAATTGAGATAACATCCATAACATAGGAATTTTTATACATTGGATGTATGCTATTAAATTAAAACGAATCAAACAATTTCTTTGCTTCCTCATAACTATCTAAATTGCCGATATCAAAACGCTTACCGGGCATCTTATAAGCATGAATGTCCGTTATCTTACATAAATAGTGAGCTAAATTTCCAGGTGCATCAAATCCACAATTGTGGTTCAGGCAGTCTTTTATTAATGGCAAATCTTCTTTCTGGTAAATGTAAAAAGGAGGAACAGCCCAATTGGAAACAGGGTGTTCCGGTTTCTCTTGCATATCAAGAACTTTCATGTCTTCATCTACAGCGATTACACCGGTTCGTTGCAATTTTTTTAGTTCAGGTTCATGATGACACATAATTACCGATGTGCCTTTATCATTGAAGAAATCAACAAAACCTTTAAAAGAGAAATCGAGGATATTGTCTGCGGCAACAACTAATATGTCATCATCAACATTGTATTTCTCTAAAGCAAGCAATAAATCTTTTACTGCTCCAAGACGGTTTTCGTTAGTGTCTGTCCCGTCATCAATTACAGTTACGGGGTTGGTGTAATTCGTCTTGCCTTTCCAATCTTCAAATATGTTGACAAATTTATGATTGGTTACGATTATATGTTCATCGATATCAGGTATCGTGTCAATGTCGTCAAGCATTTTTCCAAGAATTGTATTGTTGCCTATTTTCAGTAATGGCTTGGGAAAATTCTTAGTTAACGGATAAAGTCTTGTTGCGTAACCGGCTGCTATCACAATTGTTTTCATCTTCTGATTTTTATTTTTTGTTATATGAATCTTGCCCCATCATCAGGTTTTACGAAATATACCTTGAAAGTCTTTTCATATTCAGGGAATTTTTCGAGGTAACGCTTGGTCAATTCTCTTTCTATTTCGTCTTTATACTCTGGGTTGACAATGGCAATACAAGCTCCCTTAAAACCAGCTCCAGAGAATCGTCCTCCGTAAACACCCGGAAGTGAACGCATTATTTCATAAATTGCAATCAATTCGGGCGAACCACATTCGTAGTTATGGATACTGCTCTCACAGCTTTCAAAGCATAACTTACCGAAAAGTTCAATATTTCCACTTTCCCATGCAGTTACGCCTTGTCGCACTCTTCGGTATTCGCTGTAGAAATGTTCGGCACGGCGGGCAAACCTTTGTGGCATGGCTATACGTGTTTTTTCAAATGTTAATCTAGGAATATCACGAAGAAAAGTCTTATCAAATGTTTTTAATGGTTGTTCCATATAGGCAAGCATATTCCAAGCTGCTGTTTTACATTCGTAGACCCTCAAATTATAATCACTGTTTACAAGACTGCGGGTTAGACCGGAAAAGAATATGCCTATTTCAAAATCCGGCATTTTCGGGTTGCGTTTGATAATACGATATTCGTTACTATCACAATCTAAGAACAGCAAACCTTCTTTTTTCCCAAGAACAATACAAGATTGGTCAAGTATTCCATTGTTCAAACCAATGTATTCTCTTTCAGCCTCGGAAGCGATTTGGACTATTTCCATAGGAGTAAGTTCTATGTCGTTGGCTTTTGCAAAAGCCATGACGTATGCCACAAGTACGGCAGCACTTGAAGACAACCCGCCAATTGGCAATGAACCTTGTATTACGCCTGTGATACCTTTTTTTAATATAAACCTTTTTCTTAATGCATATTTGGCTCCACGTGCATAGTCTCCCCAATGCTTTTCTTTCACTTGTGATGCTTGTGTAATGTCAAAATCAACGAAACCGTCAAAAGTCCATGACTCAAGATGTACCTGTCCGTCTTCATTAGGGGTAAACCAAAAGTCAACACCTTTATTTATAGCGAAACCTGTAACGATTCCATGTTGGTGATCTACGTGTGCTCCTAAAGGGCATACACGATAGGGGGCAAAAATGTGGTATTGATACCTTGTCATTTTATAAATGTAAATTTGAAAATACGCTTATAGGCGTAACTACTCAATTTAGGACATCCCCTTTGAAAGGGCACTAAGCAGTGCCCTAAACCGAGTTATGTTAAAAATTAGTCTTGAATATTAATACGAGCTTGCAGCCTAAACGATTCTTGCCGGATTTCTATTCGCATTGTTATCTTTTGGTCTGGTACTGAAAATAGAATCCTTCAAGATTTTCACTGCTATACACAATTTTTGATTCGCTGCGAAGATAGGAATTTCAATTAATAGCCAATTTTTAACCGCTTAACGAAATCTTTTCCTTTATTAAAGATAGTTTTGAATTAAATCCCATATTATACTTGCTATGAGTGACGACAATATTCCACTTAAAAAACCTTTTAAAAAAGATTTCCGTTTTTCTTTGTTTATATTAATTTTTGCATTGATGATTTTGCTATTGTTTTGTGCTAAAATAGAGTTGTTTACATCCATCTTTTTTTTTCTATTATTAATATTAATTGATGAATTTGTTATAGAGCTTTTATTTTTGGCGATTATAGCGTTATTTATTTTATTTTTCATTATGGGTTAATTTTACGTTGTTAATATGACTTCTATCTTGGGCAATAATGCTATTTTTAATTATAAGAGGTGGTTGGGAACAGTTCTCTGGAGACGAGAATAATTTAATAGCTTCTTCTCTATCAAAAACCTTTATATAAGTTCCATTGTATGAAATAACTTTGTCTTCTTCATAAAGTTTTTGTGTCCAGCCATTATGATTATATACTATTAATGTTTTATCAAAAGTTTGACTACAAACTAATAAAAAGATTTCTTCATCTGTTTTAGCATTATCTATATTTTCTATACTTATTGGTTCCCAACTACAAGGGAAATCTGCCATCAATTGTAACCAATATGCTATAGCTGGATTTTGAATATTGCTGTAAATTTGTATTATTTTGCCATCTCTATCAATAGCTAATTTATGATGATTATTGTTTTGGGCAAAAACCATTAGTATATCTGTTATTATTTCTTTACGATTGGGGGCTCTTTCTAAATTTTTTAAAATACAATCTGATAGTGTATAGCAAATCATCTTTTCAAAAACAAATGTTTAATAAATTCCGTAGTATCTCGTTTTAATTCATCTGCGTAAAAATCTTGTGGCCATTCAAAACTTCCATTTTCAGAAACCTTCTTTTCATGTATTTCTGCAGAACTGTTATTGTTTTGTGGGGGCGTTATAAAGTAGATAGCAATGTTTTCAGAAGATATTTTCTTTTCTGAAATACGTCTTCTTAATCTTCTTAATAGATATTCACTGTGAGTTTCTATAAGTAAATATTTTTTATCTTTATTGTTTACTACATCAATAAAAAGATCAGCTAGGTCGGCTTGCATTTTAGGATGCAAATGGATTTCCGGCTGTTCTATCATGGTTAAAGATCCATTAAAAGATAAGAAACTCTGAACAATAATAGGGAGAATTTGGGATATACCAAATCCAACGTCTGTTATATCTAAATCTAATGTATTTTGATGTATCTTTAATTTATGAATAACATCTTGTAAAGTAGAAACATCTACTTTTAATCCAAATTTGTCTAACCAGTCGTTAACTTTTTTTCTTACAGTACCATTTTCTTTCAGTATTTCGGTTAAAGAGTTTCCGTCAAGAGTGTTCAATACTGTATTTATGTTTGATTTATCTAAAAAATAATAACGTTGAGGGTGTGCCCTTAAAGGACTGACATGATTAACTAGTTCTCTTGTAAATTGCTCCTTAATAGGGTTAATTGAACGATCAATAATAAGAGACATGATATATGTTATAGGAGAATAATTCTGATTATCTAGATTTCTAAAAAAGATACTTCTACTTCGACTTACGTTAGGATACCATGAAAATATCGTAGAATCAAAGTTCATTAGTTCTAAAAATTCATTTTTAGATATATTGTCTAATATTTCTTCTCCATTAATTAAGCTGCTAGTTAT
>NZ_NFIN01000038.1 GCF_002161765.1 Bacteroides sp. An322 | reverse complement strand
TGATTACGATTCTGACCGCTATCGGGACATCGCTGGGAGTAACCAGCTGCATGTAAGGCAATGAATAATTAATAATGAACAGTTAATAGCGGCTGGTGGAAACACTTTCTGTTATTAATTGTTCATTATTCAGTATTAACTATCAAAGTTTTCCATTTTCAATTTCCGTAATTTTCAATTTTCCATTTATTATGGTGTGACTTGACGTTTTTTTTCATACATTTGCCCCCAAGAAAACATTAATTGGGATACGGAATCATGCAGAATAATCTGGTTATAGTGGAGTCTCCGGCTAAGGCTAAGACAATCGAGAAGTTCTTGGGTGACGGTTACAAGGTACTTTCAAGTTACGGACATATCCGCGATTTGAAGGAAAAATCGTTCAGTATTGATGTAAAAAATCATTTCGCTCCGATTTATGAGATACCGGAAGATAAACGGAAATTAGTCGGTGATTTGAAAAAAGAGGCAAAGAAAGCCGATATGGTATGGCTGGCATCCGATGAGGACCGTGAAGGGGAAGCCATATCGTGGCATTTGTATGAAGTGCTTCAGTTGGAACCGGATAAGGCGAAACGGATTGTGTTCCATGAAATTACGAAAACGGCAATATTGAATGCTATCAAACATCCGCGTAGCATCAATATTGATTTGGTGAATGCCCAGCAGGCACGCCGGGTGCTTGACCGTATTGTCGGTTTCGAACTTTCACCTATCTTGTGGAAGAAAATCAAGCGCTCTCTCTCGGCTGGGCGTGTGCAGTCGGTGGCTGTCCGCTTGATAGTGGAGCGTGAGCGTGAAGTACATGCATTCGTAAGTGAGGCTTCGTATAAGGTGACGGCTATATTTTCGAATGCGAAAGGCGAAGAGATTCGGGCTGAATTGGGACGGCGTTTCAAAACCAAAGAAGAGGCAGAGGCTTTCTTGGAGAAATGCAAGAAAGCGAGCTTCAAGATTGAGGACATTACGACAAAGCCGATGAAGAAGTCTCCAGCGGCTCCGTTTACGACTTCCACTTTGCAGCAAGAGGCGGCACGTAAGTTAGGATTTACGGTGGCACAAACCATGAGAATTGCCCAGCTTCTGTATGAGAACGGATTGATTACCTATATGCGTACCGACTCGGTGAATCTCTCGGACTTGGCTTTAGAGGCAAGCCGTGATGCGATTGTTTCGCGTATGGGCGAGAAATATGTACAGATTCGTCACTATACGACGAAAACCAAGGGGGCGCAAGAGGCGCACGAAGCCATCCGTCCGACTTATATGGCGAACGAGACGATAGAAGGGACCGCTCAGGAAAGACGTTTGTATGAATTGATATGGAAACGTACGCTGGCTTCACAAATGGCTGATGCCGAATTGGAAAAGACTACCGTTTCCATTTCGGTAAGCGGGATGGACGATATGTTCGTAGCGGTAGGCGAAGTCATTATCTTCGACGGTTTCTTGCGTGTCTATAAAGAATCGTATGATGAGGAGACGGAACCGGAGGGCGAAACACGTTTGCCTTCCGCATTAGAGATCGGCCAGGCGTTGACGTATAAGGAAATGTTAGCGATAGAGCGTTTCACCCAAGCTCCTTTCCGCTACACGGAAGCCAGCCTGGTGCGTAAACTGGAAGAATTGGGCATCGGGCGTCCTTCTACATACGCTCCTACAATCTCTACGATTCAGCAACGCGGCTATGTCGAGAAAGGCAATCGGGAAGGGGTGAAACGTTCTTATCAGATATTGTCTTTGAAGGACGGAAAGATAGCGGAAAGCACAAAGACAGAACTGACCGGAAGTGAAAAGTCGAAGCTCCTTCCTACCGATGTGGGGATTGTCGTCAATGACTTTTTGAAAGAATATTTCCCTCAAATCATGGATTATAACTTTACGGCAAATGTTGAAAAGCAATTCGATGAGATAGCCGAGGGTGAGAAAAAGTGGACCGATGTCATGGAACATTTCTATGAAGGTTTTCATCCCTTGGTAGAAGAAACCATGGCAAGCCGGTCGGAACATCGGGTAGGCGAACGTATTTTGGGTACAGACCCGGAAAGCGGAAGGCAAGTATCGGTAAAGATTGGGAAGTATGGTCCGGTAGTTCAAATCGGTACGGTAGAAGAGGAAGAAAAGCCTCGTTTTGCCCAGTTGCAGAAAGAATATTCTTTGGAAACGATAACGTTGGATGAAGCGTTAAGCTTGTTTAAATTGCCTCGTACATTGGGTGAAATAGGCGGGCAGACGGTGTCGGTCGGCTCAGGGCGTTTCGGGCCTTATGTGCGTTATGATAAGATGTTCGTGTCAGTTCCCAAAGATATAGACCCGGTTACAATGACTTTGGCGGATGCAGAAAAACTGATTCGCGAAAAACAGGATGCAGCAGCCAAACGGGTAATCAAGACTTTTGATGAAAACCCGGATTTACAAGTATTGAATGGGAAATACGGGCCTTATATTTCGTATGAAAAGAAGAATTATAAGATACCGGAAACAATAGATGCCGCTAGCTTGACATTGGACGCTTGTTTCAAGGTCATTGAGTTGCAAAAGGAAAAAGCGGAGACCCGCAAGATCCGTAATTCTTCTAAACGGAAATGATGGAACGGGTATATCTGATTGGCTATATGGGCTCGGGCAAAACGACCTTGGGGAAAGCGTTTGCCCAGGCTATGCATTTGCAGTTCATCGATTTGGATTGGTATATCGAAGAGCGGATGCATAAGACCATAAAAGACTTGTTTGCCGAACGGGGTGAAGACGGGTTCCGGGAAGTGGAGCGGAACATGTTGCACGAAGTGGGCGAGTTTGAGAATGTGGTGATAGCGGCGGGAGGCGGTACGCCTTGTTTTTTTGATAACATGGAGTATATGAACCGGACGGGCGAAACCGTATTCCTCAACGCCTCGTTTGAAGCCTTATTCCGCAGGCTGAAGGTGGCGAAAGCCAAACGCCCCTTGTTGGCGGATAAGACCGATGAAGAGCTGGCTGAGGTGATTCGGAACGGGCTGGCAAGCCGTATGGGCTTTTATGGAAAAGCCAAACATTGGTTCCCGTCCGATTATTTGGAGAGCCGTGAGCAGATAAGCGGGTCGGTAGAACAATTGAAAACCTTATTGGAAACAGATAAAAGGAGTTAGAGGGCATAACTCCCTGAAATAACTCCTTACTATAGATGGACAAAAACAGATTTATAAACGAAGATTTTATGTTGTGAAATGAGAAAATGGCGTATTGAAGACTCAGAAGAACTCTACAACATTACGGGGTGGGGTGTTTCGTACTTTGGTATCAATGACAAAGGTCATGTAGTGGTGACTCCGCGAAAGGATGGTGTGGAGGTCGATTTGAAAGAATTGGTCGATGAGTTGCAGCTTCGGGATGTAACGGCTCCTATGTTGGTGCGTTTCCCCGATATTTTGGACAACCGTATCGAGAAAATCTCCAATTGCTTTCAGCAGGCGGCAAAGGAATACGGTTATGATGCCCAGAACTTCATCATCTATCCCATCAAGGTAAACCAGATGCGTCCGGTGGTAGAAGAGATTATCAGCCACGGGAAGAAGTTTAATTTGGGTTTGGAAGCGGGGTCGAAACCCGAACTCCATGCCGTGATTGCCATTAATACCGACTCCGATTCGCTGATTATCTGCAACGGATATAAGGATGAGAGTTACATCGAACTGGCTTTGCTGGCGCAAAAGATGGGCAAGCGCATTTTCTTGGTGGTGGAGAAGCAGAACGAGCTTCGCCTGATAGCCAAGATAGCCAAGCAACTCAATGTGCGCCCCAACATCGGCATCCGCATCAAGCTGGCTTCTTCGGGAAGCGGCAAGTGGGAAGAGAGCGGAGGCGATGCCAGCAAGTTCGGGCTGACTTCCAGCGAGCTGCTCGAAGCGCTCGACTTCATCAAGGAAAAGAAAATGGAGGATTGCCTGAAGCTGATTCATTTCCATATCGGAAGCCAGGTGACCAAGATACGCCGCATCAAGACCGCTTTGCGCGAAGCCTCGCAATTCTACGTGCAGCTCTATAAAATGGGGTTCCCCGTGGAGTTTGTCGACATAGGCGGAGGCTTGGGCGTGGACTATGACGGCACACGCTCGTCGAATAGCGAGAGCAGCGTCAATTATTCTATCCAGGAATACGTCAACGACTCCATTTCCATTATGGTAGACACCAGCAACAAGAATGGCATTCCGCATCCCAACATTATTACGGAAAGCGGACGCTCGCTTACGGCACACCATTCGGTATTGGTGTTCGAAGTGCTCGAAACGGCTTCGCTCCCCGCCATGGACGAAGAGTTTGAAGTCGGTCCCGAAGACCATGAGCTGGTACATGAATTGTATGACATCTGGGACAACCTGAGCCAAAGCCGGATGTTGGAGGCATGGCACGACGCGCAACAGATACGCGAGGAAAGCCTCGACTTGTTCAGCCACGGCATTGTAGACTTGAAGACACGCGCTCAGATAGAACGCATGTATTGGTCGGTGACCCGTGAAATCAACCAGATAGCGTCGGGCTTGAAACATGCTCCAGACGAGTTCCGCAACCTCGATAAATTGCTTGCCGACAAGTATTTCTGCAATTTCTCGCTTTTCCAGTCGCTTCCCGACTCGTGGGCGATAGACCAGATATTCCCCATTATGCCTATCCAGCGTTTGGACGAACGTCCCGACCGCACGGCTACTTTGCAAGACATCACGTGTGATTCGGACGGGAAGATTGCCAACTTCGTGACTTCGCGCAATGTGGCGCACGATTTGCCGGTGCATTCCATTAAGTCGAAAGAATCTTATTATATAGGCGTATTCTTGGTAGGGGCTTACCAGGAAATCTTGGGTGATATGCACAATCTGTTCGGAGACACGAACGCGGTGCATGTCAGCGTGAATGAAAAAGGATATACCATCGATCAGGTGATTGACGGAGAAACCGTAGCCGAAGTGCTTGATTACGTGCAATACAACCCGAAAAAGTTGGTGCGCACGCTTGAAACATGGGTGACCAAGTCGGTAAAAGAGGGCAAAATCTCGCTGGAAGAAGGCAAAGAGTTTCTTGCCAACTACCGTTCGGGCTTGTATGGATATACTTACTTAGAATGATTTTTATCAAACGCAGAGGCGCAAAAACGCAAAGTTTTTATTTAGAGACAGCTGAGTGCACAGAGAGACATTGGTTCCGTATCCTTTGCCTTCTCTAAAAAAATTCTCTGCGCCTTTGCGTCTCTGCGTTTAAAAATAAATATAAAGCAAATGAAAGAAAAACTGACTATTATCAAAGTAGGAGGGAAGATTGTAGAAGAAGCCGATACACTCGACCGGCTTTTGAGCGACTTTTCCGCATTGTCCGGCAACAAGCTGCTGGTTCATGGAGGCGGACGCTCCGCCACTCGTATCGCCGCCCAGTTAGGCATCGAAAGCCAGATGGTGAACGGACGCCGCATTACCGATGCCGAGACCCTGAAAGTGGTGACTATGGTGTATGGCGGGCTGGTGAACAAGAACATCGTGGCAGGCCTTCAGGCGAAAGGCGTGAATGCCATCGGATTGACCGGTGCCGATATGGATGTCATCCGTTCGGTGAAACGTCCTGTAAAAGACATCGACTATGGTTTTGTGGGAGATGTAGAGCGGGTGGATGCCGATGCGTTGGCTGCTCTTATCCGAAGAGGAGTGGTTCCGGTGATGGCTCCGCTTACCCACGACGGGCAAGGGCATATCCTTAATACCAATGCCGATACCATTGCGGGCGAGACCGCCAAAGCGTTGGCTCGCTTGTTTGACGTGACTTTGGTCTTTTGCTTCGAGAAGAAAGGCGTATTGAGCGAGGAAGATAACGAGGAGAGCGTTATCCCTGTGCTTACGCCCGGCTTGTTCGAACAATATGTGGCGGAAGGCATTATCAAGGAAGGCATGATTCCGAAGCTGGAAAATTCTTTTTCTGCAATTGATGCCGGAGTAAGCCAAGTCATAATCACCTCAGCATCAGCCATTGGCAAAGATGCGGGTACGGTAATCAAAAAATAATTCAAAAAAAATAGCGGATGAGTGTAACTTTTGTGCTACTCATCCGTCATTCCTATAGAAAGCAATGCAAGAAATCAGTTTTCGAGACGATATTTTGCCCTTGAAAGATAAGCTTTTCAGGCTGGCGCTCCGCATCACGCTCGACCGTGCGGAAGCGGAGGATATTGTTCAAGATACGCTGATTCGGGTATGGGACAAGCGGGACGAATGGAACCGGATGGATTCGGTGGAGGCTTATTGCTTGACGGTAACACGCAATTTGGCGATAGACCGGAGCCAAAAGAAGGAAGCTCAAAATGTGGAGCTGACACCCGAAACGCAGGAAATGCCCGATGCATTGGTGCCCGACAGGCAAATGGAACAGGACGAACAAGTATCAATCGTGCATCAGTTGATAAACGGGCTTCCCGAGAAACAACGTTCCATTATTCAGCTTCGCGATATCGAAGGCAAGAGTTATAAAGAGATTGCCGAGATATTGGAACTGACCGAAGAACAAGTAAAGGTCAACTTGTTCAGGGCAAGGCAACGGATAAAGGCAAAATATAACGAGATAAACAATTATGGATTATAAGTACATCGAACAGCTATTGGATAAGTATTGGGATTGCGAGACTTCGCTCGAAGAGGAACAAATCCTGCGCTGCTTCTTCCGCCAGAAAGAAGTGCCCGCCCATCTGTCGCGCTTTCAATCCTTATTTGCTTATCAGGATGCCGCAAGGATGCCGAAGTTAGGAGAAGATTTCGATGAGCGTGTGCTTGCCGAAATCGAACGTCCGGTGGTGAAGGCAAAACGCTTGACGTGGCGCATGCGGATGATGCCCTTGTTCAAGGCGGCGGCTGTAATGGCTTTTCTCTTTACGATAGGTGGGGTAGTGAAGCATTCGATGAACGGTGAGCGGGGCGGCATCGTTTACGTGTACGACCAGTTTGAACACGAGCGTCAAGACCCGCAGGTGGCGTATAAAGCCGATTCGCTAAAAACGCCTATAAAGAATGTGCCGGAAAAGGACATGATAAACAAACAATGACATTTTCATTTGCTTTTAAATATATTAGTTAGTGCTTATTAGAAAAATCATTGATGAGGCTGTGAAGTTTCAATTCTCTCAAATTAAAATTACTAACTCAATATTGGAGGAAGAATTACCGCGTGAGCAGTGATTCTTCCTTCTTTTTTTGTAATTTCGCCTCCGTTATGATAGCAAAGAAACAGATTATATACGATTCGGATTTCGGTCAGGTGTTTATCGTGACGCGCCGGACGGTACGTAATGTGACGATGCGGCTCAAAGAAGACGGGCTGCACGTCACTACGCCGCCTTACCGCAGCGTGAAGGCATTGCTGGAGGTGATTGCCCCTTTCCGTGAACGGTTGCTGAAGTTGAAGTCGGATGTGTCGCCCAAGCCTTTCGGGTGGGATTATACATTGGAAGGAGAATGTTTCCGCTTGTGGCTGGAACCGAGCAAGCTGAAGCATTTTACTATACGTCCTACGGAAGAAGGGGTGAAGATATGTTGCCCCGAAGAAACTGACTTTTCGGACAAGCGGGTGCAGATGTTGGTGCGGAATGCCGTAGCCCGTGCTTTGAAGAAAAAGGCGGAAGAGTATCTGCCTCCCTTAGTGGCATGTTTAGCGGAGCGGTACGGCTTGTCGTTCCGTCTGGTCAAAATCACGAAGGCACGTTCCCGGTGGGGAAGCTGTTCATCGGAACGGAACATCAGCTTGTCGTATTACCTGATGCTGCTTCCCGCACATCTGATGGATTACGTTATTTTGCACGAGTTGGCTCATACGCGGGAGATGAATCACGGTCCTCGCTTTTGGGAGTTGCTTAACCGTATGACGGAGGGGAAAGCGTTGGCGTTGCGCAAGGAGTTGCGTGCTTATCGTCCGGTATTTTGACATCACGGTTGATGTATGTCAAAAAATGCGTATGCTTCGTTTACAAGCGTGTCTATATTTAACGGATTTCCTTTACCTTTGCAGCCGTTTTCGTTGAAGACTTGAAACGCAAGATTACACAGATTTAAATAATTAATAAGGAACAATTAATAGTTAATAACGGCAGACGGATACGCTTTCCGTTGTTCATTATTCACTTTTCACTTTTAATTATTAATTAAAATCCGTGTAATCTGTGGTGAAAGAAACATAATCAGGATAATCAGCAATGAAGAAAAGTTTGTTGGCGTTGGCGTCCGGCACCTTGGGTCTGGGCATCGCCGAATTTGTAATGATGGGTATTCTGCCCAATGTGGCTCATGATTTAGGTATCAGTATCCCTCAGGCGGGACATTTTATTTCGGCGTATGCTATCGGCGTATGTGTCGGTGCGCCGTTGACCGTGGTGGTGGCACGCACCCGCCCGTTGAAACAAATCCTGTTGGGATTGGCGATGATTTACATCGTAGGGAACTTGTTCGCCTCGATGTCGGTCAATTATTGGATGCTGCTCTTGATGCGCTTCGTGTCGGGATTGCCTCACGGGGCATTCTTCGGCGTAGGTTCCATTGTGGCGGAACGGGTGGCAGAGAAAGGGAAGGCTTCGCAGGCGGTGTCGCTGATGATAGCGGGAATGACCATTGCCAATCTGTTTGGTGTGCCTTTCGGCACGATGCTGAGCAACTTGGTTTCGTGGCGTTTCCCCTTTGTGTTCAATACCCTTTGGGGAGTCTTGATATTCTACCTCATTTGGCGGTGGATTCCGTATATGCCCGCTTTGCCCGATGTGGGGTTGAAAGGCCAGTTCCGTTTCCTGAAACGGTTGGCTCCGTGGTTGATTATCCTGACCACGATGTTCGGTAATGGAGGCATCTTCTGCTGGTTCAGTTATGTCACTCCCCAAATGATTCACGAAGCGGGCTTCTCGCCTCACGCAATGACGGGCATCATGATGCTGGCTGGCTTAGGGATGACGATAGGTAACTTGGTGGGAGGCAAGTGCGGCGACCTGTATGGGCTGGCTCCCGTTATCCGCACCACGCAAGTGCTGATGATTCTTTCCTTGCTGGGCATCTTCTTCTTCGCCAAGAACCCGTATCTGTCGGTTATCCTGATGTTCATCGGCACGGCATGCCTCTTTGCGGTTTCTCCTCCCCAGCAGTTGTTGCTCTTGCAGAACTCGCGCGGTTCGGAAATGATGGGTGCGGCGTGCGTGCAAATAGCGTTCAATTTGGGTAATGCCGTAGGGGCGTACTTGGGTGGATTGCCGATAGATGCCGGTATGGGTTACCGTTATCCCGCCTTAGTAGGTGTATTCATCGTGGCGTTAGGACTTATTTGTGTTTCGATTTACGTGAAGCGGGATAAAAAACTCACCACAGATTACACAGATTTAAATAATTAATAAGGAATAATTAATAGTTAATAACGGTAGACGGAAAGACACGGAGGCACAGAGTTTTTTAATTGTTTCTCTGTGTCTCCGTGCCTCTGTGTTTATCAATTAATCAGTTGCAGGGCGGTTTCCAATACCGTATCTCGGTTTTTCATAAAGTCCGCTACGGTTTGGTGTGCTTCGTAATGGGGCGGGATTCCTTTCCCTTCCATCGGGAAGCCTTGGGGAGAGAAGGAAGGTTTCCGTGTGGGCAAGCGGAAGAAGATGCCGCCTGAAGTCTCGAATGTCTGAGGACGGTTTCCGGTATCTCCTCCGGTTGGTTCGCCCACCAGCATGGCATTGCCGCTTTCTTTGAGGTCGAGTGTAAAGCTTTCGGCGGCCGAGAAAGTATACGTGCTGGTCAGCAGAAACAGTTTCCCTTGATAGGCATCCGGGTGTGGTGTGATTTCCGAGTTAGGAGATACACAATGAGGTTGAGGCTTGCGCACGAGGTATTCGCAGAGCTTTTTGCCGTTTCCGCTATTTCCTCCTCCGTTGTTCCGGACATCGATAATCAGATAAGGCAATGTTTTAAGTTGCTGGTAGGCTTTATCGAACTCTTCGGTCACGGGATTCATCATCGCCGGATGTTGATATAGCCGATGCTGTCTTGCAGCACCTTCCATTCTACTGTGTTCGGCTGTTCTTTTTTCGGGAAGAATGTTTCTTTCTTCAAAGCGAGCTTCAAGTCCAGCGTATCTTGTTTCCGTACTATCCGATATACAGCTGCCGTGTCGCTCCACGAGCGGAAGGCTTTTCGTGCGGTCATCAGCCTCCGGCATTCTTCGGTAGATGCCGGCGTGTATTTTTCATTGTCGGTAATCCATTGCGG
The DNA here is from genome assembly GCF_002161765.1 of Bacteroides sp. An322. Taxonomy (GTDB): domain Bacteria; phylum Bacteroidota; class Bacteroidia; order Bacteroidales; family Bacteroidaceae; genus Phocaeicola; species Phocaeicola merdavium. The sequence goes on along the minus strand of NZ_NFIN01000038.1, from coordinate 9,983 downwards.
AACAAGGACACCGTTTATGGCAATGATTTCATCTTTATCGGCGAAGCCGTTTGCGGTGAGATACTCATTCGGGCGGTCGATAAATACCCGTCCTTCGATGTAGGAAGGAGCATAATCAGCCGTATAGTCTTTTAGATAAACTGATGCATGACCGGCATGGAGTGCCGCGACATATTCTTTCAGCAGGTTTCCGAATGCTACGGGATTATCGGCTTGACTTACCCGTTGCTGAAAGGCGTGATGCAGGCTGTCCATATTCAAGCGTTTCGATGCGTATAACGAGTAGTTTTCCAATGTAGTCTGGTGGATTTCCTCGAACTCTTTCTCGAATGCTTCTTGCTTTATAGGCAATTCATCCGCATAATATTGTGTGATGTCTATGTCTTGGTTGTAGAAATACTTGGCGTAGACAACCAGCCCGCCTATTCCCAAGATAGCGAGCAGGATAAGGCAGGCAAGGACTTTCAAGGTTATTTTGATGTATCTGTTCATACAGGTTTATGGTTTTTGGAATACAGATACCACAGAAGGCACAGAGTTCTATTTTGATTATTCTCTGTGCTTTCGTGTCTCTGTGTTTTTATTTTAATAATCCGTGTAATCTGTGGTGATTAAAATAACATTTACTCCGTCCTCAGATTTTCCGTAGGATTCATCCGGGCGGCTTTCAGTACGAGGAGGGCGGAGAGTGCCCATACGATGAGGAGCACTACGAGGGCGCAGGCGGCGAAGAGCCACCACGTCAGTTCTATCTTGACGGCAAACAGCTGGAGCAGGGCGATGCTGACACGCCATGCCACGAGTGCGCCGATGAGGGCGGCTGGAAGGGCTATCTTCAGCAGGCCGGCGAGGAAGAGGCGTTGCACGCTGCCCACCGTGGCTCCGTGGATGATGCGGATGGCTATCTCGGCGTGGCGGCGGCTGATTTCGTCGCGGATGTAGGCGATAAGCCCGATGAGCGCGATGAGCAGGATGCACGCGCCGGTGAAGAGGATGCTGTTGCGCACGTGCAGGATGCCGTCGTAGAGGGCGTTCATTTCCAGTGCCAGGCTATAGGCGTGCTTCTCCTGGCTGGGCATCGTTTCCTCCACCACTTTTTGCACGGCTTTCATCCCTTCGGGTGAGAGTTGGCGCAGGCGGATAAAGAGATTGGTAGAGTAGGGCACCGGAGCGTAGAACATCACCGAGGGACGTTCGTCGGCATCTTCGGCTATCTGCGAGCCGAAATGAATTTCTTCGTACACGCCGCAGACGGTGAGCGGACCTTCGTGCTCGGTGATGTTCACCGTCTTGCCGATGGGAGAACCTGTCCAGCCCGCCAGTTCGCGCATCCGTTCCACAAACTTGCGGCTGACCATCACCTGACGTGCCACGGTGTCGCTCAGGTGAGGCGTGAAGGTGCTGCCTTCGATGACGGGGATGCCGAACGCCTTGTGGTAATCGTCGCCCACGAGGTACATATCGGCGATGTTCATATACTCTTGTCCCGTCTCAGGGTTATATACATTGTTTCCGCTGCAATGTTCGGACGGCAGCTGATACCCCCACGTCACGCCCGCCACTTCGGGCAACTTTTTCAGTTCCTGCACGCAACGCTGCTGTTCGGTCTGTGTGATGCCGGCAAGTGGTACGTAAAGCATATCCTTGTATTCGAAGCCCGGGTCGTAATGGGTCAGCGCACGGTATTGCAGGCTGATGACCGCCAGTATCGCCACGAAGAACGTGGTGAGGAGGAACTGCACGAAGAGCAGCCCCAGCTTCCAGTGTCGTTTGCTCTCGGTGTAGCGGCGGTAGGCGTAGGTGACGGGAATGCGTGTGTACAGGTAGCCGGGCATCACGCCGCAGAGGAGGACGATGAAGGCAGTCACCGCCACACATACGGCTATCGTAGAGGGCGGGAAGAGCGAGCGGAGGCTGTGCCCGATTTGTTCCTGCACCACGTCCTGAATCCCGAAGATAATCAGCACCGCCAGGGCGAGGCTCAACAACCCGTGCAATGCCGATTCGCTGAGCACCATGCGGTAGATGTCGCCGCTTCCTGCCCCATAGCAGCGGTAAGTGGCGATGCTCTTGGCGCGGTTCACCATGCCCGAGATGACCAGCAGGATGTAGTTCAATACCGCTACCGCCAGCATCAGTATGGCGAAGGCGAGGAAGACGATATTCATGATGCGGTTGTAATCCGATGAGGAAAAGATTTCGCCGACGGGCTGGAAACCGATGTCATAATCCGCTCCGTTTTTCCTCAGGTCTTCCATCGGCAGGTTGGTCTCCAGCATCCGTTTCACGTTGTCCGTCAGCTGGTCGGGCTTCGTGCCGGGATAGAGTCGGATGTAGCTCTTGTAGCTGTCGTTCCCCAGCCAGTTGTTTCGCCCGTCATAGCGCACTTGTCCGATGGTGGGCAATGCCACCGCTACGTCAATACGGGGCAGGTGAGTGTTTTCCGGAAACTCCTCGAAGATGCCGACGATGTTCAGCTTGAAGTCGGGATATTCTTTCCATGTCAGCGTGTGTCCCACGATGTCGGTGCCCAGCGTTTCGGCAAGGCGCGACGAGATGTAGGCGTTGTTCTCTTTCTCCAGCCCCGTATGCGGATTCTCGCCTATCAGGATGCGTCGGGGGAAGACTTCGAAGAACGAACTGTCGCACAGGAGGGCGTTGGCGGTCACTTCCCGCTGGTCTTCCGCCACGAGGTGCATACCGCTTTCCAGCCACGTGAAGCGTGTGGCGGCTTCCACTTCGGGGCAATACCGTTTCACGCCCGGAGCGGTGGCTCCCGGTGTTTGTGTATAGGGACGCCACGTGTCTTCTTGCGACGATTTGTATTGCTCGGTGATGCGGTACGTGTCTTCCAGCCGGGGCAGAAAGTTGTCGTAGCTCTGCTCGAAGATGACTTCGGCAAGCATGGTCAGCCCGATGGCGAGGCCGACGCCGAGGCAGAGAATCTTAATGGGGTTCGCTTCGCCCCGTCGGAACAGGTTGTTGAATGCTCTTTTCATCTGGTTTATGTACTATTTAGTTATTTACAATTTACAATTTACTATTTACGATTTACGATTTGGTTCATTGAATATCCGTATTTTACCTCATTGCCTTGTAGGGGCGTATCGCATACGCCCTAAACACATCCACGTGGATAAGTTGGCGCATTCGGGCGTATGCGATACGCCCCTACAAGAGGTGTTTGCGGATATTCAACTATTTTTTTCGTGCCGTACCGGTCGTTTGCCCCAAAGACGCGCATCTTTTTCGTGCCGTACCGGTGCATTGCCTCAAAGACGTGCATCTTTTTCGTGCCGTACCGGTGCATTGCCCCAAAGATGCGTATCTTTCTCGTGCCGTACCGGTGCATTGCCCCAAAGACGTGTATCTTTCTCGTGCCGTACCGGTGCATTGCCTCAAAGACGCGTATCTTTTTCGTGCCGTACCGGTGCATTGATGCATCGCTCAACCGCTAAGCTCCCCCTCGGGGGGAGTTGAGGGGGCTTCACTCCGTCTTCAGGCTGTCCACCGGGTTCGCCGTGGCGGCTCGGTAGTTCTGCACCGTAATCGTCAGCTCGGTGATGAGGCAGATGACGGCGCACGCCCCGACGAACACCCACGGGCTGAGGGGCACGCGCTGGCTGAACTGCTCCAGCCACCGCGTCACGGCATACCACGCCACGGGGGCGGCAATCGCGGAACTCACCAGGCACAGGGCGAGGTACGACTTGCCGAACATCCACAATATCTCTCCCGTCGATGCGCCATACACCTTGCGGATGCCGATTTCCTTGCGGCGGTGTTCCGCCTCGAAGATGACCAGCCCGAACACGCCTACTAATGAAATCACGATAGCAAGCAGGCTGAACAGGGTAATCATCTGTTGCTGGTCCGCCTCCCGCTGGTAGAGCGAGGCGTAGACCTGGTCGTAGAACTTCACGTCGACGGGATAGCCGGTGAAGCATTCCTCGGCGGTCTGGCGGATGTGGCGCAAGGCGGTGTCCATATCGCTGCCAGCCCTCACGCGGATGTAGGCGTAGGGCAGCTGGCCGTTGGTGTACTTGGCGTTGGGGCAGAACACGTAGGGCAACGCGTTGGTCTTGAACGAGGTGAACTGGGTGTTTTGCACGAAGCCCTTGATGCGTGTCTTGATGCCCCAGATGAAATCTGCCATTTCACCTGGCTCAATGCCCGTCTGCCGCTGCAAGTCTTCGGTGGCGATGCATACCAACGTCTCTTTGCTGATAGAGTCGGAAGGCAGGAATCCGGTGCCCGACGTGAGCTTCATCCCCATTACATCGGGGAAATTGGTGCTCACCTCGATGAAGAAGTGGTAGTACCGTTCGCCTTTGTAGTCGAACGCGTAGCTGGTATATCCTTCGTTTGCGCCTAATTCCCACTTGGCGAACGCCACGTCGGCTATCTCGGCATAGCTTTTCAGCTTCGCCTCGAAGCTATGGTAGGGGCTGCTCTGGTAGGGCATTTCAGGCAGGCTTGCTACGAGCAGCTGGTCGCGGTCGAAGCCCAAGGCACGGTTGCGCATGTAGCGGTTTTGCAGGAAGATAAACGCCGCCGACACGATGAGGGCGAACGACACCACGTACTGGAATCCGATGAGCAGGGTGCGCAGCCGCTTTCCCTTGCCGCTCAGGGCGTAGTTGCCCTTCAGCACCAGTGCGGGCGGGAAGGAGGTCATATACCATGCCGGATACAGTCCTGCGATGATGCCCACGGCGAGGGCTATCATTCCCGTACTCGCCACATATTGCCAGTAGGTGAGGAGCGAGGGCGTGAAGCCCATGAACGAAAGCACGTTCAGGCGGATGAGTGCCGCCGTGATGCCCAGTGCAATCAGCCAACCTACAAGGACGGTGCATACCGATTCGAGGGTGAGGGCGCGGCGCAGTTCGCCGTTGGTGCTGCCCAGTACTTTCTGGGTGTTGATGCTGCGCATCCGCATCGGGGCGAGGGCGGTGCTGAAGTTGACCAGGTTGATGCAGGCAATGGCGATGATGAGCATCCCGATGACCACGAGCAGGGCAGTGGTGCTGCGGCTTCCGGTCTTCAGGTAATAGGGCGAGTGCATCGTGTAGTAGAAGTCGCGGATGGGGAAGACGTAGAGGGCGGTCTTGTCGTCCTTGTCCACGTTCATCCGGTCGATGGCTCGGGTGGCGGCTATCTGGCGGTTGGCTTCTTCTACGCTTACGCCGGGTTTCAGGCGGAAGAAGGCGAAGTAGTTCTGGCTTCCCCAGTCGTCCTTCTGCACCCGTTCGCCCATGGTCACGAAGAGGTCGTTCTTGAACTGGCAGTTCTCGGGCAGGTCTTCGTAGATGCCGCATATCCGGTACTTGGTGGCGTCGGGCGTCAGGAAGTTGCTTCCTTCGATGTAGAGGTATGCTCCCAAGGCGTTGCCGTCGGGGAACAGCTTGCGGGCATAACTCTCGGAGACGATGATGCTTTCGGGCTGCCCCATTTCGGCATCGCTTCCGGCAATGAACTTCAGCCCTACCACCTTGGCGAAGCCGGGCGATACCGCCCAGGGTGTTTCGTAGAAGTATTGCGGGTTCTTGGGGTCGGTGTAGAGGGCAGTCTTCCCCCATGCCGGCGCATAGATGGTACCGTACTCGAAGCCGGGTACTTGTTCCATTAAGTAGTCGATGGGTCCGCGCGGCAGATAGCCCATGGTATGGTTATCGGGGTCGCCCAGGTTGAGCATCACCAATCGTTCGGGCTCTGGGTAGCAGGAGTCAAAACCGCGTTCGTAGTTCACCTTCATCATAATCACGATAAAGGCGGCAAAGGCGAACGAAAGCCCGAAGAGGTTGAGCACGGAAGCCGTGCGGAAACGCTTCAGCGTATAAAACAGGTTTCGTAATATCGTATAGTTCATAAGTGCTTGAGTGGGTGTTTAGGATTCTCACCACAGATTACACAGATTTTATCATTTATTTCTTCGTGTCTTTGGCGAATAATAATTTTATAAATCTGTGTAATCTGTGGTGAAAATAAAGAGGAAACTACATTTCGGCAATGGAAGCCACAATCTGCCCGTCGAACAGGTTGATGATGCGTCCGGCATATCCGGCGTCGCGCTGGCTGTGTGTCACCATCACGATGGTCGTGCCTTCCTTGTTCAGTTCGGTCAGCAGCTCCATTACTTCTTGTCCGTTCTTCGAGTCGAGGTTACCGGTCGGCTCGTCAGCAAGGATGATTTTGGGGTTCGATACCACGGCACGGGCGATTGCCACACGTTGTTGCTGACCTCCGGAGAGCTGTTGCGGATAGTGCTTGGCGCGGTGGCTGATGTTCATCCGTTTCAGGATGTCCGCCACGCGCTGCTTCCGTTCGGCGGACGGTACGCCCAGGTAGGTGAGGGGCAGTTCCACGTTCTCCGCCACGTTCAGTTCGTCTATCAGGTTGAAGCTTTGGAACACGAAGCCGATGTTTCCCTTGCGCACGTTGGTGCGGTCTTTCTCCTTGAGGTGTCCCACTTCCTTCGTGTCGAGGTAATAATCACCCGAAGTCGGGTTATCGAGCAGTCCCATGATGTTCAGCAGGGTAGACTTGCCGCATCCTGAGGGACCCATAATGGCTACAAATTCCTTGTCGGCTATCTCGAAGCTGACGTTGTTGAGTGCGATGGTTTCTACTTCCGTAGTACGGAATGTCTTGCAAAGGTTTTCAATCTTAATCATAATAGTATAAGTGTTTATTGGTTAATAATTTCTTTTGTTTGCTTATTGAAACGCAGATTTTCGCGGATTAGCGCGGATTCTATTTTAGGGTTTTCAGGTTTTCACCCGATTATGCTAAAATGATAATCTGCGAAAATCTGTGTTAATCTGCGTTTCAAAATGGTGTCACTCTGCCCGTACGCAATCTATCGGGTTGCTGTTCGCTGCACGGTAACTCTGCACGGTCACGGTGACGAGGGTCATCAGGATAATCAGCAGGCAGGCGGCGACGAACACCCACGCCGAGAGCGGCACACGCTGGGTGAATGACTCCAGCCAGCGGTTCATTACGTAATAGGCAACCGGCATCGCCACTGCCGAGCAAAGGATAGCGACTTTCAGGCTGGCGCGGTTGAACTGCCAAAGGATTTGCCGGGTGCTGGCGCCGAACACTTTGCGCACGCCGATTTCTTTGCGGCGGTATTGCGTTTCGAAGATAGTCAGCCCAAATACGCCTACTAACGAGATGATGATTGCTAATATGCTAAAGGCGATGACTACCTGTTGCTGGTTGGTCTCGGCGGTATAGAGTTTCTTATATACGTTGTCGAAGAAATCAATCTCGGCAGCATAGCCGGGGAAGCTCTTCTCGAAGGCTTCGCGGGCGTGGCTCAGGGCTTGCGCAGGGTCGCTTCCGGCTTTTACACGGATATAGCCGAAAGGAAGCACGTCATCATCGTATAAATTAGGAGTAAATACGAAGGGCGTTCCGCTAAAGGCGGTGATGCGGTTCGAGGTGAACGCCACGTTGTCCACGTAGCCCGTGATTTCGGCTTTCCCCATCCAGTCGGCATTCAGTTCCTGTCCGGTGGGCAGGTTATACATCTTCTTAAATTCTTTAGTGGCGATATAGTGCCTTACGTTCCGCCCTACGGAGTCGCCGGGCAGGAAGTCGCGCCCTTCGGTCACCTTCATGCCCATCACCTTCGGGAAGTTGGTAGAGACGCGGACATAGAAAGGCTGTACGTGTTGCTCGGCTATGGTAAATCCCTGGATGTTGTACACGTTTCCGCCTCCCATCCGATCGTTGGCATACGCCACGCCTTCAAACTCCGGATAGCCCAATAGTTGCTGGTCGAATGCCTTGTAGGGCTGGCTCAGGAAAGGTTTTTGAGGCATTTGGGCGATGAGTAGCATGTCGCGGTCGAATCCGGTGCGGATGTTCTTCTGGTATTCGTTCTGCAAGAAGATGAAGGTGGAGCACACGATGAGGCATGCCGAGATGAAATACTGGAAGCTGACTAGTGCGGTGCGGAGCCGTTTTCCTTTTCCACTCAGGGCGAAGTTGCCTTTCAGCATCAGTGCGGGTGGGAACGAGGTCATGTACCATGCCGGATAAAGTCCGGCAAGTACACCCGTCAGTAGGGCGATGCCTACGCTTCCGAAAATGACGGGCAGATAGTCTTTCAGTGCGGGATTGAAATCCAACGCGTCAAGTGCCTGTGTCTGCGTGAGGCAAGCCACGATGCCCAGCGCAATCAGCCAGCCCAGCAACACGGTGCACACGGCTTCCAGCACCAGTCCCGTGCGGAGCGAGCCGACAGAGCTTCCCAATACCTTTTGCGTGTTGATGCTGCGGATGCGCATCGGGGTGAGGGCGGTGGTGAAGTTGATAAGGTTCACGGCGGCGATGCCGATGACCAGTATGGCGATAAGAATCATCAGGCGCGTGTGCTGCAGGTCGCCCGTCTTGAAGTAGAACCACGGCTTGGTGTGGTAGTACACATCTCGGATAGGAATAACCATGGGCTTGACTTCCTTGAAATCAGATGACTTCTCCATCTTATCGTTGATAATCTTGTTCTGAACCAATTGGCGGTTGACTTCTTCGTAAGTGACTCCGGGTTCCAGGCGGACGAAAGCCAGATAGCTCCAGCTTCCCCATTGGTTGAGGTCCCATTTTTCTCCAATGCGACAATAGATGTCATTGGTGAGTTGGGCATTTTTCGGGAATTCCTTGTACACTCCGCTAATTCTGAATTGTGTTTCCTCGGTAGCTTGGTGTGGACTTTCCAAATAGATGTATTTACCTATGGCACTTCCGTCAGGGAAAAGCCGTTTGGCTTGGCTTTCCGAGATAATGGCTCCGTTGGGGGTGTCCAGCCCTTCGTCATTGCCTTCCACGAAAGTCATTCCGATAGTCTTTGCAAAATCGGGATATACAGCTGCAACGTTTTCCTTGATGTATTTCGGATAGTGCGGGTCAGTATATACCAGATTACTTCCGAATTGCATCGAAAGCAGGGTGCCGCATTCGATTCCCGTGGTCTCTTGGATGGCAGCATCTACAAACGGGCGAGGCACCACCACCAGCTCGTTGTCTTTCCCGTCAATGGAAAGGTTCAGCACCGCCAGCCGTTCGGGTTCGGGATAGCAGGTGTCGAATTGTTGTTCATAACGGGTTTTCATCATAATTACGATGAAGGCGGCAAAGGCGGCGGATAGTCCTAATAAATTTAGGAATGAAGCCGTGCGGAACCGCTTCAGCGTGTAAAACAGGTTGCGTAGAATCGTTTGGTTCATATTCGTTGTTATTTGTTTCTTACTTTTTATATTTTTCATAGCAAATATCGTGCCAAAGGAAGTTTTATCTGATAATCAATATGTTACAATAATTAACATTTAGTAAAGTGTCAAAAAATTAGACAGTGAGTGTCAAAAAATTAGACACTTTGTATGATTAATGAAGTTGCTTTAAATTGTATTTTCAAGTAAAGAAATGTCCTTTATAAAACTCCATGTTCAAACTCATCCGTCTTCGTACCCAGTTTCATCCTAATGTGATTCCAATTTCATCCTGCTTGGATTGCCTTTTCACCCTGCTTCCTTTTTTGTGCCATATATATAGTCGGTTTTTGTGAAAAAAATCAGGCGCTGTTTTTTTCTTCCCGCGTATATAATATAATAATGTGTACGGTTCAGTGCATCTAAGTCCTTTCATCAAAAATCATTCATCCGTAAATGGCTGTATTACAATGCGTTTAAAAATAAATTCAAAAAAACATCAAAAAAAGTGCGTGATAAGTTTGCGTGTACGGAAAAAAGCCGTACTTTTGCACCCGCTTTCGGAAAGGAAGCCCGGCGGCGAGCCGGGCGGCGGATAAAAAACCTTGCCGAAAATTTGGAGAAGAGCAAAATCCTCCTTATCTTTGCAGGTAGTTTCCCCTTTCTTCGGGGGCATGAGATATTTGAAATGTTTTGGATAGACAAGAGAAGCAGTGTATAACGGGAAAACGGCTTGTCTTAGTAATAAGACGAGCGTCCTCA